>JAAYAY010000230.1 GCA_012719125.1 Planctomycetaceae bacterium | reverse complement strand
TGTACGATTCGCCCGGCGCCGACACGTTCGACGAGGCGTTTTGGGAAGAGAACAAGTACCAGGGGGGCTCCCTGACCGACACGGGCAACAGCTACGAACTCTGGATCAAGTACTTTGACTACGTCTACGCCCGCTCGACGGACAGCGGCACGGACGACACGATCGCCGTGGAGAACGAGACGCTGCTGGCCTATCGGCTGCTGCGGATGGGGACGTGGTAGGCAACCAAGGAGGGCGGCGACTCGTCGCCGTTTTCCCCCGGAGGTGGGCGAACGTGCCCCCTGAGGTCGGCCGGTGCGCCAGTGAAAAGTTCTCGACGGGGTCTATTCCCACGTCAAGAAAAACTATCCGCCGCGGGGGTCTGCCGCGGCGGGTTGATTTGGGGCCGGCGATCTATCTGAGGCCCAACGAGCAGGCGCATCGAGCTTCATTTTGGATGAAGGTCTTAGCTTGCTGTTGGGGTCGAGATTATGGGCCGACTGAGAAACAGCTCACCAGGTTCCCCCCCTCACATTGGTCTTTCCCGCAAACGGGACGGATCAATGGGTGACGCCGTTTCTCAGTCGCCCCTTTGTTGAGCCGCTGGCAGGATGATTCGTCGGGCCCCTCGATCTCCGAGGCAAACCCTCCGTTCTGCCAGAGCCCCAAGCTGTCGTTTGGAACGACGGCCGATCGCGCTAACGATCAGACGAGTTCCTTCTTCGCTCCGATGAGCGTGCGAAGCCGTTCGGCGAGCAGGGCCGCATCGAATGGCTTCCTGAACGTTTCATTGATGCTCGAACGATCGAAGCTCGTGGAGCTTCCGTCGTCGGGCAGCAAGGCGATCAAGATCACCTCGGTAAACTCGCTGTTTCGGCGCAGGTTCTGACAGATCTGCAGAGCTTCGGTTCGACCGATCGAGAAGTCCACGATGATGCAATCCGGGTGGAAGCTCTCCGCCTGGATTCCGGCATCGAAACCGCTCGAGGCGACGGCGACTTTGAACGATCGCTCCATCGGCAACTCACGTTTCAGGTTCTCGGTGAGAACCTGATCCTGAGCGACGATGAGCACCTTCGCCATCGCTTCGTCTTCGAGATCGCCCAAGGGCATTCCGTGTTCCTTGAGGAACTTGATCAGATACTCTCGCGGAATGCGACGGTCCTGGGAACCGGGAATCCGGTAGCCCTTCAGACGTCCCGAGTCGAACCACTTGCTCACGGTGCGCGGGGCCACCTTGCAGATCTTGGCGACCTGACCTGTAGTGAAAACCTTCATTGCAGGCTCTCCGATATCTCACTCGCTAAGTTTCGTAGTGCCTTCGGCGCGACTCTGAGTCGCCCGAGGCTTTCAAGCCCCATGCCTGCAGACAAACGGTCGTAGGTCGTTCCTTCGTGTCGGCTGCTAAACCGATCGACCATCTACAAACAGCTGGGTCGGGGCCTAACGTTACTCGCTTCCAGTTTCTGGCTGTGGTTCAGCTCCCTCTGATCCGCGCCGTACTTACTTCATCGGCAACCCTGGCATCCGGAAGTCAGTGAAAATCCGTAAAATAGGGAAGGCATCTTTCAACCATCCCATCAAGAATCACCGGCTCGGGACGTAGGGCGACCGCAACCGTCCCACAATCTTGGAGAAACCTGCAGAAGAGGCGCATCCGGACCGCACGCGGCCGACGACCTCGTTTAGGCGATGCCCTTCAGACATGTTCCCCCCCGATACTCCGCTCCCCTGCTGTCGGGTTGAGGCCACACTTGGCCTGTGCAGCGGGAGAAGCCATCCGATGATTAGTTTCGAGTGAATCAGGCCATTGACTTTAGAAACTTTCACCGATCGTACCGACGATGGCAGCCATGTCGGTCGTACCGAACCCGGTGAACTTGGCAGAAAAGCCGGCCGAGACGATAGCAATCGATGCGACGATTCGGCAAACTGGAAAAGAAAGAAAGAACTTGCCAAACAGCAAGTTAGTGCAGGTTGTCGCCAACGGGTCACGCCGCCTGCGTCTCGTCGTCGGCCGAGTCAACCTGTTGCTCGTCCGCCTCGTCTTCCTCCTTCGGCGGGACCAGAATGTGGCCGTCCTCGCTCACGTCCTCGAATCGCACAGAAACCGGCTTGGAGACCCCCGATTCCTGCATGGTGACGCCGTAGAGGGTGTCGGCACACGTCATCGTCTTCTTCGAATGGGTGACGATGATGAATTGGGTCATCGACAGGAAGTCGCGGAGGACGTTGGTGAAGCGGCCGATATTGGCCTCATCAAGGGCCGCATCGACCTCGTCGAGGATGCAGAAGGGACTCGGACGACTACGGAAGAGGGCCAGAAGCAGGGCCACGCAGGTCATCGTCTTCTCACCCCCGCTAAGGAGTGAGATACTGCGCGGCTCTTTGCCGGGCGGGCGGGCGATGATCTCGATCCCGCATTCCAGGATATCCTCGTCCGCCTCGACGACGATATCCGCCTGGCCGCCGCCGAAAACGTCGCGGAACAGCGTGCGGAAGTGCCCCCGCACTGTTTCGAGGGTTTCCGAGAACAGCCGCCGGCTGTCGACGTTGATCTTCTCGATGATCCGCTGGAGGGAGTTCTTCGCGCTCGACAGGTCCTTGAACTGGGTCGACAGAGCCTCAAAGCGGTTTTCCAGTTGCTCCAGTTCCTCAAGGGCTTCGAGGTTCACGTTTCCGAGATTGCTGATCTTCCGCCGCAGTTCCTCGATTTCGTTCTGAACCTCCTCGCGCTGGTGCTGTTCCTCCTCCGTCGGCTTGTGTTCCAACTCGGCCAGCTCGATCTGGTAGTCTTCGCGAAGGCGATCGGCAAGGCTTCCTCGTTCCAGCCGGACTTCGTTGGCCTTGAGCTGCTCGGCATGGATCCGTTCGTCCAGCTTCTGGGCCTGCTTGCGAATGCGCTGAGCTTGCGACTTCAACGCCGTGCGGTCCTGCTGGATGGTTTCGCGCTGCGCGATGAGAGCCAGGGTCTGGCGTTCGAACTCCTCCTTGCGAAGGTACAGCTCTGCCACTTCCGACTCGGCCTGCAGGATCTTGCGCTGCGTCAGCCCGAGCCTCTGTACGCTCTGCTGCAACTGCTGCCGGTTCTGCTCAACGGCTCGCAGTCGTTCCTCCCTGCTTTCCAGGAGTTGCTGCATTTGCGTGCGAAGGTTGCGAAGGCGTTCCTCGCTCTTAGCGAGAGCGACTTTGATCTCCGTCGTATCGCGGCTGCGGACCGCTCGATCCGCTTCGAGACGATCGATCTGCTCGCCCAGGGCAGCCATGTGGTTTTCCGTATCGGCCACGTCGGCTTCCGCCTGCTGGAGTTCGGTCCGGCATTTCTCCAGGGACTCCTGGGCCGCATCGTGCCCTCGCGACACGGTTTCCTGCTCACGGCGGGTATCCTCGAGTTGCCGATCGATCTGCCGAAGCCGCTCCTGATTCGCGGTGATTTCGTGGCGGTGCTCGACGACTTGCGTCTCCGCGGCCCGGTGATGCTCCGCCAGATCGGCCGTCTGCCGGCGCTGCTCGGCGATCTGCGCATCGAGCGAGGCGGCAAAGGCTTCAGCCTCTTCGATCTGGCCGTCGAGTTCTTTGACCTGCTGGTTGAGGGATCGCAGTTCGCTCCGGCGGGAGATCTGGCCTGCAGCACCTTGCCGCGGTCCCACGACCAGCGAGCCGTCGGGCGTGAGGACTTCTCCCTTCAGGGTGACGAAGCCGGTGCCCGGGCCGGCCGCCTGTGCCAGGGCCACGGCGTGAGAGAGTCGTTCGACGATCCAGATGTGACTGAGAAGACGCCGCGCCAGGGGGCGATACTCGGGCGAAGTCTGCACGAACCGATCGGCACGTCCCAGCACGCCCGCCCGCCGTTCCAGGTCGAGTCGCTCGGTCGGGACAGCTTTGTCGGCATCGCCAAGCCATAGGAATCCAACGCGGCCGGAGAATTGGGCCGCTTCGGATTGGAGGTAGTCCAACAGGTCGCGCCCCCCGGCCACCGCGACGTGCTGGGCCTTGTCGCCGAGGGCGACTTCGACGAGATGGGCCGCCTCGACGCTCACATCAAACAGATCGGCCACCAAACCTCGAACCTGGCAGAACGGCCCTGCAGTGGCGTCGCGGGCTTTCTGAAGGACTTCTTTGACTCCGGGACTGAGGCCTTCGTAACGCCGGACCAACTCGTCGAGGACCGAGGCTCGCTCCGCGACCGCGCTGCGGCGTTGGCGAAGGCGAATCAGGTCGGAACGCCTCCCCTCCAATTCCGAGCACAGTTGCTCGACGCGTGCTTCGGCAGCCACCAGTTTCTCGTGCCACTCCGCCGCGTTCGTTTCGAGTTCTCGGCGTCGGTGGTCCAGGGCGGCAGCCTCGGTCTGCAATCCGTCCGCCTGTTCTCTTAGTTCGGCAAGCCGCCGGTCGCAGCGGGACCGGGCCTCGGCCGTGGCCACGACGCGGCTTTCCAGGCCGCTGATTCGGTTTCCCAAGACCGCCGTTGCCCGCATCTTCTCCATCAGGGCCGTGCGGCACTGCTGCGATTGGCTGCGGACCTGATCGAGGCGACCGATCAACTCGGTGAGCGCACGCTCTCCCTCGGCGAACTGGCGGGCGATCCGCCGGTGTTGCTGCTCGGCTTCTTCGACGTGACATCCCGTGTCGCGGAACTGCTGTTCCAGGTCGCCGGCGCGATGGCTCATGGCGGCCACGTGCTTGCGGTGCTGAGCGAGTTCTTCTTCCAGATCGCAGCAACGGTCGAGCTCGTGCTCGATCATCGACTCGTGGCCCGCAATCCGTTGGCGGTTGGTGCTGATTATCCCTTCGGCAGCGCGGATTTCTTCGTGGATGCTCCCGGCTCGCGTCTCGGCTTCGAGGAGTTGAGCCTCGGTCGCTTCGGCCTCGGCAACCGCCGCGTCTCGCTGGCCGCTCAGCGTGTCGATCTGATCCTCGAAACGGGTCAGCGTTTCCGTCAAGCGTCGCCAATCGACCAGGGCGACCTGAGTGCGAAGCTCCTGTAAACGGCTGGTGTATTCGCGATAGCGGCGAGCTTTGCCTGCCTGAGCTCGAACGCTGCGCAGCCGGTTTTCGACCTCGTCGACGATGTCGGAAAGCCGGAGAAGGTTCTGTTCCACGCGATCGAGGCGGCGAAGGGCTTCGACCTTCTTCGCCTTGAAGCGGCTGATGCCGGCGGCCTCTTCGAAGATCACCCGGCGTTCCCGAGCCGAAGCCTGCAGCAGCACGTCGACCTTGCCCTGCTCGATAATGCTGTAAGCCTGCGTTCCCATCCCGGTTCCGGCCAACAGGTCGCGGATATCGCGGAGCCGGCAAGGCTGGCGATTGATGAGATACTCGCCTTCACCGCTGCGATAGACGCGGCGCGTGATGTGGACTTCGGGGGTGTCGACGTCGAGTAACTGGGAGGAATTGTCGAAGGTCAAGGTGATCTCGGCCGAGTTCATCGGCCGGCGGGTTCCCGACCCGTTGAAGATAACGTCGGCCATCTCCTTGCCGCGAAGGCTCTTGACGCTCTGTTCCCCCATGACCCACTTGACGGCATCGACGATGTTCGATTTGCCCGAACCGTTCGGCCCCACCACGGCGGTGATACCCGGCGGGAACTCGAACCGGGTCTTGCCGGCGAAGCTCTTGAATCCGATCAGCTCCAGGGCTTTGAGCATGGTCGATGGGGATTGGGGGAGACAACAACGGGGGAACGACGCCGTTCGGCGAGCACCGAATTGGCCCCCAGGGACACGACTTTGCGATCAGGAGCGATGGGGACCTAATATTTTAGCAAAAATGGAGTTCGATGGCTCTGTTTTCTCTTCAGATTCTTCGCTCGATTCCGTGCTCTTAGCGTCGTCGGCGGGCTCACTCGTCGACACTTGAGACCCGGAGGTATCCCCCTCGGACGAGTCAGAGAAGAGATCCGGAAGTGGGCTGTTGGCCTGCAGATGCGTCTCGCCGGCTTCCTCGTCAGACTTCGCCGTGCGGTCGTAAGTTCTTCCAGCTTCAGGAAGAGCGTCGACTTCGAGGCGGCTTGGCAATGCTCCCGCCGCCTTGGCTTCCTGGATCGCCTGAACGACGTCGGGGTATGCCCCCCCTAAATCAACTACAGCCTTGATCACCTCTTCGAGGCGCGGGCTCACGGTTCTTCTCTGATCGGGTTCACCCACGGCATACTTGGCCAACACCACATGTCCGTCTTCCGTACTGTTGACGAGGATTTCGTTACCCGCCTCAATACTCAGCGGCAGTTGGAGCATCTGGTCGGTGCCAAACAGCACGATTTCCGGCTGTTTGCTGCGTGCGACGTGCACCATAGGACTTCCGGAGGTGGGCAGGACGTGCAGTTTGAACTCGCCGTTCATATCAAGGCCGCGAACCAACGGGTCGGGGCTGCGCCGAGCCGTCAGAGCCCGAAAGGCACCATAGCGAGTCTCGGCGCTGGGTGAGTCGAGAAGAGCACGGAGTTGGTCCTGGGAATCGTAGTCCTCCATGGCACTCAGGGCCGCAAGCGCAAACACACGGAACGCTGGCTCGGTCGCCGCCGCCTTGGCGAGATATTCGGCCACGCCGCTCTCATCCAAGTAGGCCAGGGATTCGGCCGAATAGAAACGGACCTCGGGGTCGTTGGAGTTCAGCCCCTTCTTCAAGACCTCGACGCCCCGCATGCCGATCGCCTCCAATTGAAGTGCGGCCCGTGAGGATGAGATCGGATCGAGAAGTTGCTTCTCCAGGGCCACAAGGCGCTGCGAGCACTCGCGCTCGGTCTCGCTCAACGGCAGGCTTCGAATCACTCGCAGGTATCGCTCCACATTGCCGTAGTAACTAGGGTGGACGATCAACTCGACAACCTCATCCGTCTTCGCCGTGGCGACGCCGATCTTGCTTCCCAGGTCGTAACTGTGGAAACGGCGATTGATCACCGTCTCGATGCGAGCGCTATTGCGGACCGATTGATGTTCCGGCTTGAGGACCAGCATGAGAGGCCGAGATTGGTGGGCGATGCCGCCGCCGAGAATTCGTCCGCGGCACCACAGGACCCTGCTGTTCGCTCCCTTGGGGACCGGATCGACCAGGATCGCCCCCTTTCCGGTGGCCAGCAGATGTCCGCCGTGAATACGATTGTCGGCCATCAAGGCCATTTGCTTCAGATCCACCGTCCAGAGCGTTCCCCCGCGCAGGCTGGTCGTCTCGCTGCGATCGACCACGCGGACTTCGAGATCGAATCGCTCACCCTTCTGAATTCCCGCAGGCAGGAAGCCGCGAACCTTGACCAAAGAGGTGTTCGGCGAGGCCAGTAAGGCGTTCGGCGTTTCGATGCCTCGCCGCTGCATCTCTCGCATGACCACCGACCGCTCGTTGGAGGGCTGCGGGTCCTCACCCGTTCCTTTTAGTCCGCTCACAAACCCAATCGCAGAAACCTCGACCCGATGGAGACCATAGGGCACCGCCAGATCCCCGATCAGCCGTGTCGTCGACACGGGTGCCTCTTCCGTATCCGGGCTCTGGGAACGAACGGCAAGCGGGTTCCACACCGAGCATCCACTGAGGAGTAGACCAGCGCTAAGTCCAAACGCCCATACGGTTTTCATTCTTCACCAGGCTCCATCTCTAGTGCCTTCCGTCATCCCTGGACGCGAGCGCATACCGATTGGCAAGTCCGAACCGCGAAAGCGCAGGATGACCGCCGGCAAGGAGAATACGTCGCGGGCGGGACAATAGGAGTTTGTGGCCAGATGGTCAAGTGGAGATTCTCTGCACCCACTCGCGACACCGCTTGTCACCTTACTCTGGCTTTCCGGCGCCGATTCGGAGTCGCTCGTTTTCGACTTTTTTGGACCAGCAATCGAGTTCGTCGAGGAGCCGGTTGCGGATGTCCGGCTTCTCCAAGGCGAGGTCGGCCAACTCGGAGGGGGCCTTGCCCAGATCATAGAGACGAGGGGGAACGCGAATGCCGCGCTCGATGGCCGCAACGACTTCCCATATTTCGTAATCGGAACCCTCGTGCACGATGGCTGCCGGTGGGGCGGTATTGCCGCAAGGTCACTGAACGAGCACGAACTGCCGTTCCGATGGTGATAGTGGGAGAGACCGGCCTGCTTTGGCAAGACCCCAGCACATCCGAAGAGCGCTGATGTGAGGCCTCTGCACGGTTGGCCTCGACATGAGATCTCAGTTGTTTCCTAGAGCAAGTGACTACGGGGCCTGAATGACGACGCGCCAGGAGATTTCCTTTGTTCCAGCAGGCAGGCGTCGCCGAGCCATCCATCCCAAGGCGGACGGCCCGCGCCTTGTGGAAGGATGGGAGTTGCTCGGGTGCGTGGCAGAAGGCGTCTACAGTTCGGTCTATCGGGCCAGGCCGGCGGATCGCTGCAGTCCGTCGTCAGCCGCCTACGCCGTCAAGGTGCTGCGCGAACCGTGGTGCGATCGTCCGGAAATCGTGGCGGTGCTGCGTTCTGAGGCGAGAGCCGCCCGACAAGTGTCTCACCCCCATTTGATTTCGGTACTCGCGGCGGGTACCGTCCATAAACCGTATTTTCTGGTCTCCCCTTGGCTCACGGGGCAGACCCTGTCGCAGATCCTTGCAAGCCACCGCTCGATCGATCTTCCTAATGTGTTGTGGATTGCCCGGCAGGTCGCAGAGGCGCTCCAGGCAATGGAAGCGGCGGGTTGGCGCCACGGAGATGTGAAGCCGGCGAACCTGATCGTTTCACCAGAGGTGCATGTCACCCTGATCGACCTGGGCTTTGCCCAGCCTCTGGGAGAAGACGGGGCGGTTGTCGATCGCCCGATGATGGGCACGTATCAATATGCTGCACCTGAACTGGTCACCTCGCGTCTGGCCGCCGATATTCGCAGCGACCTTTACAGCTTAGGGGTCGTTCTCTTTCAGATGCTCACCGCCCGGCTCCCCTTCCAGGGCAGAACGCTCGCCGAATTGGCTGAACAACACCGCACGTGGCGACCCCCGGAGCTTCGGCAATTCGCGCCCTCGCTACCTGCCGGCCTCACTCGCCTGGTTCGCGAAATGCTGTCGAAGAACCCCTGTCGCCGCCCTCGGCACGCCCGAGAAGTCGTCGAGCGATTGACCGAACTGGAGATTGCCACGTTTGGTGAGCGTTCGATTGGGTGAGCGAGTCACTTCACCGGCCGTTGTGCCCCGGCAACTCCGGCTGCTCGCCGCGATAGCTCAGGTCGAGTAGATCCATGGGATGGAGCACGGCGATCGGTAGCCGTTGGCGGCGGATCTCGCGGCCGATCTGCAGCAGGCAACCGGCATTCGAAGCCAGCACAATCTGTGCCCCGGTACTGACAATGTTCTCGACTTTTCGGCAGATGAGCCGGTCGGCCATCTCCGGCTGATTCAGGTTGTAGGTACCGGCCGAGCCGCAGCAGACTTCCGATTCCGGCAGGTCGCGCAGCTCCAGGCCGGGAATCAACTCCATCAGTTTTCGCGGCGGATCGATCACTTGCTGCCCGTGCCGCAGGTGGCAGGCGTCGTGATAGGCCACCACGGCCCGGATTTCCCCGGTCGGCGCCACGGGTCCCAGTTGGTCGAGAAACTCGTTTATGTCGCGGACCTTTTCCGAGAATTCCTGGCGTTGGGCCCGGCGATCGTCCTGCCAGTGCAGGCCGTATTCTTTGAGCATTGCCCCGCAGCCCGCATGGTTGACGATGATTGCATCGATTTCATCGAGGCGGAAGGCGTCGACGTTGGTGTTCGCCAGACGCCGAGCACCGGAATTGCTGCCGGCGTGGAAATGGATCGCCCCGCAACAACCTTGTCCTTCCGGCAACAGGATATCGCAACCGTTCTGCTGGAGGACGCGAAGCGTGGCCCAGTGGGTGTGCCGGAACATGGCGTCCGCGACGCAGCCGACGAAGAAGGCAACTCGAGCGCGCCGACGACCGATTGCCGGAAGGAACGACGGAAGCTTGGGCCCCTGGTCGACCGGCGGGTTGACGAGGGTCGCCATCTGCCCCAGCCGGCCCGGAATCAGTTTGAACAGGCCCAGACGCTCGAACCGATCGTACAGCCCCAGACGCTGCATGAGCCGGACCGGCTTCATCGCCAAACGGATTCGGCCGGCGTAGGGAAACAATCCGAACAGGACGAACGTGCGAAACCAGTCCCAGCCGGCAATCCCGCGGTGCTTCTCTTCTTCCATGGCCAGCCGGAAGGGCTCGATGATCCGCCCATAGTGGACTCCGGACGGGCAGGCCGATTCGCATGCCCGGCAATCGAGGCACAGGTCCAGATGATGCCGCACCGTCGGCAACGCGTCCAACGTGCCGTCGGTAATCATCCGCATCAGATAGATTCGCCCACGAGGCCCGACGTTTTCGTCCCCCAACTCGGTGAAAGTGGGGCAAGACGAGGTACACAGACCGCAGTGGACGCATTCGAGGAACAGCTCAGGCCGGACGGCGGCTTGGAGAGTCGTGCGGCCGTTGCGGTCGCTCGTGATGGGCAGAGATTCTGAATTCATGGCGAGAATCAGCTTTGTGTCGGGCTATTCGAAGATGAATCGGCCCGGGTTGAGGATCCCTTCGGGATCGAACTGCCGTTTGATCCGCTGCATCACGCGGATTTCAGGTCCGGGCGGTCCCCAGATCGTCGACCGATCCAAGCGGCTCTCGGGAGGAAAGTCGGTCACGACAACTCGGCCTCCAAGTTCCTCGGCGGCCTTGCGGATCCTCGTGACAAGCTCGCCGGCATTCTCGGGCTTGCACGAGAACCACGCGAGGATCACGCCGTTGCCGGCCTGGCAGAGGAGCGAGGCTTGCGGATCGAACTGGTGCAGGCGCACCGCGGCGGCAACGGTTCGGGACGGAAGGACCGTGAGTTCGACCGCGAGCGTCGCGGCCCGCTGATCCGGTCGCACGGCGGCGTGCTCCGTGAGACCCCGCCAAATGGATGCCACGCGATCCGGCGCATCTATGAATACGGCCGGCAGACCTTGTTCGCGGCACAGTCGCGAGGCGAGATCGAGCATCCAACGAACCTCGATTTCGCTGCTCTCGAGCCCAATCCACAACGTGGCAGCGGCCCCGCGATCGGGGTCGTCGGCGAGACGGTCGCCGACCACGAGCGACAGCGCGGCGGGCTCCAACTCGCTGGTCCGCAAGGAGGCAAGCAACGACTCGGCCTTTTCCAGAGAGGGTAACGGCACGACGACAAAGGCCGACATCTCCGGCACGGGACGCACCATCAACGTGGCCTGGGTGATCACGCCCAGGGCGCCGAGCGATCCGATCATCAAACGGGTGAGGTCGTAGCCGGCGGCGTTCTTGACGACACGGCCGCCCGTGGAGAAGGATTGGCCGGTTCCATCGACTACGGTCAAGCCCAGCAGGTAGTCTCGCACGGTTCCGTAGCGATACCGGCGCGGCCCGCACAGGTTGGCAGCCACGACTCCTCCCACCGTGGCCGACTCGGCACTGGCGACGTCGATGGGAAGGCGCTGCTGCTCGGCACTCAGGCACTTGGCAAGTTCGGCCATCTTCATGCCTGCCTCGACGGTAATCGTCAGGTCGCGCGACGGATAGTCGACCCGTTGGTTCAGTTTGGCGAGACGCAGGACCGTGCCCGGTTTCCCGGCAACCGCGCCAAGTCCGAGACTGGTGGCGCCGCCGACGGGATAAATGGGTCGCTGCTGGGCATACGCGGCAGCGACGACCTCGGCAACCTCCGACTGGTGCGCAACTTGGATGGTTTCGCTGCCCGGGAAGATACTGTCAAACATCGCCTATCGATACCGCTGCATGAAGGAGGGTGGGAGCGTGCGGCGAAGGCAGGACCTTGCCCAGGCCGAGCCCGCCGCCGGGATTGAAAGCGTCACGCACCTTTTCCATCATCTTGAGGTCGTAGGGCGCGAACAGGGATTCCATCAGGCTGATCTTCTCGATGCCGATGCCGTGCTCGGCGGTAACGCTTCCGCCGCAGCGGATACAATCTTCGAGCAACTCTTTGCCGGCCGCCAGGGCCCGCTGAACCTGATCGGCGTCGCGTTCGTCGAACAGCAGGATCGGATGGATGTTTCCGTCGCCCGCATGGGCCACGTTGACGATGCGAATCGAATACTTCGCGCTGATCTCCGTGATGCGGCGAATGATATGAGGGAGCTTGGTTCGGGGGACGACGCCGTCCTGGATGCAATAGCTCGGACTCAGCCTGCCCACGGCCCCCACGGCCATCTTGCGGCATTTCCACAGCAGCGCCCGCTGCTGGGCGTCGCTGGCTTGGAGAATCTCGCGAGCCTGGTGGCGATTGCAGATCTCGGTGATCCGATCCCGTTGCTCGTCGAGCCCCACGCTGGGACCGTCCAATTCGATGACGACGACGGCCTCGGCGTCGGCAGGGAATCCGAACTGGAACGCCTCGTCGACCGCGGCGAGGATCCCCTGATCCATCAGTTCCATCGCAGCGGGCACGATCCCCGAAGCAATCACGTCGCTGATGGCATTGGACGCGTCGTCGAGCGAATCGAAGGTCACACGCAGCGTTCGGTAGTCCTGGGGGTTGGGCGTCAACCTGATCCAGACGCGCGTGACGATCGCCAGCGTGCCTTCACTGCCCACCAGCACGCCGGTCAGATCCAACGCAGCCCGGTCTCCAAGCGGTCCGAGCTGCATGACGGTGCCGTCTCCCAGCACCGCTTCGACGCCGAGAACGTGATTCAGCGTGACTCCGTACTTGAGCGTGTGCGGGCCGCCGGCGTTGGTGGCGACATTGCCTCCAATCGTACACGCGATCTGACTGGAGGGATCCGGGGCGAAGTGCAATCCCGTACCGGTCAGCGCTCGTGCCAGTTGAAGGTTGAGGACCCCGGCCTCCACCAAGGCCATCCGATCGGCAACGTTGACCTCGATGATCCTTTTCATTCGGGTGAGCATCACGACCACACCGCCGCCGATCGGCAGACAGCCTCCGGCCAGACTGGTCCCCGCACCGCGCGCGACGATCGGCGCGTCGTGCCGGCTGCAAATTCGCACGACCTCCGCCACCTGCTCGGTGGTCGCGGGAAAGACGACAGCGTCGGGCAGACGCTTCTCAATCGTCAGCCCGTCACAATCGTAGACCCGCAGGTCCCCCAGCTCCGAAAGTACGCTGGTCGCCCCCAGGCAACGGCGCAGATCACGAGTCAAAGGCTTCTTCATCGCGCGAGGCCTGCTCATCACAGGGAATGCCAAATGCAACCGAAGAGGTCGATTATAGTCGCTCCGCCCGCCATACGGCAAACGAGGCGGCGGGAAAGCTATTTCCTCACCGCACGACCCAACTTTTCTTCAACGCTGGCGACCTTCCCGGCTAACCTTCCCGACTGGCCGCGGCGAAAGTCCATCTTGATGACACACTCAACACGGTTACAGTCCTCCGACATCCGCTCGAAGCATCTTCGCACAACATCCATGACTTCGTCGTACGGGCCCTCGACGACCGTTCCCATGGCGTGGCAGCGGTAGTCAAGGCCGCTGTCCTCAACGATCTCGAGGCTTCGGGCCACGTAGCGGCTGACGCTCTCCCCTTGTCCGAGGGGGTACATACTGAATTCGAGAAGGACCATCTGTTCACCCTTGTTCTCTTCTGAGCCCCAAAACGCCGAGTCAGGAAGCCTGTCGGCACGGGGCGGTGTTTTCGACAGATTCCAAGAATTATTGTAAACGTGACCCAGCAGTAGTGGGATCGACTGCTCATCGATCCGCACAAACTGGATCGTCAAAAACAGAGGACCGCCGGATGCTAAGGCAGGAATTCTGCAAAGACTAGATAACCGCAATCATCCAGAATCCGCTCTGCCAACAAATTGAGGAAACCGTTACACTTCGCGACCCGATCTAGCCGTCCGAACTCGACGTGACTCGGTTTCCGCCGATGGGGATTCTGATGAGACATTCCGCCACACCTGTCCGTGCTCTGAACTGGATCCTGTTCCTCATGATTGCGCCGCCGTGTGCGTGTCTCGGGCAAGTCACGACGCCCGCAACCGGTGCCCCGTCCGGTCAGGTGTTGCAGCCTCCGCAAGAGGGCGAAGTGGTTTGGTTTGGGGACGAGAAACCACCTTTGCTGGTACAACCGGGCCAGATGGCTGAGGTGTATGGAGTCTCTCCCGTCGCGCCTCAAATGCCCGGCCAGACGCAGCCCCAATGGGGAACCGCAGCGCAGCGTTCTCCTTGGTACTGGCAGTGGTTACCGGACACGCTCACCTTTCCCGCGTACATGGCTTCGGGTCGGGAGTCTCGTATGGGAGCCGTCTGGTCATACGAGAAGGACCACGGATGGCTGTGGGACATCGCCTTGGGCGGGCACGTGGGAATTGCCCGCTATGGCGACGACGATCCCGATCTGCCGTACGGCTGGCAACTTGATATGGAGGGAGCCGCTTTTCCTCGGCTGGATCTGGATTCGGACCGGCAGATGATGTGCACCGACTTCCGCTTCGGCGTTCCCCTGTCGGTGCGACGGGGCTGTTTTGAGACGAAGCTGGCCTATTATCACCTGAGTTCGCATCTGGGCGACGACTTCATCCTGGAGAACCAGGGTTACGCTCCGGTCAACTACGTTCGCGACACGGTGGTCTGGGCGGTGGGGCTGCGGATTGTCGAGAGTCTCAGGGCCTATGCCGAGGCCGGGTACGCATTCTATTACAAGGGCGGCAGCAAACCCTGGGAGTTTCAGTTTGGAGTGGACTGGAGCCGGATCCGCCCCGATTCGTTCTCCGGCTCCCCGTTCTTGGCCGTGAACGGCCGGATTCGTGAAGAGGTCAACTTCGGCGGCAACCTGACGGCCCAGGTCGGCTGGCAACGGCGCGGTGAGGGAGGCAATCTCCTACGTCTCGGATTCCAGTACTTCAACGGGAAGACGGACGCCTACCAGTTCTTCAATCAGCACGAAGAGCAGTTTGGGATCGGGCTCTGGTACGACTTCTGATTCGTTGTTCGGCTGGGGTGGCAGTCGGTCTAAATCGTCCCTATCAAGTGGGATGTCTACCTTTGCCTTGTCCGGCATTCGGGGGGAGATATACTGAATTGGTACGGTTCGTTGCGGGAAATCTCGGTTCCTACCGCCAACCGTCCCTGCTCGGAACAGACTCGACACTCCCCCGTTCGGAAGACTCTCCTTGCTGGAGATTCCCCATGGCCCGATGGCACTTTCTCCTTGCGGTCGCTCTCTCCATCCAGTTCTCGCCAGCGTGGAGTTCGGCTGGCGAGGACCCTCTCGTTCCCGACGCTCCCACGGACTACGAGCTTCACAAGCTTCTCGTCGACACGATCAACCAGGTTGAACAGAACTACGTGGAGCCCATTGACCGGCGGAAGCTGGTCGAGGCGGCGATTCGGGGAGTCCTGCGGGAGTTGGACGATTACTCCGGATACGTCGCCCCCGAAAATATGGGCGGTTTTCGAACCGCCGTTTCTCAGCAGTTCGGGGGAATTGGTGTCGAAGTGGACATCGTGAGGGGCCAACTCACGGTGATCAGTCCACTGATCGGCTCGCCCGCCTATCGAGCCGGCCTGATCGCCGGCGACTGGATTGCCGAAATCGACGGGAAACCGACCAAAGGCTTGCGACTCGATGAGGCAATCGAACTCATGAAGGGCGAGACGGGAACTTCGGTGGCCTTGAAGATCAGGCATTCGGGACACCCAGACACGGAAGACGTCACACTGACCCGCGAGGTGATTCGGTTGGAAACGGTTCTCGGCGACGAGCGGGACGAAAACGGCCAATGGGACTACATGCTCGACGACGATCTGCGGATCGGATACGTGCGGGTCACCGGTTTCGGCCACAGCACCGCGCAAGACCTGCGAAAGGTCCTCGACGGGCTCAAGAAAGATAACCTGGCCGGCTTGATCCTCGATCTGCGTTTCAACCCGGGTGGCCTGCTGAGTTCGGCGATTCAAGTTGCCGACTTGTTCGTTTCTGAAGGCAAGATCGTGAGTACGGCCGGACGAAATGTGGAGGAGCAGACCTGGGAGGCGAAGAAGCGGGGCACGTTCGAGGGCTTTCCAATCGCGGTTCTCGTCAATCGGTACAGTGCCAGCGCCAGCGAGATCGTTGCCGCGTGTCTTCAGGACCACCAGCGTGCCGTCGTCATCGGCGAGCGCACCTATGGGAAGGGATCCGTGCAGCGCGTCATCGAAATGGAGGGCGGACACAGCGCGTTGAAGCTTACCACCGCGGGCTATCATCGTCCCAACGGAAAGAACATCGATCGCCATCCCGGCGACACCGCCGAGGACGAATGGGGAGTCAAGCCGAACGACGGTTATGACCTGGTCCTCAACGACCGGGACACGGGCGCGTTGATGAGGTATCGTCGAAGCCGCGATGCCTTGAAGGCTAAGCCGGAAGGCGGCACGCCTCCGGCCGAGTCCGGCGGCACGGCAATAGAAGGGAACACGGAAGGCAATCTCGAAGAGTCCGGATTTGTCGATCGCCAGCAGGGAATGGCGTTGGACTTCCTGCGGAAGCAACTCTCCAAGCAGGTGGCGAAAACTCCGGGAGATGGGGTACCGACAGACGCTGAATTGGCGGGAGTTCCCGTGGAATCGCCGGGTTCCACGGCCAAGCCCGTTCAAGATGAATCGGCCAGACCGGCAGCGGCCGCGGTGAATCACTGAGCCGGCCTATCCGCCAGTCTTGCCCCGAACGGTCCCCCCATGCGAATACTCACGATCGAAACCACTTGCGATGAGACGGCGGCGGCCGTCATCGGCGACAACCTGGAAGTTCTCGGTTCCGTAGTGGCATCGCAAGACGAATTGCACCACATGTACGGCGGCGTCGTGCCGGAGATCGCATCCAGGGCCCATTTGGAGCGAATCCTGCCCGTGATCGACGAGACTCTCCGTCGCAGCGGCGTCGCTCTTGCAGATCTCGACGCCGTGGCCGTCGCAAATACGCCAGGGCTTGCCGGCTCGCTTCTCGTGGGACTTGTGGCCGCCAAGGCCCTCTGTGTGGCGGCCGACCTGCCCCTGATTGCGATCAACCACCTGCAGGCCCACGTCTATGCGTGCAGGATTTCGGCAGGATGTGAGGTCTTTCCGTGCGTCGGGATGATCGTCAGCGGCGGGCACTCCAGCCTGTATCGGTGCCGGACCGCTCTAGAGTTCGACCTGTTGGGTTCCACCATTGACGACGCAGCCGGCGAAGCCTTCGATAAGGTCGCCAGCATGCTCGGCCTCCCCTATCCCGGCGGACCGGCGATTCAGAAGGCGGCGGAAACGGGGAACCCCAAGGCCTATCGCTTTCCACGATCTCTGCTCGGCGACCGCGAGGTACTCGACTTCAGTTTCAGCGGCCTCAAGACGGCGGTTCGCTACACCATCGCCGGTCCGGGCAAGCCGGATTTCGGCAACATTCATTTGAATGAGACGCAGGTGGCCGATCTCGCGGCCTCGTTTCAGGAGGCAGTCGTCGATTGCCTTGTGGGCAAGGCAATGCTGGCATTGGAGAAGACCGGCTTGAACACTCTCTGTGTAGGCGGCGGCGTGGCGGCCAATTCGCGGTTCAGAACCCGATTGGGGGAAGAAGCCGAGCGCTACGGAGTCGCGCTCCATGCGGCGCCGCTGCACCTTTGCACCGACAATGCCGTGATGGGAGCGATTGCCGTAGAACGCTTTCGGGCGGGCTGTTTCGAATCGCTGGACCTCGATGTTCTGCCCGGGCTGGTACGAAACAAGGGCTGAACCCGCGTCAGCGAGTCCAGCCCGATGATCGTCGACTCTTGACGTGCGCTAGGATCGCCTCACCCAGCGGACCACTAAAACCCCATCCCCATGCCTCCCATTCCCCCCATGCCTCCCATTCCCCCCATTCCCCCCATGCCTCCCATGCCTCCCATGCCCATGCCACCCATGCCGCCTCCCATGCCTCCCATGCCACCCATACCTCCCATTTGAGAGAAGCCCTGGCCGCCGGTTCCGCCACGCCCTTGCGTGTTCGCACCGCTCGCCATATTGAAAATATTCACTTCAGCAATGCCGGAGAAGAAGGGCATCAACTGGTCAACGCGGACGTATCGCCGATCGGCGGAAACCACAGCCCTGGCGCTCAAGCTGGCCCCTTCTGGAATGGTCATGATTACCGGTTGGTAACCGACGGCCCCGCCCGCATGAACCAGGAATGGAAAAGCCGCATTCCCTCCGCCTCCGCCTCCGCCGCCCGACTGCCAGAAATCAGACAGCGATCCCAGGTTCGACTGTCCGGCGATCTGCTGGGCAAGTACGTCGTGTCGTTGCGTGACGATCTGCGAGTTCAGGGCCAATTGATCGGCCACAGCATTGGCCACCTGGCGCTCGGTGAGCGATTCCCGGCGTCTGCCGTTCTTCAGGTCAAAGACGATCATCGCGTCCTTGTCGCCGATATCGACCGTCTTCTCCACAACCCGGTGACCTTTCGTGCCGTAATTCGTGTGAACTTGCACCGAGACCTTGCCCGCAGTCATTTCGCCCCAGACACGACGAAGAAGCATGCGGTAGTTGCCGGAAAACGCTTTCGGGCAGGCGTAGACTTCCACACAATTGCCCACGTCAGCCAGGCTCGAAGTATCGCTCCCCATCACGCCTCCGCCCGTTGTTCGCGGCGTGCGATGCGAGCAGATCGTGCCGCTGGGCTCCTCGATAACCATGTCGACGTCGGCATTACCCGTCCAACTGACCTTCACCACGCAGTCGCGGACCAAGGCCTCATTCACCGCTGCTTCGTAGGCTTCGAGTTCCTTGATTCGGTTCTCGTCGCGCAGTTTCTGCTGCATGGTCCGGGCCGACCGGACGGCCGACATCCATACCTCCTGACGGTCGGACTCCCAGGCCTGACCCAAGATGCCCACCGTGGCCCATTGAATCCCCGCGTCGTCGTTAATGCGTTGGGCAAGACGAAGCGCGTGCACGTAGGGTTCGGGGCTCGACGGCTCGATCAGGGAGACCTGGCGATAAATCTGCAGGGCCCGCTGATCCAAACCAAGCCGATCCATGTAGACGCCCAGGAACAACAGTTCGGCCGGGCTCTCGCAGAAATCGGCAGCCGACAGAACGGCTCGCTCGATATCCTCCTTCGGATATCCGCCGGCCTGCATGGCCAGTGCCATGGCTTCATACATCCAAGGTTGCGGATCGCTCTTTCGCAAGGCCGTCTCGACGAAGGCCACCAGCGAATCGTATTGCTGCCCTTTCATCAGGTCGCGGACGGCCTGGCGTACCGCTTGCGGCTCGGGCCGATGCTTGTCGAAATAGCTGTTCCAGTGCTCCGCCGGTGCAACCCCGGCGGGAAGTTGGAGGTCAATCGGTGTGAATTCCGGCGCCTCGGTCTTCTGCGCCGAGACCGTCTCAGGAGTCAGATTCAACTCGTCCTTGACGGCGAAGGCCTGAAAGGCGGGCAACTGATTCAGCTTCGGCAGGAACCGGTTGCGCGGATCCAAGGCACGACGAGGATCGAGTTCATTGCGAGGATCGTCGGGCACGTTGAACATTCCACCTCCCATGCCACCCATTCCTCCCATGCCCATGCCTCCCATGCCTCCCATACCTCCCATGCCTCCCATCATCCCCATACCTCCCATTCCCATGCCACCCATGCCACCCATCATGCCACCCATGCCTCCCATGCCTCCAGACATCGGGGGAATCACGAGGTCGGCGACCGGATAGACCTTGGTAGTGAGTTGTTCCTGGGCCGCTTCGGGAGTGGTGATCATCATCACTTCGTCGCGGATCACGTAGGTGAGGTCCAGGTCTCCGAGGACGAGACGCAGGGCGGAGCGGAGGGAAATTCCGTCAAGTCTCTTGGTGATCGGGGTGGAACTGTCCATGCTGACATCTTCGAGAGCCTTGTTATCGATCTGGATCTCGATCTTGTGGTAATCCTTCCACCAGTCGACGGCAGCGCTCAAGGGTTGATCGATGAAATCGACCGTCGTCGATTCGTCGAGGGCGGCGCGAATTCTCTTCTCCGCAGAACCGGGACGGGCCAAGTCCATCGAGCGATAACGATCTCGGCGGCGCTCGGTCAACTCCGTCCAGACGTCGGCAGGCGGGTAGGTAATCGGGGGTTCGTCGGGGAAGGGGATGTGCGCCTTCTCGACTTGAGCGAGGGTATCGACAACCCCCTTCTGGCGTTTCACTCTCAGCATCCTGGCGTCGGCCAGGTACCCGGCCGTTCGAGCGTTGAGGGTTCCCGCGATCCCCGCGACGTTGTCCGGCTCCAGCCGCTGGACCTCCCCGGCGGCCATCTCTTCTGCGTAGCGATGTTTGCCTTCCGCCATGAGCGAATTGAAACGCCGCATGAGCTGCTTGATCTTGTCCTCGCGCTGCTCGATTTCGCTCAGCACAATCTCCCGCTCCCTCGCAATGGCGAGCTGCTCCTGCTGTTCTTGACTTCGCTTCTCGAGAATCGCCTTGCGTTGCTGTGCCTGACGCACGGCGGCTTGAAGCATGTCGAGCAGTTGATCGGCCCGATCCGGATTGAGATCCGTGAGTTGACGGACGTTTTCAATCTGCTGCTTGAGGTTGTAGATCGATCCGTCGGGATCGGTTTCGAGATTTCGGCGGGCTTGGTCGATGATGTTCCGGGTCTCGCCTTCGATCTTCTCCTGGAAAGCCTTGTTCATGGCCTCGGCCTCAAAGACGAGGCCACCGGCGGCCGCCAAAGGATCGGCATCTCCGGCTGCCGCCGGCGCATCCCCGACGAGGCTCAGAGCTCCGGCCCCGGCATCGCCGCCGCGTTTTTTGGCGACGGCGCCCAAAATCATCTCAGCCTCCGGGTTGCCCGGATCTTTCTTGAGAGCATCCCGAGCCAGCATCTCCGCCTTGTCGAGATCCCCGGCAGCAAGCAATTGAGCGCCCAGTTGCCCGAGCGCGGCGCCGCCCGCGTTGATATGCTTGCGAACGGCAACCAGGCTCTCCGAGCCGACCACCGGCAAGGTCAATCCGCCGTCGAGTTGAGCCGTGTCGACGAGAATCGGCAGGTAGTTGTTGTCGTCGTTGGCAGGCTCGGGATGAACCGACCACTCAAGCGGCTTCGGGCCATCGGCCGTATTGACGGTGGCCGTCACCTGAAAGGGCCCCTTTTGGGCAACGTCGTACTTGCCGATCACCACCGTGTCGCGGTCGCCACGCAACGGGGGCATGGTCATCGGGAAGACCTCGAAACCGCCGGGAAAAGCCACCTGATCCTGTTGGGGCCAAACGACGGTGGCCTGAGCGGCGGCGGCAAGATCGGCACCGATCTGTTCAGGCAACGCTTCCTCCCAATCGGCAATGACGCGGCCGCCCGTCCGGCCCGCCAGCGCATTAAGCATCGGCAAATCGACCTTGGGACCGATCGCATGGACCGAGACGGGGATGCGCTTGTCGACCAACTGGCTGACGGCTGCCTCGAAATCACCGGTTCCCACGAAATTGGCGGCGCTGATCCCGTCGCCGATATAGACGACCGATCTCGGCCGCGTCGAATCCGCATCGAAACCGGCTGCAGCAGCCTCAAGGGCCTTCTTCATGTCGGTGGCACCGAGAGGGACGCGTCCGTCGAGCTTCCCCAAAGCCCGGGCCATTTCGTCGCCGGCGGGGGCAACGAAACCTTCGCTCATCGGCACCGCGTTGACGTCAACAGCCGTCAACTGGACCCGCGTTTCTGCGCCAAGGCCGGCCAACATGGCCTGAAGAGCAGCCAGGGCGTCCGCCCGGATCTGACCGGCCTGACTGGCCGACGTGTCGAACAATACGACGACGTCGTGGGCCTCAGTGGGCGCGGGCAACGCGGCTTTCAGACTAAGGGCAAAATAGGTCGTCGCCCCGTCCGCGTGTGCGAACGTGTCGAGTCGAGCCAGCCCAGCGCTCGGGTCGGCGCCTAGAACCGGCAACGTCATTCCGGCCGCCAGGGCCGCAACCATCGACACAAGAGCCAATCGGAAACCACTATGCTTCGGCATCTTTGGGAACTCCGGCGCAGAAAAGCGACAAGGACCGTCGTGTTCCGCAGCGACAGCCCGTCCTTAATAGACTGATCGCAGAAAACAAACCTGTCGGCATCGACTCCAAGCCTGCCAATACCACACAACAAAACCCGCAGCTCGCTTCCCTTGCGGGGGCCGCGACCGTGTGAACCTGGAAAAAATGTCTGTCGATACTACGGGTTCATTCTACTCAAGCTCCGCAAGCGATGCCAAGGAAAATCTCACGTCTGCGCAAAATTGGCCGTCTGTACGACTTGAAGACGACGGATCATGCCGGCCCATACCCCCTATACAAGGTATATAGCAACAGTCCTGCCGGAGTAGAATCCGACAGGCCTGCGGATTGCGAGAGTAAGCGGTCAGGGGGCCCGGGTTTGGCTCAGTCGGGCTGGGGCATCGGCGGATGCGTCCTCGGGCGACTGGCGTCGGTCTTCTGCCGGACACTCTCTCAGAAGGTGAGGTCGTCCTCGCTTTCTGCCGACAAGGATGCAGACCGCACTTCGCCGAGGCGATCCGAGATTTCCGCCCACGGCACTTGGGCAAGTCGTTCCCCAACCGCGACCGCCAGGGCACTGAGTCCGGCGATCGACCGATTCGCAACCACCGTCATCGCCTCAACGACTGGATGTGAGGCGACGGGCCCGGAATCCTCGGCCACGATGTCGTTGACCCCTTCGATCCAGTCGAGGCTCAGCCCATGCAGGGCCTTTTCAAGGAGCACGACGGCGTCGTCCATGCCGATCCGCTCCTGCTCGACCAGCCGGTACGCGGCAAGGAACGCGGCCGCACGGGGAAGGTCGCCGGCCAGCGTGAGCACATCGGCATCGGCCGCATCCTCGTATCGATAGGCAAAGTCGATTGCACGAAAACCGAGGCCTTCGATGTACTCATTCAGGCAGTTTCGCCGCACGGCCGACGGTTTGCCCGCGAGTCGTTCGAGCGACCGGATCAAGTCGCAGTCCGCTTCGTTGAGCAACTCGGTCGGCTGACCATCGAGAAGATCAACATCGGTATCGGCAGGCTCCTCAGACTCCATCTCTTCCCAATCATACGGCGCGTCATATTCGTGGCCGAAGTGGTTCATCGGATCGACGTAATCATAGGGTTCGACCGCCGAATCCGTCATCTCGTCGGCGGCCATTTCGGCCTCATAAGCCTGTCCCATGCCGCCCATATCAAGGTCGTCATACACTTCGTAGTCATACTCGTCTTCGTAGCCGCAGCCGTACTCGTCTTCGTGGTCGCAATCGTCATTGAAGTCGTACTCGTACTCATATTCGTCGACCCAAACCTCCTCGGCATCGGTTTCGTCGGCTGTCACCTGGTCCTGCATCGGTTGGTCGGCGTTGTCGTACTCGTAGCCATAGTACATCTCGTAGTCGTCGAATTCGTAGCTGTCCTCGTCTTCAAGACTGCTGTAGACCGCGTCTTCGGGTACGTCGACCAGTCCATCGGCATCCTCGCCCTCGGCAACGAGGGTCTCCGGTTGGGCGGCGTCTTCTTCATCCTGGCCGGGGACGAAGCTGTCGTAGGCGTACTCGTCGCAGCATTGGTCCTCGCATGCGTATTCCTGCACACAGGGCCCGTCCTCCCATACCGGTCCGGTGTCCCAGTGGTCGGCAGCACCGATATCAAGGGAACTCGCGGGAACCACGGATCCTTCCGGGCTCTGGTCAGGGGCGACCATAGCTTCCGGCGCGCTGGCCGGAGTGAGTGGCAGCTCAAAATCGATGGCTGCCAGCGGACTACAGAAGGTGGTCCCAAGCCAAATGGCCGATCCACCGAACAGTGCGTGCAAAAGACGCTGCGGAACAGAATAACTCCTCATTATCTGATTCCTCCCAGGAATGTCTCGACGACTTGGACTGGATCTCGTATGCATGTTGCGAAATCACTTTCGCGTTTGCGACAGGTTTCGTTTGTCGTATCGGAGCAGAAAATCTAGGGGCATTAGCTAAACAGCCGCTAATGCGAAGACGAGGTTTTTCGGGAATTATGGGAAAGTAAATCGCATGATCCGGTCTGCCCGGTTATGACACGACTTTGCCAGATTCTTGCCCGTAGGTCGGTCTCATTGTGGCACTGCCGCAGAACAAGATAGGAAGTCCTGGAGATCTGGGAAATATCTGCCGGTTCGGCGGCGACTGCCCGCAAAGTCCAACACACATCCTCCGTGTTCGCTGGTTTGCACGTTTGTCATGCGTTGGTGCCCCTTGTCCAGTCGTGAGAACTTTGCGACAGTTGAACCGTTCCAGCAATGGCCCCGTACAGCCAGGATCGGTGGCTCAAACGAGGGAGACGAGAGAGATGGTTCAGCGACAGGTTTTCCTTCTGTGCGTTCTGTCGGCCTTAGTCGGTGCGTCGGCGGCTCTCTACGTGACGGGAGAGCCGGAGCCAGGCCGGATGACCGTTGCCCAGGAACTCGGCCAGACACGGTCGGCCCCCGCCTCTCTGGTTCCGGCCGCGCCGCCGCCGGCGCCGGATCACAAGGATTTGACCGAGGAGGAACTGGTCCACGTCCGGGTGTACGAGGCCGTCAACCGTAGCGTGGTCAACATCAGCACGTTGAGCCTGCAGACGAACGGGCTCTTCATGTTTGAGGTCCCCGCCGAGGGGGCCGGCAGCGGAGTGGTGATCGACAAGCAGGGACGCATCGTCACGAACTTCCATGTCATCGAAGACGCCCGGCAAGTCCAGGTAACGCTCTTCGACGGAACGTCCTACGACGCGGAACTGCTGGGAATCGACCAGAACACCGATGTGGCCGTCCTTCAAATCAAGGCCCCCAGCGAGTCGCTCTTTCCCGTCGTTTTCGGCGATTCGTCCAACCTCCTCGTCGGGCAGCGAGTCTATGCGATCGGCAACCCCTTTGGGCTCGAGAGGACGTTGAGCACGGGGATCATTGCCAGCCTGAATCGGCGACTGCCCAGTCCGATGCGAGACCGCCGCATGGAACACATGATTCAGATCGACGCCGACATCAACCCCGGCAACTCCGGCGGCCCTCTTCTGGACACGTCGGGCCGGATGATCGGCATCAACCAGGCGATTGCCAGCCGGACCCAGGAAAGTGCGGGGATCGGTTTCGCGATCCCCATCAACACGGTCGCCCGAATCGTGCCCCAGTTGATCCAGAACGGCCGGGTCGTGCGAGGGGACATTGGAATCGTGAGTGTCTCCCCAACCCCACACGGACTTCGCATCGTTCAGTTGGCGCAGGGGGGTGCGGCCGAACGTGCCGGTCTCCGCGGCCCGAAATTCGAGCGCCGCCAGCGGCGTCAGGGCCCGATTGTGTTCGAGTACACGGAGGTGGATCGTACGGCCGCCGATCTGATTGTGGGGGTCGACGGAACACCGGTGAAGACGGTGGAAGAGCTTCTGGCAGCCGTCGAAAGTCATGAACCGGGAGACAAAGTGACCGTCCACATCGTTCGCGACGGACGGCAGATGGCGGTGCCCGTCGTGCTCGACGGAGACGACTAACGTAGGGCGGCAGGAACCGGGAAGGATCGCCTCCTATTCGGCGACTCCCGGTTCACAGGACGGAAGGCTGGTTTCTCCGTTCAGTACGGTTCGCAGATAGCGTCCGGTATGGTTGTCGTCCAATGCGGCAATCGTTTCCGGGGTGCCGGTTGCCATGACGCGGCCGCCGCCTTCACCACCTTCGGGCCCCAGGTCGATAAGCCAGTCGGCCGTCTTGATCACATCCAGGTTGTGCTCGATCACGATCACGGTATTCCCGAGATCGACCAGGCGGGAGAGGACTTCAAGCAACTTGCTCACGTCGTCGAAATGGAGGCCGGTCGTGGGTTCGTCGAGGATGTAGAGGGTATTGCCGGTATCGGCGCGGCCAAGTTCTGCGGCCAATTTGACCCGTTGTGACTCGCCGCCGGAGAGGGTCGTCGACGCCTGCCCCAAAGTGAGATATCCCAGCCCGACCTGCTGGAGGCAATTCAGCAGCCGGGCAATTGTGGGGAAGTTCTCAAAGAAGGCGACCGACTCGTCGATGCGCATGTCGAGCACGTCGGCGATCGAGTAACCGCGGTACTTCACCTCGAGCGTCTGCCGGTTGAATCGTTTCCCTTCACAGACGGGGCAGGTCACGTACAGGTCGGGGAGGAAGTTCATTTCGATCTTCTGCTGGCCCTGTCCTTGGCACTGCTCGCAGCGGCCGCCCTTGACGTTGAAACTGAACCGCCCCGCCCGGTAACCCCTTTGCTTCGCAGCTCTCGTGTTGGTGAAGACCTTGCGGATTTCGTCGAAAACTCCGCAGTAGGTGGCCGGGTTGCTTCGCGGCGTCCGACCGATGGGCGATTGGTCGATTTCGATGATCTTGTCGATTCGGTTCGCGCCGCGGAGGCTCGTGTGGGGCCCCGGTTTGGGCGTCAGTCCGCCGAGGCGGCGCACCAGCGCTCGCGCCAGGGTTTCATTGAGCAAGGAACTCTTTCCGGAACCGCTGACTCCCGTCACGCACACGAAGGCCGACAATGGGAACTGAACGGTCACGTCTTTCAGGTTGTTGGTGGTCACTCCCTCGATGGTGATCGATCGTGTCTTGGCAATTCGCCGTCGTCTTGCGGGTGTGGGGATCCGGGCCGTGCCCGTCAGGTAGCGTCCGGTGAGGGAGTTTGGGTCTCGGCCGACCTGTTCGGGGTCACCCTGAGAGACAATCCTGCCGCCGTGCCGCCCGGCTCCGGGCCCGAGATCGATGAGCCAGTCGGCTTCGCGCATGATCGCCTCGTCGTGTTCGACCACGAGAACCGTGTTTCCCCGCCGCTGCAGATTCCGCAAGGCCTCGATGAGTCGCCGGTTATCCCGCGGGTGCAGACCGATCGACGGCTCGTCGAGAACGTAGCACACGCCGACCAGACCGGCCCCCAGGCCGGCAGCCAATCGCACGCGTTGCAGCTCGCCGCCGCTGAGCGTGTCGGCCGGGCGGTTCATAGTCAAGTAATCGAGCCCCACGTCGTCGAGAAACCGGAGTCGGGAACCGATTTCCGAAACGACGGGCTCGGCAATGGGAAGCTCCTCATCGTCGAATGCGAGCGTCTCGAACCAGTCGCACGCGTCTCGAATGGTGAGCGAGGTGATTTCGAAGATCGTCCGACCGGCCACACGGACCGACCGAGCCTCCGGACGGAGCCGCGTGCCCTGGCACTCGGCACAGAGGCGTTCCGCGCGGAAGGCATCGAGTTTGCGGCGAACGGCGTCACTTGCCGTGGCCTGGTATTCGGCTTCGAGCATCCCCAGGATGCCGGGGAAATCCAATCCGTCTCCTTCGAGGAGGCGTTCGAGAATGTCCGGCTCCATCTTGTCGAAGGGAGTATTCCACCTAAGGCCGGCGTCGGAAAGGAAGGGTTTGAGAACGCTCTTGCGTTTGCGTTCGGCGCCGGGAGAGGACTCGATCCAGGGAACGATCGCACTTTGCGAAAGGGACAGGCTGCGGTTCGGAGCCACGAGGTCGGGGTCGAATTCGACGAGTTTGCCGAGCCCCTCGCAAACGGGACAGGCACCGTAGGGGCTGTTGAAACTGAAGGTCCGCGGTTCCAGTTCCTCATAACTGATCTTGCAGTTCGGACAAGCGTGCAGGGTACTGAAGAGCCGGTCATGCCATTGGCTCGCGCCGTCGTCACCCTTCACCTCGCAACTCGCCAAGACCAGTCCCTCACCGTGCCTGATGGCCAACTTGAGCGAGTCGGCCAATCGACTCCGTCCTCCCTGGCGGACGACGATTCGATCGACGACCGCCTCAATGTGGTGCGGGCGTTGGCGGGCAAGCTCCGGCGAATTCTCAATGTCGACCACGGCGCCGTCAACTCGCACCCGGACGAAACCGGCTTTGCGGATGTTGTCAAACACATCCTTATGGTGCCCTTTGCGCCCCCGTACGAGGGGAGCAAGCAGCATCACGCGAGTCCCCTCATCCAAGCCCATCAATTCGTCGAGGATCTGCTCGGCAGATTGCTGCCGAATCGGCTCGCCGCACTGGTGGCAGACCGGGTCGCCAAGCCGCGCAAAAAGCAGTCGCAGATAATCGTAGATCTCGGTAACCGTGGCGACCGTGCTCCGCGGATTGCGAATGCCGGCTCGCTGGTCGATCGAGATCGTGGGCTGAAGCCCCTCGATCAGGTCGACGTCCGGTCGTTCAAGCTGGTTGAGGAACTGGCGGGCGTAGACGGAGAGGCTTTCAAGATACTGTCGCTGCCCCTCGGCGTAGAGCGTGTCGTAGGCCAAAGAACTCTTGCCGGACCCACTCGGCCCGGTCACCACGATCATGCGATTTCGGGGGATGTCCAGATCGAGGTTCTGCAAATTGTGGACCCGAGCGCCGCGGATACGGATATGCTCTTGGATGGCGACGTTGCCACTCGATTCCGACACCCAGTCACTCATCGATTACCCTGTCGGCTCGCTCGAGGAGATCCGAAACCTAACACTCTATCAGAGCACCAACCGACCGGCAAGGCACCGAACTCTCAGGCATCACCCCGATGCCAGGGCGCAATGTCTTGTTGTACAAAGACTTGCAATGCCTGCACATCTCGCGTATCCTACCAATGGGCGATGGGCCCAAAGGGGGATCGAGGCGACTGAGTTGAAAGTCAGGGATTGGCCGCGAGAATTCTCGTGCAGCGCGTGTCGACGCCGGCGAACTAACGGTCGATTTTGGACGTCTAAAGTCCGGAATTTGGCCTCCCAAGCAGAGTTCTCGCGACGGATTGGGAGTGTGCGGATGATCGATGACTGAAGAAAAGGGCATTCTCTCGATTGGCACCGATGGTGAAGGCTGATGGGATACCGAACGCTTCGTCAATGCGTGGAAGACCTTGAAAAGACCGGCCAGCTCATTCGGATCGAACAGCCGATCGATCCGAACCTGGAGGCGTCGGAGATTCAACGCCGGGTGTTCCAGGCGGGGGGGCCGGCGATCTACTTCGCGAGCGTCAAGGGGTGCCGGTTTCCGATGGTGAGCAACCTCTACGGCACAATGGAGCGGGTGAGGTACTTGTTTCGTGACTCGCTGGAGATGCTCCAAGGTTTGGTCTCGCTGTCGGTCGATCCGGCAGACTTTCTGCGCAGACCGAGACTCTACCTGAACTTGAAGACACCCATGGCAGCCTGGTACGCCCGGCCGAGGAAGGTGCGGAAGGGCCCTGTGACGGCAGTGGAAACCACGGTCTCGCAATTGCCGCAACTCAAGTCGTGGCCCGACGACGGAGGAGCCTACATCACCCTGCCCCAGGTCTACACCGAGGACCCGGACAATCCCGGACTGGGCCGATCGAACCTGGGAATGTACCGGGTTCAACTGTCGGGTGAGAGCTACGACACAAACGAACAGGTGGGCCTGCACTATCAGTTGCATCGGGGAATCGGCGCGCACCATGCTGCGGCGATCCGGCGAGGGGAGCGGCTTCGCGTGAACGTGTTCGTAGGCGGACCGCCGGCAATGAACGTGGCGGCCGTGATGCCGTTGCCCGAGGGGCTGAGCGAACTGGCTTTCGCCGGTCTGCTAGGCCGCCGGCGAGTGCCGATGATCTGCCGGCCCCGGCAGTTGCCCATTCACGCTGAAGCCGATTTCTGCCTGACGGGCCACATCGAGACGGGCAAGCTGCTTCCCGAGGGCCCCTTCGGCGACCATCTTGGCTACTACAGCAGAGTCCACGACTTCCCGGTGATGCGAGTGGAAAACGTCTTCCATCGCCACCGCCCGATCTGGCCGTTCACCGTCGTGGGACGTCCGCCGCAGGAAGACACAATCTTCGGCCAACTGATCCACGAATTGGTGGGGCCGGTCATTCCCAAGACCATCCCGGGAGTCCGCGCGGTCCATGCAGTCGACGCGGCCGGAGTGCACCCCTTGCTGCTGGCGATCGGGAGCGAGCGCTACGTCCCCTACGAGAAGCCTCGCCGCGTCCGCGAATTACTCACCCAAGCCAACGCGTTGCTGGGGCAAGGGCAACTGTCGTTGGCCAAGTATCTCCTCATCGTGGCGGGGGAAGACGGCCCCGACCTCGACGTGCATCACGTTCCAGACTTCCTGCGCCACCTGCTGGAACGAGTCGACTGGCGCCGTGATCTGCACTTCCAGACCTGCACGAACATGGACACGCTCGACTACAGCGGCGACGGGCTGAACCAAGGTTCAAAGGTGGTAATCGCCGCCGCGGGGCCCGAGCGCCGGCCCCTGCCGGTGGCCATCGACTCTCGCATCCAGTTGCCGGCGGGTGGGCAGTTCCGCAATCCGCGGGTGATTCTTCCGGGAATACTCGCCGTGCAGGGACCGCCGTTCAAAGCCGGTGAAACGGGACGCGACATGATCGTGCAGCGATTCTGCGTCAGCTACAGCCGGACGGATGCTATCAACGGTTTCCCGCTGATCGTGATCGTCGACGACAGTGACTTCGTCGCCCGCAATCTGAGCAACTTTCTCTGGACCACCTTCACCCGCAGCGATCCGGCGGCCGACATTTACGGCATCGAATCGGTCGTTTGCCGGAAGCACTGGGGATGCCTGGGATCGTTGGTCATCGACGCCCGGGCCAAACCCCACCATGCTCCTCCGCTCGTCGAAGATCCCGAAGTAACTCGGCGGGTGAACGAACTGGGAGCGAAGGGGAAACCACTGCACGGGATCATTTGATCGGCGTTTCCGCGGCCAAATTCAACCGAATCACCCTGCACCCGATCGGAGCCAGATTCGCGGTCAGCCGGTTGAAGGTGGCTTCGTCGGGCAAGGTCCCGATGATCGCCCCGCCGGAACCGGCGAATTTGGCCGAGGCGCCGGCGGCACGGGCTCGTTCGATCATATCAGTCTGGTTGCCGGGCAGGCGGCAGATCGAGCGGCGCAGGTCGAAGTTCTCGTCGATCAGCCGAGCCAGCGTGGCCGCATCCCCGTCGAGAATCGCCTGCCGTGCCTGAAAGGCCAAGTCGGCAAAGCGTTTCATGGCGTCGACGACCGCCGGTTCTCCCTGTTCGTAGCGGGCTCGCAGATTGTTATGGAAGATCTCCGTCGGCTCGCTGATGCCGGTACTGAAGGCGACGTAAAGCGGCGGCAGAAGCGACGGGTCGAGCCGCTCGTAGACGCCGCACAAGAGGCCTCGATGGCGCTGCATGCGGTCCTTGGCAAAATCCATGTAGACCAGGCCTTCGTAAACCTGGATTACCCGATCCTGCAAGCCGGCGGCAATGCCCAGTTCTTCCGTCTCCACAGAAAGGACGAGCGAGGGCTGGACTTCCAGGGGGATCTCAACATGGTAGAAGTCCATCAGGCATCGCAGCGTCGCCACGATGATCGCGCTGGAGCCGGCAAGGCCGACCTGGCGGGGAATGTCGGATTCGTAGCGCACCGAAAAATTGCGATCGTGCAGCCGGTGTCCGCGAGAAATGCAGTACTCGACGAACTTCCTGATGGCGGCCTTGACCAGACGAATCCCGCCGTAGTAGCCGTGAAGCCGCACGTCTTGAGCCAACTCGCGGATGGAACGGAACCGGCTGCGATCTTCCTGGCTCCAGACAATCTCGAGTTGATCCCATTCATACATGGTCACGCGCGCGGCAAACTGGTCGACGATCACCGAGATGGTCTTGCCGTTGTAACCGTCGGAGGGATTGCCGACCAAACCGGCTCGCGCATGGGCGGTTCTGCGGATCAACTCCATCACTCGACCTCGTCGCCGCCGGATAGCAGCTTCCGGGTGAAGGCCTTGACTCGCTCGCCGTAATCCGGGTCGGCCATGGCAAACTCGATGAAGGCCTGGAAGTAGCTCTCGAAGTTTCCGATGTCGAATCGGGCCTGGTGGGGGGGGAGCCGGACGCCCATGACCCGCCCGCCGTCATGAATGAGGGCCTGGATGGCGTCCGTAAGTTGAATCTCGCCCCCTTTCCCCGGTTCCGTATTGCGCAAGTAATCGAAGATGGCCGGACTGAAAACATACCGGGCGGCAACCGCCAGGTTGCTGGGCGCCTCCCTCACATCCGGCTTCTCGATCAGGTCGGCCAGTTCAAACACATCGTCAAGCCGCCCCTTCGGTTGGGCGATGCCGTAATGGACCACCTCTTCCGGAGGAACCTCCTCGAAGGCGATCACGGCGGCGGCCGCGGCCGTTTCGAACAGTTCCGTCATCGTGCGGACCACGGTCGACTGGGCGTGCAGGCCGATGATCGAATCGCCCAGGGCAACGACGAAGTCCTGGCCGTCGACGACCGGTTCGGCACACAGAACGGCATGCCCCAGCCCCAATTGCCGGCGCTGGCGGGTGTAGAAGTACTGAAGATCCTCGCGTTCGAAGGCAAGGTCTTCCAGCAGTTCCTCCTTGCCGGTTTCGCGGAGGTGATCGATCAACTCCGAATCGATGTCGAAGTGATTCTCGATGGCGGTCTTGCCGGGCCCGGTCACGAACAGCAGGCGGTGAATCCCGCAGCGAGCTAGTTCCTCGACGACATACTGGACAACCGGCTTGGAGCCGACGGGAAGCATCTCCTTGGGCTGGCTCTTGGTCAGAGGCAACAACCGGGTCCCCCGGCCTGCCACGGGAACGACGGCAATGTCAATCGGCATGTGGTGGATACCTCGACTGTTGGTCGAAACTCGCGCGTTCTGGGGATCTTTCGCGCATGATCACCACCAATATAGGCTATTCGGGGTGCAGGACAAGATGAGTTGTTGCGGACGCTCAATCGAGCCGTACGTGATTGTTCGAGGCCGCATAACCCATGCAAACCGCCCCAGTTACGCCATGACACCCACAACAGGCCACCACCGGGCGGGTTCACCTGGACGCACAACCCTATATGGCCGAAACGGTGCCGAAGAGGGATAATGGGGCGCTGAACGCCTCTCCCTGCGCAAGCCCTTAATCAGGCGACACCACGGATGTCGCGGATTCGAAGGATTCTACCATGCTGTCCTACGTCGAGCTTGAGAACTTCCGAGGATTCGAGCGGTTCCGGTTGGCGGGTCTCTCGCGGGTGAACCTTCTCGTTGGTGAGAACAACTGCGGGAAGTCGTCGTTGTTGGAGGCTACAACCCTCCTGGCCAAGGGCGGTGATCTGAGGGCTCTCGTTGACTTCGCGCGACAACGCGGAGAAACCGCCTACTCTGAGGTCTACGAAGTATGTTTCCCCGATGTGCGTCACTTCTTCTACGGGCATTGCGTTGACGATCGCTCTGAGGCTTTGATCATCGGAGACAACGATCGTCTTCAAGTTTCGATTGACAGGACGAACCTCAGGGATTTCGAAGCGGCTTATCCTGGCGCTCGGTCACTTGAGGAATCCATGTATCTTCCCGTTGACGCTGTTCTACTTGTTCGCGGTGGCGTCAATGGTTCGGATGGAATCATCGTTCCCGTAATTGAAAATGGTAGGATTCACGACAGCGTATTGGATCTCTATGCGGCGAAGATTCGCAGTGCGAGCCGGGATAGGCCTTATGTCGGCTATATGCTACCAAGTGCGATGACCTTAGATGAGATTGGCAGGTACTGGGACCATGCTGTTGTCACGAGGAGAGAAATGGAAGTGATTTCCGCTCTGCAAATCATCGAGCCCAGGTTGAACAATATCTTCTTTCTCTCAGGTGGGTTGAAGGCAGGCCCGAATGGCGGCGCACGTGGAGTATTGCTCGAGTTGGACGGCGAAAGTGTGAGGATTCCACTCGGAAGTGTTGGCGACGGAAGCAGACGACTCTTGGGACTCGCCTTGGCCCTGATCCGTTACCGTGACAGTGTGTTGCTTCTGGATGAGATCGATGCTGGGCTTCACTACTCCATAATGCCCAGACTGTGGCATCTGATCGTCGAGACGGCTCGACAATCGAACATGCAAGTGTTCGCCACAACCCATAGTTCGGATTGCGTTCGCGGCCTGGCCCAGTTCTGCCGCGAGCATCCCGAATTACAGGAAGAAGTCTCACTCCAGAAGATCAGTTGCGAACTCGAAGAATCGGTCGCTCTCCATGCCGAGGAGATCATCCTTGCTGACGAGCAGCGTATGGAGGTCCGCTAATGGCTACCTCCATGGAGCGGTCGGCCCTGCATGTGGAGGGGAAGGATGACTTATACGCAATTGTCAATCTCTTGATGCGACACGGCGTCGACTACGAAAACAGACGTTCTGAACTGCCGGAGCTTAGGGAAATCGGGAGTTGTGAAAAGGTCCTGGTCGGCATGGAAACGGCCGTGAAGACGAGTACCGGGCGAGCCATCGGATTCGTTCTCGACGCAGACTCGCCAATCGAAAACCGTTGGAATGCCGTTCGTGTCCGCCTCCAGCGAGTTGACGTCGTCGTTCCAGGAACGCCACTACCCGTTGGATTCGTCGCGGAATCGGCGAAGTACAAGTCGACCGTCGGCGTATGACTCATGCCCGACAATCAGCACGATGGCAAGCTGGAGACTTTCCTGAAGTCTCTGGTGGACACTGATGACAAAGTCTTTCACCACGCCCTCAAATCGACGAAACAAGCCATCGGCATCGGCGCGACCTTTCGCGAAGTCGACCGTCCCAAGGCGGAAGTCCACACGTGGCTGGCATGGCAGGAGACCCCGGGATTACCCTACGGTTCTGCGATTCGAGCTCAGTTCTTCGGCCACGATAGCCCGGCTGCCGTTGCCTTCGTTCAATGGTTTCGCCGACTATACGGCCTAGCATAGACTCAGGCCCTGCACCTTCAACTGCCTCATGCCCCGTATCTTCCGCCCTTATCACTGCGTTGAGACGGTCACCGACCTGACGCTCGATCGTCTGCGCGAATTGAACCTCGACGCTCTGCTCCTCGACGTCGACTGCACGCTCAAACGCTATCGAGACACCGGCGTTTCCCAAGAGGTCGGCGAGTGGCTCGGTGCGCTGCGGCAAGCCGGGATTGGGCTCTGCCTCGTCTCCAACGGCCGGGGCCGGAGGATCGAGCAATTCGCGGCCAGTGTCGACCTTCCGTTTGTCGCCAAGGCCTGCAAGCCCTTTCCATGGGGATTGAAGAAGGCGATGCGCGAGCACGGGTTTCATCGCGAACGAACAGCCATGGTAGGCGACCAATTGCTCGCCGACATCGTGGCAGGCAATCTGGCGGGCCTGACGACTGTGCTGGTGCGCGCTGTCCATCCTGAAGAGGAACAGTGGTTCACGCGGGTCAAACGCCCGCCGGAAAGATGGTTGCTCCGTGTGATGGGGCTGGGAAAATCGTCCTCGAGCGATTGACGCTGCTCGATCCTGCCGCGCCCCGTTCGGCGATCACCCACCGGGTGTCGTGACGTCACACTCCATGGGAACTGAAATCACCCCGTCTCGGCACTCGGGCGGTCCCGCCTGGCTGAATCCCAGTCGGCAATAAAAGTCCACGGCAAACTGCGATGAGTTGACGGTGAACCGGCCCGGGTTCCCTGCCGCAAGGGATTCGTCCCTCGCCACCTTCCAGAGGTGGCGGCCGACTCCCTGCCGATGATAGCTTTCGTCGACAAAGAGATGGTAGATGTGAGAGTTGTCTCTGACGGCAATGACGCCAATTATCCGGTCTGCCTCCTCGGCCACGTGGTATCGATATCCTGCCTGGAGGTACCCTTCGATACTCACTTGCGTGAATGAGCCGAGCAGGGTCCGGGCGCCGTCCGGCGAGAATTCGTCGGCAATGAATTTCTCACCCAAGGGCAAGACCAGGCGGCTGATCGCGCCCGCATCGTCGATCCCGGCTTGCCTGATGCGCATTGGCGATCTCCCCGATTTCACGCCTCCCAACCGTCCGCATTTCCTACGCGGATTTCAAACACATCATCGCACACCTTCTCGATTTCCACCCGCACATCGAGGAATTCGCGGATCGTGTCTGCGTTCGTCCTCGTATGTGCCGTCGGTTCCGTGGTGCGGTAGCAACCTCCACCGGCCAGGGCCAAGGGCAGCAGCAACTGATCGGCCAGATGCTCGCCGACAGGCACGCCGGCATCCAGATAGCGGTTTGCCTCGCGGGCCGCACCGGCCGCAACCTTCTCGGCAGGCACACCGCGCTGGCCGAAACCGGTGAAGACCTCCGTAATGTGCTCTCGCTGAATCTCGATCACGACCACGTTGCCCGGGCCGACGGCCTGGGTCTCGTCGATGGTTGTCTCCCGTTCGGAGATCGACAACTTGCGACGGAGAGTCGCCAACTCCCGTTCGGCGATGTGCCGCGGCAAGTGCGAGACCATGGCGGTTGCATGCCGGCGCACAACTCGTCCACCGTCAACCAGTTCGAGCGGCTTGAGCGTTTGAACGGGCTGAATGTCGACGACCATCCGGCCGCCGCCGGCCGGGTAGAAGCCGGGGCGAACCAAGGTCACTTCCACTCGCGGTCCCATCCGTTGCAGCAAGGGGAGGAAGGCCTTGGCAAGGAAATCGAACGGCGGGGCGTGGATGTTGTGTGTGCCTCCACAAAGGTTCAACTTCGACGGTCCGCCCGCCAACATCAGGGGTGGTAGAACGGTCTGCAAGACGAGCGTGACGCTGCCGGCCGTTCCGATGTCGAATCGATACTCCCCCGGACGGACCTCTCCAGGTGTGAATTCGAGCTTCTTCGACTTGAGTTCGGCTCCATCGATCTCTGCACCGCAAATCTCCGCCGCGGCCATGACGGCCGTGAGGTGCTGGCGCATGAGTCCCGGCTTCGGACGTCCGGCGCGGATCTGCCGAATCTGAAAGGGCTTGCCGGTGACCATGGCCAGGGCGAGGGACGTACGAAGGATCTGGCCGCCCCCTTCGCCGCGGGAGCCGTCGAGGTAAAGCATAGAATCAGACTGGAAGCTAGAAATTGAAAGGAGACAAGGATCGTCGATTGGGGCCGTCCACCGATTGGCAGTAGCGTCAGAAGCCCCATCCGGCACAGACACGGTCGCATCCGGACCGGTTCGCGCCGCTGCATCCTATTGCCTGACCGTGGTTGCTGCAAGCAGGGCCGGCGAAGTGTACAATGAATCGCAAAAGGATCTCCGGCGGAGACCCGGCGGCGACCGTGTGCCATTGATGCGAGGAGGATCTGCGATGAGAACGTTGACTGTGTTTGCGGCGATTCTGCTGATCGCCGGGTGCGCGAGCGCGGCACCCAAGACAGAGTTCGAAAAGGACGTCTTGCCCACCTCCAAAGGCGATTTGGAAATCACGTTCATCGGCCACGGAACATTGATGTTCCGGTTCGACGGCAAAGTGATCCACATCGATCCCGTGGGACAGTACGCCGACTATGCGAAGCTGCCCAAGGCCGACCTGATCCTCGTGACCCACGAGCACGGCGATCATCTGGATCCGGCCGCCATCGGCAAGATCGCCACGGAGAAGACGGATTTCGTGCTCACGCAGGCGTGCCGGGAGAAACTCGGTAAGGGCGAGCTGATGAAGAACGGCGACGTGCGCGAGGTCCAGGGGCTGAAGATCGAGGCCGTGCCTGCCTACAACGTTCTGCACGAACGTAGCCCCGGCAACCCATATCATCCCAAAGGGGCCGGAAATGGCTATGTAATCACCCTTGGCAACAAACGAGTCTACGTAGCTGGCGACACGGAGAACATTCCGGAAATGTCGAACCTGAAGGACATCGACGTCGCCTTCCTTCCCATGAACTTGCCGTACACGATGACGCCGGAAATGGTGGCGGAGGCTGCCAAGATGATCCAACCGGAGATCCTCTATCCGTATCACTTCGGGAACACCGACACGTCGAAACTTATGGCTTTGCTAAAGGACGTTCCGGGCATCGAAATCCGTATCCGGCAGATGCAGTAGCTCATGTCATCACATCGCTGAACGGTCGAGTCAACCGTTTGGCGCTCCAGACCACCGCATTCATTAAAGTCGACTTGAGCGGCCGGATCGCCAGGGCCGCCTTCCAGACGGGGGTGTGCTCCAAGACGCCCAGGATCCGTCGAAGGGCACGATGATCGAGACGTTGGTAGTCGTCGAAAATCAGATCGGCCAGTTTTCCCCGTTCAATGGCCATCGCCACATAGCGGTCGAACAGGGTTTCGGGCGGAATCACCTCTTGCGCACGGCGTCGCACCCGAAGAGCGCCCCATTTGCAGGCCTGGTGACACACGCCGCAACCGAGGCAGAGTTCCGGATCGACGACGGCATACCGGCCGTTTTCGCCTGGTGAAGGCGGCTCCGCGGACCTGACATGAATCGCTCCAAGGGGGCAGGCAGACTCGCAGGCACCGCAGCCGCGACAGCCGGCGGGATCGATTTCCGCGTACCAATTGCTGGTGGCCACGGCCGTGCGGATCTCAAAGCGTCGGATGCCGTCGAGCATTGCACAGCAGCAGCGGCAGCAGTTGCACATGTAGGTCACCCGGCGACGTATGTTGTCGGCGATCTGGACCAGACCGTACTGTTTGCATTCCTGCAGAATCTCCCGTCCCTGCCACCGATCGATTTCCCGTGCCGTGCCGCTGCGAATCAGCGTACGCGCTGCATAGCCGAAAGCCAGGCAGACTTCCTGGGGGGCGTCGCAGGCGTGCCCCAGGTGCTCGGCCTTGTGCCGGCAGGCACAGCGCGATACGGCCACCGTGTCGGCCGAGTCGACAATCTCCGACGCCCGTTCCCAGTCGAGGACTTCCGCCACGTCTTCCTCCGGCAACGACTCTTCCTGAACCAGGGTTCGGCCGATCTGGGTCTCATGCTGGTGGACGCTCTTTGCCAGTCTGTCGTCGCCACGCATGTACTCTTCGAACAGGGCCGCCAACTCGGCCATCGGGAGTCCGTCTCGAGCGCGCATGAAGGTGAATTCAAAGAAACCCAGGACCAACGGCGGCAGCGCGAAGTAGTGTTCGCCCTGGTATTCGAAGTCGAGCATCAATCCGCGACCGGCCATCTCGATCAACCGGTTGCACAACTCGTCCTCGGCAATTCCGGTCTTCTTCGCCAATCTCGGGAGCGGTGTGATCCTGAACGGGACCTGGACGGCAAGATCCACGTCGTCGGGACGATAGAGCATCCGCACGATCCGATCGAGAACCGGGCTCGCCGGAGCACCGGTGATCGTGCGGTCGAGTCGCTGCTGCAGCAAGCGGTACTCGCGGTCGGAGTTCACGACGTGCCCCATGGCACCACCTCCGAGGGCGATCCTGTTGAACCGGATGCAGGTCCGTCATCCGCGGGACACGTCCCTCAGTTGCTACATCCTCGCGGTGCATCCCCTTGGAGCGGAGTTTGCCTCTACTCACGATCATCGCAACAATAGGGCGATCGGTCAAGCCGCTGTTTCGGCAGGTCAAAATGAGCCTCAACGGACCTGGAAGCCCGAGTCTCGACATGCAACAGAATCTGTACACTCCTGTCGCCGAGATCGTCAAAGCCGGGTTCCTGGAACGTCCGAACCGGTTCGTCGTGCTCTGCCGCCACAAATCGCTGGGACGGATCAAGGCGTTTCTGCCGAATCCGGGGCGGCTGTGGGAGTTGCTGTTTCCCGGTGCGACGCTCTACCTCACCCGGAACAAGCCCAAGGCGCTGGGGGAGAGCCAACCGCCGGCCACGGAGTATACGGCTGTGGCGGTCGAAAGGGACGGCGAGCCGGTCTTTCTCCACACCCACTGGACGAATCGGGCCGCCCGCTGGCTCCTGGAGAACCGCCGGATCCCCGGGCTGGAAAGGGCGGAACTCGTGGGCAGCGCGGTGAAGCACGGCCGGAGCCGGTTCGACTTCCGGATGCGTCAGGGTCGGCGCGAGTTCTTTCTGGAAGTGAAATCGTGCACGCTGTTCGGGAATCGGGTGGCCATGTTCCCGGACGCCGTGACCGACCGCGGTCGCCGCCACCTCGTGGAGCTTGCCGAGTTGGGGGCCTCGGGGACCAGGCCGTGCGTGCTGCTGCTTGTGCAGACGCAGAACGTCGACTACTTCATGCCGGACTAATCAAGCGCGGTTTGCAGCCAAGCAGGCGGCGGCTCTTTCAGGAATACAGGGCGTCCTTGCTCGAAAACCGCAACCTGTTGAAACGGCCTCTTCAAGTCCGTGTTATCGAAGATCAGCACATGCGGGAGTTCTCGGACGGCCTTACCAAGGTTTGTCAAGATACGAGGAAAACGGGTTGCCAGCTTCTCCTCGGGCACATCGTGGCCGCCTTGACAGATTCGCATCGCGACACGATCGGACGACGCGCGCACGTCGGCAAGGCCAATGAAGCAGAACACAACTGTGTAACCGGCGGCGACCGCATGTTTGAGAAACTGAAGCTTGTCGCCGACGGGATCAGAAAACACGGTCTCGAAAACGAAACTCTCTCGTCGCCTCACCAACTCATGCCGCAGTTCATTCGCCAATCGAGCCGCAAGGTAAGGCTCGACATCGAACTCCCGAGCTAAAGCGTCTGCGTTCAAGAATCGGTAGGCCGCCAGGCCGAGTTGAGAGTCGTAGAAAGTCGTCTTGCCGGCGCCGTTGGGGCCGGCTATCGCCACAATCAACGGCTCTCGGTCAAGATGCCCGAGGTCCGTCATTCAACCGCCTCGTGCGACTCGACCGCTTCGAACCGGCGACTGACAAACCGTCCGACTGTGCGTCGGCCGTCTGCTTCGATTTGAACCAACAACCCGGGACGATCCGGCGCGGGCTCGTAATGGGGAAACGGTCGGGTTCCAAGGTATTCCAACACTCGACGCCGCCCCTCCTCGGTATCAACCGATTCCAGGCATTCTGAGAGCGGTCGGGCGCCACCCGAACGGCGCAAAGCGAGCGCTTGGTCGCCGCGAAGAACAGGCTCAATGGCGCGACCCAATCCGGCCCAGAACTCGATCTGACCCGCGATTGACCGCTCCGCGATTTCGCCCGTCAGTCGGGCGTCCAGAACAAGTTCATCGGATAGTTTAACGGGCTGGCTCATGATCCAATGGTAGCATTTTGCTACCCATGTGTCAAGCGAGCGATCATCCGGCCTCTGTGGTGCCGCCGGACGGATTTCATGACTCGCTCGGCTCCGGCAACCCAACCAGCGAGCCTGCTCCGGCGGACTACGTCCTCAGTAGACTGCTACTTCACCCTGTAAATCACCATCATCCCGTCACGTTTCGATTCGTCGGATCGGATGGTGGTCGAGAGGTAGTTGGGCGACTCGTTGACGTACTCGAAGAAGTCGGGCATCGAGCGAGCGGAGCGGATGACGTTGTCGGCGACGATCATGGCACCGGGGGCGAGCTTGGGTTCGAGGGCCTTGAGGTACTTGAGGTAGTCGCTCTTGACGGCGTCGATGTAGACGAAGTCGAACGGGCCTTCCAACTCGGGAAGGACCTTGAGGGCGTCGCCTTCCACCACGGTCACGACGTCTTCGAGGCCGACTCTCTTGAGGTTCTCGGTGGCAGCCTTCACCATCTTGGCGTCGATGTCGACGGTGATTAGCTTGCCGCCGGTTCGTTCGAACCCTAGCCCCATGACGATGGCGCCGTAGCCGGTGGCCGTGCCGACTTCGAGGCCCCGTTTGGCCTTGGAGCATTCCACAAGAATACGCAGCATGGCCGCGTCACCCGGTGCCGAGTTCAGGCCAATCCGTTTGAAACTCTCAATGAAGTCGCTTCGGGCGGCGTCCTGGTCATTGGTGACGTGGGGATTGCCGGCGCCGGGTTCCTGGGCGGCAAGGTTCGTGGAAGAGGCAGTCATGACGAGGCAAAGAGCGGCAAGAAGGATGACGGCAGCGAAAGGGGAACGGCTCATAGGGGCTCCTCGGTGGCGGGGGTGGAAATGCGTTCGGGGGGATGATTTGCGGGTGGCGGATCGAACTCCGCCAATAAGACACGGTATCCCATGGAGGATTGCCCTGTCAACGATGGCTGGCGGTAATTGGCCAGGCAAGGTGCTATGGCACAAAAAAGGGGCACATCGCGCACATTCTGCTACCCTAAGAGAAGGATATCTGGACTGGCTCTTCGGGAACGCGGTTCTCGGCATGTGCGCCCGAGTTGGGAGGACATTCCCATGTGGGTGAATTGTTCGCGTGAGAATCGGGCGACAGCTCACTTGGTGACGATTTCGACGTGGATGGTGTTCGCGCTGCTCTCGATGGCCGTGGCTGGATCGTGTCGGGACTCGGGTCGCCAGGCTCGGGAGGAGCAGGTGCAGGTTGCCGCAGAACCCTCACCTTCCTTCTTCAGAAGCCGTGCGTCCTGGCAGAAACTCATCGAGTCAGTGGACTATGAGTTCGAACGGCGAAAGAGCACGCTCCAGTATTCCCTGGAACAGTCTGACGGAGACTGTGAAATCCATTTGACGCGGCGTCAGGATCTTCAAGGCAGCGGTGTGGAGAGAACCGCCATGAGAAACACGGTTGGGATCTCCGTGAGCGAATAAGACGTGATCCTTCGCGGCCACGAAGGCCAAATGGCCTACATCGAAGTGTTCGACCGCCGATCGGGCGAGCGTCTGGGACACCGCATATTCTGAAGTGTGACGGCCAGCTCTGAGTATTTGCAGTGCAGACGTTAACGAAGGCCGCTGATCGGCAACGGCAAGTCTTGAGCGGCAACGCGGTCAAGTGAGGGATTGCTATTCCCGCCCAATCTGCCACAATCGCCGATCGGGAAGACCGTCTATCACAGGAAATCAGCGAGAACAGCAGCATGGCCAGAATCGTGTACGGCGTCTCGGGTGAAGGTTCGGGGCATTCGTCTCGTGCTCGGGAGATGGCGAGTCATCTCCGCGAGCAGGGTCACGCACTGAAGCTGGTCAGTTACGATCGGGGATACAAGAACCTGAAGGAGGACTTCGACGTCTTCGAGACGGAGGGGTTGTGCATTGCCAGCGAAGACAACAAGGTCTCGATCGTCAAGACGTTTACGGAGAACATCAAGCGGTTGCCGGAGGGGTACCGCAGCCTTCAGCGACTTCGGCACGAGGTGTTCAAGGAGTTTCAGCCCGACTGTGTGATTACCGATTTCGAGCCGATGACGGCCTATCTGGCCAACCACTACGACCTGCCGCTCGTCACCATCGACAACCAGCATCGGATGCGCTATGTGAGGTACGAGAAACCGCCTCATTCGAAGATGGATGCCCAGGCGACGAAGACGATTATCCGCGCCATGGTACCGCGGCCCGATGTTTCGCTGGTGACGGTCTTCTGTTTCGGCGAGACGAAGAACGAACGGACGTTCCTGTTTCCGCCGATTCTGCGGCAAGCCGTTCTGGAGAAGAGGCCGTCGGACGGTGAGCACATTCTCGTTTACATGACCAGCGGGTTCGACTCGTGCCTTGACGAGCTGCGGAAATTCCGGCGCGAGTCGTTTCGGGTCTATGGATACAATCGGTCGGAACAGGACGGTCCGCTGACGTTTCGGCCCTTCAGCCGTGACGGATTCCTGGACGATCTGGCCTCGGCCAAAGCCGGGATCGCAACGGCCGGATTCACGCTGATCAGCGAAGCCCTTTGCCTGCGCAAGCCGTATCTGGCCATGCCGATGCAGGGCCAGTTCGAGCAGGAGTTGAACGCGTTCCAACTTGCCCAGGAGGGGTACGGGAAGAACGTTACCGAAGTGGACGGCCAGTCGATCGGCGATTTTCTCTATCGTCTGCCGGACTACCGCCAGCGACTGGCGGGCTACCAGCCGGGCGACAACAGCCAGATCAAGGCGAAGCTGGACGAACTGCTAGCCGACGACTGTGCGTTGGCGCGGCGGTTTCACACGCTGCGAACAAAAGAAAGCTGAGATTCGTTCAAGAAAGGGTGGAGTTCTTCGTCGCAGAAGACGAGCAGGACCTTCCGCCTGTCCCTTTCCACTTCGGCCGGGCGCATGCGTCCCGTGGGCGAAGTCTCGCCAAACAGGCTCGCCAACCGCGCTCGACCTACGACGCCGCAAGATGGGAAACAAGGATCTTCAGACCAATCAGAATAAGCACCGCACCGCCCAGCCGTTCGGCCCATGGCCCCCAGCGTGGCCCGATCCGGCTGCCCAGAACGATGCCCACGGCGCTCAGCGCACAAGCCACCAGACCGATGAGCACGCTGGGAAACCAGACAGAGACGCCGATGAAGGCCATGCTCAACCCAATGGCCAGGGCATCGAGGCTCGTGGCGATCGACAAGGTTACCAGGCTGAGGCCTCGAGTCGGATCCTTGGCCGGATCGAACTCTCGGCGCTCGCCGGCCTCGCAAAGCATCTTGCCGCCGACGAAACCGAGCAATCCGAAGACCAGCCAATGGTCGAATGCGGCCACGATCGCCGCCGTGTCGCGGCCAAGCAACCAGCCGAGGATGGGCATGAGGAACTGGAACAGTCCGAAGTGGAAGGCCATGCGGAAGGCGTGCCTGGGGGTGACTTTCGCCAGGACGAGCCCAACCGCGAGCGAAACGGCGAAGGCATCCATGGCAAGGCCGACAGAGATGCCAACGAGATTGAGCCAGTTCAAGGATCCGATGCTCCGGTCTGCGAGCAGGGCAGCTGGGCCCGACGATGGCCGGCCATGCCGCGTGTGGGACGAAAGTCGCATTCTACTGTCAGGGCGACCGGAGGTGTACGGCTGCCACCCGATTTGTGGTGGGAGATCTGCCTGAAGGGCTGATTCGCATCGTGCGGGTTATGCGGGGACCCCGGCATGACCGGCACAAGCCGGATCAGGTGCAATGAGCCTCGCGATCATCGCGACACGATTTCTCCGCGCCCGCGGTTGTCGGCGGTGCAATGCGTCGGGGGGTAGTAGGTGTGTACGGATTATTGCAGATGGGACGGCAGCAAAAAAAACCGGCCGTTTGACCGGGTCGAAAACGTGTCCTATATTCTCACTGGCCGAAGGTTTTTCTTGCTTTCCACACCCGGCGTTGCGCCGTCCCGCGTGGACGAAAAGGCAAGGCGGAGCGGCGAGCGAGAGAGCTTGTGTCGGCGGGCCTGAGAGGAAAGGAATGATCCGACTCGATTGTCCCAAGCGTGTACGGCCCCAAGGATTCGCGAAGCAACGACCCGCAATGGAAGGGACTATGCGACGAAAGCTTCTCTATGCCGGTTTGTTGTGGCTGACGGCAGCCGCATTCAGTCTCGCCGTCGCACCGTCGGTTCGCGCGCAGACCACGATTCAGATCAAAGAGCAGTCGGCCGAGGTGGGCGAGCTGCTTCGATGCGGGCGCGAGTTGGAATTAGAGAGGCGCTGGGCGGAAGCTCTTACCCACTATGAGTCGGCGCTGCGGAGATTCCCGTCGAATGAGACCTTCCGGCGGCGGCTCGACTACTCGCGGCTGCACTACGACGTGGTGCGACGGTGCGGCGACCAGAGCTACGACCGCATGCTCGAGCGGATGTCGATGGACGAGGCCGTGAGCCTTTACTCGGAGGTTCTCCGCAAGATCCAAACCCATTACGTCGAGGCTCCGAACTGGAAATCGCTGGTGGTTGAGGGCGTCAACGGGCTCGAAGCGGCGTTGTCGGAAGAAATGTTCCGGGATCGCAATCTCCCTGCCGTTGACAACGCCCGGATCGACGAATTCCGCTACTCCGTTCGGCGAATGATGGCGACGGAGATGGTTCAGTCTCGCGAGGCGGCGATTGATGCGGTGTCGCGAATCGCAAATCTGTCGCGGGAAAAGATCGGCGCGGAGCCGGTGGCCGTGGTGCTCGAGTGCATGTGCGGTGCAACCAATTCGCTCGATACGTATTCGACCTACCTGACTCCCGATCAATTGAACGACGTCTACTCGCAGATCGAAGGGAACTTCGTCGGTCTGGGGATCGAAATCAAGGCCAAGGAAGGGGCTCTGTCGATCGTCCGGGTGATTCCCGGCAGTCCGGCCGAACGGGCCGGGTTGCACGGCGGCGATCAGATTGTGGTCGTCGACGGCCAACCGACGGGCGACCTGGCCACCGACAAAGCGGCCAGTCTGCTGCAGGGTGCGGCTGGGAGCATTGCGAGACTCGTCGTGGTCTCTGCCGGCGGCCAGACTCGCAACGTTTCCGTGTGCCGGGAGCGGGTCGAGGTGCCGAGTATCGACGGCGCCCGGATCGTCGACTCGACCTACGGCATCGGATACCTCAAGCTGGTCTGTTTCCAGAAGACGACGGCCCGGGATCTGGATGCGGCACTCTGGGAGTTGCATCGAGCCGGGATGCGAAGCCTGATCATGGATTTGCGCGGCAACCCGGGAGGCCTGCTGATCACGGCCGTTGAAGTGGTGGACAAGTTCGTCGAGCAGGGCGTCATCGTGACCACGCGAGGCCGAACGCCGCAGGAGGATCTCAGTTACTCGGCCCACGCCGTGGGCACATGGTCCGTACCGTTGATCGTGCTGATCGACGAGAACAGTGCCAGCGCCGCGGAGATTTTCGCGGGCGCGATTCGCGACCATCACCGCGGAACCATCATGGGCACCCGAAGCTACGGCAAGGGCTCCGTCCAGGGCATCTTCCCGCTGAGTTCCTCGGAGGCCGGAGTGAGACTGACGACCGCGCGGTTCTACTCGCCTCTAGGGTATCCCTACAGTCTCGTCGGCGTGGAACCGGACCCGGCACTCACGATTCACCGCGTGGCTCGGGTCGCGGAGGGAGACGAGTCGGTCGTCCAACCAGAGCAGGATGAGTGTTTCGAGGCGGCGATCCAGGTTGCACGTCATTCCGTGGCCCAACTGCAGTCAGGATCTCGTTGACGCACGCGCAAACAGCGTCCGTCCGGAGCGGTTCGGCAATCGCCGCCCCGCCCCTTCGGTCAATTCTTGACGATTAGGCTGACTCTACCGGCACGCAGAACCGTCATGTGAGACGCGCCCGGATGGTGGCAGCTTTTTCCGGCACTTGAGCCGCATCATCGATCTGCTACGATGAAAGAGTTGCGGTCGCGGCCTGCTCTATCAGGCTGTTGGTCTGGTGGTATCGCTGCGAAATCATGGCAGTGATGGCTCCTTCCTTGAACAGGCCGGTGCCGCGATCTGTGCTTGGAAGGACTCTCCGACGCGATGTTCTCACGCCTTGGCTTCGCCATATCCCGCTGGTGGATGATCGTGCTGGCCCTCTGGGTGTGTGCGGTGGTCGCCGTGCGCGTGGGCACACCGCGTTGGGACGACGTTACCCACGACGGCGATTTCGCCTATCTTCCCCGGGAAATGCCCAGTTCGCAGGGCGAGCGATTGCTGGCATCGGCATTTCCGGAGACTCTGTCGAAGAGCCAGATCGTCTTGGTGGTGGCCAGAGAAGGCGAACCGCTGACCCCCGCCGATTTCGGTGTTGCCGACCATCTGGTGGCCCACTTCACGCCGAAGGAATCGGCGGACGGACCGGTGGTGGGCCTGTTGAGCCATCGAACCGAAGCTGTGGGGCAGAAGCTCGTCAGCAAACCGGCTGAGAGCGGACAAGCTCTGCTGATTCTGCTTCAACTCCGCAACGAGTTCATGGCCATCGACAACATGCGGTTGCTGAACGAAGTCGAAGAGACGCTAAACGGCGTGCGGGCAAATCCGCAGTTTCCCGCGGGCCTACAACTGGGACTGACGGGTTCTGCCGCGATCGGCTCCGACATGCTGTGGGCCGCGGAGGAGAGCATTCGGAACACGGAATGGACGACGATCGCGTTGGTGTTGTTGATCCTTCTGTGCGTATACCGGGCGCCCGGGCTGGTGGTCGTGCCGCTCGTCACCATCGGCGTGTCGGCGGCCGTAGCGATGGGCCTGGTGGCCTGGGCGGCGCAGGCAAGTGCCGACGCGGGGATCGACTTCAAGATCTTCAAGACGACGCGAATCTTCGTCGTCGTCATCCTGTTCGGGGCCGGCACCGACTACTGCCTGTTCCTGATCGCCCGTTACCGAGAGGAGTTGCAGCGCGGCGTCGGTCCGGAGTCGGCGATCCGGCGGGCGCTGGCGAGGGTCGGGGACGCCTTGGTTGCGAGCGCTCTGACGACGATTCTCGGGTTGGGCATGATGATCTTCTGTTCGTTCGGCAAGTTCCGGAACAGCGGTCCGGCAATTGCCCTCTGCCTGGTGGTGGCGTTGATTGCCTCGATGACACTTGCCCCTGCCATGCTTCGAGCCGCGGGAAGCGCGGTATTCTGGCCGTGGGGCGTTGGCCGCCGAAACCATCGGGAACCGCGCGATGAAGCGGCGGCATCGAGCGGCGGTTGGGGCCTGACAACTCGGTTCTGGGAGTGGATCGGCGGACGAATTCTCGCCCATCCGGGGTGGATTCTGGTGGGGAGCCTGGCGCTGCTGCTCCCGCTGGCCGTGCTGGGACTTCGAACGGAGCAGACTTACGACCTGCTGAGCGAGCTGCAGTCGGAACGGCCCAGCGTGAGGGGAACGGAGTTGCTTCGGCGGTATTTCCCGGGTGGCGAGATCGGGCCGGTTACCGTGCTGGCCTACGATCCCAAGGGAGGGCTCGATACCGACGACGGACTGTGGCAACGGATTCAACCTCTGGCCGAACAACTCGGGCAGTTCAGACCGAGCAGATACCCGTCCGATGCAAGACCGCCGATCAGTACGGTGCGATGCCTGACGGCGCCGCTTGGCGACCGGCAGAAGACGGGGATCTTCGGGTCCATCAAAGACACGCTCATCCGCCGCCACGACAAGACGCAAAGCACCTACCTGGCCCAGTCGCCGCAGTACGAGGGAAAAGTCACTCGCTTCGACCTTGTCTTCGACCACGATCCGTTCTCGATCGAGAGCATCCACTTGCTCGACGACGTGGGGGATTATCTCTTCGCCATGACCCAGGACCCCCAATCGCCTTGGCACGAAGCGTCGTTCTATTACGTGGGCACGACGGCCGGCATCCGCGATCTTCGAGCGGTGACGGCCGGCGACCTGATCCTGATCAAACGGCTCGTCCCGATCGCGGTCCTGGCGGTATTGATCGTGATCCTCAAACGGCCCTGGGTCTGCGTCTACTTGATCCTGTCGGTATTGCTCGGCTATTTCGTGACCATCGGAGTGACCGAGGCCTTCTTCCAGTGGATTTACGGCGACGCCTACCACGGACTCGACTGGAAGGTGCCCATGTTCCTGTTCGTCATCCTGATTGCCGTGGGGCAGGACTACAACGTCTATCTGACGACTCGCATTTTCGAGGAGCAGAAGATTCACGGTCCAACCGAAGGCGTGCGTGTCGCCTTGATCCGAACCGGGGGAATCATTACCAGTTGCGGCGTAATCATGGCCGGGACTTTTGCCTCGATGGCTACGGGAACGCTGCTCGCCATGTATGAACTGGGGTTCGCCCTGTCTCTGGGAATCCTGCTCGATACGTTCGTCATCCGCACGGTGGTGGTCCCGGCGGCCCTGGTGCTCTGGCATCGCGGAGGGGCGAGCGGCAAAGACGGCCAACCCGAAGAGCAGGATGCCCACGGCACGGAGCCGAGGAGCCGGAACATTGACGTCGCCTCGATCTTCCACTGAGGTAAGCATCGTTCGAGGGTTGAGTGTCGCACGGTAGGATAGGTTTGCAGTTCCTGCAACCTGTCCAAGGCATGTTGCCAGTCTATCCTGTGACAGTCATTTCCACGGCGATCCTAAGCGGACAAAGGTACCCCCTCGGATGCATTGACTCGTGTGGGCACCTGCGCTCTCTTGAAAAGCGTCCATCCGCGCTGACTCTCCGTGCACCTCGCGGTAGTCCTGCCACACCACGTCATTCCCGCGTAGGCGGGAATCCAGCCCAAGAATCGCACGTGATGTTGTTTCTGGATTCCCGCCTGCGCGGGAATGACGGAAGGGGTAGCGGGAACGACGTGCGGGTCGCATGTGACGTTCGTGCATAATCTGGGGCGGCAGAATTGCGTGATTATGAAAGGACTTACGCGCCCCTGCCGTGTTTTGGAGCATTCTTTGCCTGAGATTTGAGCAGCTACGGCAGGATTGCGTATTCTTCTGACGTCCAACTACCTCGCATAAGTCGTTTTACAGAAACCATTTGGATCGACTGCCTGCATTCAGGGAAGCGGGGATGGTATGCCGTTCGCGAATTCCGCCAGCAAGTAAAGGCAGTTCGCTTCGGCGATGCACGATAGGAAATGGTGTGGCGTATGGTTTCCCCAAGACGGGGGTGAGATTCCGGAGCCAAGGCGACCGGCTTGCGGAGGGCTCAAGCATCTGATGTCCGGTCGTCCAGTTTTCACTTTTTTTGCAGGAAGGAGTAGCCTGTGACTCCGAAAGAGGTTTTGGCACTGTGTCGGGAAAAGGACGTTAAGGCGGTCGATTTGCGATTCATGGACTTTCCCGGTCTCTGGCAGCATTTCACCATTCCGGTCAGCAAGTTGGACGAGGATGTCTTCGAGGACGGCCTGGGATTCGACGGCTCCAGCATCCGCGGCTGGCAGGCGATCAATGAGAGCGACATGCTGGTCGTCCCGCAGCCCGAAACGGCCACGCTCGACCCGTTTGCCGAGTTGCCCACGTTGTCGATGATCTGCAACATCCAGGACCCGATCACCCGAGAGGATTATTCACGCGACCCCCGCAACGTCGCCCGCAAGTCGGTCAACTATTTGAAAAGCACCGGCATCGGCGACACCTGCTACATCGGCCCGGAGGCGGAGTTCTTCATTTTCGACGACGTGCGCTACGATCACACGCCGAACGGATGCTTCTACTCGGTAGACAGCATCGAAGGCCAGTGGAATCGCGGGCGCGACGAGAAACCCAACCTCGGCTACAAGCTGCGGTACAAGGAAGGCTACTTCCCGGTTCCGCCGGCCGACCAGTTGATGGATCTGCGCAACGAGATGATGCAGACATTGATCGACTGCGGGCTCGACGTGGAGGCGCAGCACCACGAGGTGGCGACCGGCGGACAGTCGGAGATCGACCTGAAGTTCAACGATCTGGTCACCATGGCCGACAGCATGATGATGTACAAATACATCATCAAGAACGTGGCTCGCCGCCACGGCAAGACCGTCAGCTTCATGCCCAAGCCGCTGTTCGGCGACAACGGGTCCGGCATGCACACCCATATCTCCATCTGGAAGGGCGGCGAGCCCCTGTTCGCAGGCGGCGGCTATGCGGGACTCAGCGAAACGGCCCTGTATGCCATCGGCGGAATCCTCAAGCACGCCCCGGCGATCCTGGGCTTCAGCAATCCCACGACCAACAGCTACAAGCGCCTGGTCCCCGGCTATGAGGCCCCGGTGAACCTGGCCTACTCGCAGCGAAACCGGTCGGCGTCGGTGCGTATTCCGATGTACAGCCCGAGCCCCAAGGCCAAGCGTATCGAGTTCCGCTGCCCCGATCCGAGCTGCAATCCGTATCTTTCGTTCTCGGCCCTGCTCATGGCCGTCATCGACGGGATCCAAAACAAGATCGATCCGGGCGAACCGCTCGACAAGGACATCTACGACCTCGAGCCGGAAGAGCTGGCAAGCGTGCCGAAGACGCCAGGCTCGCTCGAAGAGGCGCTCAACGCTCTGCGTGCAGACCACGACTTCCTGCTCCGCGGCGACGTGTTCACGCCGGACGTGATCGACACGTGGATCTGGTACAAGATGGAGAACGAAGTCGACGCGCTTCGCCTCCGCCCGCATCCCTACGAGTTCTGCCTCTATGCCGACCTTTGAGGCAGCCGAGTGACCTATCCCCCTGGGCAGTGGTGGCATCTCTCTCCCACGCGATCACACTGCCCTTCCTTCAGAGAAACCCGGCGCCTGGCGGTGCGGACCGCCGCTCGGCGCCGGGTTCGTTTCTTGGGGGTCAGTGGGACGAACGACACGGATCACGCGGCGTGCAGCAGACTATCCATTCTGCAGGACGTTTGCGTCCTCGCGCGCATCCGACTGTTCTAGGCGTTTCTTGAACGGCGACGTAACGATCCGGTGATCGGATGCCACCTGGCGGTTGCGAGTACGCCTACGGTATTCCTCTATTTTGCCACCGCATTTGTCAAGCAGAGCCTGGCGGATACTGTGTATTTCGGCGACCACCGGGTCGTTATAGATTGGCTCGTTCATCGTTCGAGAACAAACTGGCTCACGTACAAATCGTATTCCGATCGGCGTCCTTCCCACCAACGCCGAGTGAGTTTTTGGCGAGCCAAGAAGATGATGTCATTCGCCGATCTGGCCGTCAGATAACCGATAATCGTTGTCTCGATGTAGATAGTGGCCATGAAATGTCTCTGCCGCACAGAAAACGAATTGCGATCTATCCGGCTGACAGTCCTTCAGGTAGCGTTGAAGGCCTGTAGGGGAACGGAAACGATACGGTTGGGAGAACGTTTTGGCCGTCAGCCGGATAGATCGGGCGTTGAACTTTG
>JAAYAY010000229.1 GCA_012719125.1 Planctomycetaceae bacterium | reverse complement strand
GGGGTGGGGGGGGGGGGGGGGGGGGGGGGGGGGGGGGGGGGGGGGGGGGGGGGGGGGGGGGGGGGGGGGGGGGGGGGGGGGGGGGGGGGGGGCGCAATCGGCTCGACTATCGCGCCTATGTGACGCCGGTCACGGTTGACCTTCCGGCTGGAACCGCCACAAATACGTCGGGCGTCGCCAACATTCAGGATGCCACGGGAGGCACGCTAGGCGATACCCTCACCGGCAACGACCAGGATAACGTTTTTCTGGGGAACGGCGGGAACGACACGCTGACCGGCAACGACGGAAGCGACCTGCTGTTCGGCGGCGACGGACTGGACACGATCTGGGGCGGATTGGGAGAAGATCTGATCGCCAACGGAAAGACCACGTTCGACACCAACTGGGCCGTGCTCGACGCGCTCCGCGGCTACTGGACAGAAGGGCTCAGCTTTGCCGATCGCACGCAGCAACTCGCCACCGGCACGACCGGCATCGCGGGGTTGCCGAAACTCAACTCGTCGACCATTACCAACGACAAGTTCGTCGACAGCCTCTGGGGTGACGGAGACGCCGATTGGTTCTTCGCCAAGACGACGCCCTCCGGGCAGGATTTGCTTGATCTCTTGGTCGATGTGGATCGAGTGAACTGACGATGGCCTGAAATTGACTTGATGGAAACGTAATGGCTCCCGGACCTTGTGCTGTTTTGGGTGCAAGAAACAAAACACCCCAGGAGACCCAAAGGATAGCAACGAATCCCGCCGTTGGACGGCACGTCAGACCGTCATCGGTGATCGCTGTGGGGGAATGCAAATCACCGACGCCACACCCCTCGCCCCATAACCCGCCAGTCATTTCGTATCCGGCCCGCTAAGGGAGCCGGAAACCACTTTCCGGTTCCCTATAGGGAACCGGACAACTCACTTAACCCAGAAAAAAGCCTTCCGAGACACGGGCGTTTTTGGGGCCGATTTTGCCAGACGAGGGGGTTGGTCGGAAGTCTCCACGGGCGAACCAGAGAGACGGGGGGCGAGATAGGCGGTCGTCGTAAAGTATTGCGGGAACTGGCGTTGAAACGAAAAAAGCCGGGGCTGGGTCACCTCGGCTTTTCTGCTAACCCGTGGGCCGCGTTCTAGCTCGCGGTTTGGGGGTCGAGTTGAGCGGGCCGGACACTCTTCGAAATGAAAACAGAGACAAAAAATGTCTCGCGGGCTCATAACCCGGGACAGGGTTACGAAACTGACGACCCGCAGGTTATGAGGCGGGGGCGGAAACGGAAGTGGTTCGGCTCTCGGACATTCGCTGCAAGAAGCTGCTGGGTGGCTGCCTGGCCATAACCTCTGTCCTCGGTTCAAGCGGTTCTTCTCGTCGTGCAACAGCAGCATGGATTCTAGGCGAACACGACGAGCCCATCAATTACCGGAATGGCCCATTGTGACTGCAAGATCAAGTCCCTATCGGTGCCTTCACTGCGTGTCCGTTCGAGCAACGGCAACGCAAAAGTGTGTCCTGGTCCTTCGCTCCGGAAGATCTTCCCGTGTCCATGTCTTATGTCTTCGGAGAAAATGCGTCCGCGACGGCCGTGGCGGCAATGATTGACAGTTCGTCCCAGGATTGGGCGAATTCGGCCGGCTGGAACGACTCGTCGTCCGCCACGGCCCGGAACCACGCATCGACCGCGGGGGCGGATGGGCGGAACGACGCATGGTGTTTCGCCAACTCCATTTTTCGACTCGCGGTCTGATCTGCTGCCATGTGTGCCGGATGTGACGGAGCGCGGAACGGCGAGTCGGCAATAATCACCCCGCGCAAGTGCCAAAGAAACACCCCCGCGTCATCTGGTTGGCTGAGGATCGGCGTCTGCCCCACGGCGGCGCCAGATGGCAGACCAGTCGGCGGCAACGTGCTCCACGCGTCTGCGATTGTGAAGCACTGGCCGCTGTTTCTTAACTGCGAGTAGGTAAGTGGTCCGGGGTGAGTATCGCCCCACGGGTTATAGAGTTGGAAGGTGTCGTTGGTACTGTCGTATCCAGTGACAACGTAAGCATGTGGCCCGGCCAGTCCGTTGCCGGGAGCTTTCTTTGTTGCGTACGTTACGGCTTTGTTCTCGCGGATTCCGGCGATCAGGTACTGCTTGTGCGAATCCGGCAGCCACCAATAAGTCGTCGCTGCATTGCCCAGTACCTGATTGGAGACCGTGTCCATCCATCCGCTCGAGATGCTCGCATAGCTGTTCTCCGGATTGCTACGCCCCGTCCGGCCTGTCTCGTTCCATTGGGCGTAGGCTTTCTCGGCCAGGGCCAGCCACAATTCGTTGGCCGGGTTGGAAAAGCGGCCACCGCCCACGGCATGGTAAGCGGGAGAACCGTCCGGCAACGCAGGCAGCAAGCGGTCTACGGTCAAATAATCCGCGGTCGTCCCGACGTACAAGCGGACGGTCCAGGTGTCGTCCCCGTTGTCGATGAAGATGTTTTCGATTGCGGCTGGCGAACTCTTGGCGATCGCGCCCAAGGCGGCGATCAAATAGCAGTCGCCCACGCCTCCTTGGTTCATGTCCGTGTACGTGGGGTTGTTCACGAACAACGACCCTGCGAAGCTTTGGTAGGGAAAAGCCGCCGCAGGACGATCCGCCCCCAGGAACCACTTGTCGACCAACATGTTCAACTGAGTCGCCGAACTGCCGGCGGCCAAGTTGCCCAGCGTCTGCCCCTGATAGCGTGCGTTGGCCGGGTTCCCGTTGACCACATCGTCGGCCAGCACACGCGCGTAGCCGGGGATCTGCAGCAGCGATGCTTTGTTCAGGATCGCCTTGAGGTCCGCAAATTCGTATGCATCGACCAGTTGGTCGTCGGCGCCCGTGCTGCGGAGGATCTCCAGCATTTCCGTTCGATCGATCCTGCTGTCGTTGGCGAAGCGGGTGGCCGTCAGGAGGTCCAGGTCCAGGTCGTTCAGCCCCAGGACAACGGTCGCGGTCGCCGTGCCGGTGACCGCGCCGGCTGCGGAAGTCACTGTGGAAACGGCCGGCAATCCGGGCGCCGTGAACAGCCCGCTGCGAGAATCGACCGTACCGCCGCCGCCGACCGTCCACGTGAAAGCCGGCTGGCTGGTCAGCGGCCTGCCGAATTGGTCCAAGCCCTGAGCTGCGAACTGGCGAGTTGTCTGGATCGTGACGGCGGCGCTGCCGGGAGTCACCTGGATGCTGGTCAACGACTGGAGCACAGACACGGTCGCGCTGCTGCTGACCGAAAGGCCCGCGGGATCGGCAATCGTGGCCGTAAAGGCGTACGTGCCCGCTTGCGAAAACGTCACCTGGGTGCTCTTGGCCGCGTTGCTGCTGTTGATGCTGAACGACGGTGCCGGTGCGCCGCTGGGCATCGCCGAAACCGTCCAGGTATAAACAAGCTTGGCTTCTCCGCTCGCGTCCGCCCCCAAGACCGACAGCACCGTCCAGGTTTCCGTCACCGGACTGTCGGCCGCAAGCGCAGCTTGGGCAACCGTCGGCGCGACGGTATCCAAGACGATCGACCGATAGGCGAACCGGACGTTGCCGGCCCGGTCGCGGACTTGCATGTTGACCCAGTTGGCTCCTTGCCAATTGGGCAGCGTCAGCGTCTTGGTTGTGGCAAACGGCTCCCACGCGCTGTACTTCTCCTCCGCCTGGCTGTTGATCGCGAACCGCATATCCGCCACACCGCTGGTGGCGTCGGTGGCCGTCAGACCCAAGTTCACCGTTCGCGAGTTGGTCAAGGCCACGCCGCCGTTGATGTTGAAGCTCACGGTCGGAGCCACCGTATCCAAAATAATCGACCGGTAGGCCAGGCGGACGTTGCCCGCACGGTCGCGAACTTGCACGTTGACCCAATTGGTTCCCTGCCAGTTAGGCAACGTCAGGGCCTTGGTCGCGGCGAACGGCTCCCATGCACTGTATTTCTCCTCGGCCTGGCCGTTGATCGCAAATCGCATTTCCGCCAGGCCGCTGTTGGCATCGGCCGCGGTCAGGGCCAGGCTTACGATCCGCGAATTCGTCATCGCCGCGCCTTGGTTGATTTGCAGGTTCGCCGTGGGAGCCACCATATCCAACGCGATGGAATCCCAAACCCAGGTCACGTTTCCGGCCGCATCACGGACCTGGAAGTTGACGTAGTTCGCCCCTTGCCAACTAGGCAGTTGCAGGACCTTGGTGGTGGCGAACGGTTCCCACGGGCTGTACTGTGCCTCGGCATAACCGTTGATCGCGTAGCGCATCTCGGTCACGCCACTGAGGTCATCGGTCGCAGTCAAGGACGCCGTAACGCTGCGTGAATTCGTCCAAGTCGCGTCGCCATTGATCACCACGGTGGCCGTTGGCGGCGTGGTGTCGCCACCCACATCCCCGACACCAGCCGTCATCAACCGACGGTCCTCCAAGGCTTCCAGCCCCAGTCGCCTGCCGCTCGCCGCCCGCCTGCGACGCCTAGCCTCGTCCTTTCGCACGCCCCAACCGGACCCACGCCGAACCGGGAAGAGTGGTAGCAGTCTCATCGCCTGTCTCCTTGATTGCTGATGGTCGTCACGGGAAGCCGAGCCGGCCAACGATCGGTCCCCAATGTGTCAACCGGAAAGCGGCCCTCTGACCTGCCACATTTTTCCTCGGCCAAGCCGGAATGTGGCTTCTCGTAGGCGAGACGAAGACATGCAGTGGCCCGGAAAGTCCGTCGCAGACCGAGAGGTTGCCGCTATTCGCTCTGTGCCGTTGGCACAAGGACCGGAAACAGTACCGGTTCCTCGAAATCGATGGATTAGGGATAAGCTGGTGGGAACCCCGCTCGCGGTAGCGGTGTGAATCGTGTCCGATGCGGAACTGCGATCCGGCTGCCTAAGAGCATTGACTGCGATTCGCCGTCAGTTCGCGGTTTCTGCGACCTGTCGACGTCGCATCGCGTGAGGGGGGGGTGACCACGCGTCTATCAACTCGCAGGACTATTGCCCCGACCACTCCCGTCGAATCAACGCCAGTTTTCGTTGCACGCTGCGTTCCGAGGTTCCGAGTCGTGCAGCGATTTCCAGGACCGTGCAGCCCTCCATCCTAAGTATGGCCACCTGCCGCAACTTGTCGCCACTCAATCGTGACAGGAGTCGATCGGACTCCTCGACCAAGATCGCCGCGAATTCCGGTGTAGGCTCACGGCCGACCACCTGGTCCAGTTCGTCGGCCGTGATGGAGGTCTCTGCACTCCGTGGAGCAATCCTTGCCACACCCCCGTGCGGATGGCGTTTCGCGGCGGCCTCGGCACGGATGCGATCGACCGCCTTGTTGGCAGCGATACGGACGAGTAAACGCCAGAGGTCGTCGCGGTCGGTCACCTGCGGGAAGACGCCGTCTTGAAGTCCAGTAAACACCCGGGCAATAGCGCTCAACGCCACGTCCTCTTCGTCTTCGCTCCGGCGGGGGTGTCCCTGCAGCTTCTTACGACACAACCCAGCGAGTTGCTCGAAGTAGCGGTCCCACAGCTGCTGGGCTGCTATTTCGTCGCCTTCCTTCACTTCTCCAATCCACCGTGTGACTGAATGGTCGCTCATTTGGTCCGCTCGCATCTTGGAAACCGAGGCCTGCAGGGGATGGTACTACGGGCGGCGACGCTTCGCAACGGGAAGCGGCCCGCGTAGTGCGTGACCGATCATTGCCAAGCGTCCAGGTGCATCACGGGCTGGCACCGCCCTACAGCAGGGGCTTCCCGCGCGCATCCTTGGTCGAAAATCAGCGTGGTTTCCTCCTTCCCGTTGGCGGCTTGCGAGCGTCGTTTCCGGTTATCTCTAGGGAAGAACCGGAGGTTGGCAATCGTCTTGACATGCTCCTACTCCCACCGGATACTGAAACGCGTCCGAATACCTGCTGCGTTGCATCTTAGCCCTCGTCGGCCCACGAGGCTCCAGCTTAGGACTGCGAAGGGAGCCCCAATGCCCCCTACTTCACCCTCTCCGGAAACGCACGGAACCCAAGCCAGTCCACCGTCTCTGGAGATTGAACGAAGAATCGACGAACTCGGCGACGCGTTCTTGGCCGAGTGGCAATCGGGAGGCCGACCGCGGATCGAGGACTACCTCGAGCAGATCGAAACTGCGGGCAAGGCACGGCTTCTCGAAGAATTGCTTGGCGAAGATGTTGACCAGTGTCGCCAACGCGGCGAAGTCGTCCAGGCGGATGCCTACCGTGGCCGTTTTCCGCGACACTTGGCGATCGTGGAGCGGGTGGTGCATCGGCATCAGTTCGAGGCGGTCTGGAAATCGCAGCAGGTGCCGCGCATCGAGGACTACCTGGGACAGGTCGCGGAATCGGCCCGGCCGGCGTTGCTACGCGAGTTGTTGGTGCTCGACCTCGACTACCGCGGTCGCCGCG
>JAAYAY010000228.1 GCA_012719125.1 Planctomycetaceae bacterium | reverse complement strand
CAAGTCCTTTTAACCGTTACATCCCGAACATTCGGAAGCAGCCCTGAAACCAGCCATTTATAGGCAGCACTGCTAGCAGTGCATTCGTGTGTGTTGGTAATGCAGCAGTATTCGGTTAAGTTCAACACTGCTATCTCTGTGTTTCCTGCTGGCCGGTTCGGCGGCCGCCATCGAACCGCTGATGACGTTGGACGTATGGCCCGGCGTCGCGCCCGGCGAGAAGGGGGATATCGGTCCGGAAGGGCTGGGGAACGTCACGCCGAACAAGCCGGTGATGCGGATCACCAACGTCTCGAAGCCCTCGATTGTCGTCTTCAAGCCGGCGGCGGAGAAAGACACCGGTGCGGCCGTGCTGATCTGCCCGGGGGGCGGGTACAACATCCTGGCCTACGACCTGGAAGGCACGGAGGTGGCCGAGTGGCTGAATTCGATCGGGGTGACGGGAATCGTACTCAAGTATCGGGTACCACGGCGTGAGGGCCGCGATAAACACGACGCCCCTTTGCAGGACGCTCAGCGAGCGATGAGCCTGGTGCGGTCGAAGGCGGCCGAGTGGAAGATCGATCCCGCACGGATCGGCATCCTCGGGTTCTCGGCGGGCGGGCATCTTTCGGCCACGACGGCCACGAATTCCGATCGGAGGAACTACGAGCCGATCGACGCCGTCGACGAGGTCAGTTGCCGGCCCGACTTTGCCGTGCTGGTCTATCCGGCCTACCTGCTCAAGGAGAAGAGTACTGAGTTGGCGCCGGAGATCCGCGTGAGCAAGGAGACACCTCCAGTCTTCTTTGCCCATGCCAGCGACGATCCCCACAGCGCCGAGAACAGCGTCTACATGTACCTGGCCCTGAAGAAGGCGGGCGTTTCCGGCGAGATGCACATCTACGCCTCGGGCGGCCACGGCTTCGGGCTCCGACCGAGCGAACATCCGTGCTGCACCTGGCCCGCCCGATGTGGTGAGTGGATGAAGAGCCGGGGGTTGCTGGAGATGTAGCGTGTCGTTGTCTGAGAGCGTCGGCTCTGATGGCGCCCGGTTCGCAGTGCGCAGAGGTTGCGGTGGAGACCGTGCCATGATGGGCCGGCACTGGTTTGCAGTTGTAGCCAGAATTGAGAACCGCCTCTCCGTCTTAACCCCAATCCCCGAGTAAGATACGATTTTCCTAAGTTTCGCTCCCACATTGAAGTATTCCAGCACACGCCACTCCATCGGCTCACAGATCAAGGCTCAAAGCTCAAAGCCCCCTCACCAATCATTCCCCCCAAGATGCACCCCGCCCTCCGGAAAGACGCTCATTCTCAGCGGGTACCACATCGGCACGTTCCCCTCCGGCAACGGCTTCTCCTCGCCGTCGGAGTCGACGCGAACCACCGCCCGACCGGTCGCCAACTGCCAACCGCATCGTTCGTAGACTGGGATCAGCTCGGCCGAACAAAACAGCAAACCACAGTCGAGTCCCCGCCGGTTCGCCTCATCCATCGCGGCCGATACCACGGCTCGACACAAGCCCCGCCCGCGACACTCGGGCAGGACGCACACGTTCTGAAGTCCGGCCACATCGACCGGCACGCCGCCGACCGTCACCCGGCGCTCGACGACCCCCAAGTGCGCAATCACTTCCGCGCCCTCAAGCACGAGGACACTGTACGACGGTGCGCAACCGTGCCAGGCCCGGTTCCGGGAGAAAAACTCGACGTCTTTCGGAAAGCACTGGACCAGCGTCCGCCGAATGGCTGCATCGATTTCAGATGTCAGGTCGCATTCACTGATGATGCGAACAGTGTCCATCACACTTCCTCATACCGCGCAAGCCGCCTTCCCCATCATTCCACCATTCCACCATTCCCCCGTTTCCGCACACGCAATCCCGCCCGGCAGTCGCCGCACGCCGAGCCGCTCATCCCCAACACAGATACACCGCGATCTGCGAGGCCGCGATGGCAATCGCCCACACTCGCACGTTTCGCCACCACGGCGGAACCCGTTCCTCCTGGCCGATGCGGTCCCGCGGAATGACGATCAGCCAGACGATGAGCAGGGCAAACACTGCGGCAAATGCAAGACGGCCGATCATTGCGGCACCCTTTCTGTATCCGGCAGCGAGTAGACCAGTCCCCGCAGCCGCTCTTCGTCATAGGGTTTGGTGAGCAGGCTGAAGATCACGGTCGTGACGAGGGCCGCCACGAACGACCACCAGGCCACCCAAAGATACGAGATCTCCATATAGCCGGGCCCGAGGTGCTTCCAGCCGTGCAGGAAGAAGGCCAGCCCTACGCCCACAACGATCCCCGCCACACCGCCGACGCCGTTAATCCGGCGAAACAGCATCCCCAGAAGCAACAGAGCCAGCAAGGCGCCTTGAAAGAGACTCAGGAAAGTCTGAAACGCCTCGAAGACCGACCCGAAATAGTGGCGCACGAAGTACGACCCGGCTGCTCCGCCGGCGAGAAACACGACGATCAGCCAGCGGCCCACGACCAACACCTCATGATCGTCGGCCTGGGGACGGAGCAGGGGGCGGTAGATGTCGTTCACCCAGAGCGTGGAGGCCGAATTGACGTAGGAATCCAGGTTCGACATGACCCCCGCCATGAACGCTCCCAGCACGATCCCCAACACGCCTCGCGGCAACAACTGGACGAGCAGCGGCAACACCTGCCCCCCTTGCCAGTTCGGGTCGTCTTTCGGCCCGACCTGATCGTGAAACAGGGCCAGGCCGATCAGCCCCGGCACGACCAGCAGGATGGGGAACACCATCTTGATGGCTGCACACAGGATATACGACGCCCGAGCGGCCGACTGGCTGGTGGTGCCCAGGGTTCGCTGCACGATCGCCTGGTTGCCGATCCAATAGGCCGGTCCGGCCACGAACCCCAGCCCCAAGAGGACCGACGGCCAGGAGAACTCCTTGGCGTCGGCCGGCAACACCAGGTTGAAATGGTGCTCCGTCCCCGGCAGTTCCGCCACCCGCCGCTGCAGTTCGCTCCACCCGCCCACTTCAATCAAGCCCACGATACAGATCAACGCCGCCCCCACAATCAACACGATGCACGACACGAAGTCAGTGAACACCACGGCCTTCAGCCCGCCGAGAGTCGTGTAGACGCCCACCAGCACCGTCAGGATTCCGATGGAGACATAGAAGTTCCATCCCAGCAGATGTTCGAACATGGTGGCCGCACTGACGAAGATCGTCGCCACCATGGCCACCATCGACGTGCCCCAGATCAACGCGAACAGCGTTCGCACCGTGCGATTGTAGCGCCGCCCCAGGTACTCGGGGATCGTGTAAACCCCGGCCAGCCAGAGATACGGCATGAACAAAAACGCGGCCACCAGCACCGGAAAGATGCAGCCGATGAAGTCGAAGTTCATCATCACCATGCCGTAGCGGTACCCGTCGTCGGCCAGTCCCACCATGTCCTTGGCGCCGATGTCCGACACGACCAGCGACGTTCCCACCGCCCACCAGGGCAGCGAACGCCCGCCCAGAAACAGGTCCTTGCCCGTCTTCACGCCCCGGCTCAGCCATAGCCCAACGACGGCGATGACAACGAAGTAGAGCACCACGAGCGCGGCGTCGACCGGATGGATGGCGACAGTTGCCAACGGTATCATCGAACCCCCACGGCTGGTTCCACAGTCTGAATTCGACAGAAAAACATCAGTGTATGCCCAACGCCTGTAAGTCGGCAATCAGCCGCACTGTTTCTTTTCGGAATACGTCGTAATCTGCTCCGTCGTATTTCGCGGCCAGCCACACCAACAGCGGGCTCTCCGTTTCGATCTGCTGCAACTCCTCGTGCGAAGGTGTCAGCCGCGCGCGGAGTTCTCCCAGCCAGCGGCAGGCACGATCGGCCTGCGGTGTGCCCGAGTTCTGCTCGATGAGCCGTTCCAGCGTACGCAGGTAGCGCATGTCGTCAACTCCCTCCCGGTAGGCCTCCCAGTGCCGAGTGGGAATCATGGCCGTCGAGTCGTCCGGATCCGGAACGGCATAGGCAAAATCACCGCCGCGCAGCTCCGGACCGTCGGTCGAGTCCATCGGGTTCATCTGGTACGAGTAGTACATCCAGGGCACGTGGACCTTGATGGGACTGATCCACAGGTAGAATCCGTTAACGAGCCGCGTCCATTCGGCCGGGAAGAACGAGCCGCGGATGTTGTGGTAGAGCCAGGCCTCGTCGCCCGAGGCTTCCATTTCCTTCTGCAGGTCTTCGAAGGTGTTCCCTGCCTGGATCCAGGAGTCCATCACGTGGCCGTTGAAACAGCGCACGTCGACGTAGGGATCGATCTGCTCCAGCAGCGGTTTCGTATCGCGATTGGGGTCGTTATGGAGCGTGATGTAGACTCGCAGATCCGTGGCCCGGCGCACCGCCTTCGTCAACCGAATGTAGCGCGTCAGGCGGTCGCGTCCGAGGACTTCGTCCATGTGGGTCGGCAGCAGTTCGAATTGCGGGAAGTCGGCATTCAATCGCTCCAACGCCTTCATCCCTTTCGCCACGGCCGCAAAGAAGACCTCTCGCGCCGCCGTGTCTTCATAGTCCTCTACGGGATCGTATCTCAGAAGCCTCGCGACGGTGTCGGCTCCGGTACTGACGGGCATGGGACCTTCATATCCGTGCCTTGCCAGCAGCTCGAGCCCGCGTCGGAGGCGGCCCACGTCGGCAACCACGCCGTCGTCGCCCATCGCGTACTCGACACCCAGGTTGCCCTTGAGCATCCGGCCGCCGTGTTCGTAGATGTCGATGAGTTCACGTTCGAGCCCCGGCCACTCGGCGTCCTCGTTGGGGAAGCGGTAGTACATCCCGTAGACGTTGGGTGCCGGTGGACCCAATTTCACCGGCCGAACATGGACGACCGCGGGAAGGGCACGTTTCTCACCGCTTTCGGTCGCGATCGTCACCGTCCCGCGATAGTCGCCCGGGGCCTGGTCTTCCGGCACGTGAATGATGATGTGATACTCGCGAAACGTCCCCGACGGGACATCAACAGTCTGGTTGGGAAGCAGAAACCTTGAGACCACCGTGGATCGCTCCGGCGGGAAGGTATAGATGTCTCGCATCAACCGCCGCAGCACAAGCCGCACATCGCAGGCGCCGGCATCGATCGCGCCGCCCTCGCCTTTCAGTTCCGAAACCGACACGCGGACGCCCTTCGCCCCCGGGTCGATCCCGAAAATCATGAAGTTCACCGGTTCATACTCGCCGGGCGCTGCCATGGCCGACAAGACGGCATCCGCGGGCAGCACGCTCGGCGACTTGGTCACGTCGACGTCGTCGGCCCAGTGCTTGGCACAAACGACCCACGGCGTCGGCGGCCGGATTTCACATTGATAGTTGTCAGCATTCAACTGGCGACGGTACATGTCCAGCCGCTTCTCGCCGAGCGGCTGACCCCATCGCATGGCGATCGATTCCTCGGATCTCGCCAGTCGCGGGAAGGCCCAGACGGCCTCACGGTTCCGCATCCGCTTCCCGGCAACCTTCAACTGAATGCGGCGCCGGCCTGTCAGGTCGACACGCACCTCCAGCGGCTTGTCGCTGCCACGCCGAGCATCTGAAACAAACAGCCGCTCGCCGTCGCCCAAGACTTCGAAGGAACACTCCGTGTCGTCAGCAGCGAAGGTACTCACGCCAACCGCGGCACAGAACCACCCCTTCCCGCCGTCATGATCGAAACTCACTTCGCCTCCGTCACCCACGGCGAGTCCCCGAGAACAGCACACGTTGCCCAGTGCGAGAGGAAGGACGACGTCGCCCAGGATCGTCATCCCGCCGCGTTCGACTCCCTGCGATGCCTGATAGGCAATCGCATCGAGCATCTTCACCGGCGGGTTCATCGCGGTCTCGATAGCATTAGCCACGTCGCTTGCCTCGAACCGCCGGTTGTGGACATGCAGGTCGTCGATGACGCCGTCGACGCCGCGGACGACCAGCGTCTCCGGCAGACCGCGAAGCATGAGCGAATCGGTCACGTCTTTCGTGTCTTGTTCTCCGTCCACGAAGACGGACAGCCGGCCATCGCCCCAGGAGAAGGCGACGTGGTGCCACGTATCGGCCCTCCACTCGCGTGTATCGCCGTCAGCCCGGCGCCAGCAAAACTCGTCGCCCGTGCCGGCCGCCATGGCGATCCCCAGTCGGCCTTTGCCGAGCGTGTTGATGTTCAGATATTCCTGCTCGCCCACCCGGGCGGAAAACAGCCCGTGCTTCTCCTCGTCGTCGCCGGGCCAGGAGGGCTTGATCCAGAACTCGATCGTACCTTCGCCCGGATTCAGATTGCCGTCGTTCCCCACCAGTTCCAGAGAATCTCTGCCGCAAAGTCGCAGCCCGTCGCCGAACCGTCCGCCTTGGCGCACAAGTTCTCCGCCGCTGAGCGAGACGGAGCCGCTGCCCTTGGTGAACTCCGGCTGGATGGTGCCGTCGAAGTTCATCAGCACGAGAGTAGTGTCGTCTTGCACGACGGCCTGGCCGCAGGCGGTGCCCGCCAACCCCAACGCGACCAACAAGGCCATGCAGAGGTTCACTGGACGATACATGATTGGCTCCCTTCGCGTGAACGATCAGCTCCAGGGTTGGTTTGCCATTCTACCGACTTGGCGCGACCGATGTCCAATACGCCCGCCACTTGCCCGACACCCCGCCAGCGGCTATGGTGGCGGACGGCGCCTTTCGCACTCGTTGGACCTGTGGTGAAGAGAGCTATGATGCGATCGATCTTTCCAAGTCTGCTGGCGGTCCTCGTCTGCATGTCGGCCGCTTTGAGCAACGACAATCAGGCCTCCAAACGCATCCACGAGGTCGCCCAACCACGGCCTCTGCCGGAGGGGGCCCCCAGGGCCAGCGACGTGATTATGCGATCGCTCACCCTCCGAGAAGGCACGAATGAAGGCGAGCACGACACGTTTCGGGCCCTCTCCGACTTCCACGTCAACCGGCTCGAATGGGCCTACATCCGCGATCGGGATTTCATCGCCCGGTGCCGCGAGAAGGGGATCCTCTTCGGCGGCGCCGCCTCGTCGGCCATGTCGCACGTCGTCATGCCGAAGGGCGATTCCGACTACGCCGCCCTGGCCTGCGTCAATCTGCGAGGTGAGCCGGTCGTCCCCACCTGGAAGCGAGCCTGGAACCCGCCGGGCAATTGGTGGATGTGCGTCAACAATCCTGTGCTCGAACAGCGCTACATGGAGTATTTGAAATCGTGCCTCGACGCCGAGGCCCAGGTCATGCAGCGCGACGAACCGGAGGGCAACGGCTCGGCCGTCAACTGGGGCGGCTGCTTCTGCGATCACTGTATGGAGGCGTTTCGCAAGACCCTCGCCGAATCGACCACCGCTCAACAGCGGGCGGAAATGGGAATTGGCGATATCGAGACCTTCAACTACCGCGAACTGCTGCTCCGCCAGAATGCACCGGTGGGCGACGATTTCAGGCGTTTCGACGGCGGCGAACTCAAACGGCGATTCACCGAGTTTCAGGAAGCCGCCACACTCGCTTTTCACCAGCGAACTCGCCAGGCATTGAACGAGTATGCGGGGCGGAAAGTCGCCTTCTCCTGCAACAACGGCTGCCGCCGCTGGACTCCCGTCGAATTGGCCTTCGACTGGTGCTTCGGCGAGCTCTCCTTCCGCCACGCCACTCCCGATTTCATTCACAACTGCATGCTCCAGGCCACGTCGCTCCAGCGGCGTCAAGTCGTCACCATGCCGAAGAAGAGCGATCGCGACGATCTCGAAGGATGGTGCCGGCTCACCCGGCAGACGATCGCCATGGCCTACGCCTGCGGCGGCCACTCGATGGTTCCCTGGGACGTCTACATGCCCGGCGACGCCCCTCGCTACTTCGGTACGCCCGAACAGTACGCCGATCTGTTCGGCTTCATCCGCGCCGGAGCCGAGTATCTCGACGGCTACGAATACGCCGGCGCCGTCGGGGCAGGGCTCTCCTGCGACTTGTTCGGCGATCGCATGCCCATCGAATTGCACGGCGGCGAGGGCGTGTGCGCCGTGCTCCGTGCGTTACCGGGCAAAACCGACACTCCCGTCGTCATTCACCTGATCGATTGGTCCGAGAAGCCCGGGCCGTTGGAGTTGTCGCTGAATCCGGCAGCGTTCTTCGGTAAACGACCCTTGAAGATGAGGCTACTCCGGCCGGCACCGTTCGACAAGACGAAGCACGCTCAGGCCGAGAGTAGTCAGGTCTTCGGTGAACTCGTGGAGTGTGTTTCGCTCGACGGCGGCTACAAGACGACTTTGTCCCTTCCCGTGGTGACTCCGTGGGCCATGCTCGTCGTCGAACCAGACAACTCGCTCGGCAGCGGCGTCTGGCAGCCCAGCATCCAGGCGAATCGGGGCGATTTCTATCGCCAGAAGATCACCGTGCATCTGGCCACGGCCTCAAACAGCGCGAACCTGCACTTCACCACCGATGGAACCAATCCAACCAAGGCTTCGCCGCAATACTCAGGCCCCATCGAGTTGGCCGAGAGCACGACCGTCAAGTGCGTTGCCGTGTTGCCCGACGGGCGGACCAGCGAGGTCGCCTCTGCCACGTTCACCAAGGCGTCTGACGCCCCGATCCCCGCCGTGCCCGACAATCGGTCCGTTCGAGATAACCTGAAACTCTGGCTCACCGCCGATTCGTTGAACCTGGCGGACGGTGCTCCGGTAGGGAAGTGGTCGGCCGTCGTCGGACCGGATGCGATCGCGGAACCACACAAGACCTTCGACGGGCTGATCACGCAGCCGCCGACGTTGGCCGTCGACGCAGCCAACGGCCGCCCCGTCGTTCGCTTCGATGGCGTGGACGACTCGCTCGCCGTCAAGGACTTCGCCAACGCAAACCTGGCGGGCAAGGCCTTCACCATCTTCATGGTCACGCAGGCCGAAGATGAAGGCTTCGGCATGTGCGGCAACGGCATCTGGGGATCGGGCGGAGACCCGCGGCTCTATTTGCAGCGAGGTTCGTTCCGATACAACGGACTTGAGAACGTTGTCAACCTCCACCCGGCAAACCGAGGACCGACGATCTCGGTGTTCATGCACGACGGCAAGGAGTCGATCTGTGCGGCCACGGACGACGTTCTGAGCAACCCGGTTGCCGGAGTGCCGGTCGTGCCGGAATTCGGCAGCGGCGGCAATCTGGCCATTCCCTTCTGGAGCGGCAACAAGAACTGCGCCGGCGACATGGCCGAAATCATCGTCTACGACCGTCTGCTCGCACCGCCGGAACGTCAAGCCCTCGAGGCGTACCTGGCCGAGGAGTATGGCATCCGGTACGTGAGACGTTGGAACCGATGATCTGGCGGCTCGTATCTACTTGGGCTTGGCGGCCGATTCGGTTTCTGGAACAGGGGGAAACGAAGGTATCAGAGGGGTATGATGGGGACGACTACTCTGACGGCACGTCGGTCTTCCTCAACCACACTCGATTGAGCCGCATCAACTCGCTCCCTTTCACATCGAGTGCCTCCACGGTCAACCGCGCCTTGCCCGCGGGAAGACGGAGCGTTCCCAAAGTGAAACGCTCGAAGACCTCCGGATTACTGGTCGGCTTGACCTCCGCAGTGAGCGAGGCATCCTCGCCCGCCCGGACGCAAAATCGCCCGCCCATCCCGCTCGGAGCGCAGCCGTAGGTCACGGTCACTTCGTACTGGCCGGCCGCAAGTACGTCCAGGTTCCAGACAACCTTCTCGCCGGGCTGCTTCCAGCCGTCGATCGTGTCCCAATCGTAGCCGTCGAAGGTATAGTTGACGTTCGGCCCCTCACACTGCCCCCAGCTTGCCTGGATCTCGACCACGGGCGCCTCCGGATTGCCCACCGGGATCGGGATCGGTGCGTAGGTCACGCCGTCGGTCACTTCGTTGAACCAGCGAACGAACTCTGCCCGCAATTCGGCCACCTTGTCCGGATGTTGCTTCGCCAGGTTCTTCTCCTCGCCCGGGTCATTCTGCAAATCGTAGAGCATCCATTTCGACGGATCGGGCTGCACCCGGTCGCCGAACAGCCCAACGAGTTTCCATCGCTGATCGCTCACGCTCCAGCGCCGGTCGGGATTGGGGAAGTAACGATCCCAGGTGTGATAGACGTACGGATGGTGCGTTGCTCCCTTGCCGGCGCGGAGCAGCGGCACGAGGCTCTTGCCATCGAGCTTGCGATCCGCCGGCCGTTCAGCACCGGCCAGTTCGCAGAATGTGGGCAGCAGGTCGACGTGCGAGGCCTGCCCTTCGACCACTCCGCCGGCCGGGAACTTGCCGGGCCAGCGAACGAACAGCGGGGATCGCACACCGCCTTCATAAGAACTCGCCTTGTTACCCTTCAACCCCGCCTTGAAGTGCTTGCTCACGCCTCCGTTGTCGCTCATGAAGAGCACGACCGTATTCTCCTCCTTCCCCGACTCCTTCAGAAACGCGAACAGTCGCCCCAGGTTCTGGTCGACCCGATCCACCAGCGCGTAAATCCGCGCCTCCCGCATCTCCAGGCCCTTGTCGAGATACTTCTTGAGCAACTTGTCGCCTTCCGGCTGGCCGAAGTGGGAAGTATCAAGCAGCCAGGGCGAGTGGGGCGCGTTGTAGGCAAGCATACAGAAAAAGGGGTTGTCGCGCGGGGTCCGGATGAAGTCGACGGCCGCGTTGGTGAACAGGTCGGTCACGTAGCCCCGGGCTTCGACCGGCTGATCGTTGTGATAGATTTGGTCGGGGAACGAATAGCGTTCGATATGCCCGTGGTAATGACCGAGGAATTCGTCGAATCCGCGTTGATTGGGATGGTATCCACAATATCGGCCCAGATGCCACTTGCCGAACAGCCCTGTGGCGTAGCCGGCCTTCTTGAGGAGTTGGGCGACCGTGATCTCGTCCTTGCCCATCGTGTCGCCGCCGAACCGCGTGTTGTAGAGCCCGGTCCGCAGGTAATATCGCCCGGTCTGGATCCCCGCCCGGGTGGGTGCACAGACCGGGGCAACGTAGAACCGCCTGAACTGCACGCCGTCGCGGGCCAGCGAGTCCATGTTCGGCGTCTCGATGTCGGAATTGCCCGTGACACCCAGGTCCCAATAGCCTTGGTCGTCGGTGACGATGAGCAGGATGTTGGGGCGGTCCGCGGCAGACAGTCCTGGCCCCGGCGTCGCCCAGTTCATGCCGAGCAGAGGCAGCAGGAGGAAGAACGCTCGTTGGGGGGAAGGGAAGATCGTGGGGCGGCGCATTGTGTTATTCTCCAACATCGGGCCGTGCGGGCGGACGGTCGCGCGGAAACCACCGTAACACCGGCGAGGGAGAGGTTCAAGCGCGAAGGGCCGGGCGATTTCATGCCTCAGGACCGTCACGACCGGCCCAGGCCGCACGCTGCCCGAGCATTTTCGTTGCCGCAAGGCCCAAGGGCTCCTAAAATAGAAGATGGTCCGCGAGTCCGTTTGTCCTCCTCATACACGCTGCGATCCAATGCGAACGGCCTGTATTCTGATTGCCCTTCTGCCGCTCTTGGGGATCTGGCAACCTGCCGTTGCCGCGGGGGAAGAGTTCTCTCTGGCAGACGGAGGGCAGGTGAGCGGCGAGCTGCTCAATCCAAATCAGATCCCGAGAACGGACTACGTCGTCCGCACGGCGGAAGGCGTGGTTTTCAAGATCGACAATTCCCAGGTTGCCAAAGTGGAGCAGCGGCGACCTGAAGTGGCCGAGTACGAGCGGATCTGGCCCAGCTTCGCCGACACGGTCGATGATCAGTGGAAGATCGCCGAATGGTGCCGCGAGAACGCGCTCGTCGCCGAGCGCGAGAGCCACCTGAACCGAATCCTCCAGCTCGATCCGGAGCACGAAGAGGCTCGCCGAGTTCTGGGATTCATGCGCCGCAACGGCCGCTGGATTACTCGCGACCAGCTCTATCAGCGCCGCGGCTACGTCGAATTCGAAGGCCAGTGGCGCACCGTGCAAGAGGTCCAATTGATCGAAGAGGAACGGGCCGGGACCAGGGTCCACAATGACTGGATCCGGCAGATCAAGACGTACCGCGACCAGCTGGCCTCCGGCAACGGAGCCGCCGAGGCCCGCCGGGCGCTTCTATCCATCAGCGATCCGGGGGCAATCGGGGCGTTGGGAAAGGCACTTGAGGATGAATCGAATCCCAAGAGGCGCGAACTCCTCCTCGACGCCCTCGGCAACATAGGCACGGACCCGGCAGCCATGGTGCTCGCGGTCGCCTACACGAAGGAACCCGTCGAAGACCTGCGCTATACGTGCCTCGATCACCTCAAGGGAAAGCACATTGCCGTCGAGTACTTCGTTGGACTTCTGAACAGCAAAGATAACGCCGTGGTCAACGGTGCGGCGTTCGCCCTGGGATATCTCGAAGATCCCTCCGCCGTCGGCCCGCTGATCCGATCGTTGGTCACTGTGCACAAGGTTCGCATCAAGCAGGGGGATCCGAACCAGACAAACGCCGGTTTCGACAACCGCGGCAACGCCGGTTTCTCCGCGGGGGGGAGCGACAGAATCGTCTCGGTCCCCGCACAGAATCGCGCCGTGCTCGACGCCCTGGTCAAGTTGACCGGCCAGAGCTATGGCTTCAACATCGATCAATGGAAGGCCTGGCACGCCAACCAGCGCCGCTACGAGCAGATCAACGCCCGCCGGGATTAGTCCAGGTCATCTCAACGGGCTCCTTCGGCGGCCCCATTACGAACCGGCCAGCCCCACCGTGTTGTGTGCCACGAAGACGCCTGCGCACAGCGAGAAGAGCCAGAATCCCCACCGAACCACGCTGGCCCCAGCCTCCTTGTTCCTCGACTGAATCCGCCGGCCCTCGACGACGATCAGGCCGGCAAGGACGAAGACAACGCCGATCCAGAAATTGACGATCGTGGGCGGCAGCCCGACTGCTCGAGCAGCCCATACCGCTACGCCGGCAACTATCATGGCCAGCCCGTCGCTTATCTCGGTACCGTAGTCGTTAAGTCGTCGAAACATGATCACGCAGGGAGCTTCAACCGCAGAAAAACCGCCGCTGCCATGCAGACCGCGCATGCCTTCGGCCACTCGGTAATTGTAGCCCATGGCGGCGGCACTCGACGCAGTATCCCCCAACATCGGACGCCTTGCGGCCGCCGATCAGACTCGTCCGCATGGGCGCATCTCGCTTCAGATCATGGAGATGCGTCCGGGGCTCCCGGAAGAAAAAAACGCACGCCGGTCACTTCCCGGCGTGCGTCGGATACCGTTCTCCACTCTTGGCTTTCCGCTTCTTAGTAACTTACTCAAACTGAAAAGCCAGCATTGCTAGCAGGCTGGAAAATCCGATGAAAACGGGTCTATCCTACAGTGTTGTGTGTCCGAAAGGACGCCTTCCCGGCTGGGGCCGGGACGAGGCCATGGAGGAT
>JAAYAY010000227.1 GCA_012719125.1 Planctomycetaceae bacterium | reverse complement strand
GGCAAAGCCCGGCCGAACGCCTCAACCAACACCGTTACCATGAAAACTGGCTCCAAAACCTCCTGGTCTCCGCTTCTCTCGGTGGATACCAACATCACCCTCCCCAAAATCCGTGACGGTCAGGAAAGTTCCTCGTCTGTTCCAATGACTTGCTCGGGAAACCCTGAAGCCAACTGCCCGTGATATCGGCGCCAGTGAAGTCGTTGTATGACTCCGGATCCGCTGAGAACACGTCCATCTCACAGAACCGCAAACTGGCGTTGCGAAACGAGCAACTCATGAACCTGGTTTCGTCCAACGAGCTTCCGTCCAGCCGGCAGTTCTCGAAATTGGCGCCACAGAGTGCATTCAATTCGAGGTGAATCTCCGCGAGCCGCAGGTCACGACCGGAGAAATCGATATGCGAGACATCCTTAACGCGGTAGCTGGAACCATCCGGGTGACGCGTCCAGGGAATCGCGTTGATTTGTGCTTCCAAATCCTCGTTTCCCTGCCCGAGGTTGACAGTATAGGGAGCATCAGGCGTATCACCCAATGCAGCCCAACACACACAAAGGAGCGTGCCGCTCATCAGTATGCAACTCGTGGGATTTGCTGCCACAGTCCTGGTCCTTTCCGCAAGTCCTGTCTGCATGATGAGGCTCTGCCGTCCGGTGAATCGTACGTCGAATACATTCGATGCTGAATGACGGCCAAAACCACACACTACTGTTCGTACACCTGCGAGAATTCGGCTAGGGGTACGACTGAGAAGACCGTCCAGTCCTGGTGAAGTGTGTTTTCGTCGTTTTCAACTTCCACCACCACCGCAGCATCGATTGTCGGCAGGTACTCAACGAATGCCACGGATGGATAAGCATATCCAGGATTGATCACAGATTCGTATTGGTAACGGTGAGTCACGGCCTCACGCTGTATGTCCCAGACCTGCAGTATGCTTCCGGTGTTTGACAGCATTCGTCCTGCAGGCAGGAAAGCCACACAGCCCGCGCGTACGATGCTGGCGGCTCCCGATTCATCGACGATCCTATTCGTCATTTCACACACAATATCGCCCGTGGAAGCATGACATGCTTGCAGAAAGGCAACAACGGACTTCGGTAATGTATCGGTGTCGCCGAAGGCAAACTGCGATCCGTCTGGCGAGAAGGCGAAGGCAACGGAGACAGTTGGCGTCGAGTTCTGCCCCCCCCTCGCAGTGTACCTCCTGATGACTGATTTCGCTGCGACGTCCCACAAGCGCAGGATGCCATCACTACTGTACGACAGGACACGGTCACCATCCGGAGAGAACGCGATTGACCGAATACGGCGAGAGCCGTCTGTCATTTGCGCCATCCGATCGCGAGTCTCTGTATTCCAGACGACGATGTTTCCCACGTTGTCGCCGGTCACAAAGCTGTTCCCGTTCATGGAAAACGCGGCCGACGTGAAGCCAAAACCTGCCTCGGGAACGCAGCGACGGAACGCCAGTTCCCAGGTGCGATCCTGCTCTCGTTTGCCAGTCGTCTCTACGTCTGGAGCAGGGCTTGGATACTCCCGGATCACGCCGCCATCGGCAAGGTTCCAGAGATATGCAGGATTCGTCTTTCCGACGGTGATGGTCAGAATCGTCCTTTCGTCCGACGCGACAGCAACAGCAATGACGATGTCCGAGTGTTTGATGGTGAGCACTCGTTGCCCAGACGTCCGATCCCATAACTCGACTGCTTGTCCCACAGCGCAGACGAACCGCGAACCATCGCGGAAAGCGCCGAACGCGTTGGTCGAGATGCCCTTGAGGATGAGAGGGGCAGTTGACTGGGCAGGCAGAGAGCGACAGACTCCACCCACGATGAAGGCTGTAAGAAAGAAATGCCAGACGGGCGCAGACATCGCGATCGGATGACATGCTCTCACGAGCAACTCCTTTCCTGTAGAAGACAGGGCGACCACAAGGGGCCAGCCAACCTGAGGTCGCCCCACGAAGTCAGGCGTTCTTAGTACTTCAGGTAGCACTACTGCAGCATGATATTACTGAATCTGACACCGCTGCCCCAGTGACTCTGAAGCGACAGATAGCTGCCAGCCGGAGCCACAAAGGCATCGTCGCGATACACTTCTTCTACCGAACTCCAGTCCGTCGTGCCGCAGGCGGCTAACTGAACTACCAGACTATTGCCTGAGTAGCTGACTCGCATACGAAAACTGCTCCCAACATACTCGTTGTTCTCATACGTCGCAAATGAGTTCATCCGACTGTAGTTGCTGGCGAGAATCTGATAGTAGTCCTGCCAGTCAGTTGGTTGTTGGTGGCCTGCGTCAGCCATCTTCGCGTAATCACCCCCATACACCACTGCCGACATGAGCTTGTTGAGCGGCTCATTCGCGTAATACTGGCCCAACGCGTACGCAACTCGGGGACATGCGCCATTCCAAGCGCTTTCTTGATTGAAGTACGTTATTCCGCCCGGTGCTAGATTGACCCATTTCACAACGTCAAGGATTGCCACCTCTGGACGCGTGTCCGTATCCGTCAGCGGATCTTCAACCCTCGGACCAATCTTGATTCCACTATTGGCGACGAAGCCGAGCTTTCGCGAGTCGCCGTCTGGTGTATATTCATATGGGGAGCCATTGTCCGGTTGAACCAACCGCTGATCAAATTCCACGTCGAAGGCCAACGTGAAAGCTCCGGATATCGGGGCTTTCGTGTAGGCATCGCCCTTGTTGTACCTGTTGTAATTGTTCCCGGTCCACTCTTTCTGAGGGCCGAGCGCGTTACCATCGACAGGCATCGGCGTCTTCGCTGTCTCATCGTCGATCGTCCATTCGTTGGGGATCACCCAATCCGTGAGATGTGATGCATTGTCCTGAATTGCAAACAACACCGTGTCAACCAGCAGAGGCTCCGCGGCACTCTCATTCTCCCAAAAGCGCGCGTTAACCTGCGCCGCGCCAGTTGCACCGGTGGCCATCACCCAAAGAACAGCATCCTCACCTTCGCCCTGCGACAAGGGGTATTTCTGGCCAGATACGAGCATCCACTCGTCCCACTCAACCTGGAGGTTCGCAGTCCAGTCAAGAGAGAACATTCCATTGGTCAGTTCCGAACTCGCGGTCAGCCTAAGGGGAATATAACGTGCGCTACTCGGAAACTCTGGATGAGGCGAATTGGGCCCAAAGTAGGTTATTGGCTTCCCTATCTGCGCCTCGTTAGTTTCTTCCCACTTCATGCGAGGCTTGTTCGCCTCTGTGTTGATGTATCCGTTGTTATCAGTGTCGACATCGAGATCGAGGGAGACGCCGGGATCAAACAACGTCGTATACTCCAAACCATGCCTTCCTGACACCTCCGCCGCTCCGCTCATACACCGAGCGTGGCCGTACAGGTACTCGTACCCCATGCCGATCCCTTCGATCCAGAATTCCTTGCTCTGTGAGGTGGCTCCAGTTTGACAGACACTCCAAGTGCTTGGGTTATGGGTGAGGCAACGTCTCCTGTCAGTTCAGAGTACCGGTGCCTCTTCTCTTCTGTTCCTTTAATGTGGAAGTATCACCAGCGT
>JAAYAY010000226.1 GCA_012719125.1 Planctomycetaceae bacterium | reverse complement strand
CAAGTCCTTTTAACCGTTACATCCCGAACATTCGGAAGCAGCCCTGAAACCAGCCATTTATAGGCAGCACTGCTAGCAGTGCATTCGTGTGTGTTGGTAATGCAGCAGTATTCGGTTAAGTTCAACGGCTGGAATAAGCACTTGGAGTGTCTGTCAAACTGGAGCCACCTCAACCTGTTACTATTCAGATCACGAGCGATTATTCCATATACAAGGAAGGGGAGAAGTGGGGTTGCGGGAGAACTGACCGGGATCGGCAGTTTCGTCGCACAACTGAGGCCATCTTTGACGCGATCTACTCCATCGGGGACGACACATTCGTCGCCCGTAAAGGTGACAGATGGTGGCGAGTCTCTGGACTCGTTGGCAGCGGCACTCGCTCCTACCCGGATCTCGAAAGCGCGATCCGACAACGCCAGCGGTCACGGTCATACGATTTCCGCAAGTACGAGGAATCCCTCAAGAGCTATGAGCAAGGCATCTCGGAGGTCGTCAACGACGTTTATCATCCCCTGCAAAACTTCTGGGACGTGCTGAAGTACGAGGCGTCGTTTACCGAGTTCCAACGCATCTTGGAAGCGACTCCGTTTTCGGAGATAGACTTCCAGCGCGCCGAGTACGATCTTCTTCCTACTCAGTATTTAGATGTCCAAGCTGCCGCTGCATTTTTCGTCAGATGCCGCCAGAGCCGGGCAGGATCGTTCGAGGACTTCGCTCCGCTGAGCCGGAACCGCACGAGGAGAATGCAGAACGAGCAGGCGTCAGCGTGGTGGAACGCCGTTGATGGCCTTGCCGCCGTCCATGCCCGCCTCAAGCGAGTGGTGATCCTATGCAGAGATGCTTTGGAGGTGATTGGCCAGCAGGACGGGGATAAAACTCTGTTCTATCTCGACCCACCCTACTTGCATTCAACACGAGCCAGCACTGGGAACTACGTCCATGAGATGAGCGAGACAGATCATCGGCAGATGCTCGACATGATCCGGGGCTGTAGCGGTAAAGTGATGCTGTCGGGCTATCCCAACGAGCTTTACGACGGCATCCTTCATGATTGGAATCGGCACGACTTCGAAATCGACAATAAAGCTGCCGGTGGGAAGTCGAAGCGGATCATGAGGGAGGCCATTTGGTGCAACTTCTGACACATCTCCGGGCCGCCTACTTCGTTTATCACGCCTTTCCGTGTTTCAGACGAGATGTGCAAGACTCGGAGGATTCTGTATGATGGTCGAGCGGACCACTTGTCTGGTCGTGGGATGCCAGTGCGTCTTTGATGGTCGTCCTTGAGCCATGTCATCATTTCGACCACGCCTCATGTACTCGCCTCACCCCCCCGACAACAGGATTCGCGCTTTCGTTCCACAATCGCTGGTTGATGCGACACAGAATGAATGCGCGATCCCATTCGGTCAGTTCTTGGAGATGGGGCGCACCGTCGAACGGCTTGCCGACATGATTGTCGCGTCGGAACCGGACTTGATTCCATTCTTCGCGACAGGTGGCATCCCCTTCGCGATTCCCGCCATGCATGTCCTGTACAGTCGAAAAGCCTACGATTTCGTTGACGGAACACACTTTCACATGTTTCCGGGGCTTTCGTGGAATGGGAAACTCGACGGGATCGACTCCGAGACGTTTTTCGCGGGGGAATTCGGGCAACTCATCGAGGGCGAAGCAGCCACAGATGGTGGCATCCGAATTTGGACGCTCGATGCGACGTTCACCGGAAACGCCGCCCTCTGTGTCAACATAAGTGAGACAACAGCCTCCCGATTTATTAGAGTAGAGGGCGAAGGAGGCGCAAGCTGAATGAACGAACGACGATTTCTTGGAACTGAACGTGATATTCCGAGTCCGGAAGTGGCGGAAAAGCCTGTACGGCGGCGGTTTGCGGCAGAGTACAAGCTGCGGATCCTGGCCGAGGCGGATGCCTGCACCGAGCGTGGGTCGTTAGGCGAGTTGCTCCGCCGCGAGGGGCTTT
>JAAYAY010000225.1 GCA_012719125.1 Planctomycetaceae bacterium | reverse complement strand
CACACGATGGCCCATCGATCGATCCCTCCGGAACACTCGCAAGGCCACCCTCAGGGTGGAGCGAAAAACGTACGCAGTTACAAAAAAATGTCCCCGCCCTACTTGAAATCCCCATGGCAGTCACCCGTGCAGGTTGGCCAGAATCTGCCACCCGCTGGCTGGTAGACCGCGTCGCCTGCTCCGGTGGAGTTGATCAGGCCGTGACTTGGTCGAACGACACAGAGCAGGCTCCCAGGAGTTCTTGCCTCCACGTTCAGCTATACCGCCGTAACGTTCTTCTGCGAATCCGCGGCGGCCAGGACTCGGAACACCTGCTGCCCCCCTCCCGGAATCCTGGACGGCTCAGCGTCCGTGTGGGATCAGGCAGAATTGAAATCGTGGCGACCTCCCCCGAGTCCTCCAAGCCGTCTTCGATTGGCCGTTCGTTGGATCGTGTTTAGACCCCACCCACGGATTCCGGTTCCCTCGTTCAAGGTTCGAGTCCCTGCGGGGTATTCTCTGTAAGTCAATAAAAGAGAAGCACTTATAACGATCGGGCAAGGGCAGCTTCTGCCGTTTTCGGGCTAACCCTTCGTGCCGGCGAAACTGCGGAGCCCACGGTGGCGAGGCCGATCCCGAAACGATGCGTTCCTGGTCGCCAATGTCGGCGAAATCCTCGAGAAACATGAGCCGTCAGGGCAAATATTCAAGCAGAATCGGCAGGGCTGTCGAGTTAGAGGGAATTGCGCCCGACCACCCTCGGACGCGTGCGTCCTGACTTCCATGCCCGGGATGGGGCACGATTGACCACCCTGCGGCAACCTGTTAGCATTATTGGTTTATCGCGTTGCACGGTCCAATGCGGTGAAGTCGCTTGTTTCCCGACCGACACGTTCTCAACGCCGGACAACCCGCGGGTGGGGTTCACCCGAAATGGGGAGAGAGCCGGTGTGCCCTTTGGTTTCAGGAGAAAGTATCTGTGGCAACCGTTCTCGTCAAGCAATTGATCGAAGCAGGAGTACATTTCGGACACCGCGCCAGTCGCTGGAACCCGAAAATGCGGCCGTACATCTATGGTCGGCGCAACCTCATCCACATCATCGACGTCCGCGAGACGATTCGCGGTCTGCTCCGCGCTCGCAAGTACGTCCAGCAGGTTGTGGAGGGGGGCAGCCTGGTGCTGTTCGTGGGCACCAAGCGGCAGGCGTCGGAAACGATTGAGCAGCAGGCCTCGCGTTGCGGCATGCCGTTCGTGAGCGATCGTTGGCTTGGCGGTACGTTGACCAATTTCCGCACGATTCGCAGCCGTCTGGGACGCCTGGAGGAACTCGAGGCGATGCGGGCCGGGGACGAGCTTGCGACCTACTCGAAGAAGATGCAATCGGCACTCAACCGCGAGTATCGGAAGATGTACCGGAACCTGAACGGTATCCGCGATCTGAACCGTCTGCCCGACTGCTTGATCGTGATCGATCCGAAGAAGGAAAAGAATGCGATCCGCGAGGCCCAGAAACTGGGGATCACGACGATCGCCTTGATCGACACGAACTGCGATCCGGATGAAGTGGACCTGCCCATTCCGGGCAACGACGACAGCATTCGCTCCATCGAGTTGATCTCGTCGCTGCTGGCGGACGCCGTCCTTGCCGGCAAGGCGACTGCCGGCCGACGAAGGCAGGAACAGACCGAGGGCGCCGGCGAACCGGCCACTGTCTAGATTGGCTGGACTTGTCGGGGCAGCCGCGTTTGTCGGGGACCCGAGGAGTCCGTGCCCGTCGGGGCGTTAAAACCGTGCGGCTCCGAGAGATCTGCAAGCGGGACGCTCGATGATTTCGGGCGTCCTTTTAGGGCATTGAGCCCAATTCTCCAAAACACCACGAATTGAGAGACGAATCCGAGGAGGTTCTCTAATGGCGAATATCACGGCGGCAGCAGTGAAATCCCTGCGCGAGCGGACGGGCTTGCCCATGATGGACTGCAAGAAGGCCCTGCAAGAGGCGGGCGGCGATGAAGATGCGGCGATCGAACTGCTGCGCAAAGCCGGCAAGCAGACGATGGACAAGCGTGCCGACCGCGAAACCTCGACGGGCCGGGTGGCGATCCACATGGATGCCGGAGTCGGGGCCATGGTCGAGTTGCTCTGCGAGTCGGCCCCCGTGGCCAACAACGAAGAGTTCGTGGCTCTGGCCCAGGATCTGGCCAAGCAATTGGCCACCGGGCCCGGTGCAGCAACGCCCGACGAGTTGCTCGATCAGCCGTCGCCTTCCGATCCGTCGAAGACGCTTCGCTCCGTGTTCGACGACCTGAACAATCGCATTCGCGAGGTGTTCCGGTTGAATCGTATTGCCCGGATCGATGCTACGTGCGGCGGATACGTCCACCACAACGGCGGCGTCGGCGTGTTGCTGGAGGTCGAAGGCGACAACGCCGTGTTGGCCAAAGACATCTGCATGCACGTTGCGGCCATGCGGCCCCTGGTGGTCGCCGTCGAGGAGCTGGATCAGGCCATGGTGGCCAAAGAACGCGAGATTCTCACCGAGGCTGCTCGACAGGAGGGTAAGCCCGAGAACATCATTGCCAAGATGGTGGAAGGGCGGCTCCGCAATTTCTATGCGGAGCGCTGCCTGAACGAGCAACCCTTCGTCAAGGACGACAAGCAGACGGTCGCCCAGGCGGCCAAGGCGGGCGGATTGAAGATCGTGCGGTTCGTTCACTGGGAAGTCGGCAAGGAGTAGTTCCATGTCAGGTCAGTTGGAGGCGGCAGACGGCCGGCGCCCCAGGCGGGTCATCCTCAAGATTTCCGGAGAGGGATTCTGCCAGGCCGGCGAGCGGGGCATCGCCATGGACGCCGTGGTCCATCTGGCCGAGCAGACCCGCCGCGCCGCGGAAACGGGTGCGCAGATCGCCGTCGTCATGGGCGGCGGCAATATCCTCCGCGGCGCCCAGTTCACCTCGGGCAACTCCGCCATCCACGAGGCGACGGCCCACTATATGGGAATGCTGGCGACCGTGATGAACGGCCTGGCCCTCCAGGACGCCCTGGAATCGCTAGGCTGCGATACGCGGTTGATGACCGCCATTCGCATGGAAGGCGTGGCCGAAACCTACATCCGACGCCGGGCACGTCGCCACCTGGAGAAGGGACGGATCATCCTGCTTGCCGCCGGAACGGGCAGCCCCTTCGTCACCACCGACACCGCGGCCGCCCAGCGCGCCCTCGAACTGGAGGCCGACGTGCTCCTCAAGGCGACCCGAGTGGACGGCGTTTTCAGCGACGATCCGGAGAAAAACCCGCACGCCGTTCTCTACGGGGAGTTGACCTACGACGACGTGTTGCGGCAGAATCTCCGGGTGATGGACCCGGAAGCGATTGCCAAGTGCATGGAGTACAAGATGCCGATCATGGTGTTCAACTTCAAAAAGGAAGGGAATATCGAAAAGGCGGTCCGCGGCGACCGCGTCGGCACGTTGGTGATCCCGAAGAAGACCGAAGCGTAATCCGCCCTTGCTTGCCCATGACCCGAGGCCGCTCGACATGACCGAAGAAGAGATTCTGCTGGACGTCGAAGAACGCATGGAGAAGGCCGTAGCACGGCTGAAGAGTGATCTTGCCGGGATTCGCACCGGGCGTGCCAATCCGGGGCTGGTCGACTCGCTGCGAGTCGAAGTCTACGGATCACCCTGCCCGTTGAAGCAGATCGCGGCCGTGGCCTGCCCCGAGCCGAACCAGATCGTGATTCGGCCTTTTGATCCAGGGACGCTGAAAGACATCGAGAAAGCCATCCAAACCAGCGATCTCGGCTTCAATCCCCAGAACGACGGCAAACTGATTCGCTTGAGCATTCCGCCCTTGTCGATGGAAGTTCGGCGGAAGATGGTGGCACGTGTCAAGGAACTCTGCGAGGAGGCTAAAGTCGCCGTTCGCAACATTCGCCGCGACGGCAACAAGCTGGCCGACAAATCCGAGAAGGACAAAATCCTTTCCGAGGATCAACGGGATAGCGTCAAGGACGAGATTCAAGAGCTGACCAAGAAATACGAGGCCGACGCAACAGAACTCGCGAAGATTCGCGAGAAAGACGTTCTGGACGTCTGAATGGCGCCGCGTGATTCCCGGAGCATTACTCGTTTAACGCCCAGCCGAAGGCGCCGGCCGCACTGCGGAAGCCGGCGCCTTCGGCTGGGCGTTAAACGACTGCACTATAGCGGGTCCAGGTTCTCAGACTGCACCCAAGTGACGCTGCCCAACTAGCGCAACGCCGGCAAGGTCTTGGGCTCGTATTCGTGGCCCCGGTCGCGGATGACTTTCATGGAGATGATCTTGTCCGGCTCGCCCGGGTTTTCCTTTTCGGGATCGCGACGCTTGATCTTTGCCAACTGATCGAAGCCTTCGATAACCCGGCCGAACACCGTGTGATGGTTCGGCGACGGCGGACCGTCGAGCCCAATGGCAGGGGCAAAGCAGAGGAAGAACTGGGATCCGCCGGTATCGGGACCCGCGTGGGCCATGCTGAGCGAGCCGCGGAAGTGCTTCCGGCTGTCGGGACGCACGCATTCGCATTCAATCCGGTAGCCGGGACCTCCCGTGCCGGTCCCCTCGGGACATCCGCCTTGGGCCATGAAGCCGGGCAATACCCGGTGGAAGGTCAAACCGTCGTAGAAGCCTTTCTTCACCAGGGAAATGAAGCTGGCCACGGTGTTCGGGGCTTCGTTCTCGAACAGCTCGACGATCATCTTGCCGTGCTGGGTGGTAATCTCCACACGCGGCAGATCGTCGGCCTTGGCCTCAGCTTCCCGGATCTTCTTCTCATTGGCCCATTGGTCCTTGTAGTAGTCGATCTGGGCCTTATGGAGCTCCGCCTTCTCGTCGAGTGCGCCCCCGTCGTCGGCGACCTTGAAATACTTCTCCGCCACATCGAATCGATTGGTGCAGAACGCGGCCTCGCCGGTCAAGGCGTAGACTTGCGGTGAGTCGAGGCCCCCGTCAATGAGCGACTGCCCCAAATCGAAGGCCTTTTCATAGTCGTCTGTCTGGCTGTCCCAACTGAGAATGCCCAACAGAAACCGCGTGATCTCAGGATCCTGGTTGGGAGCTTCTTTGAACGCCTCCACGGCCGCCGCAACCAGATCGCCTTGCATGGTCTCGCCTTGAGCGATCAACTCAGCGTATCGCTTGGAGATCTCCGCGCGGCGATCCAAATCTGCCTCCGGGTATTGCTTGTACTTGAGATCGCGGAGTTCTGTAAGGATCTTCTTCCATTTGCTGAACAACTCAGCGAAAGCCTGAGCCTTCGGGCCACCGGCCGGCGTCTTCGCCGCCGGCGCCGCGGGCTGGTCGGCTGGTTTCGCAGCTTCTGTTGCCGCCGGAGCCGTCGCTTGCTCCGCCGCCTCGGGGGAGTTGTCTCCTTGGGAGGCGTCCTGGGCGATAAGGACCGATGTGCCAATCATCACGAACAGGATGCCGGCCATGGTGAACGCCATTCGCTTCATCTTCTACTCCTGCATCTGCAAGGTACCGCCAGTAGCCGGCCGTTCTACGGGCAGCAGACGCGGCTACCGACTTTGACCCAAATGGCGTAAACTGGACGTTCGCAGCTTATGGACGCTGCAGTATCCAGATACCCCACTCCGATTGCGACCAGACTACCACACGCGACGCCGCTTGTCGCGGGGAGTCGGCGCGAGCTCCGCCCGGTTTCTCTACGCTTTCCCTCGACCGATTGGTTCAGCCCCAATGCCAAAACGCAAACACTCAGGCAAGACACGGAAACCAGGCTCGGAGAGCCGGCGAGTCGAGCCCGTCGGACTGCGGATCGTCGGCGGACGACTGCGTGGACGGAAGCTTTGCTACGGGGGAGATACTCGCGTGCGCCCGATGAAGGATCGGACCCGGGAAGCCATCTTCAACCTGCTGGGGCCGTCCGTCAAGGGGATGTGGGCCGTCGATCTGTTTGCCGGAACCGGGGCCATGGCCCTCGAAGCCCTCAGTCGCGGGGCCGCCGGGGCCGTGCTGATCGAACGACACCTGCCGACGGCACGGCTGATCGCTGAGAACATCCGAGCCGTTGGGGCCGACGCCGAATGCACCGTGATTACCGCCGACGCCTTCCGCTGGGCGGCCGAACCGAGCCCGATCAGCGACCGGCCATGGGTCGTATTCTGCTGTCCCCCCTACGACTTCTTCGTCGATCGTCAACAGGATATCTTGCATCTGATCGAGACGATGTACCAGCGGGCACCTCTTCGCAGTGCACTGGTGGTTGAATCGGATGATCGCTTCGACCATGCCTCGCTTCCCGGAACCGAGGGGTGGGACACGCGGCGGTATCTGCCGGCACACGTGGGGATTCTCTGGAAGGAATAGTCTCCTTGTCCGTTGCCCATGAATCAGTTTGGGCTGGCGGACGAAAAGAACCTACCAGTTAGACGCTCAAGGATAGGAAAAAAGGCGTGGACGTTATCAACATCGAAACGGTCGAACCGTTCACCACCAAGGACGGTTCCCAAATCCGCGAACTCTTGGCCCACCGAAACTCGTGCATCCGTAACCAGTCGCTGGCTGAGGCTCGCCTTCCCCCCGGCGCATCGACCATCGGGCATCGACACCTGGCAACCGAAGAGATCTATTACGTTCTCGACGGAGAAGGAACGATGCAAATCGGTGAGAACCGGCGACAAGTGAGAGTCGGGGATGCTATCGCCATCCCCCCCGGAGAGTTTCATCAAATAACCAATACAGGTCAAAAGACTCTTAAGTTCCTCTGTTGCTGTGCCCCCTGCTACGAGCACGATGACACCATATTGGGGGAGTAAGTGGTGTCATTCCTTCGCTGCTCAGCACAGGCGGATCTGTCACCCTAGGCATAATCGGAGTTTCTGAAAACTCACGCTTTACTCACATACTCCAAATTCCCGATCTTAACCGTAAGGGACTATACACGGATTCGGGTATTTGGAGATCGTGATGAGCCGGCAACAGAAAGAGCCGACTTGGCCATTCCTCTGCATTCTGGCTTGCTTGTTCGTGCTGAGCGCGGCAGCGCCACGCGCGTGGGAGAAGTCGATACGCACCCACGATCCGCATCCCTCCGAGAAGGCCATCTCAGAGACGGAGACGTGCGATGACGGAATACAGGTTGTCGCATACGCGGAGGAAGTCAGTGATGATTCGTCCTCCGATCAGGTTCCAGAAGACTATTGCCCGACGATCTCCTTGATCGCCCCGGCGCCCGTAGAACCGTTGTCGACGGCGGGGACAGACGGCTTTGTTGTGGTTGCTCCCAGTCCTCGCATCGGCCAACAGGCATCTGAAGCAATTACAGCGGATACCGCGGGGGGGGAAGAGAGTGCGGGCGTGGAGTTGTTGGAACTGCTTCCGGCTCTTCCGACGGAAGAGGACACGTTCTCGCCGGACGTGGAAGCGATGCCGCCCGCCGAGGAATCCGAGTCCGGAGCCGAAATGGAATCCGAGTTGCCGGCAGATGGAGAGGCCGGCTTGGAAGCCCACACTGAGATGGAGCCTTCCGTCGCGGTCGACGATGCTGCCGAAGTGGCGGACGATCGGGACATGAGCGCCGTGGATGGGGTGTCGGTGCTCTCGCAAGAGGACGTTGCGGGACTGGCGGCCGAGAACTCCCGGACCCGCGAAAATGCCGACAGGTCGGTTTCTGCTTCCATCATCGAGGCCTTGGAGCCTTTGAAATGGGATTGCGAAACAGGCCGGTGGGCTCATGACGTGACCGAGGCTGTCACCCGAGCGTCGGCGGAACTACTGGCCGGCCTGCCGGCGGCGAAACAGTCGGTGGCGCGGTTGTCCGTTCTCGGTCGCGACGGAGTCGCTCTGGCTAAACAGCGGGAAGAGACCGAGAGTCACAGGCCGCTGGCTCGCGTGTTGATGATGCTGCATCGGCGGGTTCAAGTCTGGGAGCAGCTTGCGGCGCTTCAGGAAGGCAGACAGAATCAGCCGGAACCGGTCGATTGGCAGCAAGTGAGGCATGCCGTTGTGCAGATGAAGGACCTGACCGCCGGCGCCGAAAACGGATCGGCCTGGGGTTCATTTCTCGAATTGGACGCTCTGGCCCAGATCGTGGAGCGGGGGGAATCGGGACTGAGCAGCGACTATCGGACGCTCGTTCAGTATGTCATCCTCAAACTGCAAGTCGAAGACGTTTCCGAGGAACAACGCACGTTTCTCGAGTCGCAGGATGTCGCCAATTTCAAGCGCGCCCTCAAGACGATTGCCGCCGAACCAGTCGATGCTGCGGCATGGTTGACCTCGCAGGAAAACCTCGAGCGAACCGGTTCGAGGGACGCGGCCGAACACCTGGCGGTCGAGCGTCTGAAGCTGTCGGTATCGAATCTGCCCGCTCAGGTCGAGTTGGCTCGCCGGATCGAGGAACTCTATTGCGATTCCAACGTCCGCATCGCCGTGACCGGCTACCTGCTCAACCGGTTGCTCCCCGATCGGGAGCCCGAGTATCAGTGGGTGAGGGACACCGTCCTTGGGCATCCGGTTCGCGGGCGCAGCACGACGATTGCCGAGGTCGGTGTGGCCTTGGTTCCGGACGCTCAACGGATGCGCGCCGCTCTGACGGTCGACGGGATTGTGTCGGCGTCGACCTCGTCCACGGCAGGACCGGCTACCTTTTTCAACGGCAGCGAGACGGAATACTCGGCCGTCAAGGAACTCGAACTGACTGCGGCCGGAATCCGATTCCGGCCCGCCGAAGTGACGGTCGACAACCGCATGTGGCTCCGTCAGGTCCGAACCGAATTCGACGGAGTTCCCCTATTGAGCTCACTGGCTCAATCAGTGGCACGATCGCAGCACGAGGCGAATCGCCCGGCGATACGCCGAGAGATGAATCGCAAGGTTCAGAGTCAGGCAGAGAGACAGATCGACGAAGAAATCGATGCTCGTCTGGGCGAGTTGAACGATCGGCTGCAGAAGCGTCTCCTCAATCCGCTGGCGGCCATGTCGCTGCGCCCCGAAGTGATCGAGGCCCAGACCACCGAAGCACGCCTGGCGATGAAACTGCGGCTGGCCGGTCCGAGCCACCTGGCCAGCAACACGCCCCGCCCGTGGGCACCTTCCGACAGCGTTCTCAGCTTTCAGGTGCATCAATCCGCGTTGAACAACGTCCTCTGCGGACTGCGATTGGACGGCGCCACGTTGACGATCAAGGAACTGCGAGACCGCATCGCGACGAGCTTCAATCGGCCCGAACTGCTTGAAGAAACCACCGAGAACGACGACGTTTCGATTGCTTTCGCCGAGAACGACGCGGCTCGAATCGACTTCGAGGACGGCCGCGTTGCCGTCTCCCTGGCGATTTCCCGGCTCCGTGCGGACAACCGGCAATGGCGGGATTTCCGAGTCTGTGCCTATTACCGGCCCGAAATGTCCGGGCAGTCGGCAACGCTCGTGCGAGACGGCGTGGTGGAGTTGATCGGACCGATGCGGATGGCGTCGCAGATCGCACTGCGAGGCATCTTCAGCAAGACGTTTGCCAAGGGACGCGAGTTGCCGATCGTTCCGCAGGAAATCACCGCCGACCCGCGATTGCGGGGACTGCAGGTCACGCAGGTCCACGCCGACGATGGCTGGTTCGCCCTGGCCATCGGGCCGGAGCGGATCGAGCCGGCGGTGGCCAACAGCGCGGGGCCGGCAACGGTCAAGTAGCTTGCCTCACTCGGCAACCGGCTGTCCCTCGGCCAGGAAGGCGTACTGCGCCAGTCGCGATCGAACGGCATAGCTCCGAAAGTAACTGTGCCAAGAATGGTCTCGACCCACCTGCGACTCGACCCCCACGGTTTCCAGGACAGGGCCGGACTGCGCGAGCCGCGTCGAAGAGGCCGGGCTGGCGAATCCCAAAGCGTTCGACGAGTCGCATCGTCGCATCCGGGGATAGAGCCGAAGCACAGGGTCGCAGCAGTTTCGCGTGATGAACATCTGCTCGACGGCCCCGAGGGCCTGCCCGTTGCGGCTTCCCGGGCTCAGCCATTCGCAATCGAGCGCGGCGGCCACCAGCATGACGCGAACGGGTCGCCGGTCCTGCCCCGGGCTCGTTCTTCCCAACAGCGTACCTCCCTGGGCCAAGTGGAGCGCCCCGCCGATGATGCGGGCTCCGAAACTGTATCCGATCAGCGTCACGGGAGTCTGGAGGGGCAGATGATCGAGCCAGGCCGCCAGATAGAAGCTCTGCACGTCGCTTCGTCCCGCCTTGACCAGGGCGTCGTTTCTTGGACCGCCGCGAATCTGATCGGCCGGCCACGACCAGATCACGAATTGGAACGGACGACCTCCGGATTCACACCGCAATCGTTGATACACGGGCCAGCCGTCATTGACCGCGTCGCAGAAACCTGCCCGGTTCCCATGAACAAACACAATGACCGGCCTGTCGGCCGCCGCCCCCGCAAAGAAGGCCTCCGAATCGGCCTGCTCCCAGCCCGCGCAGACCCCTCGCGAAACCTGGTAAGAAAACCGCTCGGGGCCAATTCCCGTCGGGCACGAAAACGGAACGCAACGCGTACTCACAATCCAGGCTTCGTCCGTTCCTTCAAGCGGAATGGTCCGGTCTTGTCGGGCATTGCCGGACGAATTGCCGGAGGCGGTTGCCGCCCGGCCATGCGATAGAAGCAGGCTTCCGGCAACGACGAATACGAAGAAGAAACGCCCGGTTCTCCACTCACCGTCAGACTTCCACATGACTGCAGCCCTCAGGGACTCGCGCTGGGTGCCTCGTAGGGGTTTCGTAGACTCTTCTGCTCAGTGAAAGTGTAGCTCTTGATCAACGCGAAGTCAGTCGTCCGGCGAAGAAATGTTGCAAAAAGTCCACTCGTTGCGTTTGCACATCGCAGTCGGCGGGGTAGAGTTGTCTGGCCTGGATTTGCTGGAGAACGGCCGGAATGGATAGGAGAAGAGAATCATGAGGAAGATGCTGGTTCTAACAGCGCTGGTTCTGCTGGCAGCCGCGATGGCCGGCTGCAGGTACTGCGACGGCTTGCGACGCGGATCGCTTACCCAAAGCTGGAATGCCCCCGTGTCCTGCTACGAAGGCTGCACCGTTTGCACGCCGGAAGAACCTTGTGGAGCCTGTGAGTCCTGCGGGGACGGATCGTCGATCACGACCACCACGACAAAAGCCCCAACAGAGCCCCCCGTGCTCCCCTACCCGGGCCAATGATTGGCCGGTCCCAGTGAATTGCCGGTTGTCGGTTCTGGTTGAGAAACCGAAGCCTAGAACTGGCGGTTATCTTGCCGCTCTTTCGGGCCCTTTCAGTCGAAGACACCCTTCCCAAATCCACCCCGTTCCGATTGGGAACGGGTGGATTCTTTCCGAAACGACGGGGCCTTGTGAGGGCCTCGCGGCGCTTCAGCTTGTTGGACCTGGGTCGGCTTCAACGGCGGCCTTTCCTCTTCCACCGCGGCCTCGTACTGGTCGAAGTCGTCGTAGCTCGGCCGGTAGTCGGGCTTCGTCGATTCCGATAGCTCTCTCTCGAAGGCGGTGATGACCTTCTGTTGAATGAGTTCGCGGCATGCACTGTTGATGGGATGGGCGATATCGGCGTACAGCTTCGCCCGGCCCTCCTCGTCGCGCAAGGCCTCCGGTTCCTTCAAACGTGCCCCGCATTGGTTGCAGTACGCCGCACGCAGATGGTTCTTGCAGCGACACTTCTGGCAATGGGCTGTGAGCTTCCGGCTGGGCATGGCCACAAACGGACCGCCCGTGCCTTCAATGATCTTCAGATCGCGCACGACAAAACAATCGTCGAACGTGATTGAGCAGAACGCTTTCAGGCGTTCGCCGGGCTCTTCCATGAGCTTGATGCGAACCTCAGTGATCTCCACGGCCTTACTCCTTGTAGTTCGGGCCTCATGGTGCACGTTCAAAGTCCACTCTGCAGTCTTGGGGAGAGCCCCCAACCTGGCAAGGTCTGCCCGTCGCCGTCGCGCCGGCATTGCCCGGACGAACGGCAACCGGCCTCTCCGACCTCACTCAGCGGTATCCCCGAACCGCGTACGCTTTTCCAAGTCCAAATGATTCCAATCGCCGTGCCACACGCCGCGCGTGGCGGGCGTGCCGGCACAGGCCGAAGTAGCACGTGCCGCTCCCGGTCATCTGATGTCCGCTACAATCGAGTGACTCAAAGGCTCGCCGGATCCGTGCGATCCACGGCGTCAGATCGCTGGCAGCCGATTCCAGACGATTGAAAAGGCACGCTCCGATTTGTCCGAGACGGGCCGACGTGATCGACTCCACAAACCGCGTCAAGGAACGAGGCTCTTGCGCCACGCAACACGCCCCGTACACCTTGGCGGTGTTCAGCCCGGCCGGGGGACGCACCACCGCGAAATGCAGAACCGGCGATGACGGCACCGGCTCAACAATCTCGCCACGCCCACGACAGACCGAAGGTCCGTCCCGAAAAAACAACGGAATATCGCTTCCCAACGTCCCGCCGAGTTCGGCCAGACGCTCAACGGGCAACTTCAGGTTCCAGGTGATATTTGCTCCCGCAAGTGCGGCCGCTGCGTCGCTTGAACCACCCCCCAAACCGGCCTCGCTGGGGATTCGCTTGACCAGGAGAACATCCGCCCCAAGGCGACATCCCGTGCTCTGGCGAAGAAGCTCCAGGGCGCGAACCACCAAGTTCGATGAGTCAGCCGGTACTTGGCCGAGGGAACTCTCTCTACCGACCGCTCCCGAAAAAACGGACGAAAGACGGAACTTCACCCGGTCGTCAGAACGTTTGGTAATGATCAAAGTGTCACATAGGTCAATTGGGTAAACGAACGTCTCCACCTCGTGGAAGCCGTCGTCACGCCGACCCAGGACTTCGAAGAAAAGATTCAATTTGGCCGGTGCGTGGATGACCACGTGTCGACCGGTCTCGCGGAGGTGCATCCTTCACCCCCCTCTTCTTGGTAATAGCGGCCAGATGAAATCAGGAGGAATTGAGTCTCTAGTTCAACACTCACAGAAAACCAGCGCTCTCCGCAAGCGTGTGGACGGCTACTACATCGCCCGAGATTCTAACGGCACAGAAACAGGGGGTCAAGCTGAAACCCCTCCACGGTGCCACCGAAATGTCTCGAAAGACAAGAAAACAAACGATCAAATACACTTGTGGTCAACCACATGCCGCTACGCCTTCCTTAGTCTGCGCATCTTTACAAACAAGTGAGCAACCCATCGTGGGACAACTGCTGGACCTTGCCTGCCCACAACGCCGCACGACCTATCCCTCGATCAGCATCGCCTGCCCGGCCTTACCAGTAGTCCCGCAGATCCCATAATGAACCCATGAATGAGCCTCTCGCCTACACCAACGGAAAGACCGTCCCCCTCTCCTCCGTTTCGATCTCCCTGTTTGACGCCGGTTTCGTCCTGGGCACGACCATCGCCGAGCAACTGCGGACCTTCGGCGGCAAGATCTTCCGCCTCGACGACCACCTGGCACGCCTGACGGCCTCCCTCGAGATCATCGATGTCTCCATCTCCGAGTCGCCGAGTCGCCTTGCAGCCGTTGCCGACGAACTGGTTGACCACAATCACGCCTTGCTCGAGACCGGCGACGATCTCGGACTTGCCATCCTCGTCAGCCCCGGTGGCAGCTCCGGCTATCGAACCTCCGACAACGGCGGACCAACGGTCATCCTCTACACCTACCCGCTCCCCTTCCGCCTCTGGCACGAGAAGTACGAACTCGGTCAGAAACTGGTCATCCCGCCCACCCGTCAGGTCCCCGGCGCCTGCTGGCCTTCGGCCCTCAAGTGCCGAAGCCGCATGCACTACTACCTCGCCGACCGGCAGGCCGAGGCCCTCGAACCGGGCTCACGTGCGCTGTTGCTCGACACCGAGGGCCACGTCACCGAGGCCTCAACCGCCAACGTCCTCCTCTACCGCGCCGGCCAGGGACTCATCTCCCCGCCCCACGACAAGGTGCTTCCGGGAATCAGCCTCGCCGCCGCCGTCGAAATCGTCGCTCAGATGGGCCAGCCCCTGACCGAACGCGACCTGACCCCCGACGACCTGCTCGCCGCCGACGAAGTCTTCCTCACCAGCACACCCCTGTGCCTCCTCCCCGTGGTCAGCGTCGATGGCCACCCGATCGGCTCAGGCCGCCCCGGCCAAGTCTTCCGCCGTCTCATCAACTCCTGGAGCGACTCAGTCGGCCTCGACATCATCGCCCAAGCCCACCGCTTTGCCGATCGCTGATCCGCGGGGGGCTGTCCCGATTTTTGTGACACGATGCCACAAAAATGGGACAGTTCCCTTCCGCCCGTATCAAATGGGACTGTTCCCTTCCCGCAGCATCACGAGCACAGAATTCGGTACAGGCCCGTCATTCCCTATCCCACACCCGTCATTCCCGCGCAGGCGGGAATCCAGAATCGACCTCTCACCCCACCCACCCCGCACACAACGCCTCCGCCTGCTCCAGCACCAGCTTCACCGCCTCCGCCCGCAGGTCGGGGGGGTAGCCGTGCTTGTTGAGAATGCGCCGCACCATCACCCGGATCTTCGCCCGGGCGCTCTCCCGCAGCGTCCAGTCGATCGAGACGCTCTTCCGCACGTTCGTCACCAGTTCGGCCGCAATGACCTTCAGCTCGTCGATCCCCATCACGTCGATGGCCGACTGGTTCTGGGCCAGGGCGTCGTAGAAGGCCAGTTCGTCGTCGGGCAGGCCCAACTCGTCGCCGCGCTTATGCGCGTCGCGGATCTCCTTGGCCAGGTTCAAGAGTTCCTCGATGATCTCGTGGGTGGCAATCGCCCGGTTCTGATAGGCAAGCAGCGACCTCTTGAGCATCTCCGAAAACTTCCGGCCGAGCACCACATTCCGCTTCGACTGGGCCTTGATCTCGTCCTGCAGCAGCCTCCTGAGCAGCTCCGCGGCAACGTTCTTGTGCTTGAGCCCCTGCACCTCGGCCAAGAATTCGTCCGAAAGAATCGAGATGTCAGGCTTCTTCAGCCCCGCGGCCGAAAACACGTCGATCACCTCGTCGTCCGCCGAGACCGCCTTCGAGACGAGCTGCTTGACCGCGGCGTCGATCTGGTCGTCGGTCTTCCGCGATCCCACCGGCTTGACCAGGCCCGCCCGCACGGCCTGGAAAAAGGCGATGTCGTCGCGGACGGCTTTGGCTTCCTCCGAGGCGGCGCACAGGGCGAAGGCTCGCGACACGTCCCGCACCGCGGCCGAGAACCGCGCCTTCCCGTCCTCCTGCTCCAGCACATGCTCCATGGCGGCCGGCAGCAGGGCCAGCCTCTCAGAACCCTTTCCCGTCGTCCACAGCGACCAGTCCAGGCCGTACATGATCCCGCAGCACACTTCGTACTTCTCCTGCATCGCGGCGATCGCCTTGGCCACATCGACGCACGGGCTGCCGCTTCCGCCGCTCTCGGTGTAGGTGGCCAGGGCGTGCTTGAGCTGATCGGCCAGGCCCAGGTAGTCGACCACCAGCCCGCCCGGCTTGTCGCGGAAGACGCGGTTCACCCGGGCGATGGCCTGCATCAGCCCGTGCCCCCGCATCGGCTTGTCGACATACATCGTATGCAGGCAGGGCGCATCGAAGCCGGTCAGCCACATATCCCGCACGATCACGATGCGGAACGAGTCCCCCGGGTCCTTGAACCGCCGCGCGAGCGCCCTCCGCCGCGGCTTGTTGCGGATGTGCTGCTGCCACGACACCTCGTCCGAGGCCGACCCCGTCATGACGATCTTCAAAACGCCCTTCTCGTCGTCTTCGTCGTGCCAGCCCGGCCGCAGCTTGACGAGTTCATTGTAGAGGTCGACGCAGATCCGCCGGCTCATGCAGACGACCATCGCCTTGCCTTCCATGCTCTCATAGCGGCGTTCAAAGTGGTCGACCAGGTCCTTGGCAATCACGGCGATGCGGTGCGGTTCGCCCACCAGGGCTTCGATGGCCGCCCACTTCGTCTTGACCTTCTCGACGCGTTCCACCTCCTCCCCCTCGGTGATCTCCTCGAACTCGTCGTCGATCGCCGGCAGGGCCTCGTCGTTGAGCGAGAGCCTGGCGATCCGGCTCTCGTAGTAGATCGGCACCGTCGCCTTGTCCCGCACCGCCCGCTCGATGTCGTAGATGCTCACATAATCGCCAAACACGGCCCGCGTGTTGGCGTCGTGCTTCTCGATGGGCGTGCCCGTGAAGCCGATGAAGGCCGCGTTGGGCAGGGCGTCGCGCATGTTGCGGGCGAGCCCGTCGATCATGTCGTACTGGCTGCGGTGGGCCTCGTCGGCGATGACCACGATGTTGTGCCGGTCTGAGACCATCGGCACCCGCTCGCCCTTCTCGTCCGGCAGGAACTTCTGAATCGTCGTAAACACGATCCCGCCCGAGGCCACCTTCAGCAACTCCCGCAGATGGACCACGCTCTCGGCCTGTACCGGGTTCTGCCGCAACAACTCCGAGCACCGCGCGAACTGCCCGAACAGTTGGTCGTCCAGATCGTTGCGGTCTGTCAGGCAGACGAGCGTCGGGTTCTCCATGGCTGGATGAACCACGATCTGCCCCGCGAAGAACAACATCGAAAAACTCTTGCCCGAGCCCTGGGTGTGCCAGACCACCCCGCACCGCTTGTCCCCCTCGGGCCGCGACGCCTCGACCGTCGCCTCCACCGCCTTCTGCACGGCGTGGAACTGGTGGTAGCCGGCCAGGATCTTGACGATCCGGTCGCTGTCGGTATCGTCCTCGAAGACCACGAAGTGCTGGAGAAGCTGGAGGAATCGTCCCTTCTCGAACACCCCGCGAATGAGCACCTCCAGCTCCAGCGACGCGTGGGGCGCCTCGTTCTCCCCCTCGATCGTCCGCCACGGTTTGAACCACTCCTGGCCGGCCGTCAGCGAGCCGATCCGCGCCTCCAGCCCGTCCGAGGCGACCAGCACCTCGTTGTAGGCAAACAGCGAGGGAATCTGCTCCTTGTAGGTCTGAAGCTGCTTGTAGGCCGCCTGCACCGTGGCCTCTTCGCCGGCCGGGTTCTTCAGCTCCAGCACCCCGAGCGGCAGCCCGTTGACGAACACGACCACGTCGGCCCGGCGGTTGTGCTGCCCCTCGATCACCGTGAACTGATTCAGGGCCAGCCAGTCGTTGTTCTCCGGGTTCTCGAAATCGACAACGCGGCAGTGGTCCCCGGCAATCGACCCGTCCGGCCGTCGGTACTCCACCTCCACCCCGTCCCGCAGCCGCTGGTGAAACGCCCGATTGTTGGCAATCAGCGTCGGCCGGTCCGGCACGGCGATTCTTCGGAAGGCATCCTCCCTCGCGGCCGCCGGGATCTGCGGATTGAGCCGGTCGATGGCCTCGCGGAGGCGCCCGGCGAGCAGAACGTCGTGGAACGATGCCCGCTCCGCCCCCGCCTCGCTGGGCGCGTTTTCCGGACCGTAGAGAGTCTCGTAGCGCAGATCCTGAAACCATCCCTGAACGACGATTTCGAGATCTGATTCGTTGAACGCGTTGAGCATCGCAGCATACCTTCCGAAGAGCAGTGCTCGACTCACCTCTCCTTGGGAAACGAGATCGTCGAGTCCAGGCGATCTGCGAGAGACGAGTCGAGCACCTTCGCGATGCGATCGACGGCCTCTTCCTCAGGCAGCGTGGCCATGCTGAACTCGGCGATCAGCCAGCCGGCATCCTCCGGCCCGTCCCCCTTTTGCTCCTGGTCGGCATAGACCCTGATCCTCTCCGGATCGTCGCTCAGACTCTGGACAACCGTCCGTAGCTCCACGAGAGTCTCCTCTGTGGGCTCCTCGAATTGAACTGTCAATTCCACATTCATGAGATTCGCTCCCTTCGCTCTTCAGGAAATGTTGACACGTTCGATACTCCAGTCAGAGTCTAGTCGTTTCCTGCCGGCGGCAGTGGAATCCAGAAGAGCTCACCGCTGAGCCCGTCTGGCGAATCAGCGGTTTGACTCGGTTTCATCTGCCGCAGGTAGAATCAATACCGGACGCCGTCCAGCCACGGCGGTCTCTGTTGACATTTGCTCCCGATCATCCGATACTTTCTTTGGAGGCTCGGCCGAGGGGCGACTCCGCGAGTGGCCCCGAGGAATTTGCCTCCTTTTTTCTGCGCTCATCTGCCATGTGTAGAAGCAGCAACGGCGCCGTCCCTTTGGGCGGCGTCAGCCGTTTCTTGCTTGTCTCTTCCGTCTTCCACTCGGCTCAGCCTCCTTCGGAAACGAGATCGCCGAGTCGATCCGATTCAGGTTGCGAAACTCCCAGCATCGATCGATTCTGTTCACTGCGGCGTACTGCGGTTGGCTTGCCATGGTGAACTCGGCAACCAGCCATTGCGGCCTCTCGGGCTCGGAAGACACCCGCACGCTGCGTCGGTCGTCGGTCAATGCCCGCGCTGCGGCCCGCAATTCCTCGGCATCTTGTGTTGTCGGTTCGTCGAACATCACCGCCAAATGAACATTCATGGTCGATTATCTCCTTAACCTCGACGCTCGTCCCGCAGTCGCTGGTGGAACGCCCGATTGTTGGCAATCAGCGTTGGCCGGTCGGGAATGGCGATTCTTCGGAAGGCGTCCTCCCTCGTGCCCGCCGGGATGCCCGGATTGAGTCGGTCGATGGCCTCGCGAAGGCGCTGGGCGAGCAGGACGGCGTGGAACGATTCCCGTTCCTGGCCGGGCTCACCGGGGGCGATGTCGGGACCGTGGAGGATCGCGTAGCCCAGTGAGGTGGCTCCAGTTTGACAGACACTCCAAGTGCTTGGGTTATGGGTGAGGCAACGTCTCCTGTCAGTTCAGAGTACCGGTGCCTCTTCTCTTCTGTTCCTTTAATGTGGAAGTATCACCAGCGT
>JAAYAY010000224.1 GCA_012719125.1 Planctomycetaceae bacterium | reverse complement strand
TAACGATTATCAACGCTACCCGTACGCGCTATCGAAGCCCCGAATCGTCGATCAGCTCTCCTCTGACCCCGCCACCCCCTCAACTAGCCCGTTGCAGAACCACTCGATTTATGCAACAGTTGGGTATAGAAGGTCTCGTTGGCTGGATTGTAGACCAAAGAGATCTTGTGTGCATACTGCCGATCGAGTCCACCGGGGTGGCCGCCGGCCTTGCAGAGGGGATCGGGGTGGGCGGTCCAATCGAGCAGGTCGCGGGAGAAGGCCACCATGATGTGGGCTCCGCCGCGGCCGACGCCGAAGTAGAACATCGTCCAGTGGTCGCCGTCGCGGAAGACTTTGCCGTCGGAGCAGAACTTCTCGTCGTAGCCGCCGGGGCGGTTGCGGACGACAGGATTGCCGGCATAGCGCGTCCAGTCGAGAAGGTTGTCGGAAGTAGCGAGCCCGAGTTGTTCGATGCCGGCGTTGGCCGCGTTGTAGAAGTTGTAGAAACGGCCTGCGTGTTCGACCAGCCACGGCTGGTAAATGCAGCTTCTTTCCCAATCGCCGACGTCGGGCTCGTGGACCGACAGGATATAGGACGACTTGGCCCGGCGCCATGACAGGCCGTCATGGCTGATTGCCACGCCTTCGTATCCGGGGCGCAGTTCGTAGCCGCCTTGACGGGGGTAACATCCGTAGAGCGTCCAGTACTTGCCGTCGCGTTGTTTAAGGATGCGTGGCGATGTGACGTCGTAGGACTCGTAGAGGTAGGCGCCGACGACGCAGCCGCCGTGGTCGAACTCGCCTTCCGGCCCGAAGCCCATGGCAAGGCGGGGGTTCTTCCAGTGGATCAAGTCGTTGCTCTCGGCCACGAAGCTGTTGTAGCCCTTGCCGTTGAATCCGATGAAGCTCATCCACCATCGGTCCGGATCTCCGGGAAGCTGGTAGACGGTGGGGCAGTCGGTGTTCTTGAACTCCTGGAAGCCGGGCACGTTGGGTTCGGCGGGGATGACGGGGTCGGGCCAGTAGTGCCAGCCGCGGTAGGGGGCGGACCAGGCGTCGAGGGTGGGATGGTCGATCTCTGATGGTGGTTGATCTTGGGGTCGAGCAGCCGCGGGTAGGAGCAGCAGGGTTGCGATGGCGAGGGAAATCCTGGGGGCGGCAGTGGACATGGGTTGTGCCTGGTGGGGGGAGTGCTGGTGAGGTGGGGTGTCTGCCGTCCTCGTTGACGCTTCGGGTTGGTGCGGGGTGGGTTAGGGGCAGCCGATGAATGACTTACCGGTTTTGGCAGGAACGGTGGAATGATGGAAGAATGGAATACTGGAAGGCTCGATCTTGCGCCTTCCGCACCACTCGGCTTCTCTGCAACATTCCATCATTCCTCTATTCCATCATTCCATGGGCAGCCGTTCTATTACGAAGCAGCGTCGCCCCAAACCGGAAACTTGTTTTCCGGCTGCCCCTTTAGTCGACGGGGCCGGGGCGGGTGATGACGGGGGCGGTTTTGATGCGAGGGCGCACCGAGATCCAGTCGATGCCCTGGAAGTCGGGGTCGTCGATGGCGCGGATTTCTTCGGTGCCGCGGTAGGGGCACATGGTGTCGACCCAGAGGATGAGGCGGTGGAGACTGACGGGGTCGACGCGGACGTCGTGGTGCTGGCCGCTGGAAGCGATCTCGATGAGGCGGCTCTTGTAGGAGAGTTGCGTCATGGGTTCGGGGGTTTGATATGCGGCCGGGTCGATCTTGTCATAGCCTTCGACCATGAGCATGTTGGCGATGCCGAGGCCGGGCTGGGGGTTTTCGGGGCGCTGGTAGGCGGTGCCCCAGCTTGGGCGGCCGGTCATGACGAGGTAGGTTTCGTCGAAGAACAGGAAGCCGGTGCGGGGGGTCATGTCGAAGGTTTTGCGTCCTTCGCCGTCGCCTTGATGGCAGCGGCCGCAGTATTGATCGAGGACGGGGCGGACGTAGCGGTCGAAGCTGACGGTGTCGTCGTCCCAGGGGAGCGGCTCGATGGTGCTCGGCTCCCTGGAGAGGGCGATGGACGAGGCCGGCAGTTCGGGAGTGGTGCTGTGCAGCTCGTGGCAACCCAGGCAGCCGCGGCGTTCGCCGGGCATGACGCCGGTGAAGCTGCGCATGGTCTGGAGCGCGCGATACTGTTCGTCGAGCAACTGGAAATGCAGTGCCATGCCGGCGGGTACGCGGAATTGAACCGAACCGTCGGGTTCGACGGGCACGGTGCCGAGGACGCGTTTCACGCCTTCGGACTGGACGGCGGAGACGACCGGGCCGGTCGACAGATAGGGGCGATGGTTCCAGTAGGTGTAGGTCTTGGGCTCGATGTTGAGGACGCGGAGGTAGCGGACTTTGCCGCGGAGGGCGTCGGAAGCCCCGTGGAGGACGTTGGCGCTGTAGAGGATGCCTTCCTGTTTTGCCTGGGAATCTCCGCGCTTAGGCCAGGCGACTCGATCGGGAATGAGGGGCGGGCGGACTCGGGGTCGCAGGGGGATGGCGTGGAAGATGTGGTTGGTTCCTTCGTAGATCAGTTCGCGATTGCCGTCGACGTCCATGAGGTAGAGGACGAACTTTCCGGCACGCTCGGCGGAGACGAGGAAGTCGTGCCGGCTGAGGGGGTAGGGCGAGTAGTAGCCTTCGTATTGGCCGGCGGCGTGGTAGCGGGGCGACTCGACGGGATCGACGGGGCCGTTCCCCGATTCGGGCCAGATGACGTCGGCGGTGACCTTGGTCAGGCCGTGGGGGAAGTTGTAGCCGCCGTCCGGGTCGATGATACCGACGGAACCGGCGAACCAGTTGTGGTGGGCGCTGCCTGTGAACATGACGCGTCGGCTGCCGGGGATGTTTCGGGCGTCTTTGAGCAGGTCGGGCCAGACGCTCTGGTTGCCCCAGAAGGTGGCGATGCCGGTGCCGTCGGGGTTGACGGTCCAGAGGCCCTGGGCGCGCCAGAGGGGTTTGTCGGTGTATTCCCAGCGGGTGTAGAGGATGCGCCCGTCGTCCATGACGGAGGGGAGGTAGTCGGGTTCGTTGTTGCGCGAGATGAGGTAGATATCGCTACCGTCGCGATTGGCGCGGGCGAAGACGAAGGCGTTGGTGGGGGGCATGCAGCGGACGTAGGTGTGGCCGCGGGTGGTGGAGAAGGCGATGTGTTCTTCATCCGGGAGGTAGATGGGATCGAAATCGTCGTAGGGTCCGTCGGTGAGTTGGGTCAATCCACTGCCGTCGACGTTGATTTCGTAGAGGTGGAAGGCCTTCTCATTGTGGGGTTTGAAGCAGAAGAGGACCTTTTGGGCGTCGTAGGAGACGTCGGGACGCCAGAAGGATCCGTGGAGCGGCGGCTGGGGCATGAGTTGGCGAGCCCGGCCGTCGGGGCCGAGGCCTTCGAGCACGACCAGTTTCCCGCCGGGCACGGCCATGTAGCCGAGGCGGTGGCGGGTCTCGTGGCGCCATTCGTTTCCTTGCGGATAGGGCATGTCGACCATGAGGATGCGGTCGAAATCGAGGACCGGATTGGCGAGCATGATCGAGCGTTTCACCGAGCAGGCGGCGTAGTAGAGTTCGGCATCCTCGCCCTTGAGGGATTCCGCCCGAAGCTGGAGGGCGTCGAGGGTCTGGAGTTGTGCGGCGAAGTCTACGCGTCCCGGATACTCGGCCTTGATGCGAGCGGCCAGTGCACGTGTCCAGGCGATTTCCTGAAGGGTACGTTGTGCGGTGGGGCGTCCGTCGGCCTGGTGGAGCCAGTCGCGGCGGAGGAGTTCGTCGGCTTCGGCGGCGCTGCGGGTGCGGGTGGGGGGCGTGCTCGGTGGGACGTAGGGGGCGACGGCCTCGCGTTCGAACGGCCGGAATTGAACTCGGCTTCCGGCGGCGAGCATCAGTTCGAGCCATTGGGGGGAACAGGCCGAGGCTTCGCCGGCCACGAGCAGTTCTTGGGCTTGTTCGGCAAGCCGATCGACCTCGGCCCATTGCTGGCGCTGCTCTGCGGTCATGCTGCTGCACTGGTGCTCGGTAAGCGGGCGGTATTCGGTCATGAGGTCGACGAGGCGTTGGAGCGTCTGGCGATGGACTCGGCTTTCGTCGCCCTGGACGTAGGCGGCCGGTGACAGGCCGGTGTAGGAGGCCAGGCGGCGAACGTCGTCGGGGAAGTCGGCGGCGACGCGTCGGGCCAAGGCGGCGGCCATGGGGGAATCGAAGTCCAACTTCTCCTGGATCACACGGCGACGGGCGGCGGCCAGGGATTCAGCGAAGGTGTCTTTGGCGACGTAGATTTGGGCGAGGGCCTGTTCCTGCTGGCGGATCCGTTCCAACTGAGCTTCGCGGCCCGGGGCGTAGAGGCTGTTGATCTGTTCGGTGTTGAGGGCCGCCGGGTAGATTTGCAGTTCGTCCATGGCGCCTTGGAAGCACTCGCCGCCGTTGGAGGAGCCGATGCACGGGGGAGCGTTGCTGCCGGAAGCGATTTCGCCCGGTCGGTCGAGGGCGGCGACCTCGCGGCCGTCGAGGTAGACTCGCATGGCTTTTCCATCGAAGGTCGCGGCGCAGTGGTGCCACAGGCCGTCGAGGAGGAGGGCCGGATCGATGGGGGCGTCGCATTCGATGTAGCCGCCGACGTTCAGTCCCAAGGAGAGGACGGAGCCGTTCTCCTGGAAAGAGAACAGGATTCGGTTGTTGCCGTCTTCCTTGCGGAAGATTTCGTTGTAGCGATCGAAGCCGGTGGGCCGGACCCAGACGCTGAAGGTGACGTGTTTCAGGTCGGTGAAATCCTGATGGTTCGCCACGGAGAGGCGATGGCTGCCTTTGAAGTGCACGGCGCCTTGGAGAAGACCGGCGGAGGGCTGGAGATTGGCGGGGTTGGCGGCGGTGGCGTCGTGTCTGCGGCCGGAGAGGTCGGGCCAGCGGTCGGCCTGGGGTTGGTCGAAGTTCCAGTGGGCGACGGGGGCGGGTGTGTCGGTGGCGGTCGTTGGCGAGGGGCAGAGCACCAGGTACGACATCAACAGCAGCGCGGCGCGGCAATCGGTCACGGCGGATCTCCGTTCTAGGGATCGTCGGGATCTTCTGCGGAACGCGTTCTATTGTAAGCGACGATCACCTGGTATGCGACACCGAGGAGCAAACCGGCGGAGAGGGCGAGCAACCACCACCAGGCCGAGTAGTGTCCGAACGAGACCAGTACCAGGAGGCCCTCCAAGGCGGCGACCGGCGTGGCGATGCATGCGGCAGTGAAGAGAATAGCGAGACAGACGCGAGCCGCCTCGCGCAAGACAAAAGCGCTCATGGCATGGCGGCGAGGAGTTGGTCGACGTAGTCGGCGATTTCGGAGAGGACGGACTGGCGATCGCGGGTGGCGGCTTCGGCGACGCGGCGGACGATAGCGGAGCCGACGATGAGGCCGTCGGCGACGGGGGCGAGCATTCGCACGTGTTCGGGGCGGCTGATGCCGAAGCCGATGCAGACGGGCAGGTCGGTCTGCTCGCGGAGCCAGGCAACGTTGTCGACGATCTGGGGGGGCAGTTCAGTCCGTTCGCCCGTGATCCCGGTAACGGAGACGTAGTAGATGAAGCCGGTGGTTTTGTCGGCGATCTGTTTGGCGCGGTCGGGGGGCGTGGTGGGGGTGACGAGCTGGATGAGACTGAAGTCTTCGCTTCGGCAGACCTTGGCCAAGTCGTCGGATTCCTGGACCGGCAGGTCGGGGACGATGGCTCCGGCGACGCCGGCGGCCTTGGCGCGGGCGACGTACTGGGCGAGCCCGATGCGGTAGACGATCGAGTAGCTGACCATGGTGACCACGGGGGCGGGGAGTTCAGGCGTGGTGCCGGCGAGCATGTCGAAGATGTCGGCTACGTGGAGGCCGGCATCGAGGGCCCGGGTGTAGGAGGCCTGGATGACGGGCCCGTCGGCGATGGGGTCGCTGTAGGGGATGCCCAGTTCGCACATGCTGCTGCCGCGGTCGACGAGCCGGCGGAGGAGGGCGGAGGTGAACTCAAGATCGGGATCGCCCGCGGTGACGAAGGGCATGAAGGCCTTGCGGTTTTGGGAGCGGAGGGTTTTGAAGAGGGTGTCGATGGACGACATGGAAGGCCTCAAGTTCGAAATGCGAAGCACGAAATCCAAGACAAATTCAAACTATAAAGCACCAATGTCTGAAAAGTGAATTTGCAGCGTTTGGTGCATTCGTGCTTCTGTATTGTTATTTGTTTCGTATTTCGAGATTCGTATTTCGGATTTCCTGGTACAGAAGACGCGTCAAGATTGGGCAAATCGCCTAAAAGTGTTCTCCCCGGAGTCGGGCGATCTCGGCGGCGTCTTTGTCGCCGCGGCCGGAGAGGCAGACGACGACGACTTCGTCCTTATTCATTTGGGCGGCGATCTCGACGGCCTTGGCGACGGCGTGGGAGCTTTCGAGGGCGGGGAGGATCCCTTCGGACTTGGCCAGGGCGTCGAAGGCGTCGAGGGTTTCGCGGTCGTTGGCGTAGGTGTATTGGACGCGGCCGGTGTCTTTCCAGAAGCTGTGTTCGGGGCCGACGCCGGGATAGTCGAGGCCGGCCGAGACGGAGTGGACGTCGGCCGTCTGGCCGTCGTCGTCCTGCATGACGTAGCTGAAGGCTCCGTGGAGGACGCCGGGGCGTCCGAAGTTGAGGGTGGCGGCGTGGTCGCCGAGTTTCTCGGAGCGTCCGCCGGCCTCGACGCCGACGAGCTTCACTTCGGCGTCGTCGATGAAGGGATAGAACATGCCGGCCGCATTGCTTCCGCCGCCGCAGCAGGCGACGATGGTGTCGGGCAGGCGTCCGATCTGTTCGAGGCATTGGCGGCGGGTTTCGCGGCCGATGACGGATTGGAAGTCGCGGACGATGCGGGGGAAAGGATCGGGACCGACGGAAGAGCCGAGGATGTAGTGGGTGTTTTCGACGGTGGCCATCCAGTCGCGCATGGCCTCGTTGACGGCGTCGCGAAGGGTCCGCGAGCCGGTGGAGACGGGGCGGACTTCGGCGCCGAGGAGCCGCATGCTGAAGACGTTGGGCTTCTGGCGGCGGATGTCTTCTTCGCCCATGTAGACGACACACTCGAAGCCGAAGCGTGCACAGGCGGTGGCGGTGGCGACGCCGTGCTGTCCGGCCCCCGTTTCGGCGATCACACGGGGTTTGCCCATGCGGCGGGTGAGCAGGGCCTGGCCGAGGGTGTTGTTGATCTTGTGGGCCCCGGTGTGGTTGAGGTCTTCCCGTTTCAAATAGATCTGGGCTCCGCCGCAGCGGGCGGTGAGACGTTCGGCATGATAGAGAGGCGAGGGGCGTCCGACGTAGTGCCGGGAAAGGTCTTCGAGTTCGGCCCGGAACGATTCGTCGCGGCAGGCTTCGTCGTACTGGCGGGTTAGTTCGTCGAGCGCTCGGGTGAGCGTTTCCGGCACATAGCGACCCCCGAACGCTCCGAATCGTCCGGCCTGGTCGGGAACTTGGCTTGTGGCTCCCATCAACGGTCTCTCGTTGGAATACATGTGGATTGTCGGACGCGCAGGTGCAGGATCGTCTCGCAAGCGGCAAGCACGCTCTCCGCGGCTTCTGCACCCAAAGCATGGGAGACGGTTCCGCCTCCCACTATGGTGGGGAAACCGTTGATTTTCGGCGTTTGGGCGGCGACGGTCAAGAGGAGAGACCCGAATGGGACTTCCGGGGTTCGCTTGCGCAGGGAGGCGGATCTAATCGTTGCGTTCGATTCAGGCGGTACGGTCGCGAGGCGGTGGATCGGGGCATTACAGTGCCTCTGTCAGGTTACGAAGGCCGAAGAGTCGGCTGCATCGTATCCTTAAGGTTGAGTGCTCGCCGCATGTCCGATACGAGCGGGGTCGTCGGGCCGACCGTGTCTCGCCATTTTTTCGCCAGACGGTACAGACGGCAGATTTTGGCGTTTGCCTCCCTTCAAGGGAAGTTATTACCGACTTGTTAGTGGAAGGCCCCGATCGGCACGAGCCTCAGTTTTGCCGAAATCCACGCATTCCGGAGTTGCCCGCAAGCTATGCCCAGTCTCGAGAGTGAAATCGACGCGCAGTTCTACGAGATGATTCATCGCCTGAGCGAGGGATCCGAAGTGACTCTGGACGACCGCCGGCGGGAGGCGCGTCATCCATATGACATGCTGCAGAGGGTCGCTCCTTACGACGGGCGTTGGTTCCCCGGCGACGAGGACTTCGTGAACGTGCAGTGCCACGATTTGACCCGGTCGGGCTTCTCGTTTCTCCTTCCGCGGCGTCCGGCGTTCAAGTCGATCGTGGCCTGCTTTGAGGGGCCGGACGAGACGCTGTACCTCGAGGCCGAGGTGGTTCAGGTCAGCCGGGCGCTCATCCAGCCAGGCGGCGAGGTTGAGGTGTTCGGCGACCGAGCTCCGTCGCTGGCGGCAATTCGCCCCGGGGTACGGCCGGCGCTATTGATCGGCTGCCGATTCGTGAGGCGGCTGGACAGGGCGTGAGCCTTATCGAGGCCCGGGATCTGTTCAGAGCATGCGGCCTTCATAGCCGCCGTCGACCTGGCCGTCTTCCGCGTCGATGGCTTGGACGATTCCACGGAGGTCGACCGCATTGACGACGTCCTTGGCGGTGAGGTGCCGGATCAGGGCGGCGAGATAGAGCCGCAGTTCGTCGTTCTCGTGCTCCAGTTGGGCGACGCGGCGTTCGAGGCCGCCGCCGGTTCGGGCGGCCGATGCCGAGCGGAGTTCGCGGCGGAGCGACTCGATCTCTTGCTTCTGGTCCTGAAGATCCAATTGTTGTCCCAGGTCTCCCAACAGCAGCATGCGTCCCCAACCCATGTCTTTTCCTCCCGAGGCTCATGTGGTTGACTTGTTCCGCAAGGGTATTCGTCAGGTGATGGAAGATATTGAAAAGAAAGTGCGGGGCCTTCCGCGAGCAAGTGGATTGACCGTGCACTTGGCGAGGGTATGCTGAATGGGCATTGCGGAAGAAGTGGCGTCCGAAGAGGGACCGGGGTTCAGTGCGTCGGAGTACCGGTGCCTCTTCTCTGGTTCTCACTCTTGAGTTGTGCGGAAGTGTCAGGACTTCCGGCTCAATCTTACAGCGGGGATAGTGTCATGGGAGCAACACGACGGGATTTTCTGGCGGCCGGACTGGCGGCGGTTGGTGCCGGGAGTCTGGTGGATACCGCGACTGGCGCCGAAGGCGACGGAATCGAGTGCCTGGACTACGGGCGGTCGTTCATCTGCAACACGTCGACCGCCAACGCCGTGCGTTTCTGGATTGAAAGCCGGACGATCCTCTATGACGACCGAGCGGGCACGAAGACAGTGATCTATCAGTGCGGGTCGTGCAAGAGCGAAAACACGTTTGCAGAAAAGGACCTGTTGAAGGAGGACAACTACGACTTCATGCCGATCTACGGCGGCGAGGACATCCTGGTTCTCCGCCGGCACGTTGACGCTCGCGACCGCTACCGAGAACTTCGCAAGGTGACGGAGATGTGGGGCGACCCGATTCTGCGTCTGCATTACGGCAAGTCGGTGGTGGAGTTGAAGACGTTTGAGGAGATTCGTGACGTGACCGTGAGCGATACGCCTCTGGCGGCCCAGACCGAACTCGCCAATGAAGAAACCGGCCTGCGGTGCCTGATGGAATACCCGGTGAAAACGATGAACATCAGCATCGATCGCCGCATGTGGCAGGTCGACACAGGGCCGATTGCGATGCCGGACCTGACGAGACGCTTCGAGCCGCCGGTAGACAGTGTCCGTTTGGCGTTTGCCGTGTTCAACGCTCCGCACTTCTGCGACTTCGTGATCGAGCAGCCGACACCGGTTCTGCGGGAGGAGCAGGAGGTGTGCAGGGTTTATCACTACTCTGATCCCGTCAGCCTGCCCGCAAAGAACCGGGTGCTGGCGGTGAGGTGATGTCTAACGCGGTTTGAGCGCGAGGACGACATCCAGGAGGCGGGTGCGGATCTGTTGGATTCGGATATCGCTTTCGATTTTCTTCCCGGCGGCGTCGGTGACGTAGAAGACGTCGACGACCTGGTCGAGGTAGGTGCCGATCTTGGCTCTTCCGACGGAGAGGCCCATATCGAAGAGGGCCTTGGTGATCGCGTAAAGCAGGCCGGGCTGGTCGACGGCGAAGATGTCGAGGACGGTGAAGCGGTCGCTGGAGGCGTTGTCGGCTTCGATGCGGGTCTGGGCGATCTGCATCTTCGGTCGTCCGGCGGCGCCGATCTTCCAGGTGGTTCGGAACGAGGGGGGCCGGCCGGAGGGATCCTTGAGCGATTCGGCGAGGGCGCGGCGGATCTGGTCGAAGCGTTCGGGGGGTGGCTCACCGGAGAAATCGGGATCGACGACCAGAAAGCGGTCGAGGATGAGATCGTCGGCCAGGGTATTGATCTCGGCCGCGAGGATTTGCAGGCCTTTGGAGGAGACGGCGCCCGTGAGGCGATGGAAGATGCCGGGGGCGACGTCTTCGTGGGTGGCCACGGTGATGCGAATGGTGTTGGTCTCTTTCTGGTAGAGGGTGCGGACGTCGACGTTCTTGGCATCGAGTCCGCTGAGCAGGGAGAGGTCGGCGGCGGTCTGGGCGGCCGGGGCTTCGCCGAGCAGGGCAGGGGGGAGGCTGTCGACGACGTGGAGGACGTCGTGGTGTCCGGCGGCGGAGAGGAGGCTGCGGATTTCGTTTCGGCGGGCGTTCAATCGTTTATCGAGTTCGGCCCCTGAATCGGCTGCCAGGTGGCGGTTTACGCGGAAGAAGAGGTCGGTGAGGACTTCTTCCTTCCAACCGTCCCAGACTTTGGGTCCGACCGCCCCCAGGTCGGCGGCGGTCATGACGAAGAGCATTTTGAGGCGTTCGGCCGATCCGACGTCGACGGCGAAGCGGACGAGGAGTTGCTCGTCGGTCGTATCGCGCCGAAAGGCGAGGTGATTCATGGCCAGGTGGTTGGCGACGAGGAACTGGACGGTTTCCGAATCTTCGGGGGAGAGGCCGAGGAGCCGGGCGTTTTCGGCGGCGAGGCGGGCGCCGATGGTGCAGTGATCGTCGGCGTAGCCCTTGCCGAGGTCGTGGAGGAGGAGGGCCAGGTGAAGGACATGTTTGCGGCGGAGTTCGCGATAGGCCTGTCCCAGCGGGCCCGGATGGTCCTGCATCTCCGTCACGAGGTCGATCGCCCGGAAGGAGTGTTCGTCGACGGTGTATTTGTGATATTGGTTGAACTGGAGCAAGCCCCGGGCGTGGGCGTAGGCGGGGATGAACCGCTCGAGCAGACGCACTTCGTGCAGGAGTCGCAGCAGGTCGCCCAGGCGGGCCGGGCAGGTGATGAGCGAGAAGAAGTGCTTGATGGTCTTGGGTGAGAGTTCGTCGGACAATTGGGCGGCGCTGCGGCGTACGATCTCCCAGGTTTCCGGCTCGATCTGTTTGTCGTAGAGATTGGCCAGGTCGACGAGTTGCATGACGGAGGCGAGGTCGCGGCTGAGCCGGCGGCGTGCACGTGGGCCCGCGGCAATGAGCGTGGGCCCGACGCGGAACCCCTCGGCAACCGTGTGGCCCAGCAAGGCGGTGGTCCAGGCCGCTCGGCGGGTGGCGGTGCGGGCCTTGGAGAGGAATCGCATGACGACGTGGCTGACGGCCTCGGTTTGGCGGAAGTGGTCACGCATGAACTGTTCGACGGGGAGCATGCCCGCGGTGGCTTCGTAGCCCCGCTCGGCGGCGATACGGAGTTGTTCGCTGCGGGAGAGGACGTCGCCCGGCTTGCCGGCGTGGAAGTGCATTTCGTTGCGGAGCTGAAGCAGGTATTCGGCGGCCTCGGCCAGTTGCCGGTGGTCTTCCTCGGAGAGGACGCCGAGTTGGACGAGTTCCTGCGGTTCGGCGTGTCCGTAGCGGATCTTTCCGAGCCAGCGTAGGAGTTGGACGTCGCGGAGTCCGCCGCGGGAGCGTTTGATGTTGGGTTCGAGGAGGAAGACGGTTTCGCCGTAACGAATCCGTTCCTGTTCACGTTCCGATTCGACCGCGGCAAGCAATCGCGAGGAATTCCGGCGGAGGCGGCGATCGAACTTGCGGCGGTAGGCATCGAAGAGGTTCTGGTCGCCTGCCAGGAGCCGCGACTCGATCAGGGAGGTGCAGATTTGGGCGTCGCCGGAGGCGAGGGAGCAGGCCTCGTCGGGAGTGCGGAGGCTATGGCCGAGGATGAGTCCGGCGTCGAAGATGTCGCGGAAGAGGCGTTCGGCGAGGGCCTTGGCGGCCTCGGCCGCGGTGCGCGGGGTGAGGATCATGAGGTCGACGTCGGAGAAGGGGGCCACGTCGCGGCGTCCGTAGCCGCCGTGGGCGACAAAGGCGAGGCGTTGGGCGAGCGACTGGTCGCCGGTAGACGAATGGGCGGCCTCGCGGATCAACTGAAGGATGACCTGATCGCGGAGGTCGCAAAGCTGCCGGCAGAGCTCACCCCCCGGTGTGCCTTGGAGATGGCTCTGCTTGAGATCGCGAAAACCGGCCGCCAGACGAGCCTTGGCTTCGAGGATGCTGGTTCGGAGGGGGCACATGGCGGGTGGAGCGAAAGGGTGGAAGAAGGAACTCGCAGCCTGGAGACTCGGACCTGCGATCCGGGGAGCGAATCGCGTAAGCTCAAGGATAGCAAACTGTTGCGCGAGGTCGCAAGTGGCGGAGTGCATGCAACGGTGCCGAGACGGGCGGGTGACAATTTTGTCACTCGTCTGTCCCCCGGTTTGCGTAAGGCCGGAGTTGTTTGAGACGGGCTCGGTACGATACGGGTTCACTGGAAGGTCGACTTGGCGGCTTGACCGGGCCATTCGGGGCGATATTTTGAGAGCGTTTGCGGCGTCTCAGCCGGTGCAGAGCTGGAGACTCGTCCCCGATGACACGCGAACGTCTCATTCCAGCACTGAGATGCAAGTTCGCGGATTGGGAGGTTGCATTTGGTGGTTCACCGCAAGTGATTGCCATTTTCTGCTTACCGCGTCATTCTTTCGACGGAAGACACAAATCGCATGTTGTAGAGAAAGGAGCAGTGGATATGAGTGCGGAGATGCCGGCGGAACTCAAACGGTGGGAAGCCACGCGGAAGCGCGGGCGAGGTCGATACGTCGTCACAACGGGCGTTCTTGCGTGGGGCGTGCCGATGTTTGCCGTGATGACTTTCTTCGTTAATCGGCGTCCGGGCGTTCCGCTTTCGCCCGCCTGGATTGCGTTCTCCGCGGTATTGTGGGCATTTGGCGGGGCACTGTTCGGCTTCGTCATGTGGCGGTTCTGGGAGAAGAGGTACATGGACTTCGTGACAGCCCAGAACAGCGTCCAAGGGCCGGATAACCCGGCTGACGGTGAGCCTTAAGACCGCGTCGGGACCGCGAGGTTCGCGCCCATGAGATGGTCTGTCCCCGTTTTCGTCGTGATCGTCACATTGGGCTGCGGCGGAAAACCGCCTGAGTTCACTCGTCCTCCAACCCCATCAAGTGGAGAGGCCACGAACATGCCACCAAGACTCGTTGCCGGCGCAGTGACCCAAGAAACACTCAATGTTGGCGTCGAGATATCCGCACGCCGTGTACAATTTCGCGGACGGCGCGGGGTGCTGTCGGACCGATTTTCCCCCGCCAGCCGACGCCTCGGCCTCGCACGAATGGGACGAGACGCAGATGGAGCATTTTCATGCCAAGGACGGCGAGTAGCGTTCACGCCCGCTGGAGGCGTGGAGCGACTCTCGGGAAGCGGCACGTGTCGGTGCGGCGTTTGACTATCGAGTGCTGCTGCAGGATTCCGCGCTGCGAATCATCGCCAGAGAGGTGACGCTCGTCGATCACGCGTGATCGACTGGCGGATCTTCTGAATGATAGCATCAGCGAGCAAGCTCAGGCTCGTCCTCAACGGAAAACGTGAGCCGCTTTCCGTACGCATGCGCCAACCGGTTGATCGTGTTGATCGTAGTGTTGGCGCACAGGCCGTTTTCCAAGCGGCTGATTGCGGCTCGGTCCATGCCTGTTATGGAGGCGGCCTCTGCGAGGCTCATCTTGACCTGCTGGCGCACTCCGGAAACGCCGCGCACTCCGGTTGCACCCTGATCCGTTTTCGTGAGAATTGAACTTGCCGGTTGCTGCCGACGGGTGGCGAAAACTGGCCGGGAGAATCGCGGAGTCTCAATCCGCCGTGATTCTCCCCGGCTGGGCCGGCGGAAAGGGATTGAGAACATGTACGCATATCACTCTCACGCTTTGGCGAACACGGTGCGGACGGCGGAGTGGGCTCGCCGGATCGTCCAGCAAGAACGAACACCGAAAGCCGCGGCGGACCTTGCCGAAGCCACGGCGGTTCTGCACGAATTCGCGGCCAACGATCTTGCTCCGGTATCGAACTGGAGCCACTTCCGCGGACATCACGCGACGATCCCCGAGCCGATCGGTCGCTATGCCGGCGCCTCATACCACGAACGGGCTCAAAGGCTCGTGTTCGACGCAAGCGTGTTTGCGGGGAGATCCTGGGAGGATGCGGGGCGAGCCCTGCAAGGCCTCCCCGAGTTCCACGCTGATCACCTTGCGGCGATGATTGCGGATGAGGCTACACGGGCAGCTCGGGCGGCCAGCGAGGAGCAAAACGGGGAAACGACTTCGCAGAAAACGACCAAGCCGACAGAAGGTCTCACAGGCGAAGAGAAGGCACTGGCGACGTTGGTTGCCCACCCCGATTGGAGCGACACGAAGATAGCGAAGCACATTGGTTGTCACCGAACCACACTCTACAAGTGGCCCAAATACATTGCGGCAAGAGAAGCACTCGACATGAGTAGATCCCGGTTTCCGCGAGTTAGCCGAGGTTTTCAAGAAAGGTCCCCTCGAAGGGCCTGATCGCTTGATCGAGGTCTCCGAGGGGTGTACTCCGTAAGGTTTGCCACAACCGCGGAGTACTCCACGATGTACCATGTTGTGCTTCGCGATGCCAGCTTTTGGGACTTTCTTTTTACCGTTGACAAAGACCCGGCCGCCATCGCGCGGAAGCAGGGATGCGGGTGCGGCGGTCGCCTGCACTGCGCCAACTACCCTCGTAAGCCACGCGGTGGATGCGAGAATCTGCCGGACTCCTACGGCTACCGCTTGAGTTTCTGCTGTGACCGGGACGGTTGCCGCAAGCGGACGACCCCGCCGTCAGTGCGGTTTCTCGGCCGGAAGGTCTACCTGGGCGCCGTGGTGGTTCTGGTGGCCGCCATGCGGCAAGGGCCTTCGCCTCGGCTGGTCCGCGAATTGTCCCAGTTGTTCGGCGCCGACCGGCGTACGATCGCACGGTGGCGAGATTTCTGGCGCGAGTCCTTCCCTCAGACCGCGTTTTGGAAAGTGGCCCGCGGCCGGTTCGCAAGGCAGGCCATCGCCGAGTTGCCCCACGCATTGCTCGAGGCGTTCATCCGTAGCGACGATTCCTGGGAGGAATGGAAACGCTTACTGGAGTTTCTCTCACCGATCACGATCGCGGGGGGCCTCCGGATCACGGGAATTTTATGAAGAATTTGGACCCGCAGAAGATGCTCGTCGAGCGTTCTGGCTGACGGGGGTATACGGCCAACAGTGGTACGGGCAGTGTCCCGTGCCCGGGTGTCGATCGTCTCGCAAGCCATCCTTCTCTGTGAATGTGGCCATGGGTCGGTACTACTGCCACCGTTGCCGTTGTCACGGCCACCAGATCGAACTGTGGGCAGCAGCCACGGGCTTGCCGCTACACCAAGCCGCCATCGACCTCTGCACAATACTGGGCCGAGAAGTGCCCTGGATCGAGCGCTGGTGATCGATACAGACGCCTTTAAGCCAGAAGACCGGACTAACGTCTGATACCCTCAACAACGGTACAGAGAAGAGGCCACCGGTACTTCCGCACCGCATCATGCAACCATGTCTCCCTCGATCATCGTGATCAGAAAAGCCTCAATTATCGTGATCGCTCTCACCAGGAGTTCATAGGCCGACAATCCATGCTTTGCTTCCAGCGGGTGTTGCATTACCTTCCCCGATTGCGTGCCCATTAGCACAATGCGCGCATTGTATCGCATGCCAGAAGAAACGACAACCCAATGAGAACTGCCTCGAATCGTTGCCTCAATCCCGCAGCACGTGAGCCTGCCTGGCCGTACTGCTACACGGCGTTGCTGGCAGGCCAGTCACCTCGGCGGTTTGGAAGAAGTTACTTGCCCGTATCTCGACAAACGGGGCTGACGGCGGAGGTGGTGTGTCCCAACAAGAAATACCCCATGTTCTGCATCATTCGGAGCGGTATGCGAAAATGGCCAAACGCCTCCTAATCGGCGACCTCGAGATTTCGAACCGTCTGCGAGTACACTTCTTGCGGCACCGACGGTGGACTGGAGAGGAAGCGAACGATTGAAATCGTGATCGGAAGATCGATGGCGGACGCCGGCAAGATGACACTGCCGCTCAACGCGTTGGCACCACCCCTCCGGCAGCAGGTGGGGCCGGATTGACACGGTGTCGTCCGTTCATGACTTGGATCGCCTCGTCCACCCTCGCCGGATCCGTCGATTCCACAAACCCAATCGTAAACTGCTGCGGCACGTGATCGAGGTACTTCTTGACCCCCTCCCGTCCGAACCCGAAGACCGTCATCTTCTCGTCCATCTGGCAGAAGCGATCCGGATGGTCGTCGTCTTCGTGATGGAAAAGGTACAACACCCGACCCAGATACTTGTCGCCGAAGGCGATCCACTCGGGTGCAGGAATGTCGCCCTCGTGAGGAACCGTCAAGGGGCGGCGTTCGTGGCTGCCGGAGGTCATCCACCAGTCCGTGTCGTCGTACTTGCCGCCAGGCGTGCCTTCGTACAGAACCCAATAGCGCTTGTCGGGCGGCATACGGGTCATCGTGAAAGTGCAGTGGGTCGGAAAGAAGTCGTAGCGGCAGGCCCAAAGGCCGTTGTCCGATTCGGCCGAAATCGTGACGCGCCCGGGACCGGCGTACTCGACCCTGGTCGAACAGAGATCGGTGGCCTGGTTCTTTGCGTGAAAGTAGTTGCCGGCCTGTTGGTGAACGGCGTTGGGGAACCCGCGGTATTCGCCCCCCGCTCGGCTGCCGGGCGTGTGGTCGAAGCCGATCCAGTCGTGCCCCTCCCGGTCGATCACGCTCGCCAACCCGCCGCCCGCCTTCTCCAGCACGTAGACGGCCGCGGGCGTCTCGATTCGATAGGCCGGCAGTCCGCCCATCGTGGTACTGTCCGGGTCGAGCCGGATCGCCCGATAGCGGGCCGCCGCTTGCTGCATCGCCGCCTGGGCTTGAGGGGTTGCCAGATCGAAGAGCAACATGGAATAGCCCGCCCTGGCCGTCGGCGGGATACGGCGAAAGGCCTTATACGGATCGTTGGCCTTGGTGTACAGCCCTTGCAGCGGCGAAACCGAAACAGCCAGCATGTCGTACTCCTCGACGGGCAGCGTCAACTCGGCCATCGGATCGGCATCCACTCCATAAGCCTCTGGCAGTGCCGTCCCAAAGTACTGCATCGCCGTTCGGCGGCTCCCCAGCCGGTGCAGTTCCTTTTGCAGGGCCGGCAGGTCCTGCCCCCAGTCGATATTCGAATCGAGCAGGTAGTGCCAGCCCTGCTTGGGACCGCCGACAAACACGTTGAAGTACGCCAGGTAGTGCGGCGCGACGCTCAGACAACTGATGATCTGTCCGACCAGAATCGCCGCGGCGCACCACCTGACCGTCTTGGGACGTTTCGCGAGATGCGTGCAGAGCCGGTCGACACCGAGGACGACCAGCAGTGGATAAAGGATCAGAATGTATCGATGGCCAATGTTGATGCTCGAGGTCACGACCAGGGCACTGAAGACCAGAATGCCGATGCACAGGACCTGGAGTTCGACGTCCAGAGACCTCCAGGCCCGGAACGGTGACCGAAAGGACGAGCCGCCAAGCACGAGCAGTCCCACAGCCAGCAGCAATTCGACCGGCGTACTTTTCATGGCAAACGCGCTAGGGAAGTAGTACCACCAACCGGTCTCGGAACGCCGGCCCATGAGAAAAGCGCCGTGTCCGGATTGATTGTGCAGGTACTGGAACAACACTCCGTCAAACGGGGCAGGGCGGCGGAGGTTCTCGTGAGCCACGCGCATGATCTCGTCGGCCACGGGGCCCCGACCGAGGATCTTGACCCAGGGCGACCAGTCAGGCGTGTCTTCCAAGGGGATGTTCTTGAGCGGACCGGTGAAGCTGAACAGATGCAGCCCCCACCAGAAGAAGCCAATCAACACGGCCAGGGCAGCACCGCGGGACACGAGGTATCGAAACTTCTGCCACCAAGACGGCAGTTGTTCGCGAGCCGGCGACGCGACAGCCCGCAAAACGAACATCACGGCCACGACCGGCAGCAGGAACACACCCGAGTACTTGGCGGCCATACCGGCGGCAATTGCGATTGCCGTGACGACGAACCGCCGAGACGACGGTTGCACGAAATACCATCCGATTGCCGCGAGGGCCAGCGTGCCGAACAGGGCAAAACAGGCGTCGGTCGCCGCCAGGGAAGCGTGCCCCACGATCCCCGGCGAGAAGGCGATCAATCCGGCGCCGAGTGCGGCTGCGATCGCTCCTTGGCGCCGGAAGAGCCACCAGGAGACCAGCAGCACCAACGGCAGGCCGACCAGGATCGAATTGGCAAGCCGCGGCCCCACGATGAGCCGGGCGTCCTGAAGTTGCCCTTCCCAGGGGCTCGGCCGGTTTTCTCCGCCGACCAGGCTCAAGGGGAGCAGGTAATCGAGCAGGATCGGCAACGGTGCGACGCCTTCGGAGCAGATCCGAGTGTCGAGCTTTCCGTCGTGAACCGTCTGCAGCCCACAACTCAGGAAGTAGGTTTCGTCAAACGTAATGCTCTTCGCGCGGCGAAACCAACTCGTCTGAAGGAGCATGGCGGCGCCGAAGACGATCCAGATCAGCAGCAGTGGTTTGATGGATTTCGAGGCGTTCAAGGTTTGAATCCGCTGGGAAATCGCCTCGCGCGATCACAACACCGACCCGGAGCGCAAGGGAGGACAGACGACCTCCCATTATACCGCAGGTGCGTGTGAGCGTCATTCACCCGCGGCAGACCGGTCCCACCCGCTGCCCAGAACGAGATCGTAGGCGAGCGACTCCGTGACTTCGGCGGTGTCGTTCTCGCCGTCCGTGTCGCGGACCTTGACCGTTTCGAAGCCGATAATGTCATAGAGAACCTCGAGCGAGTCGGTCTCCACCGAGAGGCGGAGCCAGTCGTCGGCGGCTTCGAGGACGTCGTCGGCCGACGTGCCCCACAGCTTGGCGATATCGGCGCCGCCGACTTCCTCGGAACCTGTCGTGCTGGACGCTTCGACTCGATAGGAATCGAAGCCTCGGGCGACTATCAGGTAGACTTCGCCGTTGGTTGCGGTATCGAACAGTTGCGCCTTGTGTTGCCGGGCTTGCAGCTCGTCCTTCATCTCGGAATCGACGAGGGTGGCCACATCGGTGCCTCGGGATGCATAGGCGATCACCTGGCCGAACCCGTATGCCTGAACGTCGTAGCTGCTGCCGGAGAGCCTGCTGACGTCCTTCTGACCCTCAAACGTATCGTCTCCGGTCGTGCCAAACAGGCGGGCCAGGTCGTTTCCTTCGCTGGAATAGGCCTTGGCGACCTCGAAGAACTTGACCCGGTTGTACATCGCACCGCCGTACATCTTGGCGTACTGCTCCTCCGGATCGGCCTTGAACTTGTCGTTGCCTGCCGAGTCATAGAGCGAGGCCGTGTCGGTGCCGCCGTATCTGGCGTAGACGTACAGTTCCTCGAATTGATCGACTTCAATGGTCAGTCCGGATTCGCCGTCCGCAGCGGTGCTCAGAACCGCAGTCGTCGCCCAAGCCTCCAAGCTATCGTCGCCGGGCGAATCCTGCAGAATCACTTTGTCGTGGCCGTCGCCGCCGGAGAACTGGATCGCGACGATCTCGGTATCCGCGAAATCGTACTGAACGCCGTTGACGGCCACGCTCTTGTCGGCGGCACTGGCCTCGAACTGGTCATCCGAGTCGGTGCCGAACACCGTCAACGTCGTATCGTCGAGGCAGACGAGGTTCGTGATCTGCAGGCTGACGGCGGTATCGGTTCCTGTCAGTTGGACATAGTACGTCTGCCCGGCCGCGGTTGACTGATCGATTCGCTGAACGCCGTCGACGAGGCTCGATTCGGCGATCGGCGAGACCTCGTCGTTCTCCAGGGGATTCTCGTCGTAGAGCGCGATCGTGACGCCTTCCGACGCTTCGGATTCGATCGCTTCGAGGGTCACGGTTCCATCGTGAGCGGTTTCGAACACGAAGTAGCTGGACTCGCCCGCCAGCGCCAGCGAATCGAGCGTGCAGAAGTCGACGCTGCCGAGATCCGACAGCGTTGCCTGAGCGGGGACCACCGTGGCAATCGTGTAGGCCGATCTGGAACCGGTATCGTCGTCCTCGACGGTGACCAGAATCGTGTAGGAGGCATCGGTCGTGCTGGTCGAACCGCTCGGGAACTGGTGACTGACGCTGAATTCGGTCGTTCCGGCAGGGAGCGTCACAATCTCTTGTGCCGAACCGTCGTACCAGGCGATGGAGAGCGTGAACGTATCTTCTTCGCCCGGATCGCTGATCGTACCCGTGAGGACCGTGGGCGAACCCGCCGTGGCCTGGCTGGCCGAGAGACTGGTGATCGTGGGACGGACGTTTTCCACGTTGACAAGGGTATTGGCGGAGTCGCTTTCGCCCGTAACCAGGTTGGTGATCGTTACGGTGACGACACAATCGTCGGCGTCGGTTTCGCTGGGGTTGTCGTCGAGGTACTGGTGCGTGGTTTCAAACGTTCCGTCGTCCTTGTCGACGGTGGCCATGGTGTCGGTCGTGCCGTCGCCCCAATCGACGGAGACGGTATAGGTGCCGTCAGAATCGCCTTCGACAAACGTGCCGGCGAGCGTCACCGTTTCCCCCTCGGAAACGCACGTTGCATCGAGGGTCAGCGAGGTGATTGTCAGGGTGGGGACGGGAGCGTAGAGGGTGAGAATAGCAGCTTCGTCCGACGAACCGAGGCCTCCGAACATCTGGTCCGCATCGACCCCGGCAACCATCACCGAATCGGCCAGGTAGGAGTGGTCGAGGCCGAGGGCATGGCCGATCTCGTGGACCGCTACGAGAGTCAGATCGTAAGCATTGCCTCGCAGGCCGTTTCCGACTTCCCAGGACTCGTCCTTGTCGAGCGTGACATCGCCCGCAATCGGTTCCGCATTGACGTCGTCCGGATAGTAGGCAAACGCGAGGCTTTCTCCGTCGCCGTCCACATAGCCGAAGCTGAACTCGATGCAGTCGACCTCGTCGGGAGAGTCGGTTTCGGTGAAGGTGATGTCTGCCACAGTGGCCCAGGCGTCGAGCGCCGTTTCCAGGGCGGCACGCACCTCGGCTTCCGTCAGATTGACGCGCGACGGAATGTCGTCGATGTAGTAGGTCAGCGAGGCGGAGCCCAATCCGACTCCATCCCAGCCGACGCTTGCCGCCAGGCATCGGCGGTTTTCCAGGTTCTCCAGACGAAGTCTCCGCGGTCTGCTTTGATTGCTGCCCATGGTTTTCCCTGTGGAATCTATCGAGGTTTGCACGATCGTGGAACGTTCAATCGACCAGGCAAACATCAACAAGAAACGCCCGTTGGAAAGCCCGCGCGAGCGGTGGGCCTCCACTTCATGGGGACTCATCGGCGAGGCGATTGTCACGTACGACCACCACGCAGAGCGGCAACTTTCGGAAGTCCGAAGGAACAAGGCGGATTAACCGGCACGCGTCTGGACGCATGCGATCGAATCCGGGACGATCGCGAGTCCGCGCCGTCGAGTGCCAGGATGAAAGCCTGACAAGCTGGGAAGACGGGACGCGGAACAACATTTGGGCGATGCGGGAGAATAGCGAGAAAGGTATCGAACAGCCGATACCGAGAAGGACGGGAACGGGATCTCGCCCCTTGCAGCCAAGAATGTGGCATGACGCAAGAAGCCGCCTCAAGGAGCGGCGACAAGTATTGTCTAAGTGAGGAGCGGCAGCAATGTCAGGAATCGGAAGTGTCAGTGCGTATAGCAGCGCCTACTCGGCCGGAACTGCAGAGACCGCGGCAGCGCGGCAACGCCTGCAGGTGTCCAATGGGGCCGAGGAAATGGAGGCCAGACTCGATCAGGACCTGGCCGCTGCCGGAGTGAGCGAAGAAGTCCGCGAATCCCTGGAAGCCGACTTGCAGGCGGCCTTCGAGGAGCAGTTTGCGTCGCATTCTCCGCCGGATCCGGAGAGCATGAAAGAGACGGTCAACGCCATCTTTGAAAAGTATGGCCTCGATGCCGAACAATTCATGTCCCAAGGGCCCCCTCCGGGCGGAGGGCCTCCTCCGGGCGGCGGACCTCCTCCCGGAGGTCCCCCTCCCGCCGCTGCTGGAGGAGAAGTCAGCGGGAGTGAAACCACTGAGGATACGGAATCCACCGAGAGCACGACGCTGGAGACGCTCATCGAGAGCCTCCAGGAACAGGTCGAGAGCGGCGAAATCGATACCGAAACCGCGGCCGCCACACTATCCGAACGTGTGCTCGACATGTTGTTCGGCTTCGACGCCGAAGCCTAGCGGTCCATGGTGCCGAGTTTCCCCCCACCCCGAAACGCAAGCGAGGACAGGGGGCCCATTCACCCCTTCCTCGCTTGGCTTCTATGCCAGGCTTGACGGCATATCTTGACGCCTGAAGTCGCCCGGGGCCGAGCCGGAATACCGCTTGAACGCGGTGCTGAAGGCGGAAACCGAGTCGTAACCTACTCGGGACGACACCTCTTTCAGCCCGAGGGTCGGATCCTGCAGGAGCCGGCATGCCGTTCGCATCCGGTGTTCGCGAAGATAGTGCACCGGTGGGACGCCCAGCACTTTGGCAAAGACCGCCGAGAAGGCCGATCGCGACATGTTCGCCCGCTCCGCCAAGGATGCCACGGTCCAGTGCTCATCAGGCTGGCGGTGGATCAATGCCAGGGCGGGTCCCAGGTCCCGGTGCAGCAATCCCTGGAGGGCCTCAAAGGTCTGTCCCCCCGATTCCGCCAGATACAGGCGTGCCGCCTGGATCAGCAGGATCTGGGCCAGATGGGATGCAATGGCCCGGGTGCCGGGACGTCCGGCGGCGATTTCTCGTTCGATCGCGTAGAGGATTACGCCGAATTCAGATGCGTGCTGGTCGTGCTGTCGCGACAGGTGGAGAACCGGTGGCAGGGCAGAATAGAGCGGGTGAATCCCGTGTCCGTTGAATCTCAGGACGCCGCCGATCAGACCGCTCTGCACGCCGCCGCCTCCACAGGCCAGCGACGCGCAGGTCTCCGTGTTCTCTCGCGGAACGATTTCGTCGATGGAAACCGCAGGACTGCCCGGTTGATCCGAAAGACGATATTCGCATGCCGGCGAGACGGCAACGAAGTCTCCCGGAGCAATCGCGACGGCTTCTTCCATTCCCTGCCCGGTCAGCCAGCACGGGTTCCCGGTCAGGACGCCGAACAGAGCGGCGTTCTGAGGCACCGACAGCCCCCACGGCGCGGTCAATGACAGGCTTCCGGCGAAGGTAATCGGCAACGGAAACGCCGTAAGAAGCTCTGTCAGCGGGTCGGTTTCTGGACGTTCGGGTGGGCTCATGCTCTTCAGGGACGAGGACAACCGGAATATGTCACACCCTTGTCAGGGACAAGAACGGTTTTTGCCCGTTTCGATCCACTGAGATGTGACACCATCTCATCCCACTCGTCCCGAGAGGTTATGGGCGGAGCACGCCCTTTTTCTAACTGTCCATACAGAAACGAGTTAAGGAATCAGCATGACGACCCTCGCAGAATCCCCAGGACTCGAAGAAACGGAGCACTTCGGAGGATCCGACCCGAGAATCCGCCCCGCAAACCGGGACCGCGAGGTGAATCACGAGCACTCACACGATTCATGGACGCGGTCGCATGATTCCCGGTCCGGATAGTGTGACATCCGTCATTTGCGTTCGTCCTAAACACCTATGACGTTAACTGACGCTCGAAACCGACGGCTCCTTCAGCCACACGCCCACAGCGGACTACGTCGGAGCCGACTCGTTCATCTGTCAGATCAGCGACGGCACGGAGACTGCACAGGCTGAGGTGACACTCCACCTTGGAACCACCTCCAGTTCGCTGGTAATCACCGAGATCGACCACAACCCCTACGGGCCATTCAATGCAAACCAACCGGTTTGAACTGAAATACGTCATCGACGAGCAGCGCGCCCATGCCGTCCGCCAGTTCATCAGCAGCTACCTCGAACCCGACGAGCACGCTCTCGGCAATCCGGGCTGTTCGTATCCGGTGTACAGTCTCTACATGGATGCACCGACGCTGGTTCTGTACCGGCAAACGATCCAGGGGCTGAAAAACCGCTTCAAGCTGCGTATCCGCTTCTACGACGACGAAGCCAGGTCGCCGGCATTTCTCGAGATCAAGCGCCGCCTTTCCGGGGTCATCTGCAAAGAGCGAGCCGCCCTTCGTCGCGAAGGGGTCGAGATCCTGCTCAGCGGCGGGAGACCCGACCCGTCTTGCCTGATCCATTCCAATGGAAACCGCAACGCCGAAGGAGCCTTGGAGCGATTCTGCTCCTTGTGTGAACAACTCGGTGCCGTGGGCGTTACCTACGTCGGTTATATGCGCGAGGCCTACGTTCAGCCCAACAGCGACAACCTTCGCGTGACCTTCGATCGGCAGTTGCACGGACAGGAATTCGACCTCCGCGAGGGGCTGGCAGTGCCGACTCGGGGCGTTTTTCCGCACGTCGACGGCGTGATTCTCGAACTCAAGTTCGTCGATCGCTTTCCGTCCTGGATGCGCGACATGGTCTGGGCACTCAACCTCGATCGCTGCTCGATGGCCAAGTACGTTCACTGCGTGGAGGCGTTGGACCTGCATTCTTCCCTCTGCTGCTATCCTCAGAACCGGTGAAGTTGGCGGAAGGAGCACTTCGCATGACAGACTGGGTCCAACTCTTCCTGGGAAGCGACTACGGCTGTGCCTCGGGTGCGCCGGAAACGGCCCTGTTCGTTATCCTTCTGGCGTTCGTCGTCGGACAGTTCATCGGTTGGATCTACATGTGGACCCACCACGGACTCTCCTACTCGCAGACCTTCGTCGTCTCCCTGGTCGTCGTCCCGGTTCTGGTTGCCTTGATGATGCTGCTGATGGCCGGCAGCGTGGTGTTTGCTTTCGGTCTCCTGGCCGTTTTCGCCGTCGTTCGCTTCCGCAACGTTCTCAAGGACACCCGCGACACGACCTTCATCCTCTGGGCGATCCTGGAGGGGCTCGGGATCGGGACGATGCGCTACTCCACGTCGCTGCTTGCCGCGGTGGGAGTGGCGGCGGTGCTCATCTACCTCAGGGCCACGGAGTTCGGCAGCCGGCACCGGTTCGATGCCGTGCTCAACCTGCGTGTGACCGGTGATCCTGCCACGGGAACCGCGGCCCTGCGAAGCATCCTGAGACGTCACAGCCTCCGTGCTCTGTTGACCAACGAACGGCACCTCGAAGGGGCCGCGGTCAATCTCTCCTATCGGCTCCTGCTACGCGATCCGCGGCGCAACGACGAGTTGAAGACGGAACTCGAACAGGCCGACGGCTTTGAACAGGTTTCGCTCTTCCTGAGAGACGACGAATCCGAAATATGACATTCAACCGAGAGCGACACATTCCGATCCCCTTGGGACGCCGCCTGCAACGATTGCGATACAGCGCGCTGCCCATGGCGAGCTTCGTCGTCTGCGTGTTCCTGGCCGGCTGGTTGTGGCAACGCCAAGGACTGTTGCCCAACAGCGTCGGCGAAGTGGAAGCGGTACGTATCGACGTCGCCGCGGGAGCGGACGGAATCATCGTTCCCCTGCCTCGCGGCCAGTGGACGCTCTTCGATCGGGTCGAGGCCAACGATGTGCTCGTTCGCCTGGACGACCGTGCCGTCCGCGCCGAAGTGGCCACGTTGAAGGCGGAATTGATACGACTTCGCGGAGATCTGGCCGCTGCGGCAGAACAGATCGAACTCGATGAGGCGCAGCGCCAGCACGATCACCGCCGCGAGTCTCGCCGTCTGATCTGGCAGACCGAGCAGCAACGCCTGGACGTTCTGGATCGCCGCGCTGCCATCGAGGCGGATCGTATCGAAGAAATACGGCTCAACGAGCAACTCACGCTCCTCGAACCGCTGCAGAGCCAAGAGGCCGTCTCGAACATGGAAATCACCGATCTGCGGCTGCAACGCGATGAGGTGCGCAAGCGAATCGAGGAGAACGAACGCGGCCTGACAGAATCGCAAACGCAACTCGATCGATCTTTGGCCTCTCTTCAAGAATACCCCCAACTCCGCACGGCGCAGGCCGCCAAGTTGCTCAAGCCGCTTGAAGCCGCCATCGCGGTGGGAGAGCGGCAACTCGACGAGTTGCAGGTGCAGATCGACGGCCTGGTAATCCGGGCTCCGATCAGCGGCACGATTTGCGAAATTCACAGTTGGCCCGGACAGAGCCTGCGGGCCGGCGATCCTGTCGTCACGCTGGCCGCCGATCAGGGGCGCTACATCGTCAGCTATGTTCGCCAAGAGCAACGGGTGCGGCCGACGGTCGGCATGGCCGTGTGGGTGCGCGTCCACGGGGCGGGCGGGAGCCTGGTTCGCTCGGTCGTGGAACGTGTGGGGCCTCAGGTCGAACTCGTACCGGTTCACCTGCAGCGCGATCCCAAGGTGGAAGAATGGGGGCAACCCGTCTGCATCCGCCCGCCGGCGAACCTCGAACTTTGTCCCGGTCAATTGATCGATATCCGATTCGATCTGTGGCACATTTCGAACTCGGGTTGAGTGCTCCGCAGCCTGCGGTCAGCATTCTCCCCGTATCCTCGGCCCTTCTGGCCGACCCAAGCCGCACGGCTCCCCCAACCCGTGCGGCTTCATTTTTTGTTCTTTGCTCTCCCGATCAGTTCAAGCACTGATCCGCCGTGCACAATTGCCGGGGACTTCGTTCCGAGGTGGTCGTCCCCTGTCTCATTGCGGCTATGCGTGAAACGCATCGCGCTCCCGTCCGTCATTCCCGCGCTCCCATCCGTCATTCCCGCGAAGGCGGGAATCCAGACACTCAGCAAGCCGCTCTGGATTCCCGCCTTCGCGGGAATGACGGTCGAAAAGCCCCGTGGGTTCTTTCGGGACTCTCGCGGCGAAGAAAAGTACCTCTGCACCGTCATAACGCCTACGATTTCGGAAGACCGCAATCGTCTTCATTCTTTGTGAGTTCGTCCAGGATTTTCCAGCCTTACAATCCGCGGGAACGGAATGACCGCGATTCTCCGTCAAAGTCATTGGCCGGGGTCCCCGTCCGCTGCTCCGTGGGGCAATTGTTGTTACGGAAAGTGCTGCAATCAATTAAGATAGAAGATGGCTCAACGCTCGGCGAGTTGACCGCGGCTCACGAGCCAAGTCTCCTCACAAACTGCCTCATTCACGCGGACTGACTCATGGCAACCAGCGCAATGATGCACCGGACTGAAGCGGCGGAACCCTGTGCCGAAAGGATGCTCGATGAAGCTCGGCAGGGAGAGCCCGCAGTGCTTGGCGATCTGCTTCAACTCTATCGCAACTACCTGACGATTCTGGCCTCGACCCAGCTCGATCGGCGACTGCGGCGGCGTATGAACCCCTCGGATCTGGTTCAGGAGACCATGCTGGCCGCGCATCGCGACTTCGAGCAGTTTCGCGGCGATTCGGAACGCGAGTTCCTGGCCTGGTTGCGTCAGATCCTGATCAACTGCCTGCACCATGCCGTCGACACGCACGTCAAGGCGAAGATGCGAGACGTGCGGCGCGAGATCTCGATCGAACAGGCGAACGCCGCGTTGGACCGCACGGCGGTGAACCTGGTCCAGGTGCTTGCCGACCATGGCCCCTCCCCCAGCGCTCCCGTTCGGCAGCGCGAGCGAGTCGTTGCCCTTGCGGACCAACTGGCCAAGCTCCAGCCCCAGTATCGAGACGTGATCGTGCTCCGCAATCTCCAAGGTCTGTCCTTCGACGAGATCGCCGCGCGGATGGAACGGAACTCCGGCGCGGTCAGGATGCTGTGGCTGAGAGCGATCGAGAAATTCAAGCAGGTCTGCCACCCAATCGATTGAGGTTCAATACTCCACGCTGGAAGTTGTTTCGAGATTCGCGTTTCAGTGTTTGTGGTCCTTGGTCTGTCGGCAAGTCGAGTACTGAAGAATGCACGCTTCCGATGTTTCCGACGCAAGCCTTGAGTCGTCGGCCTTCAGCCGCTTGAGCGTTCAGCAAAGAGACCGCCTCACCCAGGTTCTCGACGAGTACCTGTCGGCGCTCGAAAGCGGCGTGCCGACGGCTCGCGAGGATCTGCTTCGCGACAACCCGGACCTGGCCGAGTCTCTTGCTGTGTACCTCGACAGCCTCGACGAATTGCACGATGCGGCAGCCGGTTTCGCGGGGGGCGCGGACCGCCCGCAGGCGGAGGCCAAGGCGGCCGGCGACGACGAGAAGCGACTGGGAGATTTCCGGCTGCTGCGTGAAATCGGGCGCGGCGGCATGGGCGTCGTCTACGAGGCCCAACAGATTTCTCTGGGCCGGCGAGTTGCCCTGAAAGTGCTCCCCTTTGCGGCCGTACTCGATTCCAAACAGATTGCGCGCTTCAAGAACGAAGCTCAGGCCGCCGCCCAACTCGACCATCCCAACATCGTCTCCGTGTATGCCGTCGGGTCCGATCGCGGAGTCCACTACTACGCCATGCAATTGATCGACGGCCAACCTCTCGATCGTGCCATCGAAGAACTGCGCGGTCTCGCCTCCCCCGGCGGCAGTGGCCGCGACGACAAGGCCGACACGGAGACGGTGGCCTGCGATCCCGATACGGTCGACGAAGGGCATGGGAGCCAAGAAGACCGCCAGCCGGGCAGCCGTTCCTTCCTGACGCAGGTCTCGACTGACAAGAGCCGTTACTTTCACACCGTCATCCGGCTGGGCATCCAGGCCGCCGAGGCACTGCATGCCGCCCACGAGTTCGGCGTCGTCCATCGCGACATCAAACCTTCGAACCTGTTGCTCGACGGCGAGGGCAAGCTCTGGGTGACCGACTTCGGCCTGGCTCGCTGCCAGAACGACAAGGCACTGACGCGGACCGGCGATCTTGTCGGGACCGTACGCTACATGAGCCCCGAACAGGCTCAGGGCCAATCGGCGCTGGTCGATCAGCGTTCCGACGTCTATTCTCTCGGCGTCACTCTCTACGAACTGCTCTCCCTGGAGCCGGCCTTCCCGGGTGACGACGGCCCCGATCTCCTGCGCCGGCTTGCCGAACAGGACCTGCGACCGCTCAAGCAATGGGAGCCCAGGATCCCGATCGACCTGCAAACCGTGGTTCACAAAGCCATGGCCCGCCGGCGAGAGGATCGATATGCGACGGCCCGGGACTTCGCCGACGATCTGCAACGCGTCCTCGAAGGCAAACCGACCATCGCCAAGCCGCCGACCCTTGCCGACCGCCTCGGCAAGTGGACCCGGCGCCATCAGCGTCTGGTGATCGCAGCCGCCTGCATCTGCCTGCTTGCCGCCGCCGGATTGGCCGTCAGCACGGTGCTCGTTGCCCGGCAGAAATCTCTCGCCGTGCAGAACGCACGTCGTGCTGATGAGAATGCTCTTCGTGCCGAGCAGAATGCGGAAGACGCCAGGCACCATTTCCACAATGCCCAGGCAGCCGTCGACCGCCTTGGGCTTCAAGTCGGGGAGCAACTCGCCGGAGTGCCCGGTGCCGGACGCATCCGAAGAGAACTGCTGTTGAGCGCCAAGGAGTACTATCAGCGATTTGCCGAGGAAGCCAAGAACGATCCTGCGTTGCGTGCCGATCTCGCCCTCACGTACAGCAAAATCGGCTCTCTTACGGAAAAAATCGGGGCGACGGTAGAGGCGATTGCCTCGCACGAGAACGCCTTGCACCTCTTCCAGCAGCTTGTCACCGAGACGCCCGACAGTATCGATTCTCAATGTCGCCTGGCGGCCTGCCAAAACAACCTCGCCTTGGTGCTGGCTCGGGTCGGGCGGACCGACGAAGCCCGCCGGGCACACGGGGAGGCCATTCGGATTCAGACCGCTCTGGCCGAGAAACCGGCGGCCGACGGGCAGTTCCTGAGCGACCTCGCCACGTTTCACATGAACCTTGGGCGGCTCCAGAACGAAACCGGTCATCCCAACGAGGCTGAAGCTTCTCTGCTCGAAGCGGCTCGCCTCCAGGAACGCCTCCTCGAGAACGAACCGGAAAACGCCGAACACCTGCGAAGTCTCGCCGCGACCTACAACAACCTGGGGGCCGTCTATCTGGCCGAGCAGCCGGACCGTGCGGCCGACCTGTATGCCAAAGCCTTGCGGAACCAGAAGAAGGCGGTCGAAATCCGGCCCGGCGAACTCGCGAGCTGGAGCGAACTGGCGCTCACCTACAATAATCTCGGCGCCCAGCAGTCGCGGTCAGGGAAGCTGCCGGAGGCCGCCAACTCGTACCAGCAAGCCATCGAAATCCAGCGCAATCTCGTCCGCCAGGCTCCGGACCAGAACCTCTACCTCCGCGACCTTGCCGTGAGCTGCAACAACCTCGGGCTCGTGCAGACCAAGCTCCGCCAACTGGCCGGCGCCGAACGCTCTTTCGCCCAAGCCCTGGAAATCCAGGAACAACTCGTACGCCGCGATCCGAATGACATCGATCTGTGCAGCAGCCTGGGAGGCATCTACAACAACCAGGGAATCGTTCTGGAGGGCCTCGGCCGGGTGAGCGAGGCGGCCCTGTCCTACAAAAGGGCCATGGCGCGGCAGCAGATTGCCTACTCGCAGGCTCCCCAGGTGTCCCGCTGTCGCGAGTACCTGAGCACGATCTATGTCAATTACGGCCGCGTGCTTCGACAATTGGGCCAGGCCAATGAAGCGGTCAAAGTCGCCCTGGCGCAAAAGGAACTCTGGCCCGACCATCCCGAGCGGCTCTTCTCGATCGCCGAAGAATTGGCGATGGCCGCTGCTCTCCTATCCGGAGCGGGCCAGGCGAAGGACTCACTGGAGAACTGCCAGATCCAGGCTCTCGAGACCCTGCAACAAGCGGTGGAAGCGGGATACCGACTGCCGCCCGACCTGCCCCAACGTGAATCCTTCGCGGCCCTGCGCAACCGGCGCGAGTTCGCCACCTTGATCAAGAACTGAGCGGACACGGAACTCGGTATGATGTTCAGACACTCCACGGAACCGATAAGAAAGCCGAGAATCGCGAAATCGACCGGGCCGCGCCGCCTGCTGCTCGAGCCGCTGGAATCACGAACGCTGCTCTCGGCAGTCCCTTTCACCCCGACGGCCGCCGACATGGGGCCCGCCCCGGCCTATTGGCAACCGCCGCTTCCCGATCTCGGTCGGTCGGCCCAACACGAAACCGTTGCGGCCGCAACCCAGCAACCCCTGCCGGCAACCAGCAACGGCCTCGAACACTTGTCCCCCTTGGCCCGTCCGCAGGAAGCCGTCCTCGACCCACAGCACTCGCCCGTGCCGTCCCTGGATCTACCGGGCAAGCTGGACGTTGCTGCTCCCATCCTTCCAGTCCCGCGTCACCTGACGGCAGGGCGTAGTGACGACGCGGCCCTTGACCAGCCTGTCTCGGAAACACTCTCGCTCGAGGCCGAGCCGTTTGGGACGTCGCCGTTCCCGCTGACGGATCAACGACCACACCAGTTCGACGGCGGAGGCGGGATCGGTGCGCCACAGACGAAGTCCTCCGCACACGACCTCGAAGCTCTCGCTGCATCTCAAGCCGCTCCTGCGTGGGAACTCTCGTCCTTGAACCACCTGAACGTGGATAGGCACATACCCCCTCCCTCGTCCGGAATGTACGAACCGCCGGGTGGGATGCGATCGCCGAGCGAAGACTATTTCAACCGGGACGGCTGGCGGGATTCCTTCTCCGCTCGACCCGGATTGATCGAACTTGGGACCCTGGGATACGAATTGTCGCAAGTATCAACCTATGAGTCGCTTTCTGAAGAAGGCGGCCTCACCGCCCCGGCCGCATGCAGTCTTCTCAATCTGATGGACACGTTGTTCGGCGATTCTCTGTGGACCAACACGACCGGCAACGTCTGGACCGGTGGCGCCGACGCTTCCAGTCAGACGTCGGAGACCATTCTTTCGACCCGCCTGGCGCGGGACGGCGAAACGGGTGACTCCGGGCTGAGGGACTGGTCGGAAGACGGTCTGATCGATATCAGCGGAGCCACGCCCGCTCTCTCTGACGGAATATCGACCCCCGCTCACCTCAGTATGCGCACGCCACTTGGAGAGACCGACCTGTGGGAGGGACACGATCTCCTCTCGCGACCTCTCGACTGGACAGCGGAAGCCGTGGAGGCGGTCTTTTCGGAGAGTGGCGAACAGCGCCGAGACAGGGATTCTCGACGTGATCAGAAACCGGCAGAAGCCGAATCGATTCCGAATCCGACTTGCGAACCCGGCAAGGGCGGCATGATCGAGCTGACAACGGTCCCGATGACCGCCGACGCCGTGTGCCAAGCGGGACAAACGCCCGTGTCAATCGAGGAAGCTGATCGTGACGGCGTCAGGAGTATCCCCATCGACAGAGGTTTGGGGCTCTATCGGGCGTTCGAATTGGCGACGTCCCTCGGTCAACCGAGCGAAGCCTCCGGCTCGGTCGCTCACCAGCACAATGCCGCCCATCCCCACGCCGACTCGGCTTTGTCGGCCGCCGTTCCTGCCGCACCGGCGGCGGAGGCCTCGGCCGCCGGCGCTGCAACTCAACCAGTCCAGGCCGACCATCACGCGGCCGCCGCGCCCGCAGTCGTGGTCGTCTCCTTGGCATCCACGATCGCAGATGCGTGGCGGGAACGAAGACGACGTCAAGAGGACGCCTCCCGCGGATAATGAGTCTGTCCCTTCTCAGCAGCCCGTTAAAAAAGTCAAGTTAGGCTAACGAATTGGCTGCAGAAGCGGCGCAGCCGCGCTCGCAGCCGAATTCGACGTCCTTCAGTGGATGATGCAACCTACTGACGATACTCGATTTCCAGCGTTTCCCCGAGCCAATGACTTGTTCTTGATATCATGAACGCACGCGGCGCTACGCTTCTGCATGCGTTCATATTAGCCTAACTTGACTTTTTCAACGGGCTGTCAAAGCTGCTTGACGAACCGGTACATCGACAGCACATCGACATGCCGGCCCGGGCCGAGCTTGACCTCTTTTCGGGCAACACCCTGCTCGATGAAGCCCAACTTCTTGTAGAGCCGGATCGCTGAGTCGTTGGTTGCGAAGACTTCCAGGGCGACCTTCTCGATAATCGGATTCGCCTCGGCCCATTTCAGGAGCCGTTGGAGCAGAGCAGTTCCCACGCCCCGTCCTCGCCATGCTCTCGTAACCGAAATGCCCAGATTGCCCCGATGGGCGATTCGGCGAGACGGCCCTGCTTCAAAGCTGATATTGCCGATGATGTGTCCTTCCGCTTCGGCCACCAGGAGGATCTTGCCGGGATGGTCCACATGGTCCTGAACCCATGTTCGTTCCGCTTCGACAGTCGGCGGGAATTCATCCGACTCAAGCACGAAGAACTCGGTTTCGTCTGCAACTGCCCGGATATAGGACAGGAGGTTCTCTGCGTCCGCGGTCTGAGCCGTGCGGATCAGGAACTCCTTTCCGGTACGGTCGGTGAAGGTTGTGGTTGGGATGTCAGCCATGTTGTGTCACATATCGAGAGTCACCATCGTTGACCACCAAGTCATGCCCTTCAGTCCAAGTTGGCGGTTCGCACTTCTCGGCCAGCTTTCTCATAACCTGTTCAGGAACAGGGTTCTTCCGGCTCCTGTTCTGCTGCAGCAGCCGTTCAAAGGGCGGTTCAACGTAGACGAGTGTAATCCGGGCATCATAGTCGGCAAACAGGTCGATCCACCGCCCACGAGTCTGTTTCAGGATGTTGGTGGCGTTGAAGGCAAAGGACGTTCTGTCTCGCAGATACTCTCGGCATCGCTCGCGGGCCAACTGCACCACGTCTCCTTGGTTGCCGGTTGGCTCAACGCCAAGCTCTCCACGAATGTCGTCCAGAGAAACAACGGGAAGGTCCGCTCGATTCCGCGACAGCCAGGTGTCCTTGCCGCTTCCCGGCAGGCCGGATAACAGCGTCACTTGGCAGGCATACTTCTCGTAAGGAACGTAGTGCAGATTCGGTTCTTGTTGTCGAAAGAACAAGAATCGGGCGTGGTCGTTGGCAAATGAATAGGGCTGGTCGTAACAGCCGTTTTCTTCCGCAGCCAGTTTCCAGTATTGGAGGTGCTCCTCCGGGCGGTTCATGGAATCAGTATCCCGACCACGAGTATCGGCCAATGCGAGCAGAAAGAGCAGTCGATTGTTGACGTGCCATGACAATCGGACTACTTCGTGGGTCGGCTCAGATCGTTCGAGAAGGAAGGCCGGTCGGCTATGATGGCGTACCAGTCGGGCAATCTGCTCACGAGTTGTCAAGTCACAATCAAGATCACGGAGGATGCCACGGGCAACGTGCTCTCCCTTCACGGCGTGCCTTGGCGACGAAATTCGTCCGGTCTCGGGATTGCTTTGCGAAGTCAACGGCTTGGCCGCGTCGTGGAACAATGCCGCAAAGGTCAGTACTGTACCCGTCAGTTGCACAAATCCATTGATGTGATCTTGACAAAAGGCGGTGAAACTCGATGCTTTCCAGTGTAAGAAAAAGTGTCCCCAATGGGAACAATGGAAAACAGGAGTTCACCGCCAGTGAAG
>JAAYAY010000223.1 GCA_012719125.1 Planctomycetaceae bacterium | reverse complement strand
TCCCAAAACGCACGCCTCCTGCTTGGTCCGATTCTCCACTGCCGGTCAAACTTTCCCCCACCAAGAAAAACCTCCTCCTGCCATCACCTTGGGTTGCGGGCGAAGCCCGCGCTGGGCTATCCGTGGTTCTCTGTCTTTCAGATGCCAGAGCTTTCTTCGCCAGCGTCTGGATCCACCCGTACTCCGGTTTCCATGAGCCCGCAGCAAGCGTTTCCAGCAACCCGCGAGCTTCGTTTCGTCGATTTGCTTCAATGAGAACTCGGGCGCGGTTCCAGAGGAGTTCCGCGTTGGCCGGATCGTCGGCACAGGCCAACTCGTAGGCCCGGTCGGCCAGTTCATACTGGCCCTGGCGATGGTACGTGGCCCCGAGAGCGGACCAGTTCAGCGACGTCTGCTCGTCCGTGGCGAGCGGCGACGTGACGTAGTCCCATGCCAGATCGATCGCCCCGCACCGGGCCAGGGCCGCACCGGCCAGACGGCAGACTTCTCCCGACTGCGGATCGACCGATCGCCAGCGGTCAGCCGAACTGACAATGCGAGAGATGAGACGGTCCGGAAGGGCAGCGTCAGACCCCGGGGTTTCTTCCGCGGCCTTGCAGAAGAGACCGAGAAGCTCGCCATAGTCCGTGCGAAACACACCCAGGTCGACTTCCTTCGGCCGGTGCTCGAACTGGAGAGCCAGGGCCCGATCGAGACACTCCGCGGCACGGGCGGGCCTGCCCTGCGCTTCGGCCATCCGGCCGGCCAGACGCCACAGCAGGGGGCTCTTCTCATAACGGTCGTTCGCAAGCAGCGCGTCGAGCATGGCCTCCGCCCGGGACCGTTGCTGCGTCCGCCAGAGATAGCTCACGGCCGCGAGCGTTTCCAATCCCTGCGTTTCCCGTGAAAGAGAAGCCGTCACCGCAGCAAAGAACCGCTCGGCCGACTCGGTTTCTCCCAGGTCGTGAAGACTCGCAGCAACTGCCAGGGATTGCGTGCCCGCGGTGTGCTCCAGCGCTGCCTCGGTGATTCGCTGGACGATTCCCTTCCACGCTTCGCGATCTTCCGTGCTGGCGAAGAAGATCTTCCTCGTCTGCGGATCGATTCGCGGTATCGTGCGGGCGTCGAGCATGTCGCCGACCAGCGCCCGGAACAGCTTTTGTCCGCGGGCCACCTGCTCCGACCTAGCGACGGCCTCTGCATGCAGGAAACGCAGCCGGAACGCTCGCGGTCCGCCGTCGCGGAGTGTCGTTTCAACCGCATCGCCCACGCGGGCAACCGCCTCACTTCCACCATACTGAGCCACTGCGGCCATCGCGCTGGCGGCAAACGCCATCGTTTGATCCTGCTTCACCAACTCCGCGGTCTCGCCTTCAAGTTTCGTCCGATCTTGCGGTGAAGGTTCCTTGGCTGCCGCCTGCTGCCATTCGGCCCACAAATCGTGCAACCGGGCCAGACGTCGCACGAAACCGTCCTCCGCGCTGCCCAGTGGGCCGACCTCGTCCTTGCCTGCGCCGATCGCGGCGGCGTAGTGGGCAATCAAGTCCTCGGCATTCGATTCGAGGGGCACGAACAACTGGCCCACGCCGTAGGGATCGCTGTGCTCCGGTTTCCAGTCAACGCCGGCCGCCAGGAGCAGCGTGTAGAAACCGGGCCGGCGGTCGCCCTTGGCCAGGAAGCACCAACCGATCGTGGAAAGGAGCGAATCCCGGCGGCAGGCTGTCTCGGCGGCGAGTACGGCCAGGGCGTCTTCTCGGTCCCAATCCTCGTGGGCACCGTCGTCCTCGAGCCCGCGGGCGGAAAACACGTGCTCCCGCGTTCGCCAGGGCATGGGCAGGACCACCAGCGACGGATCGGGTGTCAGATCCGGTGCCTCGCACGGCTCAGTCACAACCACCCGCTTCAGCCGTTCCTTTCCGTCGGAATCCAGAAGTCGAACCATGCCGTCCGCGTCATAGGTTTCGCGCAGCAGAATCTCACCCGATCCGGACCGCACGATCTGCCGTTCGGCCAGGCGACCGTCGGCCGCGAAGATCAGACGCAGTTCGGTTTGCTCCACTTGAAGATCCGGAGCTGCCTGAGAATGAGTCTGTTGTCCTCGCTCACGCGTCGGGTTGGTGTGAGTCTGAGGAACCACGGCTACCGTACGATCATCGACGGCAACGACGTCGGCGCCTCTGGCCAATTCCTCGGCCGACGGCAGCAGCCAGGGGATCAACTGTCGAGCCACATTCCCGTAGAACCGGCTGCCCACACGCTGCGCCCCAAGGCCGATTTCGGGATATTGATGCCACAGATGCTCTCCGTCGCACGACACCGATTCCTTCAGGCCCAGTGCCGTTTCTGAATCAACCCGGAACCGTCCCTGCCCGTCGAACACAACGTCGACCAGAAGCCCTTCGTTCCGCTCGGCGGCCAAACGTCGCCAGCCGGCGCGGCGGGATCGCTCGATCAAGCGCCGGGCACGAGGGTCGATGCGGCCAGACTCCGGTTTTCCGTCGATCGCGGCCTCAGCATCCAACACGGCCAGCACGTCGACCATCGTCGTTTGCATGCCGGGCGCGTAGGTCAGGAGATCGACAACCTCCGGAGGACCGTAGAGCGTGTGCCTAGTGCGGACCTGGAATCGCCCTGCATCCTTCTCGGGCAAGATGAGTATGACGCCGTCCGTAATCACATACGACAAGTTCAAGTCCGACAGTACCGACTGAAGTGCCTCACGCAGCGGGATGCCGGACAGATTGCGTGTCACCTTCGGATCGGGACTCATGCCCGCCTCGATCAGATAGCCGGTGGCGATTCGGATGTCGATATCATGGTGGTCTTTCCAAAAGTCAACAACGTGGCTCAAAGGTTCGTTGGTGAAGTCCGCTGTGGTTGGTTCGTCGAGAGCGGCTCGAATCCGCCCTTCGCCGGTGTTCGGATATGCAAGATCGAGCGAGCGGTAGCGATCGTGGCGGCGTTGGGCCAACTGCTCCCAGACTTCGGCGGGTGGATACACAATTGGCGGCTCGTCGGGAAACGGAAAGTGTGCCTTTTCCACTTGATAGAGCTTGTCAACGACTCCTATCTGCCGTTGAACACGCAACATGTCACCGATAGAAATCCAGTCGTCGACATGCAACAATCCGTTGGAGTCCATGTCACGGGACAACAGCATGTTCTGATAATCGGCGACATCGTAGTTTTCAATCTGGAAGGGCAGAACCAAGTCAGCGACAGGATATACCTTTGTGTTCAACAGCATCTCCGAGCCCGTTTGTGCGAAGAATACAGCATCTTCGACCTGGTAGAGATCCCAGGGAGTATCCCACGACTCGGGTTGAACCGTTGTCGTAATCAGGTCGATCAGGCTGTCGAAGTCGACCATCTCGATGCCCTGGCTTCCATATAGGGGCAGACCTTGATCGATCGTGAATGCATCCTCCGGACTGGTCCAGACCCGAATGCTGGAGTCCGCCGAGAACGTGACTGGGTAAGGCATACCAACCGTCACGTCATCATCCCAATCGAAGTCCAGGCCGATCCCACTCCGCGAATTGCCGTCGCTCCATCCGCGACCAGACTCATCCCAGGAGATTCCCAGCCGCTCCTCTTCTTCCTCCTGGATGATGATGCGTGGCGTGACCATCATCATGAGGCTCTGCGTCTCCCGCCCAATCGCGGAGTAACCGAAGAGCCGGTTCACATAGGGCAGGTCGCTCAACATTGGTCCACCGCCCGATGTGCCCGACATCGCCAGGCTTTCCAAGCCCATGGTATTGATATTGATTTTCCCCACGGGGCCGTCCCTATACCCACTCACCATCCGGCCAAATACTTGAAAGGGACGTTCCACTTCTGCCGAGTATCCCCAGCGGTGAAGACCCCGGTTTCGCGGGTACCCGGGCCGGCTCACCTGCCAAACGGTAGACGGTGTACCCCACCCGCCTCGAACGACGATCGTCTTGAGAACGTCCTCGACGCTGGGTCTGCCCTCGCGGATTTCCTCCCGGGGGGCGGGCTCGGACTGCAAGGGCTCGTGAACCACTTCAATCGTTTCCGGGCAGGGATACAACGCCCAATGGTCCTTGCGCCCGCGATCGACGTGGTACTGCTCGTACATCTCCTCATTTTCCAGTACCAGCAGCGAGGTGAAAGGCGACATGACGTACATGGCCATGCTCAGATTGACGATCTCGTCGTGATGGGCCAGCGCGTCTTCGGCAACCAGGCGATCAATCTCGAGCTTCGACCAGGTTCGCGGCAGATAGTCCGCCTCCTCCGCCACGTCTTGCACCTGCAGCCGCTGCGAAAAAGGCTTGCCGTCCACGATGCCCGTCACGTCAACGAACTTGGGCCGGGGAGCGCCGGCATCCAGGCGGGCAACGGAAAACAACTCTTCCCCTTCGCAGACCACATCGCTCATGTTCAGGAACTGACACGTCTCGCTGCCGTCAACCACGCGAACATTGGTCAATCGTGGGGCGTTCAGCCGGGACGAAAGCTCAATCGCCTTCCAGGCCACGGGGTCGTTCGGATTGATCTGGGCGAAGTACCCGCCCGATTGGTCGGCCAACCGCTTCATCAGGGCCCGGTTCCAGCGATTGCCGACCGCCACGCCCACATAGGTTGTTTCCTCGGGGAGCAACGCCGCCAGCGACTCGTGATCGTCTTCACCCAGCTTGGGATACCCCGATCCCAAGTGGACGAGACACGGACTCTCCACCCCTCCAGCCGTTTCTGCTGCAGCCCTGAAGGCCTTCTCGAGATCGAGGGCACCCACCAACTGCGCCTTTTCCAGGAACTCAACGGCCCGCTTCACGTTCTTCGGCCGGACGGGGAGCGGCTCGTCGGAAAACGGCCGAATCCGGCTGCTGGCGGCCAGGATCGTGAACGTATCGTCCGTGCCGGCGTTTTCGAGCAGCGTTCTGATCACGTCGACCTGCACGCGGGCCAGCACCGGATCGCGATCGGCCGAGGCCTCATACAAAAACACCCAATCCCTCCGCGAGGGGTGACCACCGCCTGGCTGGAAAGGATACCGCACCGCGAGGTATTGACGACCTTCATGCTCGGCCGAAACGAATCGCGGCCGGGCCTTGTCGCCGCTTTCGCCTGATTCACGATCCCAGAGCCGAACGACCACGTTTCGATCCGGCTTGACGTTCTCGGCCGCCGCGTCGAGCACCAGGTCCTTTCCTTTCGACGACGCCTCGAACTCGTAGGAATCCGCCTCCCAGCGGCAGCCCTTCGAGCCTTTGACGCGGACATGGCACGACCACTCTCCCACCTCGGCCATGTTGTGCCCGCCGGGGAATCGGTACTCGACCCGATCGCCCAGCCGCTCGAGCCGCTGCGTGTAGCTCAGGATGATCCGTTTCTCCTGGCGCCCTTCCAGCGGAAACACCCGCATGCGAAACGTGCTGCCGTCGATCCATTCGAGCAGGGCCGGATCCTTCTGTTTGCTGACGATCGACTCGAACGTCCGCCGGGCGTGCTCCCGCTCGGCCATCCCGCCTTCCATCAACTTGCCGTTGACATACATTGCCAGCCGCGAGAGCGACGCGTCGGGCGGCAGGGGAAAGAAGAACGTCCCCTCCATCCGCCGCGATTCATGGTTGAAGTAGGTCTGGTCGATCGTCGTTCGGGCGAAGCCGTCCTCGATATAGACGTCGACCTTGTACCTTCGCATGCTCAGGCTGGCTTCCTGCCCGTCCGGACGCTTTGCGACGAGCGCCCCGCCCGAGTAGTTGCTGGCCGGCACAATCGGCGACTGGTAGGCAGTCACCAGGTCGCGAGTCCAGTCGATCAGGTGAAAGGTCTGACCGATCGGCACGGCCGTGGCGTCTTCCTCGGCCGGCAACTGCTGGCCGGCCTCGAGCGGCTCGTCGAGGCCGCTCACGCGAACCTTGCCCTGGGTCACGGCGACCGACGTACCGTCGCTGCCGGCACGAACGTCGAACTTGGTGCCCAGCGAAATCAGCTCCCGATCGGGAGTCACCACCACGAACCGCGCGTTCTGATCGCCGGTTGCCGGGGAGGGGCTCACCGATGCCGCTTCGCCCTCGGGATGGGCCACTTCCAAGTAGATTTCTCCCTGATCCAGCGAGATCCGCTTCGGAGTTTCGAGCGTCAAGGCCGTGTTGCGATTGAGGTAGAGTGCCGACCCGTCGGGAAGCTCGACCCTGCGCCGCTCGCTCGGACCGGTTTGCAGGGAATCACCCACGGCGAGTCTCGGTACCTGCTCGCCGGGCAAGCGCGGATGGGCAGTGAGCGCCGATTCAACCGCCCAATCGCTTGTTGACGTCATCGGCCGGGAGCTGATCGCGTGAGACGATTGCGCCGGAGAACCATTGCCGGCCAACCGTCGCGGTGCTTCGCGATCGTCTTGCAGCGTCGTCGACAGAAGATGCCCCAGCGCGGCGCCCAGAGCGAGCAGGATGGCGGCGGCAATGGCCCAGCCGAGCGCCCGTGCTGCCGGACGAGCGCGCCGCCCCGCCGCTTGACTTCGTCGCTGTGCGGCCTCGGCGGCAATCGCCTGGGTCACGCGACGCACGAAGGCCGGGTCGGGCTCTTCGGGACGATAGGCCTCGGAAACGAGTCGTTCGATGTTCGTCTCGCCGACGTTGTTTCGCTCGTCATGGTCGCTCATGGTTTCGAGTCCATTGTTGGAATCCAGGCTTCAGCCTGCCGATGGCAGCTTCTTCCGCCCGGCGGTCGTTTGGTCGATTCACTCGATGTGGAGCATGCTTCGGAGCCACAAGTCCCACCCGGCAGGTGGGACCCACTAGGCTTCGTTCAACGCCGTGAAGGTTGCTCGAAAGGCCTTTCTGGCCCGCGTCAACTGGCTTTCGACGGCCTTTTCCGAGATCCGCAGGGCCGCCGCGATATCACGCACGCTCTTGCCGGCCACGTATTTCGCCTCCAGGGCTTCGCGATACTTGGCCGGCAACTGGGCCATGGTGGCATTGACCATCTCGCGGGTCTCTTCGCGATCGAGCACGGCGCGGCTGAGCGGCTCCGACTCGATCCGCGAATAGACACAGCGGAGATCGTCGTCGAGCTTGTCCCACAGCGCCTGCAAGTTTACGGCCGCCCCTTCCTGCCCCAAGGCCCGGCGGATCTCGTTTCGCGCCAGCCTCGTGAGCCAACCCAAGATGTTTCCCTTGGCTCGAACCGGCTCGTACTTCTCCAATTCGCGGATGGCCCGCACCAGCGTCTCCTGGACGACCTCCTCGGTCAGGTGGCGGTTGCCGCCCAGGCGATAGAAGCAGAAGCGGAAGAGCGGCCCGATCGCCGCCTGGGCTAACGCCTCCACGGCCGCTTGCTCCCCCATGAGGGCCTTGCGATGCCAGCGATGGTTGAAGGTGTCGGGCAAAACGGCGGCTCCCAGCGGAATGTTTCCTGCAAGTCAGCTTACCCGTTTATGTCGAGAAACAGGCTGATTCCTTCGCTCGCGCCGTGAGAATCCCGGAGACTTCTCACGGCAGCGCCCCGGCGATTGCCCACCAGTTTGCCTGCAATCGGCAACTCCGCACAACCCATACCACCGGTAATCTTTCACTGGCTTGAAGGCTTTCCGCCCGATTTGCCGAATAAGATAAAGAGGCATTCTCAGAAGTCCTGCCCAATCCCTGTGCGATGATCCAACCCATTCTCCTGCAAGCATTTGCCACCACGCCCGTGCACGTGGCCGCCTCCCGGCAGACGTCGGCGAGCGGTCCGTGCGCCGTTTGCGGCCAATCGGGTTGCGATTGCAGCACGAGGGTCTCGGGAGCCAGTGCTGCTCAACCGGTCGACGAGTTGGAACTCTCCGACGAGGCCTTGGCCATTGCCAACCAGAGCGAGGCCGGCGGCCCCCAGGCATCGAGCGGAACCGGGGAGGCCGAACCGACCGACTCGGCCTCCCGGAGCGACTCGGATGCAACGCAGGCCGGTGAGGAACGCGACCGGCAGGTTCGCGGGGAGCGATCTGCCGAGGGAGAACAAGCCGACGAGGCGGGTTCTACCGACGACTTGACCGAAGAGGAACAGCAGCAGGTTACGGAGCTCAAGGACCGCGATCGGGAGGTTCGCGCCCACGAGCAGGCCCATCTTTCGGCCGCGGGACCCTATGCCACGGGTGGCCCGAGCTACGAATACCAGGAAGGCCCCGACGGACGCCGTTACGCGATCGGCGGTGAAGTAGGAATCGACACCTCGCCCGTGTCAGGCGATCCCGAGGCCACGATCGAAAAGGCCCAGCAGGTGCGTACCGCTGCCCTGGCCCCAGCGTCACCGTCCAGCCAGGACCAACGCATCGCCGCCGCAGCCACGCAGATGGAGGCTCAGGCCCGGGTCGAACTCGCTACACAAAGCCAAGCGTCACAGTCCGTTGCGACCTCCTACGGCCAAACTGAAGGGGGCAGCCTCTTGGGCGCCCTTCTCGACCTGGTTGCCTAGAAGAAAAGGGGTCAGGACTCTTTGTTTGCCCTATCGGTGTGACGTTCCGTAGGGGAGAAACACAGATCTGCCGGAAACAAAGAGTCCTGACCCCTTTTCGGGCAGAGAATCCAATCGGGCGCTATGGGGCGTGTCGGAAAACTGTACGGATGCGGCATATAATTGTGGGTGGCCCCCGGAATCCGCGTCGATTTCGCAAGAGGGGTCTGTTCCCCGCAAGCCCAACGGGAATCAGAGTGTTGGAGCCCAGCGCCCACGGGAGCTTCTGCGATGAGAATAGGTGCATCGATCGTCTTCCTCGGGGTCGCGCTACTAGCGACCGCCGCTTCAGCTCATGAGCCCATCGCCAAGGCCAGGGTGACCTATACGCCGTGGCAGGCGGGCTGGGATGCCTACGCCCGATCGGAGCAGGCCCGGCTTCACGCCATCGATCGGCAGCGGCAGGTCAACGACTTGATGTCGTGGTACGGCACGATCCCCGGCTACTACCAGCCGGTTCCCGTCATCGCCCATGGACGAGGTCAACGCCGCTACGAGCGGAGCCTGAGCCAGAGCCCGTACCTGGTTCCCTTTCCCGGCAGCCCCGGTTACGCCTATCCGGGTGGCGGCAAGGTGGTGCCCGTGTTGCCCTATCTGAATCCGAGCCCTCCGCCCGTGGAACAGCCGGTCGGGCATCGAAAGACCTGGACCGGTGCCAACAGCTACATCTACGAGCCTCTCTACGCTTCGGACCAGTCGCCGCAAGAAGAATCAACTCTGACTTATTCCCCCGAACCGATGCCGTCGGAGAGCATCCCTACACCGCCTGCTCTGCCCGAAGCGATTCCCACGCCGCAGCCGCAGTAACAGCCGGATGCGCCGCTACTGCAAGTACATGAACGGGTTTGAATACAGCGGCAGGTGGCGGTAATACACCTCCAGCATGTAGATCGACAGGCAGGTCACATAGAGCCGCCCCCCTTCGCCGGCCCATTCGTCCTCGACGGGCTTATAGGGGTCCCAACTCCCTTTTTCGCGGCCGTCCTTCACCTGGGCCTTGGGGACTTCCTGGCACATCTTGCGATTCCACTGCTGCCAGGGTTCGCCCTCCATGTGGTGCATCACCTGGGTGGCGTAGTACCAGTAGTAGACGTCGCGCTCACCCGTGTAGGTCAACTCGTTCTCGGGCTTCAAGAGCCACTCGACCCCTTCGAGAAGTGGCGGGTGATTACGTTTCCAGCCCAGATACTGGCGACACAGAAGCCCCTCGGCGGTCATCGCCCGAGTTGGCTCGCGGCCGAGCTCGTAAGGATAGCGGCTGCCGCCATTCTGGCCCATTCGATCGAGGTACTCGCGGATATTGTCGAGCGTCTTCTTGGGCACTTCCAGGCCGGCCATCCGCGCACTTTGCAGCCCCATCAGAATCCAGCCCGTCACCGACATGTCGCTGGAGATTTGGTACGAATACTTCCAACCACCCACCGGCGACTGCGACCTGACGCAGTAGTCGATGGCCTTCTCGGCCGGCTCTTTATAGGAGGAGCGAAGGGCCGGATCCTTCGTCAGCGCATAGAGCTCGCAGATGGCGATCGTCGCCTGGCCATGGGTATAGAAGCGGTGGCTGAAATTACCTTCGCGAAAGAAACAGCCGTCGCCGTCCTGCTGTTTGAGCAGGTAGTACCAACCTCGCTTCACGACCTCCATGTACTCGCCGTAATCCGCCGTGTTCCCGGCCCCCTGGAAAGCCAACAGGGCCATGGCCGTCGCGGCCTCGCGATTCTCGTTCCGCGAGCCGTCTTCGTACGGACCGACCAGGCTCCAGGAGCCGTCCTTCTGCTGGTTCTTCGCCAGCCACTTGAGGCCGTCCGCCACAGCCGCCTCGGTGAGCGCGTTTCCGCCGTAGGCCGCCAGAAGCGCTTTCTTCATACCGGGCTGGCGGCCGTTGAGGGCGACCCCGATGTTCGGGGCGGTGACGTCGCTTGTCATTGGCTGCCCGGACGTCAGATCCAAGTCGACGGTCGGCGGCGCGGCGAAGGGGTCTTCGACCATGAGCAGGTCGTCTGGGGTGATAACCGGTTCTTCGACGTTCTCCGGATCGTTTCCGGCGATGGGGGAATCGAACTGAAGTTGTTCCCCGATCGAATCGGCAAAGGTTGCCTCGAGGTCGACCTGGTTGTTGAGCATTCTGGGCAGTAACAAGAGTGCCAGCACGATCATCACAAGCGTGTGAAACAAGGCGCTGATCAGCCAGGGCGGCGCATTCTTGAGGGCGATCTCGGTGATTTCTTCCAGGGTCTCATTCGCGGAACCATCGCCTGGCTCGTCAGGCGATTCCTGCGCGACCTTCGGTTGCGTGACGGCTCGGGCGGCTTGAGTCGGCCGGTTGACCGGTTGAATGGCGAAAACGGAACGGTCCTCGTCGGGCATCGTGTGGGCCGCGTGGGTTTGGCCGGTCTGAATAGCGGTGGGTGGACGCTCCTGCGGAAGACCGATCCCCCCCGCCGAATTCGTGGATTCAGGAGCCGCCACGGTGATCTCTCCTCTGTCCTGGCGATGCCGGGGGTCCCAGGCAGCCCGCTCAAAGAATCAACAATGGTCAAGAAAAGACGAGAACTCGCCACTCCACGCGAATTATACCACTCTTACCTCAATCTACCAGCGAAGTCCGATTTCCACAACAATAAAGTCCTTATACCATAACACTTTGCGACACAATGCCGGCCCCCTTCGGTGGCCCGAACGATGATCTCCATACTGCCGCTTGCATGAGACGATTGAATTTCTGTAAGGTAGGGCTCGACGTCGGCCGAAAACATGTTAAACTAAGGACTTCCGTCGGTCGGCCAGCGTTCGCTGGACGTCGGGCGGTCCCCATATCGCGGGGTGGAGCAGCCCGGTAGCTCGCGAGGCTCATAACCTCGAGGTCGCAGGTTCGAATCCTGTCCCCGCCATTTGGCGTAAGTCGTTACCAAACAACGACTTACCGCAAGAGAACGTAAGAGGCCGTAAGTCCCTGCAATTCTGGGTACTTACGGCCTCTGTCGTTTTCTGAACCTGAGAGCCGCCCTGTTTCTCTTGCTGGGTATTACGAACCATTTCGGCTGTGTACTGCATCGGAATTTCCAAGTCACTTTCAGCGTTTGCTACCGCCTTTGCGAAGTCGGATTCAGTCACTTGGAGGTAGTGTTTCAGGGCAATCCGCGGGCTATTGCCCAGCCACTCGGCCGCAACGTGCACCGGATGGGCCGCCGCAAGTTCCGTCTCTCGGCTTGCCCGCAGGTTGTGGAAGGGCCGGGGGTAGGGTTTCAGTCCGGCCCGTTTAACGATTCGCAGGAATTGGGTTCTGAGGTTACAGTTTCGCCATCCATCAGCCCCGAGGGCCGCCGTCCGGTATTTCGAGGGGATAACGTACTCTTCGCCCTCGGCTGCCATCTCCCAAACCTCATCGAGGAACGGGCGCAACTCGGGGAATATCGGAATCACGCGGGAAGCCCCGCCCGGGTTGTGTTCCGTCTTCGGGCTGGTCACGCGAAGCCGGGCGTTCCCCCAGTCGATGTCAGCCAGCTTCAGGGAAAGCACCTCGGAAGGGCACCGCAGCCCGCCGTACCGGGCAAGGGCTATGATGGCCCGCCAAACCCAGTCCGGGGCCGCGTCAATCAGCTTGCTCGTGTCGCCCCGACCGATGAACCGCTGTTTGCCGGTCACGTCACCTTCCCCGTGCTTCACGTCCGTGAACGGGTTCTCTTCAATCAGCCGCCGGCGCTTCATCGCTGCGAACATCTGCCGAGTCCGCTGCAACCGCTTAGCGATGGTCGACGGGGCCAGCTTCTTTTCCCCGATCAGGAACATGCGAAAAGCCTCGGCCTCAGCAACCGTAATCGTTCGCACAAGCCGGCTAGCGCCGAAGTATTCCTCCAAGTCTCGCTTGACGTGCCGAAGAATCACCCGGCTTGCCGGTTTGATGTCAATTCGGTTGTCGATGTAGTCACCCAGAAAGCCCCCCAGCATTGCCCGTTCTCGTTTCGGAATGATCCCCAGATTGGCAAGCTTGTCTGCAAGTTCATCCCCGATGGATGCAATCCATTCGGCTGTCGGCCCGTCCAGGGCATAGCCGGCCTTTGAACTGGAAACGATATGCTCAATGCGCACCTTGATGTTTTCAACCGTCCGGCGAGGTGTCTTTCCGAGATAGAGGATTCTCCGTCTTCCATCCACGTCAGTGAATTGAACGGACCGATTGCCCCGCTTGTCAGTCGAAATGCTTGCCATTCTCAAAGCCTCTCTTCAGGTCAAACGAACGCCCTCGCGCATGCGCACACACGAGGGGACGGCACTTTCTAACGCAAGTGGTAATTATCTCTCAACTTAATGCCAGTTGGCAGGTGTCTATTCGCGCCGGCTTGGGCGGGAAGGGAGGTACTTATCCCCCCGTCCCGGATAGCCGTCATTGCCTCAAAACCACTCTAACGAGGGATGTACCTTGCCAAATCCTCCCAGAGCCCCCAGATTGCCCCGTCCTTGCGTTCGAGCGGTTCAACGTCAAATCATACCACCCCATCCCTTGGAACGCATCCTAGGGCATCCTGGGGCCTCTCAGTGGGTAGGCCAGGGGGGGGAGGGCCTGCGAATGGCTCAGGGTCGCGAAGCCGGTAGACGACCTCGCCCCACTCGGCACCCGGCTCAGGCGGGAGAAGGGCCGCGAGATCGCCTTGCCGATCGAACACGGCCGTAACCGGCATCCCGGCAAGCGCGACACCGACCGTAGCCGGGTCCAGAGATCCGAAGACCCACTCCCAAAACGGGCCCTGCGCATCCATGGTGATTTCGACCGCCTCCCGCCGGCTGTCTTCCTGTCCCACCAGGTCGAGCCGCAGGTTCTCGTTCGGATCGAGGAATCGAGCCCCCACCACCATGGCCAACCAAAGCCGGTTAGCCGACGATTCGTCAAGACGATGGGTCACGGCATCACCTCCTCAGCTTCCGCCGCCGGAGTAAACTCGAAACGCTCGAAACTGCCCGGCGGGTCGACGTCGCTTTCCGGAACGACTGGCAAAGGCCGGTAGCCGCAGACGTCGCCGGCCGAGTCCCGCACAAGGACCACTTGCCGGCCAAGGTAGCCGTCTCCGTCCGACTCCAAGGTTGCCGCCTCAAACTCACAAAAGCGCCGGCTCTCGTCCGCCGATCGCCGATTGGGTACGTCCGAGAGGTCGAAGTGGTCGCCGATCCGCTTCCCGCCGTCCACGGCTAACTCGACGCATAGCGCCCAGCCGCCTACCGCGGTTTCCAACATTTCGACGGCAACGACTTTCGCAACGGCTTCGTTGCTCCGCAGGAATCTCTTGATGCTTCGCATAGGGGTTCTCCAAAAACAGGACAGGTCAGTTGGACGACGGAGCCGGTAGGCCCCAGGCTTCGAGATCGCACCGGGCAATCTGCCGCCGACGGCCGCCGGCTTCGAGGTAGACGCGCTCGCCGTCAACGAGTACGACGCCGGCCGGCCATGGGGTGCCATCGCCGTCCACCTCCCAGACGATCGCCACGGCTTCGGAACCGTCGGGCTGCCGACCGAGGGCAGGCGGGACACGGGTTAATGTGTTATTGGCAATTGATGTCTTATGTGTCATTGATAACCTTATGATTGTGTCACGTTATTGAGTTTTTATTGCTTCTCGCGCGGGGTTGTCTCGTCTGCCAGACCAGATGGGAGCGCCAGAGCGGATGGCCCCTTACGTAGTAAGGGCCATACCGTCTGGTCTGGCAGAGACAACTGCCCAGACCGTCCAGACTGGAAGTTATTCAGTCTGTCCAGTCTGTCCAGTCTGTAGCAGGAAACTCAGGTTCCCCTGGACGAGGGGGCCGGCTGGCGGGGTGATAATCGACTTCGCAGGAAACTCGGAAGTCTTGCTTCGGGTGTAGCCGAGCTTTTCGAGATGCCGGATGACGCCTTTCGCTTTCCCAACGCCGACGTGCAACTCCGCCTGTATTCGGTCGATCAGGGGTGTCACCTCCTCCGGCCCAGGCCCCGGAATCCACCCCCTCACCTTGGCCGACAATTCCTCGACACCAGGACCGGCTTGCTTGGCACGTCGCGCCGAGTCCGAAGTCTCAGCCTCGGGGGGCACGTCGTCGCGGACGGTGAACGAGCAGCCTTGGAATTCCAGGGTCTTCGCCTCGGGGCTGCGGTAGTTTCGCAAGACCGATTCGAGCACAAGCCAATTACCGGGGCTGTCGGCATGAGGGGCGAGTGTAAACATCCCGTCGAAGTCCCTGGCAATAACGCCGGAGCCGCTGGCACGGTCGATTGCTTGCTTGTCGCCAAGCCGGCCCTTGGTTCCGTGATGGATGATTACCACAGCCGGGCCGCGCTCGCAAATCGCATCAAGCCCCGCCAGTAATCGCGCCATATCCTGCGACTTGTTCTCGTCAGCGCCGGCCCGGTCGGCTAACTTAAACAGCGGGTCCCACAGTTCAACGTCGTAGTCTTCGTGCCGGATACTGTCGAGTTGCGACGCCTTCCCGCGAAGGTTCAGGATATCGAGCCTGTCCCCAATGTCAGCCGAGGCAACCCCGAGAGCCGAAGCGACCCGTCGAACCCGTCGCCAGTAGTGTGCTGGCTTCAACTCAAATTGAACCACGAGAACACGATGGGCCCTCTTGGGCTTCCAGCCCAGAAACTCCTTGCCCGCTGCAAGGCAGATCGCTAGCACTAGGGCGAAAAAACTCTTGCCTAGCTTGCTCTGCCCGACGATGAAAAACTTGTCACCGCGATCGAGTAATTTCGGAATGATGGAATCGACGGGCGGGGGCTCTTGCGTGAGCCAATCCGAGGCGCGCACGATCGACGGTTGCGGTTCGCCGGCTGCCGATCCGAGCGCCGCCGCACTCGCCGGCAAAAGGAGCGAATAGGTTTGCCTCCGATGGAACTCCGCCAGCAGGTTGCGAGCGGATTCCGCCCCGTTTGCCAGCGCGGCTTCCTCTGCGGCGAGTTCGGCTGCCTCTTCCGCTTGCCATTCAGCCGCCTTGTCGGCCGGGTGTTCGTGGGCTTGGCGGATCTTGTGAAGCAGTTCCTTTTGGCTCCAAGGCGGCTGGCAGCGCTCGTTGTAGCCTTGCAGAAGTTGCAGCACTGTGCCTTCAAGCAGCCGGAATCGGTGAGTTAGAACTTGCGTGAGGAACAGCGTTGTCGAATGCCCACCCTGCCCCGAGATCGCAGGCGGGTAACTGTCGACGTATGCGGTAGCTCGCCGTATCCGCCGTTCCAGATCGACGGGCCTCCCAGACAGGCCTACAATCTGGCCTACCTCCATCGGCTGCGCAGCGCTGCCGGCATCGTCTAAACGCTCCCACGGCCGCGGAGGCGCGGGAGAATTCGCTGGAGTTTCCTGCGTCACCGGCTCGACGGGTGGAAGTGGGCCAGAGTCTAGTGGCTGTTGCTTCGCTGGCTCTGCCCCGAGCCGTTTGGCAACCGCCTGGTAGAGCGCCTCAACCGCGGCAAGGAGCGTTACGGCGTCAACCTCTGCCGGTGAACCGCGGAAGGTATCGTACTTTTCGCCGGAAGGGTGAACGCTTGGGCCCACAACAACCTGGGTTCCGGTCGAAAGCAACTCGACAATCGAGCCGTGACCAGGCAGTTTCCATCGTCTCGTCTTCAGACCGTGGCAGATGTAGACCCTATGGCTGCTTAGCGCAGACGGTCGCCCAATGACCACGCCGGTAGCCGGCAGGAATTGCGGAGCTAATTCGAGCGCAATCGGATCGTCCAAATCGACGACCACGAGCCCGCCGGATGGGTCGCCAAGTTTAAGACCAACGTTGTCGTCCGGCTCGAAATCGCTTCGGCTGAATGACCGCTTCTGCCAGCCGTGATGCTTCGGCGGCTTGTCGCGTGGCCGTAGCGGCAAGGGTGCATATCCTAGCCGATCAAGTCTATCAGCCTCTTGTTGTGTCGGAGTCAACTACCCACCTCACTTTCCCCGGCTTGTTGGGCTTGCTCATCCATCCACTGACGCAGAAGATGGATAGGGTACAACACCCTCGTTCCGACTTTGATTGCCGGTAATCTTCCTTCCTTGGTCAAAGTCCAGATGGTCTTCTCAGACATTCCGAGAGCGACCGCCGTCTCTCGTGGCCGGAGCGCCAGCCGTGGGATTGGCGACTCATGTTGTTCGTCACGGTAGATTCCTTTCATTGGCCAACCCCCACAACTTCTGGGTTCACCGGAAAAGAGGCGACGGGCTGTAGGTCAACCTCCGCAGTAAGAACGCGGACGGCGACAGCCTTGCCGGCAGAAATGAGCCGCCGAGATTCCCGTTGCGCTGTCTCGGAAGTCCAGAAGATGCGACCGCCGCGCCTCCATTCGCGACCGCTGAGAATTTCCAAAATGAACGCCTGCATAGCGAGCCTCAGAGTTGGAGGAACGAAACACCAAATCCAAGACTCAAGTATGAGGCAGCGCAGAGAGCGCAGATGGCGCAGCAGCTTGCAGCAGGAGTTGCTGCGCTACTGTCAGCGGGGAGAAGTGTGGCGCGAACGCCTACGAAAATGGGCTTCTATACCATTGTCCGTGATTTCACTTTCTCCGCAGAATTCTTTCAGAAACGCCAAAAGCGCAGCGACTTCGTAGAGCTTTCGGCTTCTGTTTTCGGGATCTTTCCCGATTGACTCCGGTAGCTTGTGGGCCCGGCTGTTCTGCCATTGTCGGACCATCACCTTTTGTTCGTCTGGGTTATCCTTTTCCAGGCAAGCGGCTGCATCCTGAAGAGAAACGCCCTTGGGACGTGACTCCACGCTGTTATCGCCGTTACCCGCCCGCGTGTCGTTCTCACTGCCTTCCGGTGTCAAGTCACCCCGCAACGCCTCCACGTATTCGAGCGCCCCGGCTGTATCTCCACTGCGGTATCTTTCCAGAATCCAGTCCGCCTCGTTCGTCAGTTTCAGTTTCCGCAGCTTCTCGTCAACCTCGCGGAATACTTTGAACACGATGGGGTTAATCGGCTCAAGGGACTCGACAGCCCGCGCAGACGGAGACGGGATTCTCCCGTCCGGGTACACGTCGGCTACTGTTCTCCCGGTATCCGCCTCCGGAACCTCCGCCGGCTTGTCCGTGCACATCGCGTCAAGATGCGCGATCAAGTCCAACTCACTGCGGAGATCGTCGGCCAGATGGGAGAGAGCCGGCCGGAGAATAAGCCAATCCGAAGATGATAACCGTTCCATCAGATCGCCTTTCATGTTCAAGACCAAACTACCGGCGGATGGGGGCTGAAAGGCGTCAACCACCCATCGGCCGATAACGGCGGGAGCTACCCGCCTATCTGTAAGGTGCGTAGGAACTATCTTCCAGCGTGATCCACCTGCAAGAGCCGTCAAGGGAGAAAACAGGGAACGGCCGGCCAAAAGGGGAGGAGTCGCGCAGCACGCCCGAAAGAACCGTTTCAATCGCACCGCAAGCCCAGAAACTCAAGCGTACCGCTTCGGTGCGGAGAACGGCCGCTCGCCGATTCAGCCCGATTCCCGCGGAGGGAGTTGCCTTCGTCGCCACCTGAGTGGTTTCGGAGGCGGTTCGACTCGGCGCATTTCAATGAACCTGTTTAGGTCCGCCTCGCTGATTCGTTTGCGCGGCTTGCTGGTCTGCTTGTCCTTGCTGACATTGATCCACGGAAGCTCACCACGCGTCAGAAGAGATATGACCTGCCTTCGCGTAATACCCAGCACCTCAGCGGCTTCCTCTACCGTATACAAATGTGGTCCATCCATAACCCTTTTGCATCGCGCGAAGATGATATCAGCCTTGCCACACAATGCCAGTAGCCTCTCTGCTACTTGTTCCAGAGAAACGGCTTGGCTGCGTATCTCCTGGCCGTCCATACGTTCCGGTGGCGTCAGACTGGACAGGAGGAAATCCTTTTCGGCACGCCAGCGGGTTAATGCTGCTGCGGGATCGGCCAGAGATCCGAAGTAGTATGTCCGACCACGAACCTTCTTTTGCCACTGCCCGCACGGGGCGACTGTGAGCGGGAAGTCAGGATGTTCTTTCTTCCATGCCCGCCATTTCTCAATCTCGTTCTTCTGCATTTCGGCACCCCAAGTCTTGAATAGTTTGTTCCAAATATGAGCCGAGATCACTTGCTTGTCAACCTGACTTATTAGGGGTGTTTCTATCGGCAGTGTCAGCGCTGTCTTCTCTCGGTGGTTGGCCAGAAGGTGAGAGTAGGGAGATCGTTGCACTACTGTGCTGCCTCGGTGCCCATGGCCCCCTGCGCTCACCTTGGGCCCCCTCTGGGAAAACAGGACGGCAGGGGCCCCCTGAGATTCGGCCGAATCTTGAGAGCGGGAGGCGGGGGGCTACCTCGTCCAGGCTCGCGAAAACCGGGGCCGGGGGCCGGGCAAACTTTCGGAGAGTGGGGGCCCCCCTGCGCCTCGCGTGATCGTTTACCCCATGCCCTCCCCACTCGCTTGAACTTCAGACACTCCTACCTTGGCCAACCACTACCTTCCCTCTGTCTCGTGCAAGGGGGATTCGGCGCTTGTGGTATAATTACAGGGGATAGCATGAACGTATCATACGCGCTTCCACGAATCCAGAAATTACGTATCGAGCAACGCTTGCCAGTCAACGTAATCATGATAGGTTTCAATGAGAGCCCATCTCTTCTCACGAACTTCTTCGGAGTAACGCACCATGAGCAAGGTACACCACGACAGAGAAGCCTTTGAAGTCGCATCGAACCTCATTATTGCGCTGGACGAGGCAAGGGAGTTTTTCGGGGAAGAAGGACTTCCGCGCGAAGACGAACTACCGGAGGTGATCGACTGGTTCTATCACAACTACTATCCCTCCGACCCGGTGGAACGCGCGAGGTGGGATCATTCAAGCCAGGCGTTCGAGGAAGCATACGGCAAGGCGTTCCCCGAGCGCACCGAGAACGCCAAGACAACGATATTCCCCTTGACGGCTCGCTTCTCCCACCTGGCCGCCCAAGAGGGATGGGGAGAGATCGGCGATAGCCACGATACCAGATGGGCCGGCCCTTTCCTGCCAAGTGACAACTGAGGGCAACGGCCCTTCGGTTCTCTCAAACGGGGTGACTTGTTCATCCCGTTTCTTTTTGCGCCAAGCCCCTCTTATTGACCCGAGGGTGAGAACGCCGGCTTTGCCCACGGCACGCCCAGCCGGCGCAGTCGCGCGCTCCCAGGGTGTGACAAAAAGGGCCCGAGGATCGCACCACCCACGAGCCGGATACGGTTCTACCGATTGTGCCGGCTGTCATGCGAAATATCAGCATAAGTCGCCCTTGATTACATCCACCCTAGAGTGAATTATAGGGTATACTTCAAATAGCACAGGCAAAAGCACCCTTTGGAGCGGCACCCATGAAGACGGTAGTTTACATTCGAGTCTCGACGGTAGGCCAGAATGAGGCGGGGCAACGGACCGAGATAGAGCGCTGGTTGATAGGAAACGGGATCGACCCCGTATCGGTCGCATGGTTCATCGATCGGGAGACAGGCGATAACCTGGACCGCCCCGACTTCGGCCGACTCCAAGCCGCCGTCTTCGCCGGAGAGGTCAAGACGGTTGTCGTTTGGAAGCTTGACCGCCTGTCCCGATCGCTGCGCGACGGGATTGACACCCTTTGTGATTGGCTGTCTCGCGGGGTCCGGCTGGTCAGTGTCACCCAACAACTCGACTTTGCTGGACCGGCAGGCAAGATGATTGCCGCCGTCCTCTTCGCCGTTGCCGAGATGGAGCAACAGACCAGGCGAGAGCGGCAAGCCGCAGGAATCGCCGTGGCGAAGACCCAGGGCAAGTACAAGGGCCGGAAGCAGGGCACCACGAAGAAGGACCCAAGCCGCGCCGGCGCTCTTCGTCAGCAAGGGCTGAAGGACTCGGAGATCGCCCAGGCCCTCGGAGTCACCAGACGCACGGTTCAGCGGTATCTGAACGGGTGAGGGGGCTGGCCGGAATCACGGAATGCCACATTTGCCCCCCAGCCCCTTATAGGACAGAAAAGGGAAACAGCAATCGCTGTTACCTACTCATCTCGTAATACTTCCTGATCGCGTCTTCCTTTGATAACCAGAAGTCTTCCACCCACACTCGCAATTCCCTGCGGACGGAAATGTCGTATACGTCGTGAAAGCCGTACGATTCGATTTTCCCGACGATCTTATCGCCAGCGGCGGGGTCGTATCCGCCGTACCATTCCAGCAGCGAATAACCCGAGATCGTTTCAACGAGGAAGTAGTCGGTCCCACTCTTGTTGAGTACAACAACACCCTCTGCTGCAATCGCTGTTTTCGCACAGGCAAACAAGATGATTGCCGTAATCACGAGTCTCTTCATGACCTTTTCCCTTCTGTAATACGGGTGACGCCTCTCATTGTACGATAGGCAGCCGGCGCGGCGGCACCTGCCCTCCATGCGGACAATGCAGACGGTGGCCACTTCCCCGCTTGCCGCGGGCAAACCGGGGAAAGATGTGCCGGCACAATCGGGACATATTCAAACCGGGTAGCTCAAGGTTTCGCGGAAACGGTGGTTTCACAACCCGCCAGACGCTTCGACAGAACCAAGGAAGACCACGGCAGAGCTTCACCAGATCGAGGATAGCCCGCACGACAACGCAGCCGATCAGGGCGACCAGCAAGGATGTCAACACGATATCGATCGCCCACCGCATGATGAACCGCAAAGGAATGTAGTAGCCGGCCGCCGGCAAGGGGCGATGATTCTTCGGTTGCGCCAGAAACTCAGTCAAAGCTTCCGCACTGATAGCGAAGTTCAAGTTCTGTCCTTCGCTCACAGAACTACAAGCGACACCGATAACCCGACTCTCCTCGTCGAGCACAGGGCTACCGCTGCTTCCAGGCGACATTGGGGCGGTAATCTGGACTTCCTGAATCTCGCCTTGCTTCGGGGTAGCGCTGACCAATCCATCGGAAAAGGTTTTTCCATACCCAAGGGGGTAGCCAATGACGAAGATACGCTGCCCGGGCTTCGGCTTCTGGTAGGGATCGACCAGCAACGAGGGCTCTCTGAGGTGGCTCCAGTTTGACAGACACTCCAAGTGCTTGGGTTATGGGTGAGGCAACGTCTCCTGTCAGTTCAGAGTACCGGTGCCTCTTCTCTTCTGTTCCTTTAATGTGGAAGTATCACCAGCGT
>JAAYAY010000222.1 GCA_012719125.1 Planctomycetaceae bacterium | reverse complement strand
GATTTCCATACCAGGTTGTTCCATTCATGCCTGTAAAATGACGGACTTCGACGAAGGGCGCAACCCCCCTTTTGGAAAAACATCAGGTAGCGGAATGTGAGTTTAACCCGCTGCCGCAGGCGAGGATAGCCGACCATCCTAAAGCGGCCGGTAGTTGGTGAACGACCTCGCCTGCGGCAGCGGGTTAAACGAACGCTCTGCTGGGACTCGCGTACATCGGCACTGCCCGAAGCGGCGCCGTCCAACTAGTGCCTTCGATCTTTGAAAACCGAACAACACCCCTCTGTCGGACTACGCTCCAGGTTCCGGCCCCCCATTGCCCAAAATGGCCTAGGCTTGAGTAGGCGCCTCGGTCAGAATGGGGGCTGGCAACAATCAAGTGTCGGTGTTGCTCCCCCCTAGAATATGGCCCCACGGGCCAGCAACTCACCTACAATTGCGCATGGGCATCTACGATCGAGAATACTACCGCGAAGAGCCGACCGGCTTCAGCATCCGTAAGCCGGGCACGGTGATCGGCTGGCTTATCGTCATCAATCTTGTGGTCTTCCTGGCCAGCGCACTCTTTGCCAAGGAGTCTTACGAAGAGTATGGCGGGGGGTTCGTGCGGATCGTGAGCCACCCAGTGAATGATTGGCTCGGACTGAACGCCGGCGATCTGGTCAAGCCTTGGCTCTGGTGGCGATTCCTGACCTACGGATTCTGCCACGCGTCGCTCGTCCACATCTTCGGCAATATGATCGGCCTGTTCTTTCTGGGCCGGGCCGTGGAGCAGCGTTATGGCCAGCGGGAGTTCCTCAGAATCTACCTGGCCATGATCGTGGTTGCCGGGGTCGTGTGGGCGGCTTTCGAGTTGCTTGTCGGCGCCGGCCCCACAGTTCCCGTCGTAGGCGCCTCCGGGGCGGTCGTCGGCGTCATCGTCCTTTTCGCCCTGAACTACCCCCGAGTCACCGTGCTGTTCATGATGGTCATCCCGATGCCCGCCTGGGTTTTGGGAGTCATTGTCGTCGCCAGCGACCTGTACGGGGCGTCGACCCAGGCCGAACAGATCGCCTACCAGGCCCATCTGGCCGGCTCGGCCTTTGCATTCCTCTATTGGAGGCTGGGATGGAATTTTGCCCGTCTCACCGACGGATTCGCGTCCGGAAAGCTGTTCCAGCGACGGCCACGTCTCAGAGTGCATCACCCGGACGATGAGGCGGTTGACCGGAGTGACGCGGCCTTGGACGGGGAAGTGGATCGCATCCTCAGCAAGCTCCATCGCCAGGGAAGAGACAGCCTCACCCGCAAAGAACGGCGGATCCTCGAGACCGAGAGTCAACGCCTGCGGGAGAAACACGGGAGATTGTGAGGCAGGTTCTTTTCGTCCGCCTGCCTCCGCCTGTCAACCGCCGAAGCGGCGAAACCGCGCCCCGGACACCTGCCCGGAGTGAGGGTGCGACGGTTCATAGTCCGCAGTCAGTTCTTCGAGCATTCCCTGGGCATCGTCGGCCGTGTTGGTCAGGCGGTCCAGCCAGAGCGTGCGGAACTGGCCCGTCCCGTCGAAGAGTTCCGGCTGGAAGCAACTGAGGATGCTCTGAGCGATGCGGGCATTCAGGTCGCCGTTGGGACTGGCGGTGGTGAGGCCTTTGTCGAGGGCCGAACGAAGCGAGGCCTGGATGAGGGGCCAGGCGTGCCGCCCGCCGGGCATCTTGGCTTGAAAGCGAAGGTCTTCCGCAAAGTCGCGTGCTCGCTCCGGATTGACGGCGAACTCGGCCACGTCCTCCAGACCCGTCAGGTAACCCACGAACATATCGGTCCAGCGCTCGGTGTGGCGCCGCAGCCGGTTCAGCTTGACGCCCAGATCGGGCGAGACGGCAGACCCTTGCAGCAGCAAGGTGAGCACGCGATGGCGGGCTTCGAGATGGGCGATCAGCACGCCGCGTGCGATCGGTTCGGCCAGATCGGCGCTGAGCCGGCGATCGTGGGCGCAGGCAACGGCCGCCCACACTCGCGTCAGGATCTCGCCGGTGAAAATCTCCTCGACGACGCCCCGAACGAGCGTCTCCTGAGCCGCCGTTGACAACCGTCCCTGTTCGGCCGCGCGAGCGGAGATCTGTTTGAGCGTTCTGCCCCACCGGTCGAGCCGGGATTTCGACGCCACCCAATAGGCTTCGATGTTCCGCTCGGGGATCGGCAGTCCGGAACGAATGAAGACGGGTCCATGGGCCGAAACCAGGGCCGCCAGTTCGGCCAGTTCGCGTGCGTGCATTGCAGGATGCCAATCACGGAGAGTTCAGCACGGGGAATCGAGCCGCGTTTCGGCGGCCACCGCATCCCTTACCAGCAATCCTGATACCGAACCCCGCTGTGCCGGATTCCGTGGCCGTCGACAGCCGCCACAACCGGTTACTCCTAAAGGACTTACGGCGCCTCTGGCGGTTTTCGTGGTGCAACGGAGAAGAACAGGCGTTCGTTGCCTTTCGGCAACAGCCGTTCCATGCCCGGGCGCGGTCAGGCAGCGCGTCGTTTCCAGTGGGGGCCCTGGAGTGTGTGGCGATCCGACGGGCCGTCGTCGCGCCGCTCGCCCGGGCGATAGATCCGCAGACGGGGCTGAGGCACGAAGTGATATGCCAGCGGTGCGAGCGCACCGGCCGCCCAGACGAACGATAGCGGCTCAATGGGTATACGGAACCGAACCGACGTGATCACCAGCACGTGAAACAGGGTTACCACCGCAAACACCGCGTAGGTTGGCCAGAGCCGCCGCCAGTGGCGCAGCGTAACGAGGAAACCCACGAAGGCCGGAACGAGCCAGGCAACCGTTGCCAGGCGGTAGAGCCGATTGGCCGCCTTCGGATTCGTCTCGTCGAAGAGCAGGAAGTAGCGTAATCGGTTCAGGCACAGCCGGCCGTAACGTTGCGGGTTTTCCCGAACGAATTGGGCCGCCTTGCGGCCGAGCACCCGGCAGCGTTCAACCTCGCTGAGCCCCGCTAACTCGCGATAGCCGTTGGGCCGAAGCAACACATCGTCGATGTACACGGTTTCATGCCGAGCCTCCCACAAGGCGCGGTTCATTCCCGCCAGAGTGCCGTCGTGGGCCAACCGCAGCGTTTCGACGCCGGCCTTGGGGATCTTGTCGGTCCCCCAACTGCTCGGATTGTTTCCTTGCCAGAAGGCATAGCCGAAGGTCGACTTGACGAAGACGAACTGCCCGTGAACCCGCCAGTTGCGGGCGACCCACGGCGTAATGATGATCGCGGCGACCAATGCCATGGCGGCCGCACGTGCCAAGGCGCCTGGCCAGTGCGGAGAAGCGTTGGGGCGATACAATCGCCGTCTGGCGTCGCCTATGTCATTGATCAGGAACGCAACAGCGCACAAGGGGAGTGCCAGCGCCAGGATCGGTTCAATGAGCAAAAGCAAACCAGCAAGGACGCCGGCCAGAATCGCCCCTCGCCACGTGCCGCGGAACCGCGGCGATGCGACGACGCCCAGAAGCAGCGTGAGTGCCAGAGCCGCCCAGAGCGCCACCTGCAAATGGGTCACCATGTACAGGTGGGTGGGATAGACGGCCGCACCGATTCCGGCCAGCCAACCGGTGGCGGGACTCTCGGGCAGCAGCGACCATGCCAGCCAGGCGACGGCGAGAACCAGGGCAGTGCCGGCCAGACACTGAATCAACTGAACGACGAGGATCGCCCCGGCGGACTCGACGCCGAAGAACGCGAAAACTCCAGCCAGAAAGAAAGGATAGAACGGTGCTTGCTGCGACGTGGGCCGCGACGGAGCACCAAGGAACTCGATGGAGAAGCCTTCGCCGTTCAGGAGGTTTTGGGCAATCCGGCCGTGCTCGTAGGAGACGGGCGCAGCGTGGTTCGACCAGAGCGCCGCCACGACGCCGAGGCGTAGCGAGAGTGCCAGCATTGCCAGCACCGTCAGTGCGATTATCTTTCGAGATGCAAACATGGCGGGGCGGATTGTAGCGCCCCCCCCGGAAAACAGCAAGAGCGTATTCCTGCCTTGCGACCGCAACCCCTATTTGTGTCAGTTGTTCTCGGCATTGTGCGATTCGTATCCACGGCCGATCCCCCAGAAAGCGGCTCCGCACGGCAGGCCCCCAGGGCGATGCGTAACCCGGGGCCAGCACTGGCGTTTCGGCCCAACTTGGCGCCCGGCACGATCAGCAGGCGACTCTCGGTGCGTAGAGAAGAAAGCCGCTCGAGGTCCGATCGGCCGCCTGTCGGCGACTTGTGTTGATCTCCGATTCGCGTATATTGACTTGTTTCGGGAAATATCCCATTCCAACGAGGGAAGCTCGCCATTTGCGGGCGGCGCGTTGCGGTGCCCCGAAGCCGTTGGGCAAGGCTCCGGAGGCAGCGTCTGCGGGCCGCCCGTTCGCTACCGGGGCAGCCCGCTGTTTCTTCTCACGGGAATCTTGATGATGTCGATGACAGATTGGGTTAGCGGCCGAGTCTTCAACCTCGTGCATCGCCACAACCTCGTATACAACACGTGCTGGGAAGACCCGCGACTCGATCGGGTGGCGCTCCGGATCGGTCCGGACGACACGGTTCTGGTGATCACGTCGGCCGGCTGCAACGCCCTCGACTACGCCCTGGCCGGTGCCAAACACGTTCACGCCGTCGACATGAATCCGCGGCAGAATGCCCTGCTCGAACTCAAGCAGTCGGCGATCCGCAATCTCGACTACGACACCTTCTTTCAGATGTTCGGCCGCGGTCGTCTGCCCAACGGACGGCGAGTCTATCGCGATCGCCTGCGCGACTCGCTTTCGCCCTGGTCGCGAGGGTATTGGGACAAGAAGATCAAGTTCTTCTGCAGCAAGCGGCGAACGTTCTTCTTTCGCGGCACCTGCGGGTCGCTGGCGCGGATGATGAACATCTACATCGACCGCGTCGCCAGGGTGCGCCCGTGGATCGACCAGGTGCTTGCCGCCGAAACGGTGGAGGAACAACGCGAGATCTACGAGACGCACATACGCGACCGGTTCTGGTCGAAACCGATGCGATTTCTGATGAACCGCGATTCCACGCTCTCGATGGTGGGCGTCCCCAAGGCGCAGCGGGTCCAGGTGGAATCGCAGCACGACGGCGGCATCGCCACCTTCGCCAAGGATTGCGTCGATACGGTTTTCTCGCGGCTGCCCATCAGCGACAACTACTTCTGGAGAGTCTACATCAACGGCGAGTACACCCCGGAGTGCTGTCCCGAATACCTGAAGGCCGAGAATTTCGACAAACTCCAGGGCGGCCTGGTCGACAACGTGACCACACACACCGATACCGTCCAGGGCTTCCTGGAAGGCTACGACGGCCAGATCTCCCGCTACGTGCTGCTCGACCACATGGATTGGCTGAGCGACAAGTACTTCGAGCACCTCGAAGCCGAGTGGCAGGCGATCATCGACAAGGCCGCCCCGGAAACGCGGTTGATCTGGCGCAGTGGCGGGCTGAGAACCGACTTCCTCGATCGGGTCAGGGTCATGGTCGGCGGCATGGTGCGGCCGCTCCAAGATCTGCTTCGCTACGAGCAGGACCTGGCCGAGGACTTGCACCGGAAATGCCGCGTCCACACCTACGGCAGCTTCTACATTGCCGAACTGGCCGTCTAGCAGCCCGTTGAGATGCGTTCCTGTTCGCTCAACTTGCTTTTTCAACGGGCTGCCAGATATGGGCTTTCTCTCCGATCTCAAGGTTCTCTATCACCTCACCATGAAGCCGATCCGCGGAAAGGATCACGCTTCGCGGATGGAGAGCTTTTACGGAGGGCAGGCGGAGGCCTACGATGCCTTCCGCAAACGCCTGCTGAAAGGGCGTGAAGAACTCTGGCAGTTGCTCGACGTACCCGACGACGGGATCTGGGCCGACATGGGGGGCGGCACCGGGGCCAACCTCGAGAACCTTGGGGAGAGCATCCGCCATCTCAAGAAGGCCTACGTGGTGGATCTGGCCACGTCGCTGCTGAAGGTTGCCTCCGAGCGGTTCCAGGCTCGCGGATGGACCAATGCCGAAGCGGTGGAGGCCGACGCCACGACGTGGCGGCCTGCCGAGGGGGCGGCCGACGTGGTGACCTTCTCCTACTCGCTCACCATGATCCCCGACTGGTTCGCGGCCGTCGAGAACGCCTATGCCATGCTCAAGCCGGGCGGCACGATCGGCGTCGTCGATTTCTACGTGTCGCGCAAGCATCCTCCGGAGGGATTCATGCGTCACGGATGGCTCACGCGTTCCTTCTGGCCCGTCTGGTTCGCCGCCGACAACGTCTACCCGTCGACCGACCACGTGCCTTTCCTGCACCGCCGCTTCGAGCCGGTGCAATTTCGGGAGTATCGCGGGAAGGTGCCCTACTTCCCGCTGCTGCGGATGCCCTATTACGTTTTTGTCGGCAGGAAGCCGTGGTAGTTGACAGGCATCAGTGAATCCAGACGCGTTCGGTCCCCTCTTGGGGGTTGTTTGTTCCGTTCTTGTTCCGAATCTTCTTCCTCTCAATAGCGTGTTTTTGCACAGGGCGGTAGACTGATCGCAGAAGGTCGTTCTACGGAGTCGACGGGCTCGAAGTGAGATCGATGCTCGAACGGCTGGTGTGTCAAGTCATCCTGTTGGCGTGCCTGTGGTGGGAGGTAAGAACTATGTTGCGAATCGGCATTTGCGCGTTGGGTTTGTTGATCGTATCATCGGCTGCGGCTGAGGAGAGGTCGCTCGACTTGTCCTTGAACTCGCTGGCGTTGTTCAAGAACGGTCTGGCCTGCGTTGAATATGCAGGAGAGGTTTCCGAAGGGGGCACTTACCGAATCGAGAACCTTCCCGACGCGGTTCACGGCACATTCTGGGTCGAGAGCAGCACGAACGTGACCGTTCGGATAACTCGCCGTTCGGTCGATCTGGCGTTCTCGGAAGCGTTCCCGACCGACTTCCAGCAGGATCTGGCTGGACGTGAGGTGGTCGTTCGGTTCAAGGAACCTCATCTCGAACCGGTTTCCGGAAAGGTCGTCGGTCCTTCCGGCCAGAAGCCTTCGAAACACGACTACGAGTCTTCCGAGTACCGGCGGCGACTCACCGTTGGAATGGCCTATCCCGGCAGCCTGACAGCGTCGATGCTTGCCCTGGAGACCGCCGGCGGCTTGACGTTCTTCGATCGATCGACGATTGCCGCCGTCGAAGTTCCGGGCGGGATTCAGGTGGTATCCTGCGAGCGACCGGTGATGCTCTTGGACGTGTCGCCCGAACAGAAGAAACCCATATCGATTGTGATTTGGTCCTTGACCCGAGGCGTGGCCTGGGCACCCAGCTATCAGATCGACGTCAGCGATCCCGCAACTTTGGCGATTCGCCAGAGTGCCGTGATCAAGAACGAACTCGCACCGATTCGGAATGCCGACATCCGTTTGATCTCCGGATTTCCGAGCGTTCACTTCGCCAACGTTCTTTCGCCCATGTCGCCTGAAACCACCTGGAACCAGTTCTTCCAGCAACTCAGTCAACCCCATCGCGGTACCGATCGTGCTGTCATGAGCCAACTCGTGGCCGTCAATGCCACGGATCCGGAACAGGGCATCGACCTCTCGGCCGTCCCTATGGGGGAAGGTGCCGATCTGCATTTTGAGTCGATCGGCCGGCGCACGCTCGACGTGGGAGACTCGTTGACGCTGCAAACGGCTGCCGCCAAGGCAGACTATGAACGAATCGTCGAGTGGATCATCCCGGATGCACGCCTGGCCGACGGACGTCTTGGCGGCAATCGCGACAGCAAATCCGACGAGGATCTGCCGTGGGATGCGCTCCGTTTTCGGAATCCCCTCGGCTTTCCCATGACAACGGCTCCCGCCATGATCGTTGCCGACGGACGATTCCTGGGACAGCAGATCAGTCAATGGGTGAATGCGGGCGAGCAGACAACGCTTCGCGTCAACAAGGCCCTCAGCATACGAACGCTCAGTAGCGAGCATGAAGTGGAAGGGCAGCGGGCCGGCTACGAAGCTTACGGAAGAATGTACCGAAAGGCGAAGGTGCAGGCCGAAGTGCTGGCGAACAACCATCGCAACGAACGGGTGACGTTGGTGATTCGGAAGAGATTCTCGGGCGAGTTGATTTCCGCTGAAGGTGAACCCAAGACCCGGCTTCGCGAAGAGGGGGCGTGGTCGATCAACCCACGGAACGAACTCATCTGGACTGTCGATTTGGCTCCGGGAGAAGAGGTCCGTTTCGTATGCACCTACACGGTGCTGGCCAGTTGAGCCACGGCGAGACGATCCTTGAGAGAAGCGGATGACGACGAGCGCCACCTCAATCGGACTTACCGGGGCTATCCTGATCTGCCAGCTTCGGCGTCAGCACGATGGTTACCGGCGTGCCCAAGGGCGGGATGTGTTCCGTGAAGGCTTCAAACATCAATGAGGCGTTCGAGTCGGAACTCTGAACGGGCACATCGAGCGTGGCGGTGGAAAAGTTGGAGACGCAGATCAAGTCGCCGGACGAGTCCCCCATGTAGTGTTCCCGGCCGGTTTCCTCATCCTTGTGCATGCGGCTGCCGGCAAACACCCAGGGATGGGTCATCGCCTTGCCCGTGGTCAGATCTTTGACCCAATCCTGCGCCCGGGCCTTCTGAACCTTGCCCTGTTCGTCCTTCCAGAGGACGGTGATCTCGATCTCCGTTCCGGTGGGCGGAGCGTATTCGGGGTCCCAGCGAACGGGCGTGCCCGATTTCGCTCCGGCCGCCAGCAAGCCCGTGTGGACGACGTTGGCCTTGACGGGCACCGTCAGGACCGATTCATGCTCCTTGGACCCGTAGAGGCACGCGAACATCTCCAAGGGCGCCTGGCGCTGGCAGACCATCGACTGCATTATGACGCTCTTGCGATCCCTGGTCAGCCAGATCGGGTCCTTCGGATCGAGCAGCTCGTTCTTTCCCAGCCCCTCGACGAGAGGTTTGCCGAAGTCGAGCTTCTGCTCCAAATCCGTCTCCGGCGGATCCACCTGGGGCACGTCCGGTTGGTCCGCCGCGGCGGTCTTCCCGGCCTCTTCCGGCATCGCCGTTTGCGACTCATCCACCGGCTCCTCCGCCTTGTCTTGCGGAACCTGCTCTGCCTGACCTTCTGAATCGATCGGCACGGGTTCGGTCGCGACGGGGGGCACGGCACCGGAATCCGTGGCGGCCGGACTCGACGGCAGGGGCCTCAGGGCTTGTTGATCCGGTTCAGCACGGCAGGAACACGCGAGCAGGACGCTGATCAGCAGCAGGGACGCCCAGCGAGGCCCGTACGATCGACGCGGAATCCCCAGTTCTTGTTTCATCGCAGCGCCTTTCTCATGCCAAATCAGCGTATCGGAGGGGGAAGCCCTCCAAGATTGAACTTGTTAAGATTATATCCTGCCTATCACCACGACAATCCCCCGGCGACGGTTCACGCCGTCTTCGTTTGACGCCTTGGAAGAGATAGATGACACGATTGGATTCCATGCAGGAAAGCTCGCACACCGATGATCAGGTTTGGCACAAATCGGCGCCCGAGGGGGTCCGGCGAGCCTACGGACGCGGCGATCAGGAGCAAGGTTGGGCTCGATGGCAGGAGTATCTGGCGAACCGGACTTCCCCGGTCCCCCCGCACGAGTTGTCGGCCTGCGACGGGAACGCTCTGCTTTGGGGAACCGGCGAATCGACGGTCGACGCCAACGCGCGGCGTCTCCTGCTGACTTTGGGCAACGGGCTCCATCGCCAGTCGCCCTGGTCTGAACGAGCAGAAGCCTGGATCGAGCGGACGGCGGCGGAACCGCTCGACGAGGCCCGCGGGCTGGAGGCGATCGCCTGGGCACGCATCCTGCCGCCGGCCTCGGCAACACTCCCGTCGAGCCTCTGGTGGAAATTGCTCGACCACCTGCGCGGTCTCGCCCGCGAGGCATGCGAATCGCCGCTCGAGAAACGACCACTCCTGCAACAGCTTTTGGGCGGCGAACTCCCGCTCACCCTGGCCTACCTGTTCCCGGAAATCGCACCGTGCCGGAAGGCCGCCAAGCCGGCCCGAAAGACTCTCTCGGCGGGGATGCTTGAGTTGATCGACGGCGAGGGGCTGCCCAACAGCCGGATACTCGACGTCTTTCGTCCTTTGCTGGCGTGCTGGACGCGGTGTCGCATCCTGGGCGAGCATCTCGAAAAGGGTTGCTCCAGCGCCACGGCGGGCATGCAATACGAATGGGCAGTTCGAGCGGCTGTCCGGCTGGCCCGTCCCGACGGCAGCCAGGCTCTCTCCGAGGCCGACGGGCAGACGGACGATTCCGACCTGCTCGCGGCCGCCCTGGCCTGCGGCGGCGACGACAACGACAAGGCAATGGCCTCGCTGGCCCTGCCCGGCCGGGCGCCGCTGAAGGGCATCGACGCCGACCGCCTGCCGCTGCCCGCAGACAATTCTTCCTGGGCGGCCGTGGCGGTCCTCCAGCCCGGCTGGGGGCGGCACGAGCCCAAGCTGGCACTCTCCTACGAGAAGCCCGACTTCCGCATGGAATTGTCGCAGCAAGCCGAACTGCTCCTCGACGGCACCTGGACGCCCGAAGTCCGGCTGGGCGGCGAACTGCTACAACCCGAATCGACCTGGCAGGAAATGTGCTGGGTAAGCGATAAGGACGTCGACTACCTGGAACTGCAGATTGAACTGAGCCGGGGTGCGCGCATCCAGCGCCACATTGCCATGGCGAGGAAGGACCGGTTCCTGTTCCTCGCCGACGCGATTCTCGACGGTCCGGACGAATCGATCGAGTACCGCGGGCGATTCTCCCTGGCCCCCGACGCCGGCCTGGCACCGGCCGAGGAGACCCACGAAGCGTTCCTTCTCGGGAGGAAGGCCGCGGCACTGCTCCTCCCCTTGGCGCTGCCGGAATGGCGGACTGAGCATTCTCCCGGCCGGCTGGCAAGCACGGGTGAAGCGATCGAGTTCCAATTGTCGGGCCAAGGCGGCGCGTTGTTCGCCCCGCTCTTCTTCGATCTCAAGCCGCGGCGCATGACGCAGCTGGCCACCTGGCGGCGGCTCACGGTTGCCGCGGATCGCCAGGTCGTGCCGCCGAACGTCGCCGCCGGCTACCGGGTGATGGTCGGCAAGCATCAGTGGCTGATCTATCGCTCGCTGGCGGCGCCGGCCAATCGCACGCTGTTGGGTCACAATCTGTCGACGGAACTGCTGATTGCCCGATTCGACCGCACGGGGGAGGTCGAATCGTTGATCGAGATTGAGGGGGAATAGGGGCGTCTGCCGGTGCATTCCTCCGGGTGCCCGCGTTATTCGCTCGGCGAGTTGGCCAACGGATGAGCGATTCTGCCAATACCGGGGGCGTGCGGGGCGTTCTCTTGGGTGTGGTCGATACGGTGGCGCGTGCGTTCTTTGCATTGTTTGCGTTGTTGCCGTAGATGCCATTGTTGCGCGTTGTCTTTGGGTACTCTTGGCTTGCTTGGGGGGTGGCGGTGTATTGGATCCGGTGTGGGGGCTTGGTTGCGGAATGGGGCTTGGGTATTTGCCAGAGGAGAGGCGCGCGTGGGGAGTCGTTGAAGGGAGGGGCATCGAAGATCGAAGGCAAGGGAATTTGGCGGGCAGGGGAATGAACGACAGAAAGATTGATGACAGGAAGATTTGGGGGAAATGGAGCGGTGACGGGGCTGTGGGCGCTAGGGCGTGGTTCCGGTATTTGTACATGCGTACATTATATGGATTTGCCCGGGCTTTTCAAGGGGCAAGTTGAACAGCCTCGAGGGAGGGGGCGGCGACTGGGCCGTTGCTGGCTTTGTCGGTCCCTCCAGGTGGCGATGAAGCCTGTCCTTGCTCAGGACCGTGCCATGGGGATCGCATCGTTGTTGAGCATCGGAGACTTGGCGCGACGCACCCCTTGAGCAGGGGAGAATCGCCACGAAGGAGGCGAAGAGGACATGAACACAGAGGCGCAGAGGGCACGGAGGGGGCTCACGCAGAGACGCAGGGGAGGTTGAAGGAAGATGACAGCACAACTCGCGTTTCGAGGCAGATTGGAGGCTCCGATGGAGTAAGTGCTGACTTCACGGTACTAGCATCTGAATTCTGCAAAAACCGATCTTCCTAGTTGTATCTGGGGGCTCGACAGCGTGACGCAGGAGGCTATAGGTTACGCCCGTAAGTTCCACTGGGTGGGGTGTATTCCTGGTAAACGCACGGGTGCTTAGAGTGGATGGCTTCCGGGGAAACGGCGTTTACCGCAGTCCATGCGGAAGGCGTCGTAAAAAACACCCGGGGCCGAAAATCGACGCGTAACGTCGGGAGCCCCGAGGGGGTGTGCGGTGAACGACTCTCACGGCAACTTGACATTGCGTGACGGGATCGACGTGTTTCGGCATCGTTGGCCTGGAATTGTCAGCCCGAGTCAGGAGTCGCCGGTGTTCCTCATGGCGGCCGGTTGGCGAACGGGTTCAACTCTCCTCCAAAGAATGCTCTCACAGGACTGCCTGATGTGGGGGGAGCCGTACGGGCAGGGGGGACTGATCGACAGCGCTGCAGACTTGCTTCGGCGTATCAAAGACTTCTGGCCGGACGAATCGTTCTTCTTCCGAGGACAGGATGCGAAATCGCGTGTGAAAGAGTTCGTCGCGAACCTCTATCCGCCGCCAGTAACTGTGCTCAACTCGTACGTTCGCTTCTTCGAGGGGCTCTTTTCCGACCCGGCGAAATCGGCCGGGGTGGAGCGCTGGGGAGTGAAAACGGTGCGGCTGTCGGCTGCCCCCGTTGGGACGTCCGGGACGGCCTCTGGCGGCGGTGGAGGAGGCGAAAGAGCCGCGTCGGAGGACGCTGAGGTGGCTCCAGTTTGACAGACACTCCAAGTGCTTGGGTTATGGGTGAGGCAACGTCTCCTGTCAGTTCAGAGTACCGGTGCCTCTTCTCTTCTGTTCCTTTAATGTGGAAGTATCACCAGCGT
>JAAYAY010000221.1 GCA_012719125.1 Planctomycetaceae bacterium | reverse complement strand
ACGCTGGTGATACTTCCACATTAAAGGAACAGAAGAGAAGAGGCACCGGTACTCTGAGCTGACAGGAGACGTTGCCTCACCCATAACCCAAGCACTTGGAGTGTCTGTCAAACTGGAGCCACCTCATAGCCAAAGCCGAAGAATGGAGCATCCGACTTCACTTCGAGCATCTCGGTGAAGAGATAGACTCCGACCAAGTACCCGTCTCCGTCTCGATATAGAGTCGCTTGCCCAAACGCCGAAAGGAACTCCCGATAAGAATCTGGCAGTCTCGATCCAACGTCCTTCTCAAGGCCTTTGACGGCTTGGCGGTCAAGCCTCTTGAAGACATGGAACTTGTTCGTGTTGATGCTGCCGATCTCCTCTGATAGCCAATCAAACACCGCACTACTCCTCTGAGGTGGCCAACAACTAGTCGTCGGAGAACTCCGGGATAATCTTCGTACGTATGAATTCCACTCGCTGCAAGAGCAAGTCTGCGTGCACTGAATCCGCGGGTGCCTCTACCGGAAAGACATCTTCAAGGCTCCGTCCGAGTTGGACGGCCTCCGCCCAGTCTGTCATAAGGTCGCAATAGACGTTCAACGCGTCGGTAGGTGTTGGCGCTTCATCCGTAACCAGGTAGGCCGTAGGGACGTCGCCGTTAATAATCCAAAGGTAATCGTCTCCCTCGGAGCTGATAGGCTGCGTGAACTTCAGCAGCCAAACACCGATTATCCCCCCCACCCCGATCCCCATAAACGCCTCGGCGATCTCGGGAGCCCAGGAAAACGAAGCAACGTAGGCCTTGGCCTCTTGAAGCATCGAGTGAAGTTCCAGCGTTTCCTCTGCATCTTCGCCCTCGATATCCTCTTCAGCAGTCAACGGCCTAGTATCCATTGCTACACCTCGATAAGAGAAGGGTTACGGGGTTGTCTTCTGTCTAGCCGCAACTCCACGTGCACCGCATCGCTTGAAATCTCCGTTGTCCTTATGCTCTTGCATGTGCGCAGAATGCTCCATCGGTTTAATGTTGTCCAAGTCATTTGTTCCGCCGTCAGCAAGCGCCTTCTTGTGCGACACATCATAGTTGTGACCATTCTTATCCTTTGGCCATTTCCTGTTGTTCATCTTTTCCCATTCGAGCCGAATCGTCCGGCTGGACTTCCGCTTCGTTGTCGTCGGGGAGCTATGCGGTACTGTCGGGCAAATCCCGCCATTATGCACCAGCACGCCGGCACCGGTCACATGATACACATGCTCCGTCTGCACCTCAAGATTGTAGACCGGTTCCATGCCGGCACGTGGAACGGCCCCAACGAGCCGAGCCGTGCCGTGAAGAGTGCGAACACGCTCTCCAATCTCCAGTTCGTCGGCACGAACAAACTCCTGCCGGTCCTCGCTCCAGAAGGGGTGGTTCGCCGTGGCGCCGATCGACTCGGCAAGGCCCTCCACATGGAGATCGAGAACCCGCGCCGACGCGTGGCGGAACGTGCCAGTGACCACGCGGCCGGGGCCCGGCGGGATCGGCGGGCAGGGACCGATCGCAAGAACCCTGGCATTGCCGTCGATGCCGCACTCCGGCACCGAGATCGAGACGGTGCCGCCCACTTCGGCCTGCTGCTCCTGGAGCCAGGAGACAGAGCGAAGAAGAACGACGTCGGCCCAGGAGCCGTCGGTCTTGGGCGCGCGGAGTTCGAGTCGCCGCCAGGTGGCCGGGTCCGGATCGGGCTCGATGCGCCGCTGGCTGCTATCCAGTTCCGGATTGAGCCCCGGCACACGGAGGCCCACCCGGATCTGCTCGATGGGGATGGTGACCAACTCGGGCGCGGACCGTGCCGAGACGGACTGCACGCCAGGCGGGAAGGGCGACTCGGTGGTTCCGGTGGGGAGGATACCCTTGAACAGGAACAAGGCGGCAAGGAGCGCGCATACGGTCCCCCAGGCCCATGAGGTCCACGGCCCGCGTGGATTGCCGGCGGCCTTTCTCGGCGGACCGTGACTCGACAAGAGGTTGTCGTATGTCAGCGGCCGGGGCGGTCCGGCGTCTCTGGAGTCGATCGGTGTGCGAGGCGGGCCGAGTGCCCGGTCAGTGGCCTCCGCAAGCGGAGCCAACAGCGCCAACCGGTCTGGCTGCTTCTTGCGGTTCGACGCCAACAGCGTCACCTGTGCGGGACGAATTCCGGGAACTGGCTCCGGGGCATGGACGGAAAGCGGTTCGGGGCCCCATTCCCTCTCGCCGCGGGCAAGAAGGGTATCGCAGCCCGTGCGGAAGTCGTCTGCGGAAAGCGCTTCGTCGACGTCGCCCCATGGCTCGGGCGGTTTTGGATCGCCCTGGCGGCGGACGGCACGTTCCTGTCGGAAGAGGGCGTCCAGTGCGCGGAGTCGTTCGTCCTCATCCCGGCGGCGGCGGTGACGTTCGAGGAGTTGGCCGGCGATTCCGCCGATGACGAAGGTGCAGACAAACGGTGCGGGGGCAATTAAACGGGACAGGTCTAATTTGTCCGGCGGGAGGACCGAATCGCACGCCTAAGGGACGAAGCCGCTGGCCAACAGGTTACCGCCGCACTGTCCGGCGCCCATTCCGAGAATGATCTGT
>JAAYAY010000019.1 GCA_012719125.1 Planctomycetaceae bacterium | reverse complement strand
TACCCGCGACGAACAGGCCGAGTTCATTGCCAAGGAGATTCGCCGACTGGTGCGGGAGGGCTTCGCGGGAAATCGAGACATAGCCGTCCTCGTGACGACGTGGTGGGGCGCCTGGAATCGGCTGAAAGAATGCCTCAGCAAAGCGAACATCCGCCATTTTGTCCTCGACAAAAATCCTGTCGCGAAGAACAACTTCGATCTGACGGAACAGACTGTCAAAGTGCTAACCGCCCACTCGGCCAAAGGCCTCGAGTTCCCCGTTGTCTTCATGTTCGGTGTCGATGGAGTCAAGCTTCCGCCGACAATGCGGGATGCCGACCAGCGGCAGGCAAACCTTGCCCGCGCACTTTACGTTGGAATGACCCGCGCCACCGATTTGCTGTACGTGACGTACAAGGACGAATGTGTGGTGTCACGTCGCGCATCCTCGTTGTCCCGATGGTGCGACATCCGTCAGTATCCGGGTGATTTCGATTACTCTTGAGGAATCAGAATCATGGCAGCGCCGAAGAAACCAAGGCTTATCCAGGTCGGCCCGTTCGTAGGAGTGGGCGAGAGGAAGGCTGCCGAGTGCCTTGACAGGGAACTGCCCGGTGGGTGGCGGATCATCTGCAATAAAGAACTCGTCGATCCCGATGGCTCGACGCGAGAGGTCGACTTCATCGTCGTCGCCCCGCATACTATTTTTATCATCGACGAAAAGAGCTGGAGTGGCGCGATCCACGGCAACGAAACCGGTTGGGTGCTGCGCACTGGGGAAAGCTACATAAACCCGCTGGGGAAGGTGAATCACGTTGCCAAGCGTCTGGCTGGCCTGCTCCGACGAAACATCCCCCGATTGAAGGACAAGGTTACCGAACACTTCGTCCTGCCGAGAATCGTTTTGTCTGCGGACGACGTCAGGCTGTTCGTGCATGACCCCCGTATTCGAGATCAGGTCGTCAGACTCTCGGAAGTCGGTGAACATTTTCCGCGCATCGATCGACAACAGGCCCACTTAGCGTCGATCGAGCCGTTTGCTGAGCAGATCGTTGCTGAACTCGCCGGCCTACAAGACCGTCCCAAGATACCCAGGAACGTTGGTGATTTCGAAATCCTGGAAACGCTCGATTGTGCGGGCGTTGGACGGACGTTGCGTGCGAAACACCGCGACGGCTCCGAACGAATCCTGAAGCTTATCCCCAGGCCGTCGACCGCAGTTCCGGAGGATATCGCCGCCTACGACAACCTCTGCCTGCGGGAGTATGAGGCACTAAAACGGCTGAGCGGCGAGAGCGTCGCGCCAGGGGTCGATCCCTATTTTTCGTGGGAGGATGGTTCGTCTCGCGTCATCCCTCAGCATCTGGTCAAAGGGCAGTCCTTGCGTGCTCATCGCACGGAAGGTGCGCCGGCCGCTGAGGAGATCGTCCCAGTTGTTGAGGCCGCGTTCAGGGGCTTGTCTCGCGTCCACGATGCTGGCGTGGTCCACCGTGGGTTGACCCCAGATCGAATCTTCCTGGACGAACGGGGCAACGTAGTCTTCACTGGATTTGCCATCGCCAGGATTCGGGGGCTTCAAACCGTGGCGGGTGAGGCTCGTGAGATTGACCCCGAGAACCAATACACGGCGTTTGAGTGCCGAGTTAGTCTAGAGTTTGCGGATACTTCGAGCGACGTGTACAGCCTCGCTGCGTCGCTGTTTTACTGGATATCAGGGTACGAGCCCGAACTGGGGGCAGAGTCGTTTCCGCGGCTAGGAAGGCACCGCGCCGATCTGATGTGTGGTCCAGCGGCTTTTCTCGAGGAGATACTGGCGACCTGCCTGGGCATGGAACAGAAGGAGCGTCCGACGGCGGCCGATGTGGTACGGAAAATCATTGAAGAGCAAGGACGGCGAGAGGAAGAGGCTCGTCGCAGGGTTCAGGCAGACGTCCTCAAGCCGGGCGAAATCGTCGAAAACCAATACGAAGTGCTGCGGGTCCTTGGCCAGGGCGGCACGGCGGACGCATATCTGGCTCGGGATGAGGTGAGTGGCGATATGGTGGTACTGAAGCGGATCCGAAATCCCGAGTTGACCATGAAACTTGCCAAGGCCGAGTTTCAAAGCCTCAAGGAACTACATCATCCGAACCTCCCGAAAGTCCGTGACGTACGGCCCTCAACCTGCAAGTTCCACCTGTCGCTGGAGTACGTCGCTGGGGCAGCGCTTCGAGAAATCAAAGAGCAGTTTGCCAATCCCGAGGGGTGCCTCCGGATCGGGAAAGACGTGCTGGCGGCGCTGGCGTACCTCGGCGGGCGTGGCCTGATTCACCGGGACGTGTCGCCGTCGAATATCCTGATTCCTGAGGAGGAGCAAGAGCCCGTTCGTCTTATCGACTTTGGGCTGGCTACTGCGGAAGCGGAGGCCAGTTCGCATGTTGGTACGCCCCCGTATCGTGCACCAGAGGTGGAACGTGGAGAACGCTGGTCGCCAACTTGCGACATGTACTCTCTCGGAGTGGTTCTTTTCGAGTTGCTGACCGGACGATTTCCCTATCGAATTGAAGATGATCGCCGCCTCAAGGATCAACTTATCCCGTTCACCCAGGACGAGGAGCAACGATTCGGCGGAGAACTGCTTAGAGTGCTGCTCCGGTCCGCAGCACCGAATCCCAGTGATCGCTTTCCCACGGCCGAAGAATTCAGCGAATCCCTTCAGCGTGCCGTGCGGGAGCCATCTCCGGCACCCGTTCCGGGTCTGTTGGAGGTACTGAATCCGTTTGTGGATGAATTGCGGCGAGCCTACCGGAACAGTCGAATTGGGAATACCAATAACCGAGGCCTGGAAAGCGACTTCAGCCGCGACACCTATGTCGAAACTCGCCTCGATAAAGACCTTCTCCCCAGGATCGTGGATGGGAACTTCCGGCTGGTCATCCTGTCGGGAAATCCCGGTGACGGCAAGACGGCCTTTCTCCAACGGCTCTACGATCGGCTCAGGGACCGCGAAGCGAAGGTTGAGGCTGAAAGCGCGGCAGGATGGCGACTGCGATGCGGCGAGTCAGTCTTTGCCGCCCTCTACGACGCATCCGAGTCCCACGAAGGCCGTTCCGCTGATGATTTGTTCCACGAGGTTTTGGACCCTTTGGCCGGTCGGCGGGAGCCAAAACCGGGCTATTGCGTCGGAATAGCCGTAAACGATGGGCGTCTACGAGACTTTTTTGAGACCTACGGCAATTCGCACTATCCTTGGCTTTGGGAACGTCTGCGCCCGCAGCTGGCGGATCGCTGCGGCCAAGCCGACGGAGTGCTGTTGATTGACATGAAGCGTCGCTGCGTGGTCGGCACGCGCCCCGACGCCCCCAGTTTGTTCTCCGGTATCCTAGACCGCTTCCTTGAGCCGCCCCGCTGGCAGATCTGCGAAACCTGCAAGACGCGGCAACACTGTCCCATTTTTGCGAACGTGCAGTCGTTCCGAGATCCCTCCCTGACACAGCCGACGAGGCTGCGGCTCACACAATTGCTGATGGCGGTCCACCTGCGGCGGGAACGTCGAGCCACGATTCGAGATCTTCGATCCGCGCTGGCCTATGTGATAACCCACGACTTGGGATGCGACGATGTGCATCGCGAATCCAGGGAGGGGCGATGGCTTTCATCCGACTCGAATTCGCCCTATTATCAGTCGGTCTTCGACGGATCAGGGTCACCTGACCTGCTCTTGGACGAGTGGCAGCAACTGGATCCGGCGCTTGTTCCCAGTCCTCGCCTTGATCGTTATCTCCACTTCCACCGCGGCGTGGAGCAGGTGTCTTGGATCGAGACTCTGTTCCACGCTGCTAAAGAGCGCCCTATGCCTGCGTATGCCGTCGATTCCGCGGGCGCTCGCATTGCTTCGCTGAAGCGTCGCTACGTATTCGAAGCAAACGAAAGCGAGGCGTGCGCCCGTCGGCGGTTCCCGAATCCCAGCAACCTGCTGCCATACCGGCACTTCCAGTTGTTCTGCGACGCGCTTTCCGAGGTGTCTGACCTGAATCAATTGCGAGATGCGCTCCTCAGGGGCATGTCCCGTGCCGATGGAGTTCCAGACATTCCCGCAGAAGCAGGACTAGCACTCAGGCTCACCGACGCATCGAACGATGACCTCGTCGTGATGAAGCTGTACTCCGCAGACACGTTTCGTCTCATTCGGCCCCCGGCGCCGGAGGAAGCCGTTGAATCCGTCCGGGATTACATGGTTCTGCAAAACGTAAATGGTACGCCAAGACTGATCATCGGTCTCGATCTTTTTGAGTTTCTCATGCGGGCAGCCGAAGGCTGCATGGCGGGGCCAGAAGAGCAGCGGGCGCTGGTGGAGGACTTGGCCATCTTCAAGAATCAACTGCTTACGCAGCCGGCACAGGAGGTCCTGATTTTGGAGGCCGGTCATCGCACGCACCGTGTCGGCATCGTTGACGGCAAGCTTGTGCGGGAGGAGGTAGCAATATGAAGATCGTCGTTCCCAAACCTAGCAGAGGGTGGCACTTTCCTCGCCTTCTTACTGTGGAACTGAATGACTTTGACGTCGAGCGTCTCTTGCCTTCCCTGTATTACCTCGTCGTAACTCGCGGGAAAAAACGCGGGCCTCGGGTCAACGATGCAAAGCAGATCTCGGTCTATCTCGAGCGCCTTCTTGAACACAAACGATTGGACGGTTTTGACGATCAAATCGGACGACGCATGCTAGACAGGTGGGTTAGGTCTGCAATTCTACAGATCGGACGAGTCGGTTTGGGTGGGAAGAAGGGTGAGCAGATCGAATCGATACTGCCGTTTACCTTACTTGCCTACAAGACTGGCTTTCCAACAGAGATTCGGCGACAGCGTAATGCCCACGTATTCCTTTATCAGCTGCTCCGGCTGGCAACCGGGGAGAAGACAGACGTAGCTGCCGCCGCCAGACTCGATGCGCTCTTCAGGGAGTCGTTTGCGCGAGGAATCAAGATTGACGCTGCCCCAACGTATGATGGGCGCTACGACGGCAGCTCTGTGGTGGATGTCCACACGCTTCTGTCGCTTTGCTATTTGGACGGATTCCAGGCAAGTAGCCACGGTGTGGCCGAAAGTTTCGGTGACATCGGCCCCGCTCTTCCACCGATTGCCGAGAGTCTGGCAAGAGATGTCCTCGCTTATCTTCTTGCCTACAAACGGCGTCTACCCGTTCTCTCGCTCACCCGTGGCTTGATGACTTTGATCAACTTCACGTTTTTCGTTTATACGTGCAAGCTGACGCTGGCCACAAACAGGCTCGTCGCAACCGGCGAATTGACACCCGCCATGACCACGGCAGACGTCGCGACGCCCCCAGAACTGTACGCTGACTTCACACGAGAACGATCCAGTCCCAGCGACGATTTGGCACGCGCGTGCGTCGACCGCGACCTAGAAGAGATTCGCCAGTACGTCGACTCCCTGTTTCTCCTCCGAACTGTCGACCGATTTGTTCAATTCCAGAACGATCTCAAGCTTGGCCTACAGGGTCTCGCCACGCCTGAGTATTTATCGCGTCTAGTTTCTCTTCGGCAAGACCCCCGAATCGAGGCCAGGGCACAGGCGGAGATTGAGTCTATTCAACACGAAACGTATCAAGCCGCGCAGAATGATGCAGAGAAAGCGGAAGCAGAGCAGGTGTTTGCGGCGTTCTCGCACGGGCAAAGGGCCATTGATGCGGTAGTCGCCCTACTAAGCGAAAGCCAACGACAGAAGGCAACTTCGGGAGCCGTAATGTGGTTCTGGTCAGTCGGCGGTCTCCGAAAGCCATACGGCATACTCACGGGCAATGTCACGGGCCGGAGAAACTGGCGTTACTGCATGAGTGATGATCTGCTCACCACGTTGGTCCAGGTGGCAATGGTTGAAGACCCGACTTGTGATCTTAAGAGCGTCGGTGTGCGACCCGTACTGAAGCTGAGCGACTTCTTGAGGTTTCTCGAAACACGCTACGGTCTCATCGTGAACCGTCCACCGAGCTTTCTCGATGGAGCAACGGGCCGCGCCGCCGCCGCGAAGAACTTAGAGGCACTGAAACGGCGGCTGCGCCAGATGGGGTTCTTTCAGGCGCTTTCCGACGACTTTACTGCCCAGTATCTCCAAATGCCTGAAATGCAGGAGGTGGTCTGATGGCGCTCGCTACTATGCTTGTGGAACGGCTGGCCCTGAACATTGCCGAGGACCTGCGTCAGGCACAACCTGGTTACTGCCTCCGGGTAGACCACCTCGACGCCCAGGACGCTCTCACGGTATGTCGCCGAATTCGTGAAGAACTGAGCGACCAAAAGAGGGAGGCATGGGTCCTTTCTACTGCAGGTGCGCAGGACGGACTGACAATAACGGCTGAACGGGCAATCGAAGTGCGAAATCGCAAACAGGTTTGTCTCGCACTGCTTGTCCCGACAGCCGTAATGGATACGACGACGAGTTCACTGACTAATTCCTTTGCCACGTTCAGTTTAGATCGCTTCTGGGAAGAGGCGGTCAGGGCCCTCGCTGCGGGATTGCCCGACGAGATTCAGTCGCTTGTGCGCCGCATCATGTCGACGCCACGAGGCTCCATGTCCAGCCGTCCCGAGCAAAGAGCTGACTACCTCGCAGCGATTGCTTCAGAGCCGTCTGTAACGCGCGCTGGTGCGGAGATGTGGAGGCTGGGATTGATTCCCGATGTGGGAGGGGATTCCTGCATTGACCGTCTTGAAAGAAACCTTCAATGCGCCAGAGAACTCATTCATCCTGCTCGCGCGAATACGTCTGCCAGGGAACGCCTCGAGGCCTGCGGACTACGCGACGGTCGCGTGAAAACCGAGCTCCTGGCCTACCTTGGGGACAAACGGTTACGCGACATCAGAGGCTGGCTACCTGGACTTGCCGAGGAGCCACATCGGGCGCGCATCAGTTTCGATGCGTGGATATTCATCCAGGGGCAAGCCTCCGACCTGGAGAGCATCGAGGTGCTGCCATTCCTTGATGAGGACGGCAGGGTTCAGGAGAAGTCGGGGTTCCATCAGGATGCACCTGGTGCTCAGCCTGTAGCTCCGATCGGCCCGAAAAGCAAGATCAAGATTGCATGGCAATCCAATCCCACAACGCCCGCGAATCTGAAACGCTGGAAAGCCGAGATTATCCCCTCCCGCGACTACTACCCCGAAGGAGAGGCACCTCCGCTGGAGTTACCGCAGGCCCGATCCGCGGCGAAAACGAAGAAAATATCGATTCCGCTGGACGTGGAATTGCCCGAGGACGCCTCGGTGGCCGCCCAAGTCCGAGTTGTCGGGCTCGACGAGCAGGGAAACGAGTTGGCCGATCCCGATGGCCGACCGATTGAGGGTATCAGCGAGGAGTTCTGGATCAAGGCGATTTCGGGTGAACTTGCGCCACCACCGCCGAGTGAGCGCCGGGCCACGGTCCCAAATATACCTTACGCGAGACTAAAGGCAGTGTGCGAACTTCCGATCGCCACAATTGACGAGATGCCGGGCGAATGGAGCGAGCGAGATCTGCACTACTTCAGCATCCGATTCAATAGTCGGTACACTGCCAGGTTGGGCCTTAGCCCGGTGCTACGTCGCATTGAACAACGATCCATCGACGAACAAGACTGTCCGGCCTGCTACCGCGCAACAAGCGAGGGCAGCGAGATCCTCGATGCAGATTCGGGGATCGTGCCACAGACCCTGACGGCCTTGATGGGCTCGGAGGACGGTCAACAGTTTCTAAGACGCCGAAAGGAGTTTGTCCGCAAGCTTGCCGAACAAAAACACCGGGGACTGATCGAAACCGCGGACTGGACGCCCGAACTCACGCAACGCGCTGTCGCGTACGCCAACGCCTACGGCAAATTGCTGGATGAAGCCAAATCTCCTGAGCTTCTTCGCGATGCGCTCCAGGTCGAAACGCTTTCTCTGGACATCGCCATCGGAAGCACCGTCGAACGTAGTGTTCTGGTACTTCCAACGCATCCGCTTCGCGTCCTCTGGTACGCGGCCTACCACGATCTCTTGCGATCTTGGGAAAGCGATCTGCTCAAGGAGGAGAAAAGGCGGCGCCCCAAGTTGGTGGACATGGCGCTATTGACCCAACTCACACCGTTGAACTGCCCGGCGATGATCCCGGATTCTACCGGCGGGGTATTCCTATTCGTTCAAAGTTTGAAGTTTTTCTGGGGCATCGCCCTACCGTTGGAGGTCCGAAACCCAGCACGCCGCATCGCCCACATCGCCCGGAGTCTGGCCCTTTCCGAAGACGAGGCCTCGCTCGCCGATCTGCCGCCGGAACGTGTCTCTCAGGAACTCCGCGCGTATCACGAAGTTCATCGGTATCTGGAGACCCTCCGCGTGAGCTTGGTTAATCCAGGTGTCGGCACCTTTGCGGCGGAAGCACTGCGCGGTTTCTACGCCGCCGGCACAGGCGACGCAGACGATGACGTCTCGGATGAGCGGCAGGATGCGCCCCCGCGTCTGGAGTTGTTTGCGCACGTCACCCCCCCTCTGCCAACCAGTCTGCCACCGCTGACTCGACTGCAGCAGCAATTGTACGAAACCCGCCCTCGAGGTCGCCATCATCACCTCGCGCCATTCTTTTCGATCTCGATTCGTCCAGAGGATCAGGTCGTAAACATGCCGGGTGGAGACGTTAACGTCTCGCTGATCATGGATCGCCTTCGCCCAGAGGTGGTGTCGATGTCGGATGATGCGACTGGCAACAGTTGTTCTTTAGGCGGCCTTCTCGTTCGAATGCTCCCCGGCTTCGAGGCTGGCTCCGATGGCGTTCGCTGGCAGCATCGTTTTCGGCTGGCTATCGACGCTCACACCGCCCGGCATCCTACGAACAAGGCATTCACGCCCGCTCTGGTCAACACGCATCAGAGCGTGCTCAGCGGCTTGGGCCGACTGCTGGATGGCGGCAGTTCCGAGCGCATTCCAGCGCTTGCCGTCACAGTCGCGAGCGACGAGAGGAAGTATCTTGATGCAGTGCATGACTTGTCCGATTGGGTGATAACTCTTGATCGCTTTTTTGGTGTCGAGTTCTACGACGCACCTTCGGATCCAGGTTTGGCCGAGGTTGCACAGAAGTACCTCTTGGACTACGCCCCGGAATTCCTCGACGGGCTAGGGCACCGTATGCTGGTGACGACGACGCACCGTGAGGAGGTGGAGGAGATCCTGGCGCGCGCTATGACGGAACTCGGCTTTCAGCATATCGAAGACAGCGTTGGGAGGGTGCTGCGGTATCTCAAGACGATTTCTGGCCGATTAGCTTTACGAGTCTTGGGCGACGACGGACGGGCACGTGAGGCAGTCAGCCTTGGCGTGGTGGCGGCTTACCTCGAAAAGTCTGGCGAACTCAGCGATTCTATTCTCGTGCCGATTGATGCCCACCCTGAACTGTTTGGTCCGGTAGCCCGAAAACGCACGTCCCAGGCATCTGCATCCCGATGCGACTTGCTGCGGGTTCAACTTCGACAGAATCGCCTCGTGGCAACGTTTATCGAAGTCAAGTCACGCGTTGCGCCGGCTGCATCAGCAGAACTCGCCGAGAGAATGGTTGATCAGATCGAGGCCACCGAACGAGTGTTCCGAGAGATGTTTTTCCAGGAAAAGCCTGCTCGCGTTGATCAGCTACTCCAAAGGGCGAGGCTGGCGACGATCCTGCACTTCTACCTGCGGCGAGCTGTGCGCTACGGTTTGATACATGATGACGACACACGTGCCAAACTGTCGGAAGCAATCGACCGACTGGAATCTGGCATCTCCCAGTTACGTGTCGTACGTTGGGGCTTTATTGTCAATCTCCAAGGCAAGCCGCAGCGTGTGCTTCACCTGCGTGACGCGGAAATCCGATTCCTGACTGCAAATGACGTGCTTGACGCTGGATTCTCGACATCCGCCCCTGATACACCGCCTGCTACTGTCGCCGCAAAGTATCGACCTGATGTGAACGCAACGCAACCCATGTTGGCGGCGGAGGGGTCGGTACCAGATGCTGCGGCTGAATCGCCTGCAACTGGCGAGGCTGCCTTGCCGACGGCAAGCCCATCGCCGGACTCGCTGTTGCCGACGCCAGCCAACGACCCTACTACCATCGCTCCAATGGAAGCCCCGCCGGAGACAACGACCTTGGTCGACTTGGGGCAGACCCTCGACGGCGAACCAGTCCTCTGGCGATCAGGAGTCAAGGGTAG
>JAAYAY010000220.1 GCA_012719125.1 Planctomycetaceae bacterium | reverse complement strand
CCTGCTTCCTCCGTGAAACTGGGTGCTTCTTGCGAAAATCACCAGTTTGGGGGAAGCAGGCGTTTTCTCCAAACCCAATTCTCCGCCACTCAGCCCAAAATTCTGTTACCCGAGTTTGAACCAGGCCAACTTTTCCGGAGAAGGGCGACACGCTGCTGGAGGCCGAACTGAACCGCTTCTGGTGCACGACGACGCGAGAGCAACTGGCCACACTCAAGTCGGTGGGGACGAAGGAACTGGGGCGGGAGTTCATCGTCTTCCCGAACGGCGGCGATCCGAAGGCGATCCAGAGAGCGATGCCCGACGCCGACTTCGTGATGTTCGAGAAGTCCTACGGCGATTATGGGACCAATCCGGGGCTGGTCGTCAGCCCGTTGTTCCAGGGAGTGTCGTCGCGGGTGTACAACGACAATATCTTCGAGCACAAGATCGTGCAGAGTTTTCGGCAGCGGGTGAAGCCGGTCATTCTGACCCGGGCCGGTTATCCAAGTCAGCCGCCGGAACGATTCATGAACGCCGACGCCGCTCGGCTGGGCATGGCCGAGTGCGGCGCGTTCAGCGGCGGCGGGGCCTTCCTGATCCGGCCCTATTTCGGCATCTACCATGACGCCTTGAATGAGTACCGGCGGTTTTTCGAGACGCACCCCCAACTCTATGCGGGCTTGGAAACTTACGCCCCAACGGCCGTGCTGGCGTTTCTGGAACAGCAGTGGCTCGGCAACGCCCCGCACGTCGGCACGGTTCAATCGCTCACCGATCGCCTGACGAGCGAGCACGTCCTGTTCGATTTCGTCTCCGAATTCCGCCTGGAGGGTTCGGTGCTCGATCGTTACGATTCGGTGGTGGCCGCCGATCTGCGGGTGGTTTCGCAGGAACAACTGGGCGAAGTGGAAGAGTATGTCAGCCAAGGGGGACACCTGATCGTGGCCGGCGATTTCGCCGTGCAGGACGAGTTTCTCAGAGATCGTCCCGCGGAGAGCAGCCCGCTTCTTGTTCTGATTGCCGACAATCATGGCGAGACCATGCGGCATGGCGGCGGGCGCGTGACGGTCTTGTCAAGTGTTGAGAGTGTGCCGGCGGCGCTGGGCCAAACGGCGTCGGTGCTTGCTTGTGCCGATGCCCTGTTGGGCGCGCAGGTGAAGGCGAACGCGTTCCAGTCCATCGCAGAGGTGCCGCCTCGGATCGTCTTGCACCTGGTGAACTACAACGTTCCGTTGGGCGTCGACGCCCCGCCGCCCACCGCCATCGACGAAATTGAGTTGCTCGTACCGCTTCCGAAAGGGATGCGGACCGCTTCTGCACGAGCGTTTGCGCCGGATCGCGACGGCGGCACCACGCTCAGGATGGAAAACGTCGAGAACTGTGCACGAATTGCGGTGCCTGGTCTGCAGATCTACCAGGTCGTTGAACTGACGTTCGAGCCGGTGCAGGACTGACGTAGCTCGGATCATTCATGGGTGGCACGCTCAGAGCGCAGCGATGGGCGTGGATGGTTAGATCACCACGCCCATCACCACGCCCATCGCTACGCTCTGGGCGTGCCACCCAATACACAGCGCCTCCGGGGTCTCACAAGGCAAGCCAGAATTCACGCGTACTGCCAGCCGTTCCCGAGCCAGTGGTAGTCGTGGCACGGCATCTTGGCGGCCAACGCCACGAGGCGTCGACTCTCGTTGGGGGTCAGTTTCGTCCAGGAAGCACTGAGGTTCTCTCGCAATTCGGCCTCAAGAAAAACAACACGCCGCACAGGTGCGAGCTACGCGGCGTGTTGTGTTGTTTCCTGCGAACGATTTCTGGTCCGGATTATTCGACCGGCACCAGTCGCAAGGGCACGGCGACCGTGGCGGCCTGGGAGACGTTGCCGTTCGGGGGCAGGAGGGCCGGCGCGTCGTAGGAGATCGTGCGAACCTGGCTGACGCTGGCGGTCCGGTCGCCCGAGACCTGGGGAATCACCAGCCGCGGCATCGACGTCTGCGTGTTGTTGGTGGTATCGTCCGGTTCCTGGGTCTTCTCGTCGGGGGTGGGCTTCAGCCGAGTCTCGGTTTGAGGCTCAGCCGCCTGCCAGCCGGTTTCGGAACTGAAGGTCTGTCCGCTGTAGCCGGGATCGCTGGAACTGTCCGAATAGCTGGTCATTCCCGAAACGCAGGTGGAGCAACCAGAGGAGGTCCCCAGCGCCGGCGCCGCCATGCTGCCGCCGCAGGGATCGCAGGGGTCGCATGTCGTCGCACAAGGATTGCAGTATCCGGGTTGGTAGGTCGGCTGCATGTAGCTGACCGGCGTGGCACCGCCGTAGGGGACGGCCTTGTAGGTTGTGTAGGCCTCGCGATGGAGCCACGGCAGCAGCGACTTGCTGGTCACCGGCCGGAAGGTCGTCACCGGGCAGCCCGTGCAAGGATCGGCCGCGGCGACCGGCTGGTACTCCGTCCGTTCGATCCGCGAGTACTTCCAGCGATACTTCACCTCGGGAACATAGTTGACCTGGGGCGCCGCGCAGGGATTGCACGGATCGCATGTGGGCATCTGCACCTGGTAGGGCGGTGCGTACGTCAAGGGGGCGGGAGCGGGCGAGCTGAAGCAATCGAACAGTCCCGCCTGGCACGCACTTGGGGAGAACACGGCAGCGAACAACGTCAGGGTCGCGGCCAGCACAACACATGATTTTCGAAACGTCATTTTTCGACTCCGCAGGAAACGAGGAGAACTGAATTCAACAGACTTCAGATCCGTCAACTTGTCAAGAAGCGTCCCTGCCTGGATGGAGCGAATGGGCGTTTTTGGCTCTCCGCGGGGGTGTCGGCCGCGGCAAACTGTACCGGTCGTAACAATCCTACGAATCCTGGTAAGTTTGACGGCAGGCCCACGTGCACGTACTGTGCGATCCTATCCATCGTATGGAAAGTCTAGGTCATGTTTAGCGCGCAGGGGGCCCTGCCAAAAAAGAATCAAGAATCGGCCGGTCCCGCGTCAAGAGTCTCTACGACAGGCGTCAACTCGCGGTTCGAACCGTGGGAAACGCTCGTGCAAGCAGTGCTGGCGTGCGCCGGGCGATCTTCTCACTTCTTCGGTGCCGGAACGTACATATCGTCTTTCTTCAGGCCGTAGAGATCGATCGCCTCGAAGCAGCGAGTCATGTCGATCGGCTTGTCGTCCATGTTGTTCGTGCCGAACGAAAACTTGGCGCCCATTTCTTTCGCCATGCGGATGAAGCGATCGCGAGGCAGGCCGCTGCGGGCGTTGATTTCCAGGGCGACGTGGTTGTCGACGGCCGCCCGGATGATCGTCCGCATCCGCTCGTCCGTCCAGAGTTGATCGTACAGATGCTCGACCGGCGGAGGCAGATAGGTAGGATTGGCCAGGATGGAGATCGGCTCGGCCAACACGCGAAGGTTGTGGCGCATGTAGCGTTCCATCCATGCCTCCGGATCGTCAATCGTGTAGCCGTCGGTGATCCAGAGCTTGACCGGAGGGCCGTCGTCGTTGGGCATCGGCATGATCATCGTGTCGGCCAGGACGTAGTCGAGCCGATCGAGCAACGCCTTGGAGTGCTTCGTCATCCAATCGCGATCGTTGACCTGCAGGCCGACGAAGACCGGCTTGCCCTCGACCGAATCGAGGAACTCGCGCAACTGCTCGTCGGTCTCGATGGGCCAGCCGGCGCCGATGTTTCGCAACACGCCCGCTTTCACCCCTGTCTCGGCCTGACGCTGGATCGCCTTCTCAACGGTCATTCCGCCTCGCAGGTGGATGTGATAATCGATGACCGGGACGTCGGCGGCCGCCGCGGTCAGCGGGACAGCAAGACAGGTGAGAGTGAAAAGGACGAACTGGCACAGGCGAGAGGGTTTCATACTCGGATTCGCTCCGTGAAGAACTGGGCGTCGGGTGGAAGGCCGCATTTCGCTCCCAGCGTAGCACACGGACCGCGGGAAGGCGAGCAACGGGCGTTCGGGGGGCCCGTACTCACCCAAGAATTCCGGTCCGTGGGCAGGGGAACTGCAAAGTAGCAGGCACGCTCCGCCGTGCCGTCCGCAGAACTGCCGGAAATCCCGATTTCCCGCGAACGGCGCTCGGAGAGTGCCTGCTGCTTTTCTTGCCACAAGAGGACTTTGCAGTTCTCCTGGGTCCGTGGGCCGCCATCTTTCTCGTGGCCTGGGCGGCGACTATCATTGAGGGATTCGTTTTCCCAACGTTTTGCGACTGTGCAGGAGAGACCTATGAGCAAGTGGACAGCAATTGTGGCCGCCTTCCTTGTGGCGGCAATGAGCGTCAGCGGGGTGCTGGCCGAGGAGTATCTCAGCGGTATCGAGTGGGCCGAACCGGCCGTGATCGATCCGGGCGGACCGGACAAGGCACCCTCCGACGCGGTGGTGCTCTTCGACGGCAAGGACCTGTCGGCTTGGGAAGGCGGCGAGAAATGGACGGTCGCCGACGGTGCGATCACGGCCGGCCCCGGCACGCTTCGCAGCAAGGACCAGTTCGGCGATTGCCAAGTCCACATCGAATGGGCCGCCGCCTCCGAGGTCAAAGGCGACGGGCAGGGGCGCAGCAACAGCGGCGTTTTCCTTATGGGCACCTATGAGGTTCAGGTCCTCGATTCCTACGAGAACAAGACCTACTTCGACGGCCAGTGCGGCGCCATCTACAAGCAGCATCCGCCGCTGGTGAACGCCTGCCGCAAGCCGGGCGAGTGGCAATCCTACGATATCATCTGGACGTGCCCGCGATTTGACGGGGAAGGCAAACTCGTCGGCCCGGCCTTCATCACGGTGCTGCACAACGGCGTCGTCATCCAGAACCACTTCCAACTGGAGGGCGACACACCCTTCAACCGGCCGCCAAGCTATAAGCCTCATCCGGACAAGGGCCCGATCACGCTCCAGTACCACGGCAATCCCGTGCGGTTCCGCAACATCTGGGTGCGGGAAGTCAAGGAAGTGGAACACAAACGGGTGAGTGAGCCGCAGATTGTGAAGCACTAGACGGCTGGAAGCTACAGTCTGCACGAAGTGAACCACGGGGCCGGGGTTTTCCCGGTCCCGTTTGTTGTGAGAGCGAGTCTGGGGCCGTCTGAGTCACTTGGCTCCCGAGGGGAGGGTTGATTCACAACGGGCTTGGTCGTGGTAGAATTCCAATATGAACCCGGTAGGCTTCAGCCAAGAGAGCGAGATTCTCGCTCGAATCGTTGATCCCAGCAACCCGAGCTTCACACCTGATGTGGCCCGGTCGATTCTTGAATTGCAGTTCACCGAGGCAGACCGCCACGAGATGAACGACCTGGCGGAGAAGGCCAGAAGCGGGACGCTGAGTGACGAGGAGAGTACCAAGCTGCATGCCTATCTGTTTGTGGGGGGAATGGTGGACTTGATGCACTCAAAGGCGCGTCTTTCTCTTCGACAATCTGCCCACAAGTCCGGTGGCGGTTGAGATGGATCTGCGACGAAGAGTCGCCGAGCGGGCCGGCCATTGCTGTGAGTACTGCCGGATCCCTCAAGCGTGGACTTCTGTTCCCTTCCAGCTAGACCATGTAATCGCCGAAAAGCACGAGGGAGAGACTTCATTCGCTAATCTGGCGTATGCGTGTCTGCACTGCAATTCTTTCAAGGCGCCCAATATCGCCGGGCACGACGCCGACACCGGAGAAATTGTGCGGCTCTTCAATCCTCGCCATGACAATTGGTCCGATCATTTCGAATGGAATGGCGCTCTCGTCATGGCACGTACGGCAATTGGGCGGGTGACCGTTGCTGTCTTACGGATCAATCTGCCGTATCGCGTTGCTGTGCGAGCCTCTTTGATTGAAGAAGGGCTGCTACGCCGGTTCTAATGCTCTCCCATGTTCCCTCAGCGCGTCCAGCAGCCGATCGAGGTGCGTTTCGCGAGTCAGGGGGTTGATGATGGTGACGCGGAGAGCGCCGACGCCGTCGAGGTTGGTCGAGACGATGTAGAATTCGCCCGACTCGATCAGGCGGCGGCGAAGTTCGAGTTGGAAACGGCCGAGGCGGTCGGGGGAAGCATCCCGGAGCGAGTCGGGAATGTGGCGGAAGACGACGATGTTGCACTGGGGCTCGTGGAGCGGCTCGAAGTCTGGGGCGGCGGCCAGCTTGTGGTAGAGCGTTTGGCCGAGATCAAAGGTGACGTCGACCATGTCGGCGAAGAGTTGGGGGCCGAACAGGGACCACACGCCCCAAAGCCCGAAGGCCGCCGCTCGCTTGGTGCATTCCACGGTTCGCAGCCCGCTGTCGTATTCGGCCAATCCCGGGGCGGCCGGATCGAACAGGTAGGGAGCGTCCTGGCGAAAGGTCTCGAACTTGTGGGCCCGCTCGCGGTAGAGAACGAAGGCGCACAAGGCGGGCACGAAGAGCATCTTGTGGGCGTCCCAGACGACGCTGTCGGCGCGGTCCAGACCGTCGATCAGGTGCCGATGCCGCGAGCTGAAGGCGGCCGAGCCGCCGTGGGCCGCGTCGACGTGGAGCCAGACCTCGTGACGCCGGCAAACGTCGGCCACGTCGTTCAAGGGATCGAATGCCCCGATCGGCGTGGCACAGGCACATGCCGAAACCGCCACGATCGGCTGGTTCTTGGCGCGAAGATCGGCCAGCATCTCGTCGAGCTGGTTCGGATCCAGCCTCCGGCGGTCGTCCAGCCCGGCCCGCAGCACCTGCTCGGAGCCGAGGCCGAGCACGCCCGCCGACCGGGCGACGGAGTAGTGGGCGTCGGCCTGAACGACCAGGACCGGCGGGCGGGCGGCGCCGGCCAGTCCGCGTTCCCAGACGCCTTCGAGGCTGACATTGCGGGCGGTGAGGAGGGCGGTCAGGTTCGCCAGCGAACCGCCGTGGGTCACCAGGCCCGAGAACCGGCCGGGAATCCAACCGATCAGCGAGCCGAGACGCTCGACGAGGGCCCATTCCACGGCCGTAGCCCAGGGGCCCATGTCGTAGATTGCCATGACTTGATTGGTGATCGAGCCGACCGCGTCGAACAGGCCGCCCATCGGCACCGAGGCGGGAACCTGGTGGCCGATGTAGCGAGGATCGTGCAGATTGTGGCCGCGGGCCAGCATGGTCTTGACTAGTTCGATGAAGCGATCGACCAACTGCTCGCGTGCGACTTGCGGACCGAGTCCGCCGTCCAACGTCCCGCCGGCCCGGGCAATGTTCTGCGGCGGAGGGAGCCAGGGAAGCACCACGCCTTCACAGGCCTCGGCTTTTCGGATATGGTCGGCAAGCAGGTCGACCAGGCGGTGGCCCGCCGTCCGCGTCAGTTCGGGCGAGTAGGCCGATTCGATGCGGCTTCGTGCCGCGGCAATGTCGGGCGTTGCGTTCATGGGAGGAACCGTACGTTCTCACGCTCGCGAGCGGTGAATGTTTCGTATTCTTGTAGCCCTGTTTATACGGCAGGTGGACAGGACTCGCCAAGTAGAAGGCTGCCTGGGTGTGACAGAATCGCACAATCTGCTGAGAACTGAAGAAGACCTATGGCCCACGAATACCGTTACCGTCGCCGCGTTGAGTTCTCCGAAACCGACATGGCGGGGATCGTTCATTTCTCCAACTACTTTCGCTATATGGAGGGGGCGGAAGTCGCTTTCTTTCGCTCGCTGGGACTCTCGATCCACAACCAGCGCGACGGGCGGGTCATCGGCTGGCCCCGCGTGGCCGCGGAGTGTACCTACAGGTGGCCACTGCGGTTTGAAGACGAGTTCGAGATTCATCTGGTTGTGCGCAAGAAGACGAGCCGCACGTTGACGTACGACTTCCGTTTCTACGACGCCCAGGGGCGGCAGATCGCCACCGGATCGATCAAGACGGCCTGCGTCGATTTTGACCCTGCCACGGAGAAAATGCAGTCGATGCCGATTCCGGAGTCCGTTTCCGAGAAGATCGAAGAAGCCCCGAAGGGCGATTTGTGAGAGTTCGGCAGGGCTTGAGCCGAGACTGGCAGACCGGTACGGCGTCTGATTAGAATAGAGCCGTCGCCCGTAGCCGTGCGGTAGTGCCGTGCCGTCTCTGCGGTCCGCTGCCGCGGCTTTCTTCAGCGACGCAGGGTACGCAACTCGGAGACACAACGATGCAACTCGGTATTCGTCGGATCGGAGCGTTCGCGCTCCTGGCTGGTTCTCTCCTGGCAATCACCGGCTATGCGCAAGAGAATCCGGCACCTCCGGTCTCGCCGGAGAAGCAATGCGTCCTCGACTGGTTGAGCCGGCCCGAAGTAGTCGAGAAGTTCGGCAAGATCTCCGACGCGATCTGGTCCTACGCCGAACTCGGCCTGCAGGAGTACCGGTCGTCGGAACTGCTGATCAAGACCCTGGAAGCCGAGGGATTCACTGTGGAAAAGGGGCTGGCCGGTATGCCGACCTGCTTCGTCGCCAGCTACGGCTCGGGCAAACCGGTCGTCGGCATTCTGGCGGAATACGACGCCCTGCCGATGCTCTCGCAGAAAGCGCGAACGCCCAAGCAGGAACCGCTCGTTGCCGGCGCCCCGGGCCACGGCTGCGGGCATAACCTGATGGGGACCGCGGTCTCGGCGGCGGCAATCGCCGTCAAGGAGGCGATGGAGCAACATCAGATCAAGGGCACGATCAAGGTGTTCGGCTCGCCCGCCGAGGAGATTCTGATCAGTCGTCCGCACATGGTCCGGGCGGGACTGTTCGAGGGCGTCGACGTTGTGATCAACAATCATACCAGCAGCGGATTCACCACGAGCTACGGCGTCAACGGCAGTGCCGTCTATTCCGTCGTTTACACGTTCACCGGAAAGACCGCACACAGCGCCGGCGGGCCCTGGGACGGGCGCAGCGCCCTGGATGCCGTGGAACTCATGAATGTGGCAACCAACTACCTTCGCGAGCACCTGCATTTCACCCATCGCATGCACTACGTGATTACCGACGGCGGCGAGGCCCCGAACGTGGTTCCCGACCGGGCCAGCGTCTGGTATTTCCTGCGAAACACGGACGAGCGGCTGGAGGAGATGTATGAGCGGGTACTGAATTGTGCCAAAGGGGCGGCCCTGGCCACCGGGACGGAGCTTTCGGAGGTTCGCGTGATCGGCGCCATCCACCAGGCCCACGAGAACAAGGGCCTGGCCGAGTTGCTGTATCAGAACATCCAACTGGTCGGGATGCCGCAGTGGACGGAGGACGAACACCAGTTCGCCAAGGCGTTGCAGAAGGAACTCGGCAAGGCCGAGAAAGGGATGCCGACCGAGGTCGGCAAGCTGGGCAAGCCGGCAGTCGTTTACACGGGCGGGCCGTCGTCAGACCACGGCGACGTGACGCTGGTTGCGCCGACGGCCACGCTGCGTTTCCCCGGCGGAGTGCCCGGCACCGCCGGGCACCACTGGTCGACCGTGGCCTGCGGCTTCGGCTCTTCGGCATCGAAGGGTTTGAACGCCGGCGCCAAGGTCATGGCCGCCACGGCCGTCGAGTTGATGACGCAGCCCGAATCGCTGGAGAAGACTCGCAAGGAGTTCGAGGAGTACTCGAAAGCCCATCCCTACAAGTCCTTCCTGCCGCCGGACAACGAGCCCCCGCTCGACATCTACGAAGACTTGATGGGCCGCTTCCGGCCGGCAATGGAAAAACACTACGTGAACCCGTAACGGCCGTGCCCCGACTATCTCGTCACGAGGTCACGTTCGCACGGCCGCGGGAAATGAACCGAGAATCTCCAGGCGCAAAGTCGTGCCCTCGAGCGTCTTGAGGCACTTGACGACCGCTTGTTCCGTCTGGTGGCCCTCCACTTCGACGAAGAACAGGTACGTGCGCGGTGAATCCGGCACGGGGAAGGACTCGATCCAGGTCAGGTTCAGCCGGTTCTTCTTGAAGATGCCGAGCACGTCGGCCAGCGCGCCGAAGCGGTGCTCCGTCTGGACGAGCAATGCCGTGCGGTCATTCCCCGTTGCCACGGCAGTGTGGTCGCCGATCACGGCAAACCGCGTCGTGTTGTTACGGTTGTCTTCAATCCGCTCGGCAATCACGTTGAGCCCATAGTGCATCCCCGCCTGCAGGCTGGCGATGGCCGCCGCGCCCGGTTTCTCCAAGGCGAGTTGGGCAGCCGTGGCCGTGCTGGTCACCTCGATCGCTCGCGCCGACGGCAGGTGGCGGGCGAGCCAGTTGCGGCACTGGCTGAGAGGTTGCTGCTTGCTGTAGACTTCGCGGATTTCGCTGCGGGCGCACTTTCCCAGCAGAAAGTGCTGGATCTCCAGCTCGACTTCGCCGCAGATCCGCACCGGAAGCCGCGTGAACATGTCGAGCGTGTCGGCGATCCGCCCGTCGGTCGAGTTTTCGATGGGCACCAGCCCGAAATCGGCCTGGCCGCGATTGACTTCCTCAAACACGGCGGCAATGCTGCCGACCGGCGCCATTTCAACCGATTGTCCGAAATGGGCGATCGTGGCCAGGTGACTATAGGTGTAGAGAGGCCCGAGGAAGGCCACCCGCAGGTCTCGAACCAGCGACCGGCAACCGCTGACCACTTCGCGCAGGGCCGCCTGAATCGCGTCTCGGGGGAGGGGGCCGCGTCCCGTCGCCGCGGCTCGGCTGATCCGCTCGGCCTCCTCGGAAAAGACGAGCGTCGCCTGACCCGCACGCTTGCGGCACTTGGCAATCTTCACCAACGTGCGCGCTCGTTCGTTGAGCAGGCGAACCAGCTCGCGGTCCTGCTCGGTGAGTTGTTCGAGCAGTTCTTCCGCCGTCTCGGTATGGCGGGCGGGCTTCTTCCCTTTGTTGGAAGGGGCGGCAGAGTCACTGGGTTGAGGAACGCGTTTCCTTGCCTTGGCCATTCAGGATTCTTCCGGGCTAGTTTAGAGTCTTTGTTGGGGACTTCAGCGCATGGTGCGCGCCTGTTTGTGAAGGTTGGGTTGTGGGCTTGCCCCGCTCTGGGGACTGACCGGTGTTCTCTTGCGTTCGCTTGGCAAGTACGCCTGACGGAGATTCCCCCTTGTACCGCCCACTCAGCAATTGTGTCAACGGAGTGGCTACTAGGATTCAGTTAGGGTGAGACACGGCTGCCAAAGTGGCAGATCCCCTTTCTGCGGGGGGAACGCAGTGTCAAAATGGCAGTCGGAGGTAATTCGGCGTGAACAGACGTCTCGCTGTGCAAGAACGCCGTTACCGTAAAATGTTGGTATAGCGATAGTTATGGTGACAGACCGGCGTGGTTCCGAGAGTCGGCACGGGCTTTGCGTAAACGGTAAGGAACGTCAAACGATCGTGTCTCGTGCCGTTGGCCGGAACATGATCGTCTAACCAGAAACTCAAGAGACGCCGGCCTGTTCTGGATCGCGTCTCCCAAAAAGCCCCGGCGATCTCCACAGACGTGGATATTTGATTTCTGGCGGCCCAATAAGTGACCGGCGTAGTAGACCGAAAGGAGCAGTCCATGGCAAAAGGCGAAAAAATCATCGGCATCGACCTCGGAACGACCAACTCGGTCGTGGCGGTAATGGAAGGCAGAGAAGCCAAGGTGATCCCCAATCCCGAGGGGAACCGCACGACTCCGAGTGTCGTTGCCTTTACGGACAAGGGCGATACGTTGGTGGGTGAACCGGCACGGCGTCAAGCGGTGACGAACCCACACCGCACCGTTTACTCGGTGAAGCGATTCATGGGCCGGCGGCACAGCGAGGTCGCCAGCGAAGAGAAGATGGTGCCTTACCGCGTGGTGGGAGGCCCCGAGGACTACGTGAAGGTGGGCGTCGACGACAAGGAGTACACGCCCCCCGAAATCTCGGCAAAGACTTTGCGGAAGCTCAAGGAGTCGGCCGAGGCGTACCTGGGCCACACGGTGAACAAGGCCGTCATCACCGTTCCGGCCTATTTCAACGACGCCCAGCGGCAGGCCACCAAGGACGCCGGCCAGATTGCCGGCTTGGAAGTCGCGCGAATCATCAACGAGCCGACGGCGGCGTCGCTGGCGTACGGTTTGGACAAGAAGGCCGCGGAGAAGATCGCCGTATTCGATTTCGGCGGCGGCACGTTCGACATCTCCATTTTGGAGGTGGCCGACGGCGTGTTCCGGGTGATCAGCACCAACGGCGACACGCACTTGGGCGGCGACGACATCGATCAGATGCTGATCAACTACGTGGCCGACGAATTCAAGAAGGAACAGGGCATCGACCTGCGCAAGGACACCATGGCCTTGCAGCGTCTCCAGGAAGCCTGCGAGAAGGCGAAGAAGGAGTTGAGTTCGGCCCAGTCGACCGACATCAATCTGCCCTTCATCACCGTCGACACAACGGGCCCGAAGCACTTGCAGATGAGCATTTCGCGGTCGAAGTTCGAGCAACTGATCGACCCGCTCATCGAACGCTGCCGCCAGCCGGTCCAGAAGGCGCTGGCCGACGCCAAGATGTCGCCCAGCGAGATCGACGAGGTCGTGTTGGTGGGCGGCTCCACCCGAATTCCCAAGGTCCAGGAACTCGTCAAGACGATGTTCGGGAAGGAGCCTCACAAGGGCGTCAATCCCGACGAGGTCGTGGCGGTCGGCGCCGCGATCCAAGGCGGCGTTCTGGCCGGCGAAGTACAGGACATCCTGCTGTTGGACGTCACGCCGCTTTCGCTGGGCATCGAGACGCTGGGCGGCGTGATGACCAAACTGGTCGAGCGCAACACCACGATTCCAACGGAGAAGAAGCAGATCTTCAGCACGGCCGACGACAACCAGACCGCCGTCACGGTGCGGGTGTTTCAGGGCGAACGCGATATGGCCGGCGACAACCGCCTGCTGAGCCAGTTCAACCTGGAAGGAATTCCGCCGGCGCCCCGCGGCATCCCCCAGATCGAGGTGACCTTCGACCTGGACGCCAACGGGATCCTCAACGTTTCGGCAAAAGACTTGGGCACGCAGAAGGTGCAGAAGGTCCGTATCGAGCAGTCTTCGGGCCTGTCGGACGCCGACATCGAGAAGATGAAGAAGGATGCGGAAGCCCACGCCGCGGAGGACAAGAAGAAACGCGAGTTGGCCGAACTCCGCAACCGGGCCGATTCGATGTGCTTCGAGCTCGAGAAGCTTATGAAGGAGCACGCGGCCAAGATGAGCGATGCCGACAAGAGCGCCATGACCAAGGCCATCGAGAAAACCCGCGAGGCCATGAAGTCCGACGACGCTGAGAAGATCAAGGCTGCGCTCACGGAACTGGAGCAGGCGTCCCACGCCTTCAGCAAGGTGCTCTACGAACAGGCTGGAACCCAGGGAGCGGCCGGCGCTGCTCCAGGGGCCGCCCCGCAGGCCGCCCCGGGGGCAGGAACCTCGGGCGGCGCCGGCGACGACGACGCGATCGACGCCGAATTTGAGGTCAAGTGATCGCCGAGCGTTCAGGAACAGACCGATCCGATTGCGCCGTCTTCATCCCCATCGGCGGCGCGATCGGACACGGAGGTAATCACGATGGCATTCCGATTTGACAAACTCACCATCAAGGCCCAGGAGGCCGTTGCTACCGCCCAGGGGCTTGCCGCCGACCGGGGCAATCCGGAGATCGATCCCGTTCACCTGTTGGCGGCGCTGCTGCAAGAGACCGACGGGGTCGTTGGGCCCCTGCTCGATCAGATCGGCGTGCAGAAGGCGCAGTTGCGCCAGTCCGTCGAGGCTGAGTTGCGCCAGTTCCCGAAAGCTTCCGGGGGTGCGACTCCGCAAGTGAACGCGGCCCTCGGCCGGGTTTTCGAAGGGGCGCAGACCGAAGCCGACCGGATGAAGGATGAGTACGTCTCGACCGAGCACCTTCTGCTCGCGCTGGCCAACGTCGACACGAAGGCCCGGCGAGTTCTCGGCCTGAACGCGATCGGCGAGGCCGACCTGCTCAAGGCGCTGAAGAAGATCCGGGGCAGCGCCCGGGTGACCGACCAGAACCCCGAAGCCAAGTTTCAGGCCCTGGAGAAGTACGGCATCGACCTGGTCGAACTGGCCCGGCGAGGCAAGCTCGATCCGGTCATCGGACGTGACCAGGAGATCCGCCGGGTGATTCAGGTGCTCTCGCGCCGCACGAAGAACAACCCTGTGCTGATCGGCGAGCCCGGCGTGGGAAAAACGGCGATTGCCGAGGGTCTGGCGCTGCGGATCGTCGAAGGCGATGTGCCCCAGAGTCTGAAGAACAAGCGCGTGGTGGCCCTCGATCTGGGTGCCTTGATCGCCGGGACGAAGTATCGCGGAGAGTTCGAAGAGCGGCTCAAGGCCGTCCTCCGCGAAGTCGAACACTCCGACGGCAACGTGATCATGTTCATCGACGAACTGCATACGGTCGTCGGAGCCGGCAACGCCGAAGGGGGAAGCGACGCGTCGAATCTGCTGAAGCCGGCCCTGGCCCGGGGAATGCTCCGCTGCGTCGGAGCCACGACGCTCGACGAGTACCGCAAGCACATCGAGAAAGACGCGGCGTTGGAAAGGCGTTTTCAGCCGGTGATCGTCAGCGAACCGTCGGTCGAGGATACGATTGCGATCCTGCGCGGTCTCAAGCCGCGCTACGAAGCCCACCACAAGGGCGTCAAGATCAAGGACTCGGCCCTCGTGGCGGCGGCCCACCTGTCGGAACGCTACATCACCGACCGCTTCCTGCCCGACAAGGCCATCGATCTCATGGATGAAGCCACGAGCCGCCTAGCCATGGAACTGGAGAGCGTGCCATCGGAGATCGACGAGGTCCAACGGCGCCTGGTGCAACTGGAACTCGCCCAGCGCCAGTTGGCCGAAGAGACCGAGCCGCACGCCAAAGAGCGGTTGGTCGAAGTCGAGAAGGAGATGCAGGACCTGCGCAACAAGCTCGACGGACTGCGGGCCCAGTGGAACAAGGAGAAAAGCGGCCTGGGCGACGTCCACCAGGTGCGCAAACGGTTGGCCGACGTCGATCCCGAGTACCGCATGCTGGAAGCGGGCATCATGGAGAAGACCGCCAGGGGCGAGCGCCCGCCGGAGGAAGACTACCAACGGCTGGGGCTGCTTGCCAAGGAGCGGGAAACCCTCACTGCCCAACTCGAGCGAATGGAATCTGGCCAGCAGACCAATGGAACGCGCCGCCTGCTGCGCCAGGAAGTCGGGCCGGAAGAGATTGCGGAGGTCGTCAGCGCCTGGACGCGGATTCCGGTCAGCCGGATGATGGAGACCGAACGCGCCAAACTGTTGGTCATGGAGGAACGGCTCCACCAGCGAGTCATCGGGCAGGACGAGGCCGTGGCGGCCGTGGCCAACGCCGTGCGACGAAGCCGGGCCGGACTGCACGACCCGAAACGTCCGATCGGTTCCTTCCTTTTCCTGGGTCCAACCGGCGTCGGCAAGACGGAACTCTGCAAGGCCTTGGCCGAGGTCATGTTCGACGACGAGAACGCCATGGTGCGGCTCGACATGAGCGAATTCATGGAGCGGCACACCGTCAGCCGACTGATCGGGGCGCCTCCGGGGTATATCGGCTACGAGGAGGGCGGACGGTTGACTGAGGCCGTACGCCGGCGACCTTACGCAGTGATTCTCCTGGACGAGATCGAGAAGGCCCACCGCGACGTCTTCAACATTCTGTTGCAGGTTCTCGACGATGGGCGTCTTACCGACAATCAGGGACACACCGTCGACTTCACCAACACGATCCTGATCATGACCTCGAACATCGGAAGCCAGCTGATCCAGGAGATCACTCGTGAAGGCGGTTCCGTGGAGGAGATGCGCGAGGCGATCAACGAGGTGTTGGGAACACGGTTTCTCCCTGAATTCCTCAACCGCATCGACGAAACGATCCTCTTCCACCCGCTCGAGAAGGACGAGATTCGCAAGATCGTGGCCTTGCAGACAAGACATCTCGAGGCCCAACTGGAACAGCACGGCATCGGGCTGGAGGTGACCGATGCCGCCCTGGACACGATTGCCGAGAAGGGTTATGACCCCACCTTCGGGGCAAGACCGCTGAAGAGAGTCATCCAGCAGCACGTACAGAATCCGCTTGCGGTCGAACTCCTGAAACAGGAGTTGCCTCCAGGTTGTACGGTCCGCGTCCACTCAAACGGCGAAGACTTCCGGTTCGAATGCCTTAAACCTTTGCCGGCCTCCGGACAGAAATAAAACGACGCTCCGTCTCCGGTAGCGGTCAACCACCGCTACCGGGCCGTTGGACGCATGAGGCAGGCAGACGACCGCCTACTGGGCCTCATTGAGGCCGAGATTTGCGATGATCACCTCGGCTCCCGGCGTCAGGGAGCGGATCTTCTCCGTGATATGCGATCGTTCCGACGCCTTCGCGCTTTTCAGTTGGCGATTCAACTGGGTCATCTTCTTGAGTCGGTGACGCCGTCGTCTCAACTCTCTCCGTCGTTCGCTGCCGGCCACTTAACTCTCCTTCCCAAGAGGGTGGAATATCCGAAAACCATACTTCTATCATATCGGCCTGTCCGGGTCAATTACGCCAATCCCCCGCTTTCAGCCGGTTGCCATACGTGCCGCGGATGAACGGCTGGGCAACTCGGCTGCGGATGACCAAAGCCAGGAAGCGATTGACCAGGCCGGGCACGCAGATCACCTTGCGACGTTTCATCTTCCGCAGCAAGGTCGCGAGATCGGAGTGGTTTGTGGAGCACTCCGCTCCGCGTTATGATGACGCGGGAATCGGCTGTGGGGCGGGGCTTTGACAATCTCTTGGAAGAAGTCGGGAGGCCGAAACGATGCAGAATCAATGGAACCCGTGTCGCGGTTTTCGGGGCCGCCTGCTGACGGCAATCCTGGCCGCGTTGATTTGTTCCACCACGGTACGAAGCGAGCAGCCGACCGGCGAGCCGGCTGCCCGTCGGCCCGACCGGGTCAAGGTGGCTGCCGTGCAGATCACGGGGTATACGAAGTGCTTTGAGCCGCGAGCCGGTTACGATCCTGCAGCGGCGATCGTGGAGTATACGAGGAAGGCCGCTGCAGACGGTGCCCAACTGGTCGTGTTTCCCGAATACCATCTGGGCCGGATCCAGGTTCCTTCTTCGGTCACGGAGTCCATTGCACGAGCGGCGGCAGAATGCAAAGTCTACGTGATCGTCGGGTGTTGGGAACTGCTCGACGGCGACGAGTTCGCGAATGCCGCCCTGCTGTTCGGGCGAGACGGCCGTATTGTGGGCAAGTACTACAAGACCCACGCCGCCGTCGATCGATACGAGGGGGAAACTGCCTATAGTCGGCCGCCCGCGGGGCGAGATCGTCAATGGCTGATTGAGAACGATCCGGAGTGGGTCATGAAGCGGGGCGACGGGTTCCCGGTGTTCGATCTGGATATCGGCAAAGTGGGAATCGCCACGTGCTATGACGGGTACTTTCCGGAGACGTTCCGTATCCTGGCGCTGAATGGGGCGGAAATCATCGTTTGGATCAACGGCCGGCACGGCCGCATACAGGACTTCGTGGTCCGTACGGCCATGTTTCACAACGACGTGTGCATGATCTGCACGAATCAGGCCTACGGTGCCGGGACCATGATCGTGCAGTGGCCGACATCGATTCTGGCGGAATGTCCGGAGGCCAAGGAGGACTACATTGCGGCCACGCTGGACTTGGGGCGTGTGCGTGCGGCACAGGACCGAAGCAGGAACGCCCAGCAGCGGCGACCCGAGATCTACGGGCGGCTTGTCGAGGCGAAATAGTACGCCCACGGGATCAGCACCACCTTGCAGCGGGGGAAATTCTTGACACTCGTCATAGGCATGATAGTATGAACTCCCGAATGTTGGGGGTCTCGATTACCGAGTCCTTTGAAGCCTAGGCGTTCAAAGGGTCGAGCGACAGGCCACCACCTTGTTGAGATCGGCCGTTATCTGCTTATCCCGGTGCCAACATAGCTGCGCTTCCTTGCGGAGCGGGTTCGGTCTGGCAAACCTCTCCTCAAGACAAGACGGCGAAAACCAAGTCCGCAACGGCGCGTCACGCATATCATGGGGCCGCAGACCGAGAATCTTGCGCAAGTCGCTTCCGACGACGTTTCCACGCCGAAGTGGTCGAGGAAATCGCGGCGCATCGCGCTCGCCGCCGTGGCTTTGCTCGGCGTTGCGGTGGCAACGGCGCTGTTTGTCATATTGCAGCGTCAGGAATCGCAACGGATCGACGGGCAGTTTCGTTTCGACGCCCAGTTGCGAATTACTGCCATAGAACGTGAGTTGGCGGCGAATCTGGCCGCCCTCGAAGCACTGGCGGCCTTTCATTCCGGCTCGCAAAAAGTGGAACGTGCCGAGTTCTATGCGTTCACGGAGGTGTTTCTGCGGGAGCAAACGGGAATCACGGCGTTGGCTTGGGTACCGCGAGAGACGGCAACGGATGTGCCGACCGGCAAGTCAGACGCGGATCGTGAAATCCCGGTTGAAGATCCCGAGGCGGAGACGCTCCAAGGGCGTTTTCCGGTCGAATACCTGGCTCCCTACGACTATCCGTTTCTCAAGGAGGGGAGCGACCTTGCCGAACTCCAAGCAGTGCGTGGAGCCATGGTATCGTCTCGCGACACCGGGTACCGGATCATCGCCTCGAATGTGATCCTTCACACCGACTCAGAGTTCGGCGGCAAGAACGTCTTTGCCTTCATGCCCGTATATCGGAAGCAGTCGCCTCACGATACAGTCCCCGCTCGCCGCAAGAATCTAGTGGGGTTCTTCGTGGGAGTGTTTCGTCTCGACAGTTTGATGGAACGGGCCATCGGCCTGGCGTCCAACCTGGGGATCGACGTTCAGGTTTTCGACTACTCGCTGCCGAGGGGCCAGGCGTGGACCTACGTGAGTCCCTCGCCGTCAAGAAGCACGCCGTTTCGGCCGATTCAGGACCCGCGAATGTTGGAAGAAGAGTGTCCGGGATTCGGGGACAGCCTGAAGATATCGGGATGCCACTGGTTCGTCGTTTGCACTCCGACGGAGGCGTATGGCGACAGACTGCGGCGGCCGTTGCCGTTTGTCAGCCTGGTCGCCGCGTTGCTGGTGACGAGTCTTCTCCTTCTCTACCTCAACGACATCCTCAGCCGGGCGGAAAAGGTCGAGCGGCTGGTGGTCAAGCGAACCGCCGAGTTGCAGTCTGCCAATACCCAACTCGCCCGCGAGATGCAGGAGCGCGAACGCGCCACGCAAGACCTGCGCGATTCGGAGGCGCTTTACTCGTCGCTGGTCGAGAACCTGCCTGTTCATGTGCTCCGAAAGGACCGGCAAGGACAATTCACTTTTGCCAACCGGTCGTTCTGTACGTTGCTGGGCAAGTCGTTCGACGAGATTGTCGGAAAGAGCGATTTCGATTTCTATCCGCGCGAATTGGCCGAAAAGTATCGCGCCGACGACGAGGTGGTTCTGGAAACCGGAGAGTTGTTTGAAACGGAAGAGCAGAATCGGCAGGATGGGCACATCCGCTTCGTCCACGTGATGAAATCGCCCGTGTTCGACGCTGCAGGTCAGATCATCGGAATGCAGGCAATTTTCTGGGACGTGACGGCGAGAAAGGAGGCGGAAGCGGCCCTCGAGAAGGCGAAGGAATCGGCGGAAAGCGCCAGCCGGGCCAAGAGCGCCTTCCTCGCCAACATGAGCCACGAAATCCGCACGCCCATGAACGCGATTCTGGGAATGACGGAGTTGGTCCTGGCCGAACGTTTGTCCCCCAGGCAACGGGAATACTTGAGCGTCGTCCGCGAATCGGGGGAGGCCCTGGTCACGGTCATCAACGACATTCTCGATTTCTCGAAGATTGAGGCGGGTAAGCTAGATATCCGTTGCGAGCCCTTCGATCTGCACGATGCGCTCGGCAACACCATGAAGTTTCTCGCCGTCCGCGCTCACGAGAAGTCGTTGGAACTGGTCTATCGAGTCGCACCGGACGTGCCGCGGCAAGTGGTGGGCGACAGCACGAGATTGCGGCAAGTGCTCGTGAACCTCGTCGGCAATGCGATCAAGTTCACGGAACGGGGTGAAGTCATGCTCGACGTCGTGCGAGACCATTCCGAAAACGGTCGACTCTGGATTGAACTCCGCGTCACCGATACGGGAATCGGAATCGCCGGGGAGAAGCTCACAGCCATCTTCGAGGCTTTCGAGCAGGCCGACACCAGCACCACGCGGCAATTTGGCGGGACGGGCCTGGGATTAGCGATCACGCACAAGCTCACGGAGTTGATGGGGGGGACCATCACCGTGGCAAGCGACGAGGGTCGCGGCAGTTGTTTTCGCGTAAGCCTGCCGTTCGATCGTGTGGATGAGGCAGAACCTGCCGCAAGCCCAACTCAACTGGCCGATATTCGCGTGCTGTTGGTCGACGACAACGACACGAGTCGTCGCGTTCTGCTGGAGATACTCCAGAGTTGGGGTGTTGCGGCTTCGGCCGTTCGAGAAGCCGATCAGGCAATCGCCGCGATTCTCGACGCCAACGAGCAACAACGCCCCTTCGACGTCGTCTTGATCGACTCGACGCTTCCCGATCCCGACGGGTTTTCCCTGGCCGAGCAGATCATCCGTGACGGAAAACTCGGCGCACAGGTGGTGATGATGCTGACGTCGACCGATCGCCCCGGCGACATCGCCCGGTGCGAGCAGATGGGGGTCGCCGCTCACCTCAGCAAGCCCCTGAAGCGTTCCGAACTGTTCAACGTCCTCATGGCCAGAGTGCAGGGAGACCTGACGCACGTGCTCGGCACACCGGCCGACGACCGCCCGGTTGCGGCGAAGTTGCCGCCTCTGCAGATTCTCGTGGCCGAAGACAGTCTCATGGGGCAAAAGCTCGTGCGGGGGATTCTGGAACGCCACGGGCATTCGCCGGTGATCGTGGGAACGGGGCGCGAGGTCGTGGAGCGTTGGGAAAAGGAGCATTTCGACGTCGTATTGATGGACGTCCAGATGCCGGAGATGGACGGCCTCGAGGCCACGGCCGCCATCCGGCAGCGAGAGGCCGGGACCGGACGGCATACACCCATCATTGCGATGACGGCCCACGCCATGCGCGGGGATGAGGAGCGATGTCTGGAGGGGGGGATGGACGGCTATGTCTCCAAGCCAATTCACCTGCGCCGTCTCTTCGAGGTCATCGACAGCGTGCTCCGCATGGGGCAGGGCCCGGCAGACGCGACGCCTGCCGAGCAACAAGACTATGAGCACGTCTCGAGCAGTCTGGAGGCTGCTGCTCCCTCCCCTCAGGCAGTCGACGAGTGCTCTGGCCGGGAGAGCCTGATGTTTCGCCCCGAAGACGCGTTGCGGACGGTTGGCGGAGACAAAGCCCTGCTCGAAGAGTTGATTCATGCCTATTTGGACGAGTCACCGAAGAATCTGGACGCCCTTGAGACAGCCCTGCGGGAGAACGATTCGGTGGCCTTCCGCCGAGCGGCTCACACGATCAAGGCCTCAATGCGCTATTTCTGCTTTCAACGCGGGTTTGATCTGGCGTTTGAGTTGGAGAAGATGGGAACTGAAGGAGACCTAGCCAACGCTGAAGTGGGGGTCATAAATCTCAAGGCCCTCATGGAAGAGTTGCCCCCCATTCTGTTAGACTACCTGGAAGGCAAGGACTCCTAGGACGAGCATGACGGGCCCGGCCACCCGATTTGGCGGGTTCACGCGGGAGCGACTACGAATGACGAGCATTCTTGTGGTGGACGACTCGGCAGTCGATCGCCGGCTGGCTGGCGGGCTGCTGGAGAAGGATCCCGACCTTTCGATTCGATATGCGGTGCACGGGGCCGATGGCCTGGCCAAGATGCAGGAGGACTTGCCCAATCTGGTGCTCACCGACCTGGTAATGCCGGAAATGGACGGGCTGGAACTGGTATCGATGGTCCGCAGCACCTACCCGTCGGTGCCCGTCATTTTGATGACTTCCGCGGGGAATGAAGAGATCTGCATGCAGGCACTCCAAAGAGGGGCGTCCAGCTACGTCCCCAAGAGGGTCCTCTCCCAGCGACTTCTCGAAACGGTGCGCCAGGTGCTGGAGATTGCCAGCCACGAGCAGACGGTCAGTCGGCTGATGGGCTGCCTGACCGAGACCCACTGCAAGTTCGAGTTGGACAACGACAACCGGCTGATCCCGCCCCTGGTGGCTCATCTCCTGGAACTCGCCGAGCGGCTCGAACTTTGGGACGAATCAGACCGGATGCGAATCGGTATCGCCTTGGAGGAGTCGCTGGTCAACGCCCTCTGTCACGGGAATCTGGAAGTGGGTTCGGAACTCCGCGGCGTGGACGACGACGCCTACTATGCTCTTCTGGCCACACGGCGGGCCTGCCCACCCCATTGCGATCGGCGAATCCACATCGATGCCCTGTTCTCGCGCGAACTGGCTCAGTTCGTCATTCGCGACGAGGGGCCGGGCTTCGATCCGGAATCCCTTCCCGATCCCACCGATCCGGCCAATCTCGAAAAGGCCGCCGGAAGAGGGGTGCTGTTGATGCGTTCGTTCATGGACGAAGTGTCGTACAACCCTTCCGGGAACCAAGTGACGCTGGTGAAACGCCGGTCGAACAAGGATTAGCTTGGACTATTCATGGGTGGCACGCTCAGAACGCAGCGATGGGCGTGAATCAGGTCACCAAGCCCATCGCTGCGCTCTGAGCGTGCCACCCAATACAGGAGTCGCCCGTCAGGTTGTCGCACGCAGCACGAAGGCCTTCAGTGCGGCGAAATACCTCTTCCCCCCTCCCAGCATCCTTCCGCGGACCAGGAGTGTCGGGGTCGAGTCGGTTGCAGGATCGACCCAGCGGCCGCCGCGGATACGGCACGCGCCTCGTACCCGCCCCTTGACCAACTCCAGCGCCACCTGCCGGTCGCCCTCCCAGAGGAGTTCCGGCCCGTCGCGCATGGTGAACGCCACGAGCCGGCGGCCCACTCCCACCAGCCACGTCCTGGCGCGATCCACCCTGGCCGGCTCGATATGGCCTGGCGCGACGGGTTCGACGTCGCCATAGACGAAATGGAGTTCGTCCTCGCCCTGAAGCAGATCGAGGACGGCGCGGGCCACATCCGGCGGCAGATGCCGCCGTGGGGCGTCGTCCGGCAGGAGACCTGCCAGTTCACTCACATAGCGCGCGTCCAACCGCCTCTTGACGGCGCGAGCGTCGCCGCGAAGCCGCACGACCGTCGACAGCACCAGTTCGTCGGCAACTGGATACCGCGGCGCGACACGAACTGCCAGGTCGACCAGGTCCTTGGTGAATTCGAGAACCAGGGGCGTGCCGGGAACGATGTCCGGGGCCTCGAAGAAGTACGGGGGATCGTCCGCGAGGTTCTGCCACAGACTGCCCTGTTCTTCGGCAGGTACGGACGCAACCAAGGGAGTCTTCTCGAGCAGCGGCCGCAATGTTTCGACCTCGGCCTGTTTGATTTCGAGAAGGTAACCGGCCAGAGAACGAATCGCGCTTTGCCGTTGTTCGCGCAAAGGTCGGACCGTCGTGGACGGGTGGGGAGCCAAGGCGATATCGAGCCGGTCTTCCACGCCCGCACGCCAGCGGCCGACCGCCTTGGGGTTGGGATCGGCGATATAGGACTTCAAAAACGTCTCGAGCCGCTCGGCGATCTCTCGGCGTTGCTCAACCGGCAGAGCGGCCGCCGGCATTCGCTTCATCCCGGCCCTCTTCCCCTCCACGATGCAGCGGAAGAAGAAGATTCGATCGTACTCGTTGCGCAGTTGCAGGGCGCCGACGAGGCTCAGGGCTCGGCGGAGCGAGGTCTCGGAACCGGCAAACGACTGCAGCAGTTCCGTCAGTTCGGCCGCGAAACACCAGTTCGGATCGCGATAGCGCAGATTCGGATCGTAGACGCCGGCCACCTCGTAGCCGACCACGCGGACGATGTCGTGAAGAAAGCTTAGAGCCCAGCGATTGGCGATATTGGTGGCCACGGTGCTGGCACCCTTGGTGCCGAGCGAACTCACGAACCACCAGGCGCCCAGGGCCAGCGGATTGGCGCCCATGGCGACCCACGTTCCGTAGTAGGCCCCCCGGAGCCACGGCATGTAGCGGCGCGCCGAGCGGTAGAGCCCATAGACGTTGACAGCCTGCCGGATGTAGCCATAGACGTCGACAATATCGTAGGTGTGGATGTCGAGCGGCAGCTTCTCCAGTTCGACGAGGAACTTCATACAGCAGCGGCCGGCCGCCCGCAGGACCCGTTCGCTGCTGACGCCGGCCAGCGGACGCTCGGGATCGTCGCCGTAAAGCTTCGCGATCGCTCCGACCAGCATGTACACGTCGTCGCGGACGAGGGTGAACTCGAATCGCCCCTTGGGAGAGTATTCGTTCTTTCGGATCTTCTCATAGAGCACCTGCGTCTTCTCGTCCAGGAGTTGATCGAGTTGCCGATCCTTCAGCAGCCTTTCCGGCGCCGACAATTCGACCGCGGCCACGTCGAGCGGCGGAGGAAACTCGAACCACTGATGGTAGCTTGCCAACCGGTCGGCCAGTTTGCGTTCGCGCCGTTCGACCTGTTCGAGACGTTCCTCGAGGATCGAAGCCAGTTCGTGGGGCAGAGCCGGCAGGGCTTGCGACTGCTCTGCGGCTTCGCCCGGCAGGATGTGCCGGCGAAGCAACGCACGTATCCATCTTCGTGAACCCCAAGTTGCCTGGCGAAACGGGTAACTTGCGCCCAGGGCACTGAGAAGCGCGCCAAGGTAGAACAGCCACCGCCAGTCCCCCAACTGCCCGGCGAGCAGACAGGCCGCGGCGGCGACGAGAACGGCCGCCGCAAGGGAGAAGGTGGAAGAGAGTAGGAGGGCGGAGGATTGTTTCAAAGTGACCGGCTCCGATTCCGTCGTTCGTTCTGAGAATCAGCCTTCCACATTTCCGCTGCCGGGTGGATCTCTCGGGCGTTTGTCGCGCTCGACAAACGAGATGAGCAGCATGATCCCCACACAAACGGTGATCACCAGTGCCGCAAACCCACCGACTCTCACGATCAAGTCCATCACGTGTCGTACGGCTCCCCCTGATACTGCATTCTGCTGCGGCCGTCGCGAGCCAGCATGCGCTGTTATCCTATCGCATCGTGTGGGACTTCTGCAACACCGTTGCCCCGGCCAAGAACGCTGGCGAGACGCGATTGTCTCGTTCGCTTCCGCGTGCCCAAAGAGCGAGCGTTTGAATCAGGATTCAGTCGTTCACGGTTCCGGCTGCTGACCGGTTCTTCAACCCTGGAACGGGCGTCCGCAGCGCTTGATCGACCACGAAGTCGAGCACCGCTTTCACATCCTCGGGCTTCGAGGCATGGCCCATCTCCTGGCGGTAGATAACCAGCACCGGTCGACTCATCTTCTCGAGAACGTCTGCCAGGCGGAGGACACTCTCCGGCGGCACCGACTTGTCCTGGCCCGAGGCCGTGATTCCCACGGGCATCGTAAGACGCTCCGGCCAGTATTCGGCACTTCGCTTCTTGTACTCCTCGGGAATCTCCTGCTTGGTGCCACCATAGGATGCAATGATGGCATCCTGGAAGTTCTTATACTCCAGGTGGTTGGCCGTGCCGTTCATGGACGCCACACCGTCGATCAATTCGGGGTGGAGAGCGGCAAAGGTGAGCGCCGACGATCCGCCCATCGATCCGCCACAGAGGAAGACCTTGTCGACAACGTACTGCTTCTTCACCTCGGCAATGATCTGGCACACGTCGGCCTCGGCCTGGGGGCCCATCCAGGAGGTCTTGGCGCGGTAGTCGGGCAGGATGAGAATCATGCCGCGCTCGGCAGCGACGTCCCGCGCGGTAGCGCCCGTCGGGCTCTTGCCGTCGGCGAATTGCCAGCGATCGGAGCCGTGGCCGTGGAGGGCGATCAGCAGGTGGTGCTTCGCCTTGGCGTCGAAACCCTGAGGGAGCAGGCGGACGTAGCGCTGCGTCGTTCCGTCGCAGGCCGCGGTGAAAGCGACGTCCTCCGTAACGAAGCGGTCGTCAGCGTAAGAAGCCGAAACGGCCGCCAGGATGAAGAGAACGGGGAAGCAAGACGTGCAGACTCTCATATTCGTTCGTTCCCTTTCACGAATGTGATCACCCTGTCCGACGGCGCAAACGCCCACCGGGAGCGAGTATACCGGGACGGATTGGGTGCGTCTACCGCCGTATGACGAATTCACTCGTGACGGGCGGAACGTCGAACCGAATCGCCGTGCCGTCGACCGTGGCTTGGCTCTCCGTCGGAAGGGACTTGGCGGTGGAGTCCGAAACCGCGACTCGATCGGGCGGCCAGGACTCGGGCAAGGTGATCTGAAGTGTCAGCGGCTGATCGTAGAATTGCGGATCCGTGGAGCAGGTAAGCCGGAGAACGGCCCGGTCGGCACTTGTGCTTTCCATTGCCAGAGCCGCTCCCGCACGCTCGACCTGGTACTTGTAGATGTCGGCCATACCGGCGATCCAGAGATCGGACCGGCGCTGTTTGACAAGATCCAGGGCAGCGAGGAAATTGGCCTCGCCGGCCGCCTGGCCGTCGCCGATCGAGTGGTAGTGAATTCGGCACCAGAGGGCCCTTTCGATGTGCCGCTGGAGGTGCTCGCGAAAAGCGGCCACACGGTTTCCGTAGACGTCGTCCATGCCCAGAGAACCCGACACGTCGAACAGATGGTATTTGTCGAGGTAGTAACGTAGCGGCCTTGTGGTGGTCCACCAGGTGCCGCCCCCCAGGTTCAGGGCCAGCAATCTGCTCTTACCGGGAAACAACTGCCAGATCGCCTCCGAGGCTTCCCTGACTTCCGCCTCCATCTCCGCGTCGTTTTCGGCGCCCCGGTGGTGAGCCGAATGATTGGCAAACTCCTGATCGCCGCGGGCGGCAACGGCCTCCCACTCGGCAAGTTGATCCTGGAACGCCGAACGCTGCCGGGTCCCGGGCGGGAACGAACCGGGATTCACCATGAACGTGCCGCGGAACCCGTACTGGCGGAGGATGGGAATCGCCTTCGAGAGGTGCGTCGGATGAGAGTCGTCGAACCGTATGCTCAGAGCCGCCCGGCGGGCGCCGTGCCAGTTGCAGACGGCAGCCTGCAGGCCGGTGGTCGTGTCGGAGCACAGACGCCCCTTGTCCGGAAGCACACGGACACGTTCCTTTGCCGGCGGAACCGCCTGAACGACATAGGTCGCGGCTTCCGCCGGAATCGTGAGGAAGAGCCTGTGCCACTCGATCCCGGCGCGGCGCACCGGTACGGGATGCCCCGCCGAATCCCGCACTTCGACGTCCTGAACGGGCCACGTCTCGCGACCGGATGCGGCGAGTTCAATGCGGAGCGACAGCGGTTCGCGCTCCGTATTGGGAGTCACGCTGATTTCCAGCCGGAATTTCTCCGTCGAGCGAACCGTAAACGCCGCCGGCCCCTGGTAATCGACCAGTTCGACCTTCGCACCGGCCAACGCGATCGGCGGTGCGGCATCGGCACACGGAAGTGTGAGGCCCATTGTCAGCAGGATCAGAACCAACCGCGGATCGCCAAGTGGTCGAAAGAGCATGGTCACGTCGCGCTCCTTGTTGAAACCAGATCGTTGTCGACCTGTGCCGAACTGCGCCGGAAATCGCGGTCGGAGCCGCAATTGTACTGTGTGCCGTGAAGCTTGGCTACACAGGCGAAGCCGATGACGACGTCTGGACGGCCCGGAGGGCGTGGAATGTGCAACACGGTGGGCGCGATCACGGCTTCCAGCCGGTCAGTACGCCCGTTTCGTGGGTTCGCTCCCACTGGAGCCAGTCGTGCACCGATACTGGATCAGCGGGGCTTCGGAGTCGACGATGCATTCGATGGAAAAACCGGCTCGCGTGAGCAGGCCCTCCATGATCCAGTCGAGCGTGCTGTATTCCTTGGCGACGTGGCAGGATGCCCCGTCACGCATGGATTGCGGCACGGTGTTGAGAAAGGCGTCGAACTGCACCCGAGGGTCGCGACCCTTGGAGGAGAACACCACGTCGCACAACAGGAACCGACCGCCGGGCTTCAGTGCACGGTGAATGTTGGCAAGCGCCACGGCCTTCCACAGGTCGGGAAGATGGTGCAGCACGGCCACGGAGACCGCCGCATCGAAGGTGGACGGGGCGGCCGAGAGAGTGAGAAAACCGGCGTGGCGGAACTCGAGGCCGGTCAAGCCGTCCGCCTTTGCACGGTCCTCGGCATATTGCAGCATGGCCGTCGAGACGTCGAGGGCCGTCACGCAATAGCCGGCCTTTGCTGCCGCACGGGCGAAATGGCCCGTGCCCGTGCCGATCTCCAGAATGCGGGCCCCCTTGGCGAGCGCCAGCGTATCGAGAATAGCGGCATCCTCCGCCGGCAAGTCGCGGAATTCGCCCATCCGCTGCTCATAGCGTTCCACTTCGGCGACGTCCGAATAGTCGGTGCCGACCTGCTGAATCTCGTTCCATTGCCACGCCGGATGTTCGTTCATTCGCTTGACCTCACGTCGATTCGCTGCATCCTTCCACGATGATTGCCCTGGCGAGCGTGGATCGCTCTCTCAGGCCGGCAATGGCCTTGTACTCGGGCGAGTTCCACCACTGCGCCACGTGATTCGAAGAGGGGAACTCGATGAGAATGATTCGCTCCGGCTTCCAGTCGCCGGCGACCGGCGTGATCTTCCCGCCTCGGGCCAGATAGCGTCCGCCGTATTCCTCGACGATAGGCCCGACCTTTTCAATGTACTGAGCATAGTCGGCCTGTGCCGCCTGCTCGCGAACGGAGATATCGATAATCACGTAGACCGCCATGTTTATCCATCCAAAGGCTTTCGGCCGAGCCACTGAAACCCCAATGCCTCGTTGCCGTTCATCGTCGTCACCCGGATATCGGCCGCGGCGACCTGTTCCCAGGGGGAGAGGAGCGAGGCGATCCACTCGCGGTCGTGATGCCGCACGGCCACGCCCTCCGACACCTCGAACACGCCGTAGGTTCGGTACTGGCCCACATACCGGTCGTATCGCTCCCGATTGCGCTGGTCGGATTGGAGCCAGTAATCGCTGATATACACGAGCCCGCCGGGCCACACGACCCGGCGGAGTTCGTCGACGACGGCCCGCTGGTCGTCGTCTGCTGGGATGCACGTCAGGACGGCAAACAGCAGGACCGCATCGAAGCTGCCGTCGTCAAACGGCACGCCCGGCGGCTCGATCTGCCGAAAGGACAACTCAGGGCACAGGCCGCGGGCCTTCTCGATCATGGCGGCGGCCGGATCCACGCCAACCACGTCATAGCCCCGTTCGTGCAGCAAGGCCGCAACCCGGCCGTACCCGCAGCCGTAGTCGAGAATCCGGGCATCAGGCCGCAGATGTTGCCCGAGCCAGGTCATGTTCACCGGATGGGTGAACGTTTTCGAGGCCCCTTCCCGCTCCCAATAGGCCGCTTGGCTTTCTCGCGAACCTGCCGCCTCTGGTTGGTTGTTCCGCATGCTCCATCGAGGGTTGCACATTCCGTGAATGAAGGGCCGAGCCGATTGTCAGGAGACATCGGCAGGCCGGAAACCCCTTCAGGATACCGATGTTAACCATGCCTGCCAACGGGTGGCATCAGCCCCTGATGGGCTTCTCCAAAAACACCATCGTGAGTCTGTCGTTGACGACTTCTTGGCGAAAAGGCCGATAGCCGAGCCGCTCGTAGAGCCGGAGGTTGTTGACGCTTCTGTGGCCCGTAAACAATTCAAACCGTCGTGCCGCGGGGTGGGCGGCCTCGATCTCGCGCAACAAGGCGGTACCGATACCCCGGCGCCGATACGGAGGATCAACGATCAGACGTTCGACGTAACAGGTCGCGTCTTTTTGAGGGTATTCCGGGTTTTTAGTGGGTAAAGCTGGATGATTGTCGCTGGTGTGAAGAGGTTTTTTTGAGGAATGGCAGGGCAAATAAATGGGTGGGAGAAGAAGGCGGCCCTGGGGTTGGACGCCGCCAGGGCCGCGCGGGCCATTTACCCGCCCT
>JAAYAY010000219.1 GCA_012719125.1 Planctomycetaceae bacterium | reverse complement strand
GTCGGAACTTACCCGACAAGGAACTTCGCTACCTTAGGACCGTCATAGTTACGGCCGCCGTTTACCGGGGCTTCGGTTGCGAGCTTCACCCGAAGGCTAACTCTCTTCCTTAACCTACCGGCACCGGGCAGGCGTCAGACTCTATACATCCTCTTGCGAGTTAGCAGAGTCCTGTGTTTTTGATAAACAGTCGCTGTTGCCGATTTACTGTGGCCCCCCGAAGCATTAACCCTAGGGGGCACCCCTTATCGCGAACTTACGGGGTCATTTTGCAGAGTTCCTTAACCAGTGTTCTCCCGAGCGCCTTAGACTTCTCGTCTCGCCTACCTGTGTCAGTTTTAGTACGGTCGAGGTAGCTTCAACCCTTAGAAGCTTTTCTTGGACGTCCCTCCAATGACTTCAGAATCATAAATGTCCTCGAGTGCGTCGCTTGGATTCCGCGGGCGGATTTACCTATCCCGCCACCTCGCAACGCCCTACAGCCATTTCTAATCGGCTGATCACCTTCGGGACGCCGTCCCTCCATCGGTCCACTACCCCGGCGCAGGAATATTAACCTGCTATCCATCGTCTACGCCTTTCGGCCTCGACTAAGGTACCGGCTAACCCTGAGCGGAATTACCTTCCCCAGGAAACCTTAGGCTTTCGGCGAGCAGGATTCTCACCTGCTTTATCGTTACTCATTCCGGCATAATCACCTGTAGACCCCAACATCGCTCCTTTCGGTACGACTCGTGTCTGATCTACAGCGCTCTCCTACCACGGCGCTTGCGCGCCGTCCACTGCTTCGGTGCAGGACTTACTCCCGTTCATTATCGGCGCTGAATTGCTCGACCAGTAAGCTGTTACGCACTTTTTAAATGATGGCTGCTTCTAAGCCAACATCCTGGCTGTCACCGCAATTCAACTTCCTTAGTGACTAAGACCTGCTTTGGGACCTTAGCAGATGATCTGGGTTGTTTCCCTTTTGACCGCGGAGCTTATCCCCCGCGGACTGACTCCCGAGATAGTCGCACTGGTATTCGGAGTTTGGTTCAGCAGGGTACCCCGGAAAGGGCCCCAAACCGATTCAGTATCTCTACCCCCAGTGCGTAGTGGCTCGAGGCTAGCCCAAAAGCTATTTCGGAGAGAACGAGCTATCTCTGCGTTTGATTAGACTTTCACTCCTCCCCACAAGTCATCCCCTCGGTTTTCAACCCAAGTGGGTTCGGTCCTCCACGTGATATAACTCACGCTTCAACCTGCTCATGGGTAGTTCACGCAGTTTCGCGTCTACCACTTGCGACAATTTCGCCCTATTCAGACTCGGTTTCCCTATGGCTCCAGCCCGGAAGGCTTTAACCAAGCCGCAAACGGTAACTCGCCGGATCATTATGCAAAAGGCACGCCGTCACACTTGGATGCACCGAAGTGCAAGATCATAGTGCTCCGACCGCTTGTAAGCGTATGGTTTCAGGTTCTTATCCCTCCCCTAACAGGGGTTCTTTTCACCTTTCAGTCGCCCTACTTGGTTCACTATCGGTCGTCAGGGAGTATTTAGCCTTACGGGATGGTCCCCGTAGATTCAGTCGGGGTTCCACGTGACCCGACCTACTCAGGTACCCTCCGGGAGGCAACGCCGATTTCGCCTACAGGGCTGTCACCCTCTATGGCCTGCCTTTCCAGTGCAGTTCGGCTACCGGGTTGCTTTGTAACTCCCATGTGGAAGGCCCTACAACCCCGCGGAGAAAATCCCCGCGGTTTGGGCTATTTCCAGTTCGCTCGCCGCTACTACGGAAATCGAGTTTTCTTTCTTTTCCAGCAGTTACTGAGATGTTTCAGTTCACTGCGTTGCCGACGTACGCCTATGGATTCAGCGTACGACAATTCGGGAATCCCGGGATCAACGCTCGTTTGTCAACTTCCCCGGGCTTATCGCAGACTTCCACGCCCTTCATCGGCTCCTGACGCCAAGACATCCCCCATACGCTCTTAGTAGCTTGGCCACATGAATCCAACGCTCCAAACCAAAGCTCAAACCGTTCGACTCGTGTCGAGCTACCAATACCAGCACCAGGGATACGGTGCTGGCAAGTAACGATCCAAATCTTGCGATCTCCCGTCGCCGTCGTCTGCAAACCACGGCAACGCTCGACCGCTCTCTGGCGCTCTCACATCATTAAGATGCCACTCAAATACACAACCGAATTGTCAAAGATCAACGAAGGCCTGCACGGACAACTCCCGCTCAGCCTCCTCTGTCAAATAGACAGGGGTCATGCTCCCTGGGATCACGCAACACGTAGGAACATGTCCCCTGTCCATCTAACCGATGATGCTTGCCGCACCATCGAAAAATCCAAATATAGCGAGGGGTGACTTCCGTGTCAAAGGGGCGGACCCAAAAAAATTGGAAACTTTTGGAAGTCGGTACAGGCCTTTGGATTGCCGCGACACGTTTGGCTCTCATGTGCCGCTGACAGAATGCATTATATCGGTCGGTCAAACCCCTTCAAGCCACCCCCGGCATGGATTTTTTCCGGAATTTCGTGACCGCCGTTCTTCCCGACTGAAACCCCCAGTACGCCCCTTGCACTTGTCCTTGTTGCCGTCTTTTTCTGTTCCCCTCTCGGACGACCGATTAGAGTGATAGAAAGACGGTGCTCCCGCTCGGTACGGACCATTCCCATGCGAATCACTTCGATCCCCCAGATCTACCGGAACATGAACCGGTGGCGCGAAATCGTCGCGGTTCTCGGCAAGTACGGAGTGGCGGGATGGATTGAGCGTCTTGGCCCCGATTTCGCCAAGGATTTCCTCAAGTCGCCCGGCGGCGTCGCGATTGCCAGGCTCTCCTGGGAAACCCGCTTTCGCATGGCTTTGAGCGAACTGGGCCCCACCTTCATCAAATTGGGACAGTTCCTCAGCACTCGCCCCGACCTGGTTGGAGTCTCGCTCGCCGACGAACTGCAACAGCTTCAGACCGACGTACCCGCCGATCCTCCCGAGGTGGCTCGGCGCATTCTGGAAATCGAATTTGGCGCCCCGCCGGAAGAACTCTTCGATTGCTTCGACGACCGGCCCTTGGCCTCCGCCTCGATCGGCCAGGTCCACCGGGCGAAGTTGAAGACTGGGGAAGAAGTCGTCGTGAAGATCCAGAAGGCGGGCATCCAGCGGAAGGTGGAAGTTGACCTTGACATCCTGACCGGACTGGCCCAGTTGGCGGAACGAATCCCCGAGTTTGAGAACTACCGTCCGAATGCCCTGGCGGCCGAATTCCGCCGTATCTTTCGCCACGAACTCGATTTCACGCGCGAAGCCCGGAATATCCAGCAGTTTGCCCGCGAGCTACAAGGAAATCCCGCCGTCCACATTCCCAAATGCTACCCCGAACTGTCGACGAATCGGGTCCTGACGATGGAATTCGTCCAGGGGATCAAGCTCTCGGATACGGAAGCCCTGGCCAAAGCGGGCGTCGACCTCGATCAGATTGCCCGACGCGGGGCCGCACTCTACCTGGAAATGATGTTCGGCAAGGGCTTCTATCACGCCGATCCCCACCCGGGAAACGCGTTGGTGATGCCCGGGGACGTGATTGCGTTGCTCGATTTCGGCATGGTGGGCCGGATCGACGAGCGACTCAACGAGGACATCGAGGAGATGCTGCTCGCCGTCGCCACCCAAGATGCGGAGCACCTGACCTCGATCATCATTCGCGTCGGGGCCGTGCCGACGGAACTGGATCGGGCGGCCTTGAGTCTCGATGTGGCCGATTTCATCTCGCTCTATGCCAGCCAGTCGATCGACGATTTCGACCTGAGCGGTGCCCTCAACGACATGACCGAGATGATTCGCCGTTATCAGATAAGCCTTCCCGCCCGGGTGGCCATGCTCATCAAGGTGCTCGTCACGCTGGAGGGGACCTCGCAACTGCTGAGCCCGAAATTCAGCCTTACGGAAGTCATGGTTCCTTACCGCAAGCGGATGGTGCTCAGGCGTCTATCTCCGGGCCGGAAGATCCGCAAGCTCCGCCGCTTCTACGCTCAGCTTGAGCATTTCGTCGAGGCACTCCCTCAAGGGTTGACCGAGATTCTGGAACAGGTCCAGAGCGGCAAATTCGACGTCCATCTGGACCATCGCGGGCTGGAGCCGTCGGTGAACCGGTTGGTGCTGGGAATGTTGGCCAGCGCCTTGTTTCTTGGTTCTTCCCTGCTGCTCAGCCGGGAGGTGCCGCCACTGCTGGGGGATCTGTGGCTCCTCAACCGGATTCCGCTACTGGGACGAATTTCCCTGGCCGGTGCCGTGGGAATCGGGCTCAGCGTTGCCTTGGGGCTTCGGCTCTGGCGAGCGATCAACAAGTCGGGACACCTGGACCGGCGGAACTGAACGAAGTGTCTTCGTCGAACAGGACCTGCAGCGGGGCCGGGCCGCTTTCGTGGGGCGGCGGCAGGACGACAGCCCGTTTCTCGGGAAGGTGTTCCTTGAGCACCGCCTGAATTCGCAGGTCCAGGGCCTCAAGTTGGTTGAGGAGGTCGTCGTGCCGGGCATCCAGTTCCGCCAGGGATATCGGCTGCTCTGCGACTCGGTCGCCCACGTGCTGCACTCCAACAGGATTGGGAAGGCAACGTCCTTGTTGCTCGCGATAGTGAAATCGGTTGCCGCCAGCAGATCGATGCAGCCGAAAGACGGCTTAAGATGAACCTGGGTAATATCTTACGGTTGTACTGACTTGACCGGCAGGAACAAGCGTCCCTTTTGGGGGAGCCGAGCCCGGAGGCATATCCGTTCCATTTCCTCGCTCGGCGGCGACGCTGGCTTGCCGATATCAATCACTGCATCTGAATTTTGGGGGGACTTCATTCGCGGCCTGACACTCCGGCCAGCTTTTTCTGCCGCCCCTCAAGGCCCGGGTGGACAACCGTCCCCCCGCGGTGTAAAGTGACAGTTCCATTTGGGTTACAGAATGAAGCCCTAGCCGGCAAGCCAACCAACAATTCGAAGGAGGAGTGAGTGGTCAAACTGACTTTGCGGGAGAACGAGTCTATCCAAGAGGCAGTACGCCGCTTCCGTAAGCTTGTGGAACGCAGCGGAATCAAGAAGGAAATGCGTCGCCGCGAGTACTACGAGAAGCCGAGCGAAATCAAGCGACGAGCTCGTCTGCGTGCCGAACGACGTTCTCGACGCAATCGTATGCTGCAGGGCGTCTGAGCCCCCCTGCGCCTGCCCCTGCCGACGTCCCGCCGCTAACTCCGCATGGCAGGGCGTGATTTCTGCGATACACGGCAACTGCGTGGGAAATATGCGCGTTGCGGCGATTCACGTCTGCCGGCTGAGGCTGAAAATCGGAAGCAGAAGGGCCATCCCGATTCCCCCGACGACGAATCCCATGCCCGCAATCATGATCGGTTCGATCAGGCTGGTGGCGGTCTTGACGGCCATCTCAACCTCGCGGTCATAGTAGGAGCTGACTCGCTCGAGCACCAGGTCGAGCTTGCCGGTTTCCTCGCCGGAGGCGATCATCTGCACGAGCACCGGTGGAATCAGCGGCGTGCCTTTCAAGACTTCGCAAATGCGGCGCCCGCCCGTGACCTCGTCGCGGACTTTCGCCCAGAGGCTCTCATACTGGTAGTTGCCGGAAACTTCGCCGCACAGCTTCAGCGAATCAAGCATAGGGACCCCGCTGGCCAACATCGTTCCCAGTGTGCGGATACTCCGGCTGATGGTCACCTTGCGAAACAGCGAGCCCAGGATGGGCAGGTGGATCTTCGTCGTGTCCAGGATCCGGCGTCCCGCATCGGTACGACGTCCGAAGAGATAGGCCGCGATTGCCAGGACAAGTCCGGCGACCCAGAAATACCAGTGATCCAGCAGGGCGTCGGAGATACCCATCATGACCTTCGTTGGTGTGGGCAACTCGGTGCCGCGCGAGCGAAAAATCGGCGTGAATTTCGGGAGGATGTAGGTCAACAGAAAGATGGTGACGCCGATAGCCATGAACATCATGACAGCGGGATAGGCCATGGCAGCCCGCACCTTGCCGACCGTATCGACTTCGGCCCGCATGTAGCCGGCGATCCGCTCGAGCATCCCCCCCATGTCGCCGGCCGCCTCGCTGGCTCGAACGAGGGCGATGAAGGTCTTGTCGAACAGCTTTGGATGATGAGAAAGGGCGGTGGAGAAGTCTTCGCCCTCTTCGACCGATTGCCTCAACTCCTCGAGGACCTTGCGCAACGACGGATTCTGTTCCTGTTCCGACATCCCCGCCAGAGCCGCCGACAAGGTCACGCCCGTGTCGACCATGATCGCCAACTGGGATGTGACGAAGATCAGGTCCTTCTTGGTGATCCGGCGTGCGAACAGGGCACCGAACGGGTCGCTGTCCTCGTCGATTTCCAGCACCTGGAAGCCGTCGCTGCGAAGCTGTTGAGCGGCGTCGTCGACGTTCAATGCCTGGATGGTGCCGTCGAAGATGTTGCCCAGGGGGTCGCGTACACGGTAAGCATACGTCATGATCCGGCTCCCTCTTCGTAGGTTCCTGCCGCGGGATCGGCGTCGGACCGTGTTTCACCGGCCACGTGGAAGATCTCCTCGACCGTCGTGATGCCCTCTTTGACCTTCTGGAATCCGTCAGCCGCCAGGCTGAGCATGCCCGATTTCTGGGCCAGGCCACGCAGGTGCCCCAGACTACGTTCCGCAGCGATGGCATCGCGAAACTCGTCGTTGATCACGAGCAGCTCGTGGACGCCGATTCGACCTCGGAACCCCGTGTTTCGGCAGCTCTTGCATCCGACGCCTTTGTGGAAGGAATCGAAGTGATATCCCATCTTTTCCAAGGCTTTTCGGATCGTGCGCGGCGGGTCGTAACTCTGCCGGCACTTGGGACAGATTCGGCGTACGAGACGCTGGGCCAGAACGGCATTCAAGGCAGCGCCGATCAGATACGATTCAACGCCCATGTTGACCATGCGCGTTATGGCAGAACATGCGTCGTTGGTGTGCAGCGTGCTGAACACGAGATGGCCCGTCAGGGCGGCTTGAATGGCCGTCCTGGCCGTTTCCTCGTCGCGGATTTCGCCGACCATGATCACGTCGGGGTCCTGACGCAACAGCGTGCGGAGTGCTCGGGAGAACGTCAGCCCGATTCTCTCTTGAACCTGGAACTGATTGATCAGTGGAAGATGGTATTCGATCGGGTCCTCGACGGTGCAAACGTTGTTCTCCATCGAGCTGATGGCATTCAGGGCGGCGTAAAGCGTCGTCGACTTGCCGCTTCCGGTTGGGCCCGTGACCAGGAAAATGCCGTTGGGGGCCTCGATGCACCTGTGAAACTCGCGTAGTAGGTCTTCGGCGAACCCCAAGTCCTCCAGGTTGAGCGAGACGCTCTTCGTGTCGAGGACGCGGATTACCGTCTTCTCCCCTTTGTTCATGGGGAATGTGCTTACGCGAAGGTCGACCTTGCGACCTTCGAGCATCACGTGAACGCGGCCGTCCTGGGGGAGTCGCCGCTCGCTGATATCGAGCCCGGCCATGATCTTGATGCGGCTGGTGACCGCGGGCAATAGGTGCTGCGGCACCTCCAGCGACTTGTACAAGCGGCCGTCGATCCGGTAACGCACTCGCAGGCAACGCTCGCCGGGCTCGATGTGAATGTCGCTCGCGCCTTCCTTGACGGCGTTGAAGATCACGTAGTTGACCAGCCGGATCACCGGCGATCGGCCTGCAATCTCCTCGATATCGCCGATGTCCTCGATCGCTTCCTCGATCAGAGTCACGTCGGCGTCCTGCGAGTCTTCGATGATGTCGTCGATCACGAAGACCTTGGAGTTGGGAAGCGACGTGATCAGGCGGCGGATGTCCCGAGCCGTGGCGGCCACCACCTGGACGCGATGCCCGCTGAGCACACCGATTTCGTCGATCAGAAACACGTTGGACGGCTCGGAAATCGCGACCGTCAGGACGTCGTCGATGAGAAAGAGCGGCAGGGCAAGGTTGTTTTCGACGTATTCCCGCGGGAGAACGTCCACGACCTTGGGGTCGTACATCCGAGCTTCGAGTTTCGCGTAGGGGACCCCGTAGACGTGGGCCAGGCACTCGACCACCTGGTCTTCCGTGCACAGTTCCTGCTCGACGATCACCTCGCCCAGCAGCTTGCTGCGGCCCCCCGCCTGCTGCGCGCTGAGAGCGGCGAGCACCTGCTCCTCAGTCAGGTAGCCTCTCGCGACGAGCACGTCGCCAAGACGCTGCGGGCTGTTTGTGACGGTTGCCATGGTGGTCTCTTCGTCGGCTGGCCTAACGGAAACTCTTGACCGCGTCGATCACGCTGTCGAAGACCTCGAGTTGCAGGTCGAGACGGGTAATTTCCAGGATCTTGCGATTCGTCGCATTCGTGGTCGCAATCTTCAGCATTCCCATCTTGTCGCGGAGTCGCGTCTGGTTGTCGGTCAGCGACTTGAGACCCGCGCTGTCGATCGTTTCCGTGTTGTCCAGGTCGAATACGACCTTCTTCTGCTCCAGGCGGGCAACATAGGTCCCGAAGGGAACTGCCTGATCCTCGTTCAGTTCCTCGGGCGTGTGGACCACGACCACGTCGCCGAAGACTTCGGTGGAATAGTTCATGGAAACGGCTCGGCAAGTGACGGGTGATTCGGTGTGAACGGGCCGCGAGAATCCTCTCAACCCGAAGCTGCCGCCGGTTGCAGGACCTCGTCGATCGACCTCAACAGATCGCGAGGGCTGAACGGCTTGCTGATGACTCCCAGCACGTTGAGCCTCTCTGCCAGATCGGCGTGGCTCAGTTCGAGCCCCTTCGCGGTGAGCATGAAAAACGGCAACTCTCGAGTGGTTTCGTGTTCCCGGGCACGTGCGATGAGTCCCAGACCGTCGAGGCGCGGCATCTGGCAGTCGGTGACGACAAGATCGGGCATCTCCTGCTGGATCAATTCCCAGCCCTCTTCTCCGTCGCTGGCTACGCGCACTTCGTAACCCGCCCGTTTGAGCTTGAATTCGGCTGCCCGAAGGATATGGATTTCGTCGTCACAAAGAAGAACTCGTTTGCCCATGGTGATGACTCTCTCAACTTCGCGGCGGATACTTCCTGCCTCAACTCATCGTTCCGGCCGTTGGAAAAGCAGCGGTGAATTTGCTGCCTACTCCCAACTTGCTCTCCAGACTCAGGGTCCCTCCATGGACGTCCTCAACAATGTGTTTCGCCAAGGGCAGGCCGAGACCCGTTCCTTGGGCCATGTCCTTGTCTTTTTTGACCCGGTAGAACTTCTCGAACACCCGCTGGCTGTCCTCCTCGCTGAGTCCCACGCCGGTGTCTTCCACTTCGTAAACGATCATGTCGTCGACGGCCCGGCTGCGCAGGGTAACCTTGCCCCCCTCCTGCGTGTACTTGACCGCGTTCGATAACAGGTTGATGGCCGACTGAAGCAACATGTCGCGGTCGGCATAGACTCCCAGGTAGAGGGGACTCAACTCGACGCACAGCTTGATGCTCTTTGCCTCGGCTGCCGGCTGGACTACCTGGCTGGCCTCTTCCAGAATCTCATTGAGCGAACGGTGGTTCTTGTTGACGCTGACGACCCCCGCCTCGATTCGGGCGAGATTGAGCAGATTCTCCACCAAGCGCTGAAGCCGGTCGGCCTGAGTGTCGATGACGTTCAAAAACTCTTCTTGCGTCTCCTCGTCGTCCGCGTCGCCGTCGGCGAGCAATTCCACGTAGGCCTTGATCCCCGCCAGCGGCGTCTTCATCTCGTGGCTGACGGAAGAAACAAACTCGGCGTTGCGCTTCTGCAGCGTCTTCTCCCGGTCTACGTCGCGAAGGACGACCACGGTTCCCTGTCCTCCTGTTTCTTGGGCGGACTTTCCTTCCCGAAAGAGAGGAAGGCGGCAGGCTGTTGCCCGATACCAGTGAACGTTGCCTGCATCGTCGTGAATCTCGATTTCGTCGGTCCGCCTACCGCTCGTTTCGCGATGGTTCGTGGTCAGCAACAGATCGACCAATTGCTGGCACCGCACCAGGCCGGCCAGCGCTCGCTGCTCCGCACCCTCCAAATGGAAGGAAAACAGCGATTCCGCCGCCGGGTTGGCCAACGAGACCTCGTCGTAGCCATTGACCACCAAGACCGGATCACCCAGGTTCGCCAGGATGGAGCGAAGCCGTTCCGTTTCGTCGAGGGCCCGCCGCGAGCGAATTTCCTGGGCGGACCGGGTCGTCTCCAACTCCCGGACGCGATTGCCCATCTCGGTGAGCATCCGCCGGAGTTCGTCGGCAACCTCTCGCCAGGAACTCCTTTCCAGTTGCCGGGGCATCGGCGTTTCAGAAGGATCGCAGAAAGTGTGCGAATCCGATTGGCTCAACTCGTTCAAGTAGCGGCCAAAAGCGTCGCGGACGGGACGCGTCCGGTCGGCGGATAGCACGGCCGCCGCAATCGCCGCGCCCATGGCTGCGACAAACGCGCCGACGCCGAGCGACCACGTCAGCGGCGTAACGAACAAGTGCACGAACCAGGCAACGGCAGAAGCCGATGCCAGAACGAATGCGAAAACGGCGGTGAACGTACAACCGCAGAACGATTTCATGGAGAAGCTGCAACCTGGCTCGGATCCGACGACTACCGATCGCGCGTACTTATCCCGGCCGCTCTGGCTTTCGCAGCGCGGCAAAGAGACGAACGTTTCGTCAGCGCGATGAGGGGGGTGTCGGACTACTTGCCATCCACAGCAAGGTTCGGATCGAGCTCGTTTGCTCGGGCGAAGTGCGATTGGGCGGCCTCGGTATCACCGAGTTTTTCCGACACACGCCCCATTAAAAAGTAGGCCAGAGCAGACGAGTTGTCCAACGAAAGTGCTTGTTGCAGCGCGACTTGAGAAGAGGAATAGTCACCGCTGCGGTACAGAGCGGCGCCCAAAGTCCGGTAGAGACCCGCCGACGACGGGTGGAAAGCTATGCCCAGACGCGCAATCGATGCAGCCGTTTCAGGCCGATCCGCCTCGAGGGCGGCGACCGTCGCGGAGATCGGAATCTGCGGATCGTTTGGATTATTCGTCATATCCGTCTCCACAGCCGCCAAGGCAGCAACCGGATCGCCCGAAGCGATCGCCGAGGCAAACGAGTTGGTGGCGGGTGACGATTCCTCCGGCAGGACCTGGTCCGTCACCTCCGCATCCCCCGCGGGCACCCCCGCGAGTTCATAGGCGGCACCTTCCTCCGGGGTCAACAGGACGAGCGTGGACTTGTCCGGCTTGGCGATCGGCTCTGCAGGATGCGATTCCTCATTTTCCACGCGGTTCTCGATGGGAGTCGCTGCTGTCAGATCGCCCGGTTCATCGAAGCTCGCGACATCGGGCGGAGCCTGGAGAGGTACGGAAGCCTGCACGAATTCCGGCCTGTCGTCCGTGGCCGGCGGAAAACCTGGAGCGGCGGGGGGGAACGGGTTCTCGGTGGCTGGTAGGTTCATATCTGCGAGGGGACTGAGCTGTGCCGGCGCCGACTCCGTTGTTTCCGGGCGAATGTCGGCAACAAGGGCGGTTCCCGCGCTCGACGGAGTGTACGTCGTCTGAGACACCGCGCCGCCGGGAAGAGGCGTCCAGGCGTCGGCCGGACGAGCCGGTTCTTTCGGGCGTGCGGCAAGCTGTTTCGTCCGGGCAATCTCGGAAAGGCGTTTCGCCGTCGAATTGGAAGGATCGTGGCTCAAGGCAATCGCGATCGATCGATCGGCGTCGATGAACTGGTCTTTTGCCAGATGGACCTCTGCCTTCAGCAGCAGGGCTTCAACGTGCCCGGGCTCCCGTTCGAGGATTCCGTCCAAGGCGGAAAGGCAGGCCGTTCCGTCGCCAAACGTCCAGGCGTCTCTGGCGAGCTGCAATTCCGCGTCGGTCTGTTTGAGCCCCACGCTCTTTTCGACCTTCGCGCGACGCTCCGCCTGCATCGCCGCGACGTCGTTCGGTGATTCCCAGCGAGACGAGCGGCATGCCGCCGTACAGAGTATGCAGATGCCGACCATGCCAGCAGTCAATTTCGACAGCGAATTCATCGCCAACCCCCCGGTTTTGTGATGTTCCTACTGAATGTCTTCTCGCCCGATGAGGCGGGAGGACTCGGTAATTCCTTGTTTTCCGCAAGCCCCTGGAGAACCCACGGCGGCAGCGTGTTGTCGTCGACCGCCGCGGCGGGTTCCGGCAAGGCTTGAGGAGCGATCAATGTGTGTCCGCCTTGAGATTCGTTCATCCAGATATCACTGCGCAAATCAATCGCGGCGCGGTTTCCCGGATGGAAGTGAACCGACATTTCGGCATATCGCAAGGCGCGATCGCGGTCACCCTGGGCCCAGGCGTTCTGGGCCAGGCGGAAGTACTGCTGGGAAAGACGATCGCGGCTCAGGGGCGTGGTCTTCTCCGCCATGACGTCGCGCCGGCGGTGGAATTCACAGGCGACGTGAGCTCCCTCCTCGCACATTTCCGGTTCGCGCAGAATGTGCGGCGTCAGCAGGATCATGATCTCCTCGCGGACGGTTCCCTGGTTCTGTTTCGATCGGAACACCGGTCCCACCAGCGGCAGACTCCCTAGAAACGGTACTTGGGAAGCGCCGCTGCTCAACTGCTCGCGGATCAGTCCTCCGATGATCACCGTGCAGCCGTCCCGAACCATGACGTTCGTGGTTACTTGGGTCACTTCCTTTTTTGGGATGGTGAATTGCTGACTGATCTGGACCTCGCCCGTCGAGAGTTCCGGATGCAACTCCATGCGAATCAGGCCGTCGGATGAGATGAACGGGCGAATCCGGAGGATCGTGCCCGTGTCCAGGAATGCCACGCTCTGAGAGGTGCTTGTTTCCGTAACCGTCGAGTTCACATAGCCGTCGGACTTGCCGATCTGGACCTCGGCGCGATGCTTGTTGAGCACCATGACCCGCGGAGTGGCGATTACGTTGGTGTCCTGGACCGTCTCCAGCGCTTCGATGAAAGCACCCAGACTGCCGTCCAGAAAGGCAAACTCCAAGCCTCCATTGTCGAGTGTCTTCGGAAGCTCATTGGCAGGGGTCCCGATCCCGAACCGGACGTTGGGGTAGTTTCGAAGGAACTCGAAGCTGACTCCCATCTTGGTCGAGTCGTCGAGCTTGACGCTGAGAATCGTGGCTTCAATCGCCACTTGCAGCGGTTTGGTGTCGACCTCGGCGATGATCTGATCGACTTCGGCGAGAACGGCCGAATAGTCCCGGATCAGGAGCACTTCCTCCCCGGCAAAGGCGTTTCCCCCGGCATTGGATTCGTCCGCGGCAATCCCGACTTCTGCGGCCGTCGAGATGCTCACGAATCCTGCTCCCTCACTCAACATGGGCGTGATCAGCGTCTGCAGTTCGGTCGCCGTGACGTAATTGGGGCGGTAGATCCGCGTACCCAACTGGTCCAGCGTCTTCTCCATTGCCACGAAGTCGTCCGGCGCTCCGACAAAGACGAAGTTGCCTTCTTTCCGAGCAAGAAAACCGGTCGACTTGAGGATCGCGTCAAGGGCCTCCATCACATCGACTTCGGCGAAGTTGGCGGTGACCGTGCCCTGGACCGCATCACTCACCACGATGTTCAAACCCGCGTGGTTGCTGATCGCTTCCAGAACGCGGCGGATGTCCTCGTTCTGGAACTGGATCAGAAAACGGCGGTTTCCCAGGTCGTCCACCTTGCCGGCGGCCACGGGGGCCGGGATTGCTTCGGCTGCGGCCGGTTCACCTGAAGGGGGCAGAGGGGCCGTTCGGGATTCGGCGCCGGCCTCGCCTGCCGCCTCTGCCCGCGGCGGGCCGGCTTCGGCGCCCAATCGCTCCGTCATCGTACGAAGCAGGTCCATCAACGCCGATTCGTCCTGAGGAGGTTGAACCTGATAGGTGATGGACGGATGGGGTTGCGCCCAGACGGGGCCCGGAACGGTCAGTACCTCCGCAGGATCCCTCCTCTTTGGCGAGGTATGTGCCGAACAGACATTGCCGTTCGGTTCCTCCGAAGGGGATTCCGCGTCTGCTTTCGTGCTCGGCGGAGACAGAACTTCCCGAGAATCCTCGTTCGAGAAAGGAGCGGCCGGATTCCGCGATGCAACAGCCGCCCTGGCATGAGTCGACGCCGTGTCGGTGAGCGCCGCCAGGCACACGGCCAGCCCAACTCCAATGAGTATTACCGCCGTCAGCAATCCAATTCGATAGCGGCTCATAGGGCGTCTTCCATGACGAGGGCTGATGGCTCCCCGGGCGACGCGAGCTTCCTGCCCGCGTCGCTCTCCCAATCCGTCAACCAACTGCCTGGCGATTCAACGAGCGCCAGTGCACACAATTAATAGTCCTGCTTCCGACTCGAACGCGTTCATCCGGAATGATTGACCACTTCGATTCGGCCCACTTGCTGCGGTTCGGGGACCGCTATTTCGCGCTCGATCGACTGCCAACCGAGCTTCACGCGGTTCGCTTCAATCCGCCGAATCTCCAGTTCCCATGTCGTACCGAGGTGCTCGACCACGACGACGTCGCCTTCGCGATAAGCCCGTCCGCCCAGCACCGCCACCCGGCGCCCCGGGCCGACGATCGTGCCGGTCAACTGGAGTTCCAGGCTGTTGACAATTTGCTCCGGAGTTGACTCCGGTGAGGCGGCTGGCTCGTCGCTGTCCTCGACCCTCTCCTCGCTGCTTGCCACGAGACAAAATGGATCGCGCGACTCGGCTAGTTCGACCGGTACCGTCCATGGCGACTGTTGTCGCCACAGTCGCAACTCATCCCACGAGGGTTGCTCCTTCGATTTCGTTTCACTCGCTGGCGTCGCCGTCTCCACGCGGTCTGGCTGGCCGGAGGCTTGCGAAACGGATACCATCGGCGACGACTCCTCGCCCCCTCCGAACCAACCGGCGATCAAGGGAGCCCAGAAGTACAACGCCACACCCAGCAAGCCCACGAGCACCGCAGCCTTCGCCGGGTTGTTTCGTGCCTCGCGCTTGATTCGTCGAACGATACTCACGTGTCTGTACCGGACCTCTCCAACGCGACGTTGGCTGGGTCCGCCTCCTGGGTTATCGGCTTGCCGGAGAGATTTTCCTGATCGGAATCTTCCAGATTATCGGCAAAAACATCCAGGTTTATCTCGGCCGTGGCAAGTTCTCCAGCCTGCCCGGTCGATTGGATCTCGATGGTCCGCAGCCAAATCGGTTCAGCCATGGTTTCCAAGCCCGTTAGGACCGCTGCGAGTTGTCCGAAGGTCCCTCGGCATTCCAGGAAAACCGGGATTCGCAGGAACGTCTCGTAGCGGACCACGGGCTGAGGCTCGAACCGAGTCGTTACCGTCTCTGCCAAACGCGTGAGTTCGTGAATTCGTTCGAAGACCTCGGCCAATTCATGTTCCGATGGAGCGGCGTCCTCCCAGCCCTGTACGTACTCGGCGGCTCGATCGAGCTTCTTCTGAGCGGCGTCGATGGCTGCAATCAGGGGGACTGTTCCCTCTGCTTGGATCTCCGCGTCCCTCAATTCGATCTGCATCTCCGCCATTTCGCGGCTGCGAGGAAGATAGACGAAGTGGGCGTAGGCCAGCGTAAGACCGCCCAAGGCGACCAAGACCAGCCGGCTCTGAGTTCGGGTAGTTTTGGATGTCATGGCCTGGAAGTGTTCGGGAGTGTGGGAAGGAGACCGGAATTCGCCTGGGCCACCTGAGAGGAGCGGCCGTCCGGACCGCCGGGTTGTCCGAATCCCGGGCGCACCGTCAGCCGAGCCTCAAACCGGAATTTCGCCTCCGAGTCGTCTTCGGTGGAGTCGAGCGAATGGAGTGTGACCTTGTCCAGCAAGGGCACGCGATTGAGCCGGTCCAGATAGCGATGCAGTTCGATGCCGTCCGTGGTCGTTCCCTCCAGCGTGATGGCGACCACCGAAGAGTCGCACTCCTGTTGGAGAAGTCGCATATCCCGAACCGCCGGAGCCAATGTCGTGGCATCTTCTTCCTCGGCCTCCGTTGACGCTCGTTGCGACGGCAGGGACGACAGGTTTTCGGGCGTGATCTGAATGCGGCGGAATACGACTGCGTCGGGGAGCGACCGTAACGTGGCGGCCAGCAGTTGCGTCTTTGGCCAGGGGTGGTTCCTATACGAGAGCAATTGGGCCCTGGCCTCTGTGCCGGCCAGCCGCTCTCGCAGATCGGCGAGCTGCGCCAGGCGAGCGTCGAGCACCCGCCGTTCGGGCTCGATCTCCGTCAGGCGGCCCTTGATTTGCGTCAGCGCACGGGACTGGCCGACGGCCACGACGAGCAGCAGACCGATCGCGGCGCAGGCAACGACAATCTGCCAGGGACGCCCGTGGCGATTGCTGCGTCGCCGCTTGAAATCAGAAGGAAGGAAGTCGATGTCTTGCATGGATTCGTTCACATTTCTGTGGCCGGGGATCGTCAGGTTGGGGAGCGGAGCGCCAATCCGGCTGCAATATCCCATTGGCTGCTCCGCCCTCCGAGGCGCGGCGCTTCGATGTCGCGAAGGGGCTCTCCCAACTCGCAGGGCAGGTCGAGCCGTTCGGCGATCCATTCCGCCACGGTCTCGCAGGCCTCGCCCCCGCCGAGGATGACCTTCGAAATCGACTGCCCGCGGAAAGTGACGCTGTGGTAGCGCACACACATTCCCAACTCGTTCACCAACCGTTCCAGGACAGGGCGGATCGATTCGCTGATTCCCCCAGTGATCTCTTCGTCGCGTTGGTCGGCGCGGCGGTCGCCGTTGTGTCGGCGCAGGGCGGTCGCGTCGGCGAGCGACATTCGCAGATTCCGAGCGACTGCTTCGTCCAGATGTCGTCCGCCCACGTCCAGGTACTTCACGAACATGGGAGCCTGGCCCTGCGCGATGAGCACAACCGTGTTGGAAGCTCCCACGTTGACCAGGACAATACGCCGTTCGTGATCTTCGGCCCGGCGAAACTGACGTCCGTAGCAGCGCAATAGTGCCGACGGTTCGATGTCGATGGCCGTCGGCGTGAGGCCAAGCTGCCCGGCGATGGCCAGAATACGCGTCACGGCCGGGCGGTGGCACGCCATCACAATCACTTCGCGCCGCACCGCGTCGCCGTGCCGAACGTCGGCCGCTTCGAGGAATCGCAGTTCGGCCTCTTCACCGGGAAACGGCATGCGTCCCGCCGCTTCCCCGTGAACGAGCCTCGCCAGTTCTGCTCCTTCCGCCTTGGGAACGCGGAGATTCTGAACGAACAGATCTCCGGCACGAAGGCAGAACACGGCCTCCCTGCCGCGAAAATTGCGTCCCTCCCGGGCACGTTGAATGGCCTGCACCACCTGAGCATCGCGCTCTTCCACATCTGTCGGCCTGCCCGCCGGCAAGTCCCATCGCGCCGCTTCACGCACGCGGCAGCCTTCCCGATCGAACTGCATGAGCTTGACCGATCGGCTCCCGATATCGATGCCGATGGGGCTGGAACGGTATTTGGCAAACCAGTTGGTCATCGAGTTGCTCGGGAATTGTGCAGTGGTTGGCTTGTTCAACGGGCATTTAGTGTCTGTGTGCCCGACTTGCACGCATGGTGCGCGCATGTTTGTGAAGGTTGGGTTGCGGGCTTGGCCCGCTTTAGGGGGGGGGCGTAACCGTGCCGTCCGGCAAGGCATATTCGCCGGGCGACTCCACGGTGGCCAGGCCGGTTACGGAATTCACGCGGACGGTAATCGTCCGCATCGCTGGACCGCTTCCCGCGGCCAGCCAGATTCTCGTGTCTTGGGTTCGCGAGGTTTCACCCAAGGGCCCGAAGGCAACGTCGCTCACGTCTTCCTGCGGCTGGCCGTCGGCGTCGATGGTCGACAATGCGGCCAGCCGGACCTCGGGCCCCAGGTTCGGCAGCTCCGCCAATACCACCAGGTAGCGACCCGCCGCCGCCGTCTCGCCGTCGAACGGATTCCGGACCACGTCTTCCAACGCCGGGTTCGTTCCGGCATGCTCAATCTCGTACTGGCCCTCCTCCGTGTTGAAGACGACGCGAAAATCGCTGCCGTACGTGACGGCCAGACTCCGCGCGTAGTCCAGGTCGGCTGCCACGATGCTGGCGGAAGAACGCAGTTGTTCCACCAGGCTCGGACTGGCGCTCGGTATGGCCAGGCCCGCCAGAATCGCCATCAGCGCAACAACGAGCAAGACCTCGATGAGCGTCATGGCAGCGCGTTGTGGACGACTTGTCTTCATGGCATCTTGGTTGAAGAGCAGATTTCAGGCCGCTCGGTTACGAGGTTTCGACCGGTCAGCAAGACCGAGGATTGCGTGCCGCAATCTCCGTGGGAGGCACGGACGTCTCTAGGGTTTCTTAGGCTGCGCGACACCCGGAAATGCGGCGCGCAGAATCTCGTTTTGTTCCTTGATCAGTTGGTTTTGTTCCTTAAGCAGGTCGCGAATCGCCTTGAGTTCGTTGATCGATTCAAGTCGTTGTTCCACCGAACTGGCAAACGGCGGCTTGGGCGGATTGGGGGTCCGTTGCGATGCATCGGTAGCCCGATAAAAGCTTAGCACGCAACAGCATACGGCAACGGCCAGGGCGGCGGCGGCAGAACGAGAAGAGGTAAGCATGGTCAACTCCTGTCTGACGGGGGAAGAGAAAGAACCCGAGGGGTGTCCCCAAGTCCCCATGTAAGAGGATCGCTCACAATTCGGCAAGTGGCTCGTCTTCCAGGCAACCTCGCAGGCCCTTCAGAATTGCCGCACCGTCAAATTCCCCAGAATCGCGCCAGCCCGTTCAATCCGCGGCCTGGGCGATCTCGATCAACTCCCAACGGAGCCCCGGCGTTTCGTCCGGGTCCATTTCGCTGAAATCGTCCACGTGGGGGACGAAGACGGTCTCGCCCGGACGATACCAGTGGTAACGCGCGTCGTTGCCGGGCTTGATATGAACCGTCGGTGCGCAGGGGTATCCCAAGAGCTGCATCCAGAGCGGGAAATAGATCCAGGAAGGGCCGGACGCGGCCACGTAGTTGATGAACTGCTGGTGCCAGTCGACACTCGCCCAATCCGTGTCCTGGTTGATATCCAGATCGTCGGCGATGATTCTGCCCGCAACCGCCAACTGGCCTCGCGACGCCGCTTGGGCCACCTGCATCCCGCCAAAGACCGCCAGCAGACCTTCGACGGTGCACGACGATTCGCAGCGAACCTCAAGGTTGCTGCAGGTGGCGACGGGGAGTCGAATCGGCAGCGACGACCCATACAACGGAGGAACGTCAACCGACTCGAACCGTACGTTCTCACCGTCAATCCGCAACCTTTGGCAGCAGAACAGCGTCCCTCGGATCGTCACGTTGTCTCCGAGGGTGAGGTCCGAGCCCGCATAGTACATCCCAAGCGGATTGTCTGTTGCCGAGGCGGCAAGCGTCCGGTTCTGGAGAGTCCCCGATACGCTGGGGACGGCATATTCTCGTCCCCCCGGGAAAAGCCGGTACGACGTCAGGCAGGTCGGTTTCACCCAATCGGCGTTGGCCGGGTCCGGGGCCTGATGCGATGTTTCCACCGACATGTAGTTCACCAGGATCTCCTTCACATACCAGTCCTGAGTCAGATAGTTGTAGTCGACACGGCCGGACAGAGTGCGGTGATCGTTGTAACCGTTCCAACGCATCTGATCCAGGTGACAGAAGTAGTTGGCCCAGGCATCGGGGTCGTTCGGGTAATGACACCCCAGCCCCAGTCTTCCCTGCACGCGAATGTCGCCCTCGATGCGGCAGGGAATGTCGAGGACTATCGTTCGTTCCTGGGTTTGGTAGAAGGTGTAGTCCATCATGTCGTCATCTTCCGAGGGATCGTCCCAGTCCGACGGCTCATCCGGCATCTCCCGGGGGATCAGACGGGCGACGGCACGAATCGTATGCTGGCTCACGCGGCGTGAATCCGCCGGATCGGTCGCCGTGCCGGTGACCAGCAGCGTCACCCGGTAAGGCAATTCCTCGTAATCCGGGTCAGTCTCCATAAGTTCATCGTCACCAGCCAGGAATTGAACCTCGAAACCCTCGTGGGAACCCAGGGCTCTGGCAAACGTCGTGCCGACTCCGGACCAGTCGGGCGAATGCATTTCTCGGAACCCGGCGGTCAGGCCGGTCAAGGCGGCACGCTGTGCCGAGACACCCAGGCCGGCGTTCTGACGGACGTTGAGCGTTACCATCTGGCTCCGCATCGCCGCATACGACGTGGCCAGGGCCATGGCAATCAGCAGCAGGACCACAACCGCCACCATGGCACGCCGTGGCCGACGCCGGCCCCTTCGACTCCACCGATGCTCGGTTCTCTCGAGATTGCTTCTCATGGGTGGACCTCATAGAAACGCGCTGCGGAACCGAGAAAAGGGATGGCGGTCTTGTCGGAAGACGCAACGCTGACGCTTGTCGATCGGGGGACGAGCTGCAACTCCATCTGGACCCAAGCCTGCCGCATTCCCGCGTTGCTCGTGTAGATTCCCTGAGGCCAGGCCAGGTCATCCCAGCCCGTCACACCCGCCTTGAAATCGGCCATCTCCTCCTCGGTGGGCCGATAACGAACCGCAAACCGGACCGCACCCCGTGCTGAACTGGCCAGACTGCTGACCTGCGCCGTCCGTAACATATCGGTCAACACCGTGCGAACGCCGTCCGCCGACGCCTTGGCGTCTGAAACCCAGGCGGTCAATTGGTCGTCCGTCTCGAACTTGGTCATGTTGTCGGGAAATCTCACCTCCAGCAACTCGTTGGGAGCCGTAGGATTTGGCGTGTAGATTCTCAATTCGTTGACCTGGGGAAGCCTGTCGGGATCGGCAGGAACGCCGTCCGGATGCCAGACGACAAGGATATCGGGAAAGGTCCATCCTCCCACCGATTCCTCGATCACGAGAACGCCCGGAAATTCGTTGCTCGTCGTGGCTTCCCGAACGCTGGCCCCGATTCGCTCCATCGCAACACGAGCATGTTGCGTCGCCGTACCGTAGGTCTCGCCGTACAGCGCACCCTCGTTGACCGCCTTCGCCATGGCTCCCAACGAACCCATCACGATGACCATGATCGAGATCGCCACCACGAGTTCCAACAGCGAGAATCCCGCACGCGACGGACGCCGCACGAGTTCGCCGGATCTCGATGAGGGCCGCCCGATGTCATAGCGGAGGAACATAGGACACCACCTGCCGCAATTTGGCCAGAACGCGAGGATCGCTATCGGGATCGTCTCGCACAATACGAATTTCGATCGCACGGTAGTCGCTGCGAGAGCCCGCCGGAAGATTGACTGAGAAATCACCGGCATTCACATAAAACACGTTGACCTCCTGTCGCCAGTTCTGGAAGTAATCCTGGTCAACTCGGAAACCCGGGTGGCGCAGGCCGCCGCTGTCGTCGCCGGTGCCGATGGCCGTTCCATAGATCTCGACGGGCGGAGAGCAACGCAGGCCGTTGTAGTCGTCAATGTCGTTGTAGCGTTCCCGTCCGTTTCCGCTCTTCTCCCACGGCGATGCCCCCATCGGGTATTCGTAGGCGTCACTTCCGATGGCGTGACAGCGGGCACCAAGAATCTCGTCCATCAGTTGTTGGGCCATCCCGAGGGCCAGGGCCTGCTGCAGGTTGTCGTCGGTCGTCTGCATGGCGCCCGACACCCCCCAGAGCAAGGCAGAGCCGGCGATCGCCATGATGGAGATCGCCACCATGACCTCCACCAGACTGAAACCGCAGCGAGCAGACTTGACCCGTTTGTGTGTGTTCATGTTGACGTGAATGCTGCCCCAGGGCCGGATGGCTATGCGTGAATCGCATGACGGGTGAACTGGCCGCATGACGGTACCCATTCAAAAGATAGGTCCGCTCGGGAACGACGCAAATCGAGCCAGACAACCCGTTTGACCGGACCGAAAAAACCACGGGCTGCCCCCTCACCTCAAGTTCCTGACCGAGTTCGAGTGCCTGGACGATTTGCACGAATCCTCAGATGTCCACTTGCATAACGAAAGTGACGGGGAATTGCCTAGTTCACGATCAAAACCGGCAGCGTTCGCTAAAGTCCTTTCAATAAGATACTTAGGGTGCATGTTCGGCTTTCAGTCACGACAGAGAACGGTATTTTTTACAAGCATAGTTGTCAAAAACAATCGAGACGCGATCATTGCCCGTGACAAGAAGGCATTTGAACAGGAAATCGAGCACCCCGAAGGAGTAAACGTCATGTTGCGAGCGTTGCAGTATCCCGAAACCCCCCTCGCCCGAACTACACGCGATGTAGGAACGCAGGAGGAAGCTCCGCGAGAAGTCGACCTCGAAGCCATCAAGGGGGCCGTTCGGACCATTCTGAAAGCCGTTGGCGAGGATCCGGATCGTCCAGGATTGTTGGATACGCCGCGGCGGGTGGCGAAGATGTACGCCGAGATGTTCTCGGGGTTGCGATCCGATCCCGCTCGGCACTTGCACGTGACATTTCCCGAGTCCTACGACGAGGTGGTACTCGTTCGCGACATCCCGTTCACGAGCATGTGCGAACATCACCTGCTCCCGTTTCAGGGAGTCGCCCACGTAGCCTATCTGCCCAACGGACGGGTGACTGGGTTGAGCAAACTGGCCCGCGTGGTCGAAGAAGTTGCTCGGCGTCCCCAGGTTCAGGAGCGAATGACCGAGACCATCGCCAACCTGGTCGAGACCGAACTGCAGACCGCCGGCGTTGCCGTCGTCATCGAGGCGGAGCATTCCTGCATGTCGATCCGCGGCGTGAAGAAGCCGGGTAGCGCGACCGTCACCAGTGCCATGCGCGGCGTGTTCCGTGAGAACCCGGCCAGCCGCGCCGAAATCATGTCGTTGATCCACAAATCCTAGGCGGCCCTGCCATGATCATACGCAAAGACTACAAGTTCTATGCCGCCCACCGCAACGAAGAACTGGACGACAAGTGCCGGAATCTGCACGGGCACCGCTACGGAATCTCCTGCTACTTCGAGGTGGAACGTCGCGGATCGATTTCGACGCTGTTCGGCGACTTCGACGACGTCATCGAGCCCTACCTGAAATCCGAATACGACCATGGCCTGCTGATCAACGTGCACGATCCGCTCTACGAAACGCTCCAGTATCACGCGGAACGAACCGGTGAGTGCTTGAAACTCAAGAAGTTCGACGTCCCCACCTCCGTGGAGAACCTGGCGTGCAAGCTGTTCACCGAAATCAGCGACTTCGGATTCCATCTGACCGAGCTTGAGGTCCGCGAAACCGACACGAGCGTGGTGATCTATACTCGCGACGACTGGCTGCGCGAGCGGCACGGCTCCGTCGGGGGGATGCCTAAGGAGGCCGAAGCTGTCTGCCAAGCGATGGCATAGTTCAGAGGTGTGCTTGCCCGGATTATCAGTGGGTGGCACGCTCAGAGCGTAGCGATGGGCGTGGAGCGTCAGGTCACCACGCCCATCGCTACGCTCTGAGCGTGCCACCCAGTGTATAGTTCCCTTGGGGGGTGCTCGCCCCCTATTCCTCGATAAACCGCGGAAGCTTCACGACTTATGTCATCAAACCTCGCAGACTCCCCATTTTGTGCTTGCACCAGGCGCGATACTCTCTTGGGGGGCTGGTTGGGACGGCGCGGCCGGGCGTGCGTGTCAGCCTGAGACAGCTCCTGCCGACTGCCAGCCGTTGCTGTCAAAAACCGCTGTAGCGTCATTCGGCGACGATCTGTAAACTACCGCCTGGAAACGTGTTACATTTTCCGCGGCGCAAGAGGCAAGGAGGCTCTCATGCCCAACCGGGCGTTTCGCTTCATCCATGCGGCCGACCTGCACCTGGAACAGGTTCCCCAAGGGGTCGCCCACGTTCCGGAACATCTCAAAGACCTGTTCGTCGACTCGGCCTACAGGGCCGCCGAGCGCATCTTTGAGGCGGCGTGTACGGAGCAGGTGGATTTTCTCATCCTGGCGGGCGACGTGCTCGACGCCAAACGCACGGGACCTCGTGGCCCGCTGTTTCTCGTCGAACAGTTCCGCAAGCTGGCCGACCGGAAGATCCCCGTATACTGGGCGGGAGGTGTTGTCGATAGTCCCGACGCCTGGCCGCCGAGTGTCAACCTGCCCGACAACGTTGTGGTCTTCCCCATGGGAAGACCGGACGAGGTCGTGTTCGATCGCCATGCCGAGCCGATTGTCCGCTTGGTCGGCGCCAGCCGGGTTGCGGGGCGACGCCTTCGCCCTAACGAGTTTTCGGGCGAACCGGGCGGACTGTTCACGATCGGTGTAGCCCACGGTACGGCCGATCCTCAGCAACTGAAAGCCCGCGAAATCGAATACTGGGCCCTCGGAGGACGCCATCAGCGCACCACCGTGTATCGCGGACCGGAAGTCGCTCACTATCCGGGCACGCCCCAAGGCCGCTCGCCGGCCGATGCAGGGCAACACGGTTGCACGCTCGTCGACGTCGATGAGCGGAAGACTATTCGCACGACCCAGATTGCCACGGATCTGTTTCGATGGCAAAACGAACGGGTTGAGGTTCAGGAGAACAGTTCCCGAGAGGATCTCGAGACGGCGCTTCGCGAACGAGTCAACGCGTTGGCCCAGGCCCAGCCCGGGATCGACCAGATGATCTCCTGGACGGTCGAGGGGGCTGGACCGCTGGTAGCGGGAATCCGCCGCGGCCCGCTGGCAGAGGAACTGGTTGGAATGCTTCGTCGCGAGTTCGGTTTCGGTCCGCCGGCACTTTGGAGCTTGACGCTGGAGACCGAGGCCGACATCCACGTTCCGAAGGCCTGGTTGGAAGAAGAAACCGTCCGGGGCGACTTCCTGCGGACGATGCGCAGTCTGGAGCAGGAGGGCGGCGCCCCGCCCGATCTGACCCAGTACCTTCCTGAACGCTACCTGGCCGGCTCGCTTTCGGCGGCCGCTGTTCTCTCCGATCCGCAAGAGCGCGGACGCGTGTTGGCCGAAGCGGCCATGTTGGGTGTCGATTTGCTCACCGCAGAGGAAACGGAATCGTGAGAATCACCGGATTGCGTGCCGACGGCTTTGGCGTCTTTCACGGACTGGAGATCGACGGGCTCTCCGAAGGACTCCACGTCTTCTACGGCCCGAACGAGGCCGGCAAGACGACCCTCATGCAGTTCATTCGCTCCGTCCTCTACGGCTTCTCGCCGGAGCGGCGGCGCTACCTGCCCCCAGTCCACGGCGGGCGGCCCGGTGGACAACTGCGTCTGCTTACCTCGGAAGGCCGCTTGGAGATTTCCCGGTTCGACAACGTGGAAGAACCGGCCCGAGGCGATCTTGTCTCGGTGGTCTATCCCGACGGCACGCGGCAAACGGAGCACGTGCTCAAAACCGTCCTGTCGGGGACCGATGAGAACGTCTTCAATCACGTCTTCTGCGTCGGCCTCCGCGAACTTCAGGAACTGGGGACCCTCAGCAATACCGATGCCGCTCGGATGCTCTACGACTTGAGCACGGGGCTGGGGGCCGTTTCGCTGGCGGAGGTCGTCCAGACGCTCGGGGAGGCTCGCAATCGCATTCTCGACGCCGGCGGACGCCCCTGCGAAGTCAGCCGGCTCCTGGAACAGCGAAATCGCCTGCGAGCCGACCTGGAAGAGATCGGCCGCGTGAGCCGCGATTTCGGCCGCCTGGCTGCGGAGCGGACGCGATCGGAGCGGGAAATCGAGCGTCTGGAAGAAGAGACGCGGCGCCTGCGGCACGAATTGCGGGTCGCGGAGATTGCCCTGTCGGTTCAGGCCCGCTGGCAAGACCGGCTCTCCGCCGATCGCCAACTCGCCGCGATCGGTCCCACCGAATCGATTCCCGAAGGAGCAATCCACCGCCTGGAAGTCATCGAGTCACGTCTGGCCCATCGCCACGAACTCATCAAGGCCTGGCGAGGCCGATGGTCCAAGCTGCGTCGAGAAGCCCGCGGGCTACGGCCCAACGATCATCTGGAACGGCTCGGTCCGCGGATCGAGGCCTTGCGCGAGCAGGAGCCCTGGATCAAGACCCTGAAGGACCGGTCGGCCGAGTTGGAGGCGGAGATCAAGGGCCTGGAGTCGCAATTTGTGATGGAGCGGCGCCAGTTCGGGTTGCGCGACGATGACAGGTCGAGTATGCCCGCCTTCTCGCCCGGCACCATGCAGGTGCTGCGCCATCCTGCCCGGGCGATGAAGCAGGCCCGCAACGATCTTGACCAGGCGCAACGGGCCCTGGCAGAGGTTGAGGACCGGGCCCTGAAACTGAGCGAGAAGGCGGAGTCGGATCTCGCCGGATGGGGCGTCGACGACCTGAGCCTTGCCCTGCAAAGGCAAGGCGACGCTGTGGCACGCCTGCGGCGCCGCGTGCAGATCGACCAGCGGATCGATCAGATGCAGGAGCATCAGTCGGAACTCGACGAACGTCGCCGGCACCTGATCGAGAACCAACTCATGCCAGTGTGGATGTCGGCGCTCCTCGCCGCCTTCCTGGTTATCGTAACAGCGCTGCTCTTCGGTCTGGCGGTCACGACCGACGCCGGCTTCAGCCTCTGGGGTTGGGTGCTTGCGATCTTTGTCGTGGTAGGCGGAATGGCCGCGCTGTTGTCGAAGAAAGTCTGGGAAAGGGCGAGCGTGAACCGGCTGCGGGCGTGCCGCCGGCAGGCGTCAATGCTGGCCTCGCAGATCGAGGAGGCCCACCGCGAGCGGGACAAACTCGATCGGGAACTGCCGCGCGGCGACGGCACCGTGCAGGAACGACTCAAAGACGCCGAACGACTCTTGGCGGAACTGGAGGCATTCGTGGGGCGGGATGCGCAGCGCCTGTCGGCCCAGGAAGAGGCCGAATCGGCAGCCCGGCGGCTCGAGGATGCCAAACGCGCCCTGGCGCAGGCCAAGAATCGCTGGCGCAACGCCCTGGTGTCGGCCGGCCTGCCCACCGACCTGGCCCCCGGGCAGATCAAGTCCCTTCTCTCACGCAGCGAAGAAATCACCGACATACGCCGCCGCCTGGACCATCGGTACGAGGAACTCCAGCAGCGAAATCGCGAATTGGAGGCCCTCCGACGCCGCGTGGCCGACGTAGTTGCCGAAGCCGGCCTGGCTGCACCGTCCGACGATCCCATCCAGGGCATGCAGGTCCTGGGCCGTGCCCTCGTGGAACAGCAAACGCAACAGAAGCGTCTGGCTGAACTCAAAACCTTCGCCAGGCGGATGCGGCGGAAGCGGAAGAGGATCGACAGGTCCGTCCGGCGACTCAAGAACTACCGCCGCCGGCTCTTTCGTGCCGTGGGAACGGCCGACGAGGCCGAATTCCGCCGCCGTGCCGACCACTTCGCCGAAATCGAATCGCTGCGGGCCAATCGAGCTTCGATCCAGCGCGAAATCGCGGCCGCCGTCGGCACCTACTGCACCGAAGAGGTCATCGCCGAAGCCCTGGAGGGACAGACCGGCGAGACCCTGCGGAATCGTTGCGAGGAGTTTCGCGGTGAACTGGCCGGTGTTGAACGGCGCTTGCAGGAGTGCTGCGAACAACGTGGGCGGCTTGCCGAACAGCTTCGGGTGATCTCCGACGATCGCGCACCCGGCGCAAAACAACTCGAAGTGAATATGGTCGAGCAGCAACTGGCTGACGCCCTGCATCGCTGGCGAATCCGGGCGGTGGCCTACCATACGCTCGCCGAGATTCGCGAGAGCTATCAGCGCGAGCGGCAGCCGGAGACCCTGCAAGAGGCGTCGGACTACCTCGAGCGACTTACCCGCGGACGTTACACGCGAGTCTGGACGCCGCTGGATGAAGACGTCCTGCTCGTCGACGACGACGCGGGCAATCCGCGCTCCGTCGATGTCCTCTCGCAGGGAACTCGCGAACAGCTCTTCATCTGCTTACGGCTCGCCCTGGCCGCAGGTTTTGCCCGGCGGGGAACCGTGCTGCCGCTGATTCTCGACGACGTGCTGGTCAACTTCGACGTCCAGCGGGCCCAGGCGGCCGCGGAAGTGATGCGCGACTTCGCGGCGGCGGGGCACCAAATGCTCGTTTTCACCTGCCACGAGCACATCCAGAAGCTGTTCAAGTCGCTCAAGGTTTCGGTCGACGCGCTGCCCTCCTATTTTGAGCCGGCCCGCATTGCCGCCAAGCCGAAGCCGAGCCGTCCCAAGGTGGTTGCGCCGCCCAAACCTGAGCCCGAGCCTGAGCCCGAACCGGAGCCTGAGCCGGAACCTGCGTTCGAGCCGGAACCGGTGGTTCACCAGGTTGTCGCCGAGCCGGAACCCGTGGAGGAGCCGGAGGTGATCGAACTGGGCGAAGCCGAGCAAGTGGTGTATCCCGAGGATTACGCCGACGACTCCGCCGATGAACCGGACGAAGAGGAGGATCTCTGGGAGGAAGACCGTGAGGATGAGGAAGGCTTCGTTGAGAGCGAGTGGGAAGAGATCGCCGACGAGGAGCCTGAGGACGACTCGACCGAAGTCGATTATGAGGAAGAGGAAGACGACGAAGAGGAGCCGGACGACGACTGGGACGAGGAGGAGCCGGACGAGGACGCAGAGGACGAGTACGAGGAAGAGGGCACAGAAGACGAAGGGGAAGAATCGAAATCCGGACGTTCCAAGGTCGTCCGGCGCCGTCCCACGGACGACTGGGACGACCGCTATGAGGACGAGTACGACGAGCTTTACGAGGAGGTGGAGGAGGCGGAGCCGGACGTCAACGACTCCGACGACGAGTACGACTACGACGAGGACGATGCGGAAGCGGCATAGGCAAGTGAGACCCTCGGCCTCTTTCACCCCGCCTTCCCACACGTTATCCTATCTACGACCATGCCCCTGGAATCGGCCGGTAGGAGGAAGAACGCGTGGACGCTTTCATCGCCATCACTCCCTTGCTCGTCGTGTTTGCACTGCTCGTCTTCTGGCGGATGCCGGCCAAGCAGACGATGCCGATCGCGGCCGTGCTGACGGCGATTCTCGCCTATTTCTATTGGGGCGTTTCCGGCGGACGTATCGCTGCGGCGACTGGAGAAGGGCTGATCATTGCCGGAACGCTTCTCTACATCGTGTGGGGCGCCCTGTTGCTGCTGTTCGTGCTCAAGCACTCCGGTGCCGTCCGGTCGATCCGCAACGGCTTCCGCGACATTTCGCCCGACCGGCGTGTGCAGGCGATCATTGTGGCCTGGACCTTCGGGGCGTTCATTGAGGGTGCGGCAGGTTTTGGAACGCCGGCCGCGGTGGCGGGGCCGCTGCTGGTGATCCTCGGATTCCCGCCCATGGCGGCCGTCGTCGCCGCGTTGACCATTCAGAGCACGCCTGTGTCGTTTGGCGCGGTGGGCACGCCGATCCTGTTGGGAGTGAACAAAGGTCTCGAAGGCCAGTCGCTGGTAATGGGTTATATCGCCGAGCACTCCACCGCCTTCGCCGGGGCGACCGCCGACGCACAGTATCAGCAACTGCTGGTGATGATCGGCGCCCGGGTGGCGATCGTCCACGGGATCATCGGCACGCTGATTCCGTTGTTTGTGGTTTGCCTGCTGACGCGGTTCTTCGGTGCGAACCGCTCCTGGCGCGAGGGGCTGGCCGCCTGGCCGTTCGCCCTGTTCGCCGGGTTTGCGTTCACCGTTCCCTACGTCCTGTTCGGCGTCTTCCTCGGCCCGATGTTCCCCTCGCTGCTGGGCGGTCTGGTTGCCTTGGCTCTGACGGTCACGGCTGCCCGGCGCGGTTGGTTCGTCCCTAAGGAGTCCTGGGACTTCCCGCCCGAGTCGTCCTGGGATGCGGACTGGAAGAGCGATTTCGCACCCCAGGTTGAAGATCCGGAGCAGCGGCCCGTGGCTCTGTGGCTGGCGTGGACGCCCTACATGCTCGTGGCCTTGATGCTCGTGACGCTCTCGCTCTCGCAACAATACTCCCCGGCAGTTCGCCAGTGGATTGCCGCGACCACCTGGCAACCGACCTTGCTCGATACGGGCGATGCCAAGACTGCAATCGCAGCGAAGGTGAATCTGCTGACGTTGCCGGGCACCGTCTTTCTGATCGCGTCGCTCGCGTGCCTGGGGCTGCACCGCATGCGGCTGCGAGAGTTCGGGGCCGCCCTCGGCGAATCGGGCCGGGCAGTCCGCGGAGCGGCCGCCGCAATCATCTTCGCCGTGCCCATGGTGCGGATCTTCATCCAGTCGAACGTCAACACGGCGGGCCTCGAAAGCATGCCCCGTGAACTGGCGACCGCCGTGGCCGATTTGGCGGGCACGGCCTGGCCTGCCTGCTCGGCCGTGATCGGGGCCATGGGGGCGTTCGTGGCCGGCAGCAACACGATCAGCAACATGACGTTTGCCTTGTTCCAGTTCGACGTGGCCCTGCGGATCGGCCTCGACCCGCTGCTGGTGGTCGCCCTCCAGGCGGTCGGCGGAGCCGCGGGGAACATGATCTGCGTTCACAACGTGGTGGCCGCCGCGGCCACGGTGGGACTGCTGGGCCGGGAAGGACCTGTGATTCGAAAGACGTTGATTCCGACGGCATACTACTTGGCTGCCGCCGGCCTGATCGGCTGCCTGGTGCTCACCGCCGGCCGCGAGGTTCCCTCGACCACGGCGCCGAGCGAGGCCCAGGCGGATCAGCCAACCGGCACGGTATTTCCTTCCGAGATGACTGCCGTGGAGTCGGTGGCGGAGGCGAAGGCCGGTGCGGAGACCTTGCCCGACTCGAAGCGGAGCGATGAGTCTTGCGTTTGTCGCGCCGTATGCCACAATGATCGCAGACTCGCAGTATTCCGGCCCAACCACCTTAGCCGTCCGACCTTGCCATGACTTCCACTCGCCCAAACATCGTTTTGTTCCTCTCGTGTCGCCTGTTCGCCGTCGCGGCGGCTTTGGCACTTGGCTGCGGCCCTGCTTGGGGCGACGACCCGGCCGACGATCTTGCCGGCGTCCCCATGGAGCGTCTGGTTCTCGACGACATGGAAGACGCCGGCGATTGGTACAACGGTTCGCCCGAAGAAACGAAGCTTGCCGCCAGCGATCTTCACGCCAAGGAGGGCAAGACGTCCCTGGAGTTTGCAAACCAGGTTGATCACATGAAGGGTGAGAAGAACTATCCGATCGGCTGGCCCAGGACGGGCAAGGACCTGAACAAGGGCGGGCCGACCGACTGGTCCGATTACGAGTTCTTCGAGTGCTGGATCTACGCGACCACCAGCCGCGACGCCCTGCCGCGAAATCCGCTCGGCATCGGGTTCTACCATTCCGGGCCGAAACGTTCGACGAGCTTCCCGCTGGATTCCGTCCGCAAGGACGAGTGGACGAAGATCAGGCTTCCCATTTCCAGGATCGAGTTGGCGGGCGACGTCCAGCGAGTTCAGTTCAACATTTCCGAATCGAACTACTCCCACGGCGATCAGGTCAGTTTCTATATCGACGACGTCGTCCTGACCCGGTTCGCCCATCCCGTGCTCGGCGCCATGAGGGCACAACACCGAATCGTGTACGCCGACGATCGGTACATGACGGCCCAGTTCGAGTTGCTCGGCAATCGGGCCGGCAAGGAGGTCCAGGTCGTCCTTGAGGTGGGCAGCGGTTCCGAGGCTTTCGCCCAGACGTCCGGCAAGGCCGGCGATCTGGGCGGCGAGATCACCGTCCGGATCGATCCCGGTCGGCCGCTCGCACCTGGAGAGGCATGGATGAAAATCATGCTCCAAGACAGGGCGGGCAAGATCCTCCACGAACGACAAGCAACATTTCGCGTGATTGAGGGACCCGGACTATGAGTCGTTACCGTCTCCTACTTGGTCTCGTTGCCGCAGCGATGCTGATTTCCGGCGTCCGGGCTGCCGACTACCGCTGCTTCGACATGGGCACCGACGACTCGCCGCTGCGCGACGGTTTCATACGGGTCACTGCGAAGTCGGCCTATTCTCCAGAGGCCGGCTACGGCTGGCGAACGCTCGACGGGTTAAAGTCGCACCACCGCTCGTACAGTCGCGAGTGGGAGTATAGCGAGAGCCGCGGCCGGGAGTATCCGCCCGCCATCTACACGAACGAAGTCACCTGCGACACGATCTTCAGCAAGCAGGCCAATGCTTTCCTGGTCGATGTTCCGCCCGGCGACTACACCGCCTACTTGTTCGGTGGTCTGAGTGCCGGATCGGCTCGCGATTACCACTGGTTCGACGCCGCCGTGGGTGGAGCACGACAGACCGTCAAGATCGACGGTCCCTATCGCTTCGAGAAATGCGTTTTCAAGACCAGCGTTCAGCAAGGCCCTCTGGCCGTCGAACTCGCGCCCACTACGGGCTGGTTGGCCACGTGCCTGATCGTGTTCCCCACTTCCGCGGAGCAGCAGGTTCGAGCCGATTTGCTCGACGCCCTGGAGCAGGAAATCTACTTCCTGCCACCCGACGTGGCGGCCAAGTGGAAGAAGACCGAGCACGAGGAACCTCGGCCGATGCCCGACTTCTCAGCCGAAGACCGCGACCGCGGCTATGCCGTCTTCGCACGGCATTGGTCGGAGGTGATCTATCCGAACACGGCGCCGCGGCCCCAGGAGTTGGACCCGAAACTGGCCGCGTTTGCCTCGCTCGGCGAGTACGAGCCGGTCACGCTGACCGTCCGTCCGCTGGCCGATCTGGCGGATGCCCGGTTGACCGCGGGCGACCTTCGTTGCGGCGACGCAGTCATTCCGGCCGCCAACATCGACGTCCGTTGGGTCCGCTACATGCTCGTCCGGCCCAACTACTCGATGTTCTTCGCCTACCACGTTGCCCCCGACGTGCTCGAACACCGGGAGTCCGCCGATCTGAAAGCGGGCGAGAACCAGCGATTCTGGATCACCACCCGCGTGCCCGACGATGCCACGGCCGGCGTCTATGAGGGGAAGCTGACGTTTCAAGCCAAGGGACGTCCCGCCGCCGAAATCGCCTTGAAGCTTCGAGTTTTGCCAATCCGGCTGCAGAAGAACCCCGAGCACGTCTATGGGATGTACTATCGCGACCCACTCAGCAACGTAGATGACGGCAACTCGCCCGAGGCAAACGCCTACTTCGCCCGCAAAGCCGAGTTGGAGCGCCTGGATATGGTCGAACACGGGATGACGACCCACATCTCAGGCGTCACCGGTCTCGACCGGGACGAGCAGGGCAATTGGACCATGGACGGCGCTGAGACCGAGCGCCGCATTGCCCTCTCTCGCAAGTTCGGGCTGGCCGATCAGCCGCTGGTGGTCAGCATTCCGGTGGGCTGGTGGTATTCGCGGCTCGTCGACAAGAAAGGGACCGGTAGCCATTTGCGTCTGATGCGCGACGACGTGCCCCAGTCGTTCTATGACGAAGTGACCAAGATGGTCGAGGCCGTCCAGAAGGAGCGGAAGAACTACGACTGGCCCGAGTTTCTCTATTACCCCATCGACGAACCCAGCACGAGCCCGAGTTCGGTCAAGTTCATGGTCGGCGTGATGAAGGCGATCAAGCAGGTGCCGGGGGTGCGGACCTACGTGACGGCCGATCCCAGCCACGAGCAGTTCGAACCGATGTGGCCTTACGTCGACGTCTGGTGCTGCCAGCCCTTTGTGTTCGGGTACGAGAAGATCCGGCGTTTGAGTCGCGAAAGGGGCATCGAGTTCTGGTGTTACCCCAACCACATCAGCGGCGAAAACGACCACACGCCGATCCGGGGCGCCCGCATGACCTGGGGGTACGGCTTCTGGAAGTCGGGATTCAAGACGCTGATTCCGTGGATCTACCAGTCGAGCTCGGGCGACCCCTGGAACTACCTGGACGGCTCGTCGATGGACTTCTTCAACCGCTCGACGCCCGAGGGTGAGCCTATTCCCGTGGCCATGTGGGAGGCCTACCGTGAGGGGATCGACGACGGACGCTATCTTTACACGCTCGGGCAACTCGTCGAGCGGGGCAAAAAGGCCGGCGGCCCTCAAGCCGATCTGGCCCGGCAGGCCGAGGCCGAGATTCGCTACCTCTGGGACGCCGTCGACGTTCAGGAGAAGTACAAGTACGACGACCTGTGGAGCGGTCCCGACTTCGACGCCTATCGCTGGCTGCTTGCCCGGTGGATTCTCCGCCTCCAGGGGCCGTTGCCGTAAGGGCGGCGGCGGTCAGGCGGATGCGTGCCGAGGGGCGACCTTAATCGTGGGCTTGCCGGTCCAATCGTGACCCGACGCGTGAGCGAGGAGGGTAATGTCTTGCCTCGCTTACGCGTCGGGTTGCGAAGGAGGGTAGGACCTTGCCTCGCTTACGCGTCGGGTTACGAAGGAGGGTAGGACCTTGCCTCGCTTACGCGTCGGGTTGCGAAGGAGGGTAGGACCTTGCCTCGCTTACGCGTCGGGTTACGAAGGAGGATAGGACCTTGCCTCGCTTACGCGTCGGGTTACGAAGATGGGCGGTTGGCAAGATTGCGATCAGGGCGGCGAGGGGGACGCAATTTCGGTTGCCAAAGATCGAAACGGGGTCAGACCCACCGCGAGGGTGGGCTGCTAGTGATTTGTCGTCACGAAATGGTTGCGGGCGTTGGTGGCGGTTGGTGCACTTGTCGATCGATTGCTCCATCGAACGGAGCTAGCTATCGTGTTATTGCGTAATGGGTTACAGCGTCGTCGGCTGCGCAGAATCATTTTGACTACCATGCAAAATGGGGGTGTGGACGTTCGGAGGTTTCTGCTCTAAGTGTATTTGCTGATGGGACTTGTGGCGATGACTGAGTCGGTCCTTAGTGAGGTGGTGAGCAAATGACGGGAAAATGTAGTCAGGTCGGGGGTAAGGTGGCTAGTTAGTACGTGGTAGTATCGGACAGACGATAGATGACAGAAGGGGAGGTTTGGAGTTGGTCAACGAGTGGGCGATTTTGCCAGTATCTATGGCGGAGACACCTCTATAGTGGGGGGGTGTGTTGCCCATGGTTCCTGCTTCATAGTTCTCATTGTTTGCGTTATTTGCGCGTTTTTTCATTTCGGGTGCTTTTAGCTCAGTCGAGGGGTGCTGTCGGGCGTGTCTTTATGTCGAGTGGCTGCGCGAGTCTTGGTAGTATACACAAGTACACTATTTTGTCAAGGGGAAAATTGAACACTTGCGGGGGAAACGGTGATTCTGCTGGCGGGTGCGGAAGCACCGGCTGACGGGTGGCTTTCGGCTTTCGTGCCGGTCGGTGAACTGCATGCCAGTTTTCCTGGTTTACCCAAAATACGACTGGAACGGTCGACGCGATTTTTGTATCCTTGCGATCCCTGCTGGGCTGCCTGGTCATTAAGGAACGTCGAATCAATGACTGTCGTATTGCCGCCTTTCGCTCCGCGAAAGTGGCGCTGCTTTCGCGGAGCGAAAGGCGACAGTCCAGAGCCGCTCGGCACTGCCAGGGGAATGGAGTCCTTTGGAACGCCTTTTCATGGAGGGAACGAACCTTGTCCACAAAGCGATTTCTGGAATTGGTTGAAGAAGGCCTGGGGATGCCCGAGGGAAGCACGAACGAGGGAGATCGATTCATCGACCTCGAAGCCTGGGATTCGGTGGGCGCCCTCTCCGTCATCGCCTTGCTCGACGAGGAGTTCGGCGTCTCGCTGGATGCCGGCGCCCTTCAGAGCTGCAATACCTTGGGACAACTTGCGGGGCTCGTTCTCAAAAAGGCCGCGTGAGGCAACCCGATGGCCGTCAACCCGATGGATCTGAGCGGTATGAACGTGCTGGTCACCGGCGCTTCGTCCGGGCTCGGCCGTGCGTCGGCCGTCCTTATGTCCCAGTTGGGGGCGAGGCTCCTCCTGCTGGGGCGCAATACGGAGCGCTTGCAGGAAACTCTCGATTCGCTTGACGGCCAAGGGCACCAGTCTCTCGCCTTCGATCTGGGCGACGTCGCGGCCATTGCCGCCATGCTCGACCAGCAGGCCGCGTCCTTCGGGAAATTCGACGGTGTGGTTCACGCGGCGGGCATCCTCAGCACCCGGCCGCTGCGGGTATCCAGCCCGGACGTGTTCGAGAGCATTTATCGGATCAACGTCGTGGCGGCCGGGCAGTTGCTCCGTGGAATCACCAAACGCAGCGTGATCGGCGACCACGGATGTTCCGTGGTCCTGGTCGGCTCCGTCACGAGTTCCGTCGGGGTGCCGGGATTGGCCGCCTATGCCGCCTCGAAGTCGGCGATTCTCGGGCTGATGCGGTCGGCGGCGCTCGAGTTGGCTCCGAGCCGCATCCGCGTCAATGCGGTTCTACCGGGGCAGTTCGAGTCGCCCATGGCCGACCAGCAGTGGAAGGGCCTTACCGAAGAGCAGATCGCCCGGATCGGCGCCATGCATCCCCTGGGGATCGGCCGAGCGTCGGACGTGGCCAACTGCATCGCCTTTCTGGTTTCGCCGGCCGCACGTTGGGTCACCGGAAGCGCTCTTGCCGTCGACGGGGGCTACACGGCACACTAGCGGAATGTCTGTTTGTCCGCCTTCCGGAGTGTTCAAGTCGATGCAACCAATCATCATCATCGGAGCCGGAGGATTCGGAAGGGAGGTCTATGCCCTCCTCGAGGACATCAACCGCACCGCGCCCACTTGGAACGTGCTGGGGTTCGCCGACGACCGCTCCGAGGCTCTCGATTCGTTCGAGCACTACCCTTCCCTGCTCTGTCCGGTCGAGCAACTGCCGGTCGCGGACTGTCGCCACTACGTTTGCGCTGTCGGCGACCCAACGGCACGACGAGCGATAGTCAAACGACTTGCCGATCGGGGACTTGTCTGGCCCACGCTCATTCATCCCACGGCCGCCGTCGGACCGGGCAGTGCGCTCGGCGTCGGTTCGATTCTCTGCCGCAACTCGGTCGTGACGGTCGACGCGACCCTCGGCAACTACGTTCATCTCAACCTGGCCGCCACGGTCGGGCACGACGCCAAGGTCGGCGATTTCTGCACGCTCTCGTGCCAGGTCGACATCTGCGGCGCGGCAGTCGTCGGCAACGGCGTCTTTCTGGGATCCCATGCTTCCGTCCTGCCGAGGGCAAAGATCGGCGACGGGGCCCGCGTCGGAGCGGGGAGCGTCGTTCTGAGAACCGTCCGCGAGGGGGCGACGGTCTTTGGAGTTCCCGCCCTGCGCACCCGCACATCCGGCGGCGATTCCTGAGAGACGCATGCCAGCGGCCGGTCGATCCGCTATACTCCGTGTATGGGAGAGGAAGTCGGTAGCGAGACGTCGGGGCTTCGCGCTGGGAAAGAGCGAACTCGGCTTCCTTGCATCATCGCCTGCCTGCTTCGGCGACAACACTCCGCCTGGAAGGATGACCTCGCGTGGCCAAGCTCAACATCGCCGGATCGTTCTTTCGCGGGCCCTGCCTGGAGGGCAACGCTGCGCGGACGTTTCGGCTGCACCTGGTTTACGCCTTGCTCGACGCAACGGCCGGGGGCATCCTGCTCAATGCCCCGCTGATCGCCATCAAATCGTTCCAGGCCGCCAATTGGCAGTTGCCCCTTCGGGAACTCTTCTCGGGCCTGGGAATGATCCTCGCCCTCTATCTCGGCAGTCGCATGGCTTCGCGGCCCAAGATGCCGTTCGTTTTTATCCCGGGGGTCGCGGCCGGAATCTGTAGTCTCGCCATGGCGACGGCCACCGGCAGCGCCTTCTGGTTTCTCACCCTGCTGGGCGTGGGGGCCCTGTTCGAAGTGGTCACGCGGCCGGCCATCACGGCGGTCCTGAGGAACAATTACCCTGTGGAGCAGCGGGGCCATGCCACGGGCGAAGTGAGAAAGTGGTCGTCGCTTTTCTTCCTGACCTCCAGTATCGTTTCCGCCCTGATTCTCCACTTCGCATCCAAGTTTGCCGGAGCCGCCGCTCAGGCCGAGGCGGCGAACCGCGTCCTGCAATGGTGTGCCGGCCACATGCCCCAGATCCTCATGGTGCTGGCTGGGCTGCTCAGTCTTGGGAGCTTCGTCTGCTTCCGGCAGATCCGCGTGGAAGAGTCGCTCGATTCAGAGTGCCGAGACCTGCGGCCGGAGATTGGCAGCAGCTTTCGGGAGGCGATGGCCGTGCTGGTCCACGACGCGCGCTACCGCCGATACCTCTTCGGCTGCTTTCTTGACGGCTTCTTTCAGATGCTTTACTTTCCCATGATCTGGATTCTTTTGAGCCGCGATCTGGGGTTCGGTTACTTCGGTTGCACCACGCTCATGCATGCCCTTCCGGCCCTGGCTGCCTTTGTGGCAACCGGCTGGCTCGGACGACTCTTCGATCGCACCAATCCCTGGATTTCCTGGGCTGGTGTACGCTTCGCGTGGGGACTGGATGCGCTCCTGCTGGCAGCCACGCCGCTGCTCGTGCCGGTCTTTCCACCAGCGCTCATTCTCTTGCCGGTGCTTGGCCGAATTCTGCGGGGAAGCGTCCAAGGGGGATGGTGGATCCTCTGGTGGCAGATCGGCGTCACCCACTTCTCACCCCCGGGTGGAGACACGAGTCGTTATATGGGCATCATGGTGTTCCTGAACGGAATCATTCGGTTCAGTGCGTCGGCCGCCGGAATGACGCTGGCCGCCATGGCCGTCTCGCCCCAGACGCTGCTGGTCATCGGCGGCGTCGGCGTCATTCTTTCTGGCGTGTACTCGCTCTGGCAAGCTGCCAGGGAAAGGCGGCACCACCAGCCGGAGACGATCGCCGAGTTCGAACGTCAATTCGCCGGCACGCTGCCGGAATAATCGCCGTGTCGCTGGCAACGAGGCGAAGAAGCATTTTGCACGATTCTGGCCGCGTGTCCGGTGGCAATTTGCACGATCGCCCGATATCCTGAAGCAAGTGGGGGACGCTGCTGGATAAGGAGTCGAAGAGAGATGGACGGTGCCACAGAGCCGAAACAACGCGAAATCACGATCCTCGACTCGGTCAACGAAGGCGTCTTCACGGTGGATCTGGACTGGCGAATCACCGCCTTCAATAAGGCGGCCGAGCGAATTACGGGCGTGTCGCGCGAAGTCGCTATCGGCAGTCCTTGCTGCGAGGTGTTCCGAGCCAATATCTGCGAAACGAACTGTGCTTTGCGACGGACGATGACGTCCGGCCGCCCCATCGTCAACGCCACCGCCCATATCGTCAACCAGCAGGGGCATCGTATCCCCATCCGGATCTCCACGGCCCTGTTGAGAGACAACGACGGGGCGGTTGTGGGCGGGGTCGAGACCTTTCAGGACCTCACGGTGGTCGAGCAACTTCAGAAGGAGCTGCAGGCCAAATACACCTTTGAGGATATCATCGGCCGAAGTCCGGCGATGATGCGTCTCTTCGAGTCTCTGCCGCAGATTGCCGCCAGCACGAGCACCGTGCTCATCGAGGGTCCCAGCGGTACCGGAAAAGAGCTTTTCGCCCGAGCCATTCACAATCTTTCGCCGCGCAAGCGGAAGCGGTTTGTGGCCGTCAACTGTGCGGCGTTGCCGGATACGCTGCTGGAAAGCGAGTTGTTCGGACACAAAGCGGGGGCCTTCACCGACGCCAAGCGCGACAAGCCGGGCCGATTCATGCTCGCCGACGGTGGTACCCTGTTTCTGGATGAGATCGGCGATATTTCGCCGGCAATGCAGGTTCGATTGCTGCGAGTGCTTCAGGAAAGGGTCGTCGAACCGCTCGGCGGCGTTCAGGGAGTGCCCGTCGACGTCCGGGTTCTGGCGGCGACCAACAAGGACCTGGTCGAATTGGTCAAGAACTGCAAGTTCCGCGACGACTTGTACTACCGCATTCGCGTGATCCATCTCAAGCTGCCGGGCCTCCAGCAGCGCCGTGAAGATATTCCCCTGTTGGTGAACCACTTGATCACCAAGTTCAACCACATGCAGGACAAGGATATTGTAGGTGTCTCCGATGAAGTCATCGCACGGCTCATGGAACACGATTATCCGGGAAATGTTCGAGAGCTGGAGAATATCATTGAGCAGGCGTTCGTCCTCTGTCGCAGCGGCGTGATCGAACTCAACCACTTGCCCCCCGAACTACGGCCGAGCACCGCCACCGGCCGGGATGAGCATCAGCCGATGAGTCTCAGGGCCATGGAGCGTTTTCTGATTTCCGAGACCCTCCAGCGTCGAAAAGGCAACCGCAAAGACGCCGCCCGCGACCTCGGCATCAACGTCACCACACTTTACCGCAAGATGAAGAGCCTCAGGATCGAATCGCCCGAAGTCGACGGCCGTGGCCGGCGAGGGCGATAATGCAAAATGCAGTGAAGCTTATTGGGGCCAAGAGCGGCTGCGAAATATCCGGTTGGCTGTAAGGCCTTTCGAGCAGGGAAGTTGTGGGGCGAATCTTCACGACGGCGGATTCTTGGCACGCAGGCTGCGTATCTCCCAACAGGTCTGTCCATCCACTTGGCGTCTCCGCACGCCGTATCCCTGTTGGGAGGTACCATGAGCGGCTATCTGTTTGGTCCTGTTCCCTCGCGTCGGTTGGGGCGTTCCTTGGGTGTGGATCTCGTTCCCTTCAAGACATGCAGCTTCGACTGCATTTACTGCCAACTCGGTCAGACCACGTGCAAGACGGTCGAGCGCAAGGAGTGGGTGCCGATTGATTCCGTTCTGCAGGAGCTGGAGCAGAAGCTCGATAGCCGTCCGGACTACATTACCTTGAGCGGTTCGGGCGAGCCGACGCTCTTCAAGCCCATCGACAAACTGATCGACGGGATTCGGGCCTTGACCGACGTGCCGATCGCCGTATTGACGAACGGTTCCTTGTTGGGCGACGAGGACGTTCGCGCCGAGTTGTGCGGCGCAGACCTGGTCATTCCGTCGTTGGATGCCGGAAATGAGGCCGCCTTTCAATCGGTAAATCGCCCCCATGAAGGTGTTTCCTTCTCGGATATGCTCGCCGGGCTCCGGACCTTCCGTCGCCATTATTTCGGAGCCTATTGGCTGGAAGTCTTCTTGTTGCAGGGATACACCACCTCCGAAGCGGAACTGGCCGACATCCGCCGCTGCGTGGATCTGATCCAGCCGGATCGAGTGCAACTGAATACGGTTACCCGTCCTCCGACGGAGAGCGATGCGGTCGCGGTTCCGTTTTCTCGCCTGGAGGAAATTGCCGCCACGTTCACCACCCCTGCGGAAGTCATTGCCGAATTCCATAGCGACCACGCCTTGGAGGCCGGCAAAGTCAGCCGAGAAGAGGTTCTGGAGTTGCTCCGGCGACGTCCCTGCTCGATCGACGACATCGTTGCGGGGCTGGGAAGGCACCGCAATGAAGTCCTCAAGTCGGTGGAGCACCTTGCCGTCGAGCGTCTCGTTGAGGGGGCTCAGGTCGGCGACAAGCTGTATTACCGAGCGACCCAATGACTTTCCTGCTGGCAGCTCCGTCACGCGTCAGATCGCGGTTCTGTAGTATTGCATCTTGCAATGATATCGACGGTATTACAAATGCACCTTGCATTGCTGTGGTTGTGTTTCAGACGCGCAGTATCTTGCGTAAGATGTTTTATGTAAATGCTTTGTGGCATAACAATCGGTTTCGTAAACAGTGTGGCACGATCTGTGCATTTCTGCTTGATTGTCAACGAATGCTGTGGTGCGGAGTGAGCCGATGCGGAATCCGGCTGCGGCACGAAGTATAGGAGACAACACAATGCCGCGAGGCGATGGATCGGGACCTCCCCAAGGAGGCGAACAAGGACGCGGTCGCATGGGCGGCCCGTCGGCAGCCGGCCCTGGTGGCACCTGTGTGTGCCCCCAATGTGGGCACAAGGAGCCCCATGCAGCCGGACAGCCGTGCAATCGCAAATCGTGTCCAAAATGTGGGGCCGCGATGACTCGCGGCTAGGAATTAAAAACTACGAGTGTTTTTCTCAAAGGAGAAGAATTATGCCAGGTGGAGATGGAACGGGCCCTCTCGGAATGGGTTCGATGACGGGGCGCGCAGCCGGGTACTGTGCGGGTTATGGAGTGCCGGGATTTGCCAACTTCTACGGTTATGGGCGAGGTCTCGGCGGCTGGGGACGAGGGCGCGGCGGCGGTCGCGGCCGCGGGCGTTGGTTTCCGCTGTCGGGTTTTGCCGGTTGGCCGGCGGCCCGCCCAGCTTGGACGCCGGTCGCGCCCGCATGGGGTGCCGCACCCTATGGGCAGACGCCGGCGGTCGGTATGACTCCCCAGCAGGAGATCGACGCCTTGAAAGGCCAAGCGGAGTATCTGGAGGACGTCCTTGACGGTCTGCGACGCCGTATCCAAGAACTGGAGCCCAAGAGTGCCAACGCCTAATCGCGGCGTCGGGGCAGGAATAGGCTAAGGAGGTGTAGGCATGGGCATGGGTATGGGTATGGGGCAAGGCGGTGGTCGCGGCCTGGGCCGAGGCGCCGGTCGCGGCCTGGGCCGAGGCGCCGGTCGCGGCATGGGCCAAGGCGGCGGTCGTGGCATGGGGCAAGGCGCCGGTCGTGGAATGGGAGGCGGGATGGGGCGTGGAAGAATGGCCGGCGAACCGATCCCCGATCTGCCGCCCCAGCCGGCTGCGCCTCCCCAACCCGAGGCCTCTCCGGAACTCGACGCCCTCAAGTCGCAGGCCCGTGAAGTGGAAGCACAACTGGCGGCTCTGAACGATCAAATCGACCGGCTCGGGCAAGCGCCAGCCGCCCCGCGGTTGGTTGCGGTTGTCGACGATCAGCGATGTCTCGGCTGTGGGCGTTGTATTCAAGCCTGCCCGGCAGGTGCGATCACTTTGAACGCTCTGGCGGCCATCGACGCCGGCAAGTGCACGGCCTGTGGGCAGTGCGTGGTTGTGTGTCCGCAGGGGGCCGTCGTCCTGCGGGCCTGGCGCGGATGAGCGTACCGCATCCGTAGGCAAGAGACTTGTTAACGAGTTGAACGATGATAGTATCCAAGGCCATGCTATGGCAGCGGCAGCGTCTTCAGAGAATCCGCGAGTGGGAGAATACACGCCGATTCCCCGATTTTATTGACGAATCGGCGATTTCCGGCACGTTGACGGAAAACCGCCGTCCTTCGCGAGAGGCCGTCCTCGATATCGTCGAAAAAGCGCGAGCCCATGCCACGACGGGGGAACTGTTGTCGCCCGCCGAGGTCGCTGCTCTGACGCATGTGGACGATCCCGAACTCTGGGAATCGATCTTCGAGACGGCCGATTGGATCAAGCAGACGGTTTACGGCAATCGGATCGTCCTGTTCGCGCCGCTCTATGTATCGAGCACCTGCGTGAACAACTGCGCGTACTGCGGATTCCGGAGCACGAATTCCGCGGTCATTCGGCGCGACCTGACGATTCCTGAACTTCAGGAAGAGGTGCGAGTGCTGGTCAACGCCGGTCACAAGCGCCTCATCATGGTGTATGGGGAAAGCCCGGACAACGACTACCGTTACATTTGCGACACGGTCGCTGCGGCCTATCGAGTGAAAGACGGCTTCGGCGAGATTCGCCGAGCCAATATCAATGCCCCGCCGCTGTCGGTCGAAGAGTTCCGCGCGGTGCGATCGGTCGGCATCGGCACCTATCAGGTCTTTCAAGAGACCTACCACCGCCCGACGTACCGGGCAGTTCATCCGGAAGGAACGCTCAAAGGGGAGTACGACTGGCGGCTGTTCAGCCTGCACCGGGCACAGGAAGCAGGAATCGACGACGTCGCCATCGGCGTGCTCTTCGGGCTCTACGACTGGCGTTTCGAGTTGCTGGGCCTGCTGCATCATGCCATGGCCCTGGAAAAGGAGTTTGGAGTGGGGCCACACACCATTTCCTACCCCCGCCTGGAACCGGCCACGAATACGCCGCTGGCAAGCCGGTCTCCGTGGTTGGTTGCGGACGAAGATTTCGCTAAGATTGTGGCAATCATCCGGCTGATGTGCCCCTATACGGGCTCGATTCTCACCGCCCGCGAACCGGCTGAACTTCGACGAAAAGTGATTCGCAAAGGCGGCGTTTCCCAGATGGACGCCGGCTCGCGGATCGCCGTAGGCGGATACGGCCGGATGAACGAGGAGCATCAACCGGACCGGCAACAGTTCCTGTTATCCGACACGCGCAGCTTGGACGATTTCATTTATGACTTGTGCCAGGACGGCTACCTGCCGTCGTTTTGCACGGCAGGCTATCGCGAGGGGAGGACCGGCGCCAACTTCATGCCCCTGGCGAAACACGCCACGGTGAAGAACTTCTGCATTGCCAACGGCATCCTGTCGTTCGAGGAGTACCTGCAAGATTATGCTTCGCCGAGGGTTCAGCAGATTGGCCGGCAGAAGGTGATTCCCAGATACCTCAAATGGCTGGAAGAAAACATCCCGCCATTGGCTGGAAGGGTTCAAGGCAACCTGAACCGCGTGCGAGAGGAGGCTCAAAGAGATCTGCATTTTTGAAGGAGTTGACAGCGAGTGCTCGCAAGCCCGATAACAAGATTGATCGAGCAGCGATGCAAGGATTTGTGTGGCCGGTTGGGCTTGGCCCAGGTTTATGTCACGCAAATTCTCGGGCGGAGGCGGCATTTCTTGGCCGGTTACGGGCGGCCTCTGCCCTGTAAGCCCGAGCAGATGTTGCTCAGCCCTCACCTGATTGTTTTCTGGCAAGGGGAATTGGCGGAGCCGGCCCGTGAAATACTGAGGACAAATCTCCAGAATCTGACGGATTTTGTGGAACAGCAGCTTGTCGAATCCGGACAAGGCAGGTCCGGGGGTTCGGCACCAGGAAGCGACGAAGCGATGTGGCCATGAAGATCGCCGTACCAGACTGGCAGGGCCGGGTTTCGCCAGTATTTGACGTTGCGGAACAGATCGTTCTCGTCGATCTCAACGACGGGGGCGCCGATCCGTGGCCGACCGAGAGACTCGGCAACGCCGGACTGCACGACCGGGCTCGCCGGCTCGCCGAATTGGGAGTCGACGTGCTCGTCTGCGGCGCGATCTCCTGGCCGCTGGAGGCCCTGTTGGCAACCAGCGGTATTCGGGTCATTCCGCTGGTTTGCGGCAACGTCGGCGAAGTGGTGCAGGCCTTTCGAGACGGCACCATCAACGACGGGCGGTACGCTATGCCCGGCTGTTGCCGGAGAAGGCGGCAAGGCCGTAATCGCCGCCGCGGAGGCGACAATTCAACTTTTGAGGAGATTTCATGAAAGTAGCAGTGACAGCTCAAGGGGCCGATCTGGACAGCCCGGTCGATCCCCGATTCGGACGCGCCAAGTATTTCCTGCTGGTCGACACCGACAGCGGCGAGTTCACGGCCCACGATAACGTGCAGAACCTCAACGCGCTGCAGGGCGCCGGAATCCAGGCTGCCCAGGCGGTTGTGAATCTCGGAGCACAAGCCGTGCTGACCGGAAACGTGGGGCCAAAGGCCTTCACCACGTTGCAGGCCGGGCAGGTGGCGATCTATCCGCACGCATCGGGCACGGTCCGGCAAGCCGTGGAGCAGTGGCGATCGGGTAACTTGCAGCCCGCCGCCAAGGCGAATGTGGAGGGACACTGGAGTTGAAGATTGCCATCGCCAGCGGAAAAGGGGGCACGGGGAAGACGACGATCGCGACAAGCCTGGCCCATCTCGCGGCGACCGACGGTCGCACCGTGGCCTACTTGGATTGCGACGTTGAGGAGCCCAACGGGCACCTCTTTCTCAAGCCTCAGATTCTTCGCGAAGAACCGATCAACAAGTTGATCCCGGTCGTCGACGCCGATCGCTGCACCCATTGCGGACTCTGCAGCCAGGCCTGCCGTTTCGGCGCTATCGCCTGCGTCGGCCAGCAGACTCTGATCTTCACCGAACTCTGCCACTCCTGCGGCGGCTGCCTGCTGGTCTGCCCCCAAGAGGCGATCCGCGAGGTGCCCAAACCGATCGGCCTGCTGCGGATCGGCACGAGCGGCCCGCTCCAGTTCGTCGAAGGCGTGCTCAACGTCGGCGAAGCCATGAGCCCCCCCGCGATTCACGCGGTCAAGGACGCTGCCCCCGATGTGGACCTGACGATTCTCGACTGTCCGCCGGGCACCTCTTGCCCGGTGATCGAGAGCGTCCGTGGCTGCGACCACCTGCTGTTGGTCACCGAGCCGACGCCTTTCGGTTTGAACGATCTGAAGCTGGCCGTCGAAATGGCCCGGGCCCTGAAACTGAGGTTCGGCGTGGCGGTCAATCGCGCCAATACGGGAGATCGGGAGGTCTGGAGCTACTGCCGGCGCCAGCGGATCGACATCCTGGCCGAGATTCCCGACGACCGGGCGGTCGCCGAAGCCTATTCCCGTGGGGAGATCGTCGTCGAGTCCGTCCCGCAAGTTGCGGAGTGCATTCGCAGCCTTTTGGAAACGCTTCAGTCGGGAGCACCTGCATGAAGGAACTGGTAGTCATCAGCGGAAAAGGCGGCACGGGCAAGACTTCGATCGTCGCGTCGTTTGCCTCCTTGGCCAAGGAGGCGGTGATTGTCGACTGCGACGTCGACGCGGCCGATCTGCACTTGGTTCTCCAGCCGCAGATCCAGCGCCGCGAAGACTTCACGGCCGGCAGCAAGGCTCGCATCATGCCCGGGCACTGCACGGCCTGCGGCAAATGTGAAGAGCTGTGCCGGTTCGACGCGATCTATTATGACGGGCCGGGCAATGGCAAGGTGCCCAAGACGTTCCGCATCGATACGATCGCCTGCGAAGGCTGCGGCGTCTGCTTCGATTTCTGCGACGACAAGGCGATCGAGTTCGAACCGGCGGTCTGCGGGCAGTGGTTCGTCTCGCAAACGCGCTGCGGGCCCATGGTTCACGCCAGGCTCGGCGTGGCGGCGGAGAACTCCGGCAAGCTCGTCACCCATTTGCGGCGGACGGCCCAAGAGCTTGCCGCCCGGCAGAAACGCGAAATGATCTTGTGCGACGGGTCCCCGGGCATCGGCTGCCCCGTGATCGCCTCGCTCACCGGCGCCAGCCTGGCGCTGTTCGTGGTCGAACCGACCGCCTCGGGACGCCACGACTTCCTTCGCGTGGCCCAACTGACCATGCGATTGGGTGTGCCCGGCATCCTGGCGGTGAACAAAGCCGATTTGAATGAGGAAGTCACCAGCGATCTCGAGGAGTTCGCCCGGCAGAATGGAATTGCGGTCGTGGGGCGGATTCCTTACGACCCGGCCGTTACGCAGGCCCAGATCGCTCGCAAAGCGGTGGTCGAAGCCTCCAGCGGCCCGGCCGCCGAAGCGATCCGCGATCTTTGGACACAGACACAGACGTATTTGCACCGCAGCGCCCCGGCGGCTGCCGGCGGTTTCGTGCAATTGGCCGGGCAGCAGCAGGAGTCAACCACATGAGTGCCGAACGGGCCCTTTCCCTGAAGGCCATGGAACGATTCGAACGCCCTCGCAACTACGGCCCGCTCGACCAGTGGGACGGTCATGCCCGGATTACCGGTCCCTGCGGCGACACGATGGAGTTCTGGCTGAAGGTCTCCGATCGCCGCATCGCTCAAGCCACCTTTATCACCGACGGCTGCGGGCCGTCGCGGGCTGCCGGGAGTATGGCGACCGAGCTGGCGACGGGCAAACTGGTTAAGGAGGCCCTTCAGATTCAGCAGAAGGACGTCCTGCAGGCCCTGGGTGGCTTGCCACAAGAATCGGAACATTGCGCTTTGCTTGCCGCCAACACCCTCAAGGCCGCGATTCGCGATTGCCAGGAGCGGAAACAAACGAATGACCGATGCTCGGAGTGCGCCTCGGCCGAGTGTTACTCCAAGCAACGGCGCGAAGACGAATCGGAACAGGAGTACCAGGATCGGCAGGCATTGACTCAGCGGATGTGCCGGATCGGTTACAAACTCCTGGTGATGTCCGGCAAGGGGGGCGTGGGTAAGAGTACCGTCGCCGCCAACCTGGCAATCACCCTGGCCCTGGCCGGGAAGCAAGTCGGCCTGCTCGACGTCGATATCCACGGGCCGAGCATTCCCAAGCTCATGGGGCTCGACGACGGCCGGGCCGTCGCCCACGACGGAGAACTTGTGCCGATCGAGGTCGGCGGAAACCTCAAAGTGATTTCGATCGCCTTCTTCCTTGCCAGCAACCGCGACGCCGTAATCTGGCGCGGTCCGATGAAATACAACGCCATCCGGCAATTCCTCAAGGACGTCGCCTGGGGACCGCTCGACTACCTGGTGATCGATTCGCCGCCGGGAACGGGCGACGAGCCCCTTTCGGTCGCCCAGATGATCGGCCAGCCGGCCGGTGCCGTCCTGGTCACCACGCCGCAGGATCTGGCCATCTCCGACGTTCGCCGATCCGTCTCTTTCTGTGAAAAGGTTTCTCTGCCGGTGGTCGGCATCATTGAAAACATGAGCGGGCTGACCTGCCCCCATTGCGGCGGCCGGATCGACCTGTTCAAGACCGGCGGAGGAGAAGCCCTCGCCCGGGAGATGGGAGTCGCCCATCTGGGCCGCATCCCGATCGACCCTCAGATCGTCGTCTGCGGCGACGACGGGATCCCTTACGTGCACCGTTTTGCCGAGAGCCCCGCCGCTCAGGCGTTTGCTGAAATCGTCGAGCGAATTACTGCCGCTCACCAATCCCAACTTCAGAGTTCCCCTAGTGAAGGAGACACCGCGTGAAGATTGCCATCCCGCTTGCAGGCGGCCGGCTGGCCATGCATTTCGGCCATTGTGAACAGTTCGCCTTGGTCGAGGTCGACGAGGCGGCGAAAGAAGTCCGCGGCACAACCGTCCTGGAGGCGCCCCCGCACGAACCGGGTTTGCTGCCTCGCTGGCTGCACGAGAAGGGCGCCAACGTCATCATTGCCGGCGGCATGGGAATGCGTGCGCAACAGCTCTTCGCGGAAAAGGGAATTCGCGTTGTGTACGGCGTTGCTTCCGACACCCCCGAAACGATTGCGAAGTCTTTTCTCGACGGCACCATCGTCTCCGGCGACAACCTTTGCGACCACTGAGCGTTCGAATGAGCCAGACCAGCGGTGACTTAACCTTTTCCGCCCTCCGCGAGCAGAGCCACCCCGACTGTTTCGTGTGCGGACCGGCCAACGGCGGCGGGCTCGGATTGGAGTTTCGTCTCTCCCACGACGGCGCCGTCGAAGCTTGCTTCTCCTGCGAGCCGGTTTTCACCGGCTATCCGGGAATGCTCCACGGCGGGATCATCTGCGCGCTGCTCGACGGAGCCATGACCAACTGCCTGTTTGCCCACGGGCTGGCGGCGGTCACCGTCGACTTGAACGTTCGGTTTCACCATCCGGTGACGGTGAGCCTTCCTGCCGTGGTCAGGGCCTGGCTCGAATCGGGGGGCTCACCGGTTCACCGGCTGGCGGCGGAAGTCGTCCAGGAGGGACGCGTCGTGGCCAAGGGGAAGGCAAGGTTCGTCGATAAGCAGGCCATGTCCTGGTTCGGAGGGAACTCGCGATGACCGAGAAGACAGAAAAGATACGGATCACCGTTTTGGTTGAGAACACGGCCGAAGGGCAGGGGCTCCTTGCCGAACACGGGCTGGCCTTCTGGATCGAAGCCGGCTCCCAGTGCGTCTTGTTCGACACCGGCCAAGGCGGCGCGCTCCTCAACAACGCCTATCGGCTGGATCTCTCCTTGAGTCGTATCGATACGATCGTCCTCAGCCACGGGCATTACGACCACACGGGGGGCCTGGCTGACGCCCTGCGAGGCAACCGGCCGACCGCCATCTACGCCCACCCGGACGCCCTGAAGCCCAAATTCGCCAGGAACCAGGACGGCACGTCCCGCTCGATCGGCATCCCCGACGCTGCCCAGCAAGCCCTGAACGGGCACCGCGACCGTCTGGTCCTGATCGACAAACCGACGCCCTTGACGGGCGGTTTGACTGCCACCGGTCCCGTGCCGCGAGTTGCCGACTTCGAGGATACGGGCGGCCCGTTCTTTCTGGACGCCCGCTGCGAGCAGCCCGATCCGCTCACGGACGATCAAGCGTTGTTCTTCGACTCGCCTCAGGGCACCGTCGTCTTGCTCGGCTGCGCCCACTCGGGCGTCGTCAACACGCTGCGCTACGTGCAACAGCTTACCGGAGGGCGGCCCCTCCATGCCGTGTTCGGCGGCATGCACCTGGTCGGCGCCTCGCCGCACCGCCTTGAGCGAACGATCGACGAACTGCGCAAGCTGAACATCGACCGTTTGGGCCCGGCGCACTGCACGGGCCGCACCGCGACGTTTGCCTTGTGGAACACGCTGCCCGATCGGTGCGTCCCTTGCCATGTGGGAACCAAATTTCAGTTCGACCCATGAAGACTCCTACTCCTGACAGAGGCGGACTGTTATCGATCGTCTCCGCCGAATTGCGGGCACACGCCCCTTATACCATGCTGGGTGCGGCGACCGGCGTGGTCATCATGGCGGCGTTTGTCGTCCTGAAGGTGCCGCGCCCTGTATCGGTCGTGTTGTTCTGGAGTCTGCATCCGCTTCATGTCGTGCTCAGCGCGCTGGTGACGACCGCGATGTTCACGCTCCACAGCCGGCGCACCCTGTTCAACACCATCCTGGTCGGGTATGTTGGGTCTGTGGGCATCGCAACCCTTAGTGATTGCATCATTCCCTACGTGGGCGAAAGCCTGCTTGGCTTGCCCAACCGCGGGATCCATCTTGGTTTCATTGAGAAATGGTGGTTGGTCAACCCGCTGGCCTGCGCCGGGATTCTCCTGGGCTATCGTTGGCCTCGTACCGGACTGCCGCACGCCGGGCACGTCCTGCTGAGCACGTGGGCGTCGCTGTTCCACATGACTATGGCCCTGGGCAACGATTTCGGCTTGTTGGGATACGTCGGGATTATCGTGTTTCTGTTCCTCGCGGTGTGGATCCCTTGCTGCACCAGCGATATTGTCTTTCCCCTGCTCTTTGTCCCCAAGAGAACTGCAGACGATCAACCCGGTGAAGCGACCGACGAAACCTTGCAGGAACAAGACGCCGTTTGTGATGTGGACACCTCCGAACAATAGGATTCAATATGCCTGACCCGGTGAAAATCGGAATCATCATCTGCGGCCGCTATCATACGTGTGCCGGAGGAAAATGCCTCCGCGCCATGCGTAACCGCGAAGGCGCCTTCAGCATCTATCAAGGTAGAGAGGTCGAATTGGTCGGCTTCACCACCTGCGGCGGCTGCCCGGGTGGAAACGTCGAGTATGCGCCGGCTGAAATGAAGAAGAACGGCGCCGAGGTCGTCCACCTGGCGACCGGATTGATCGTCGGATACCCGCCCTGCCCCCGCATTGCGGCATTCTCCAGTTTCATTCGCACAAACTATGGGCTCGACGTGGTCGTCGGCACCCACCCGATTCCTCAGAAGTACTTGTTGACGCACCAGCGGCTGGGCACCTGGGAGGCGCCGCATTGGGAAGCCTTGTTGCAGCCGACCCTCGCCGATGAAAAGACGCGGATTTCCTACGACTGAGAGCGGGCGAGTGTCCTTTCCGCCGAAATCCGATTGAGCCCGTCGCAGATCTCGCTGGATACCTATGAACGACTACGTCGCAACCATGAGGCAATTGGTCGGCCATCGCCCGATGCTCGTGCCGGGGGTCCGAGCCTTGATTCTCAATCCGCAGGGCGAAGTACTTCTCATGCGGCGTCTGGACATGCCCTGCTGGTGCTTGCCTTCCGGAAGCGTCGAATTGGGGGAAACCGCGCTGGATGCGCTCCGTCGCGAGGTGGCCGAAGAGACGTCGCTTGCCGTCCTGGAAGCCGAACCGATGGGGCTGTATTCCGGCCCGTCGCAGAGATTTGCCTATCCCAACGGCGACGAAGTCTACTGCTTTGCAATTGCCTTCGTCGTGCGCCGCAGGGAGGGATCGCCGCGCGCCGACGGCGTCGAAGGCTCCGAACTGCGGTTCTTTCCGCTGCCGGAGTTGCCGCAAGAGTTGGTCCCTCTTCACAAAACCACGATTGAAGACTACAAGAGTTATCGGGGCACCTTCTTGCTGCGATGACGGATTCCACGACACCCACACGAGCTTCGCTGAAGGAAAGGCCACATGAGTTCACTCGACGAAGTTGAAATCTCCAAGACAATTCTTTGCACGTACCACGAGAGATTTCTCGATCGCATCGCGAGCGACGTGATCATTGTCGGCGCCGGGCCCTCGGGACTGGTGGCGGCCTACTTCCTGGCCAAGTCCGGCCTCAAGGTCACCGTGCTCGAGAAGCGATTGGCGCCCGGCGGAGGGATCTGGGGCGGCGGCATGGCCATGAATGTGGCCGTCGTTCAGGACGAGGCCGTCCCCTTGCTCGATGAAATGGGCATCCGTTCCCAACCGCGACGGGCCAATCTCCATGCCGTCGACGCCGTGGAACTGGCCGCCGGGCTGTGCTGGAAGGCGCTCCAGGCCGGCGTAATCGTGTTCAATCTCACGACCTGTGAGGACGTTTGCATCCGGAACCAGCGGCTCACGGGTGTGGTGGTCAACCGCACGAACATAGCCGGCGCCCTGCCGGTCGACCCGATCGTGTTTTCGGCCAAGGCCGTGCTCGACGCCACCGGCCATGAGGCCGTGCTGGTTCAGTGCCTCCGCCGCCGCGGGCTGCTGCCCACGAGCGTTTCGGCCCAGGAAGGCCCCATGCACGCCACCGCCGGCGAGGCCTTCGTCGTCGATCGGGCGGGCGAGGTGTTTCCCGGTCTGTGGCTCTCCGGCATGAGCGTCGCCGCCACTCTGGGGGGCCCGCGGATGGGACCCATCTTCGGCGGAATGCTCCTCTCCGGCAAACGCGTGGCCGAAGCGATTGCTGCGGCGGTGTCGGACGAGCAGGACAGGCAGACGACGGCATGAAGGCATTTCAAGACTATTATCCCGACGAGGTGAGCCATTGCTACGGCTGCGGGCGGCTGAATGAACGAGGCTTGAAGATCAAGAGCTACTGGGACGGCGAGGAAACGGTGGCCGCCTTTCAGCCGGAGCCGTATCATATGGCAGTGCCCGGCTATGTCTACGGCGGCCTGCTGGCCTCGATCATCGACTGCCACGGCACCGGCACCGCCGCGGCGGCCATGTATCGAGCCGAGAACCGCGAGATGGACACCGATCCGCCGATTCGCTTTCTCACGGCATCCTTGCACGTCGACTACATTCGCCCCACGCCGCTGGGCGTGCCCTTGGAGATCCGCGGCAAGGTGAAGGAAATGAAAGGACGCAAGGTGGTCGTGAGTGCCACGATTTCGGCCGAGGGCAAGCTTTGCGTTCGCGGTGAAGTGGTGGCCGTGCAGGTTCCGGCCGGTTGGATTCCGGGAAGCGACTCGTACTCGCCGGGTGAAACCATGCGACTGGGTGAAAGTTGAGGGTCTTCGGCATGCCCCTCTGCGATCGTTGACCGTTTCTATCACTTTGGATCAATGGAGGACGATGCGATGAAACGAAAGACTGTTCTTTTCGGAACCGCCACGGCGGTTCTCTCGCTGTGGTTCGTCGGCGCCGTCGTCTGGCATCCGGCGACCGTATGGGCTGAACCGCCGGCAACCAGCTATTCTCCGGTGGTCATGCAGGAGAGTTTCGACGCGACGGTCGCACGAATGTCGGCTGCGAAGCAGCAGGTCATGCAACGGCACATGGAGTTGCTGGAGGAACGCTACGACCTGAGCGATCGGCCCGCCGAGGGCGTCGCCATGTCGCGCGGCAAGCCGGTTCAGGCGGGCGTGCGAGTGAAGCTGCCGCCCGGCGTGAATTCGTGGCAAGATTTGTCGGCCATGTCGCCGGAAGAAATCCGCCAGAAGGGGCTCTGGCCCAAGGGCTTTCTGCCTCTGCCCCATCCGAATCACCCTGAAGGCGGCATGGTGTTTCCCAAACACCACATCGACGAGATTCAGAAACAGGAGGGACGAGATCTCACCCGGTTCGATCTCGACTTCGACCTGCCGGAGCACCTGCTCCCGGAATTCCCGCCCGCCGTCTACCTGACGACCCGAACGGACCTGGGCGACGTTTCCCAGGGACAGGTGGTCACGCTGCAAAACTACTTCGAGCTCTTCAACGGCATCTTGAACCCCAAGCAACTGGAGGGGCTGCGGCTGCTGGTGACCCCGTTCCCTCAGCAGCAGTTCAATGCCACCGACGATCGGCGCTCGCTGAAGCCGAGCATGGGGGTCACCTGTTTCGACTGCCATGTCAATGGACACTCCAACGGGACCACCCACCTGGTGGGCGATATCCGCCCGCAAGCATTTCGCCATCGGCTCGACACCCCAGCGCTGAGAGGCGTCAACGTGCAGCGCCTGTTTGGCTCCCAGAGGGCCCTGAAGAGCATCGAGGATTTCACCGAATTCGAGCAACGGGCGGCCTATTTCGACGGCGATCCGGTCATCGCTACGAAGAAAGGGGTGAACGTTCTGGAACGGGGAAGCCAGGTTCACTTCATGGCGGAGTTCATGGCGATTCTCGACTTCCCGCCGGCGCCGAAGCTCAACCTGCTGGGAACCCTCGATTCGAAGAAGGCCACTCAGGCCGAGTTGCGAGGTCAGAAGGTGTTCTTCGAACGGGGCCGCTGTGCGGTATGCCACAAGCCGCCGTACTACACCGACCTCTCGATGAACAACCTGCACACGGAGCGGTTCTTCGAGCCTCATGAATACAACGGGCGGATGGCGACCGGCGACGGACCCATCAAGACGTTCCCACTTCGAGGCATCAAAGATTCGCCCCCCTATCTCCACGACGGGCGTCTCCTGACGCTGGAAGACACCGTGGAATTTCACGACGTTGTCCTGGAAACAAGGCTGAGCGAGGACGAGAAGAAGGACTTGGTGGCGTTCCTGCGCTGCCTATAAACGCTGCTGTCTGACGGCACATGAACTTCACTACTTGGAAACGAGGATCCTACAGTATGACCACAGCACAAAACGCACCTGCCGAGACTTCCGCAGCGGAAGTTGTCAGAATCCCCTTGATCGGCGAAACCGCCCCGGCCTTCGAGGCCGTTACGACCCAAGGACCGATTCGGTTTCCCGACGACTACCAGGGGAAGTGGGCGATTCTTTTCAGCCATCCCGCCGACTTCACGCCGGTCTGCACGACCGAGTTCATGACCTTCGCCACCCTGATGCCCCAGTTCGAGGCCCTCAACTGCAAACTGATCGGCCTGTCGATCGACAGCAACTTCAGCCACATCGCCTGGCTGCGGACGATCAAGGAGAAGATCAAGTACAAGGGCATGGAGAACGTCGAGGTCACCTTCCCGGTGATCGCCGACTTGAAGATGGACGTCGCCCGCAAGTACGGTATGGTCCATGCTTCGGCCGACGATTCGCACGCCGTGCGAGCCGTGTTCATCATGGACCCCGAGGCGAAGGTCAGGGCCGTCCTCTATTACCCGTCGAGCATGGGCAGAAACTTCCAGGAAATCCTGCGAATGATCGTGGCCATGCAGACCGCCGACAAGCACAAGGTCGCCACTCCGGCCGACTGGCAGCCGGGCGACGACGTGATCGTCCCGCCGCCCGGCTCCTGCGGCGTGGCTCAAGAGCGCGTCGAGGGGAAGGGCGACGCCAAGTGCCTCGATTGGTTCATGTGCCTGCGAGAAATTCCCAAGGGCAAGCTTGACCTTCCGCCCATGTGGAAGTAAACCTGAATCTGGACGCGGGCTGCCGTGCTCTGGCCGCGGCAGCCCGCCAGTCCAGGCAATCACACGAGCTGCAACTTCAGAGGTACGCCATGGGCATTCGGGTAATCGCCGCTCTCGTCATTATTTCCGGTTTCGTTTTCGCGCCGTGTCCGGCCTTTGCCCAGCAACCGAAGGCCCCCAAGGGCATCAACAGCGAGCGATCGCTCCCCGACCGGTATCCTTACAACGTCAAGGACATTCTCAAATACTGCGAACCCGAGAAGGGCTTCTGGGTCGACCTGGGGGCCGGCAAGGGGCAGCTCACCATCCCGCTCGTGGAGGCGACCGACAACCCGGTGATCATGGTCGATCCAAACGCCGACTCCTTGGCCCAAGGACTCGAACTTGCCAGGGAGAAGAGATTGGCCCACCGGCTGTCGGCCGTGGTGGGTGTGGCGGAGAAACTACCGTTTCCCGACAACTCGGTCGATCTGCTCGTCAGCCGCGGTTCGATCTTCTTCTGGTCCGACCAGGCCAAGGGATTGCAGGAGGTCTATCGAGTCCTCCGCCCCGGCGGCAAGGCCATGATCGGCGGCGGGGCAGGCAGCGGCTACCCGAAAGAGGCCGTCGATGAGTTGATCCGGATCCGCAAGGAGAGGCTCCACGGCGACGACGCCGAGAAGTGGCAGCATTTCGTCGAGGTTCGCCGTCCCGAGCAGATGCACGAGTGGGCCGCGCAGGCCAAGATTCCGGAGTTCGAGGTGGCCGGAAAGGGCGCCATTTCTGCCGACGATCCCAAGGTCGGCCAGGGAGTCTGGCTGATGTTCACCAAGCAGAAGTAGCAGGGGCTGATCTTGGGCTCTTCCGCAGAATTCGCTGGTACAGTCGAAGCCATCTACGAATAGCCCATGCAGCACGCCGATGGCGCGGATGTGCACACTTGGCCGAAAAGACGTGGATCAGAGAAGAGGCACCGGTACTTCGGAACTGAGTACCGGTGCCTCTTCTCTGATCCACCTTTCACACACAGGCAAGGGATTCTCCAATTGCGTGTCGGCTTGCGAAAGACCCTGACAGGTCTTCGGTCTTGACGGCACAAACTCTCCCACGAATTCTGCGGAAGCAGCGATTCTAGGACGCGTCCGGCGCCGTATTGCTCTTTTCAGCTTGCAGCGACCGCCATGAGCGGCAAAAATGGCGGCGTCCGCTTGCGGAATTGAACAGCGCCACTTCGGGGTGGTGCAGGGAACCAAAACCTTTGCGGCAGAATCGTCTAACCCGCTGCCGCAGGCGAGGATTGCCAACCATCCCAAAGCGGCCTGTAGTCGGTGAACGACCTCGCCTGCGGCAGCGGGTTAAACTCACATTCCGCTACCTGATGTTTTTCCAAAAGGGGGGTTGCGCCCTTCGTCGAAGTCCGTCATTTTACAGGCATGAATGGAACAACCTGGTATGGAAATC
>JAAYAY010000218.1 GCA_012719125.1 Planctomycetaceae bacterium | reverse complement strand
CGTGCTCAACGCCTCCAGGCTGAGCCACGGACATTGCTCGGCCGTCAGATCCAACTCCTCGTTGACCAGCGTCGCCGCCGGGCCGAAACCGCGGAGAACCACGCCGTCCGCCTCAAACCGAAAACCTCCCACGTACTGGCGAGGAACGAAACCCGCCAGCGTACCAGCAAAGCTCCAGGTCGGTTGAGTGCTCGCAGGGGCCGCCGGCAATTGCAGAATCTCGATCGACCCAATCTCCACCACGGCGCCCTCTTCCGCACCGCCCGGCGGGTCAAGACGCAAACGGGAGATCTGCCCCGTCCATCCGGGAAAGACGTTGTACTGGTGAAACTGCCCATCGCCATGCATGCGGAACGCCACTTCCTTGCCGGCCCGAAAGCCCGTGTCGCGTCCATTCTGGATTTCCGCCCAGAAGAACGTCGCCGGCATCGATACGTTGCACCGGGCCGTCATCCGAACGAACGTGGACGGAGTGGCCTCGATACGGAAGTCGGGACCTTGGCTGCTGTAGATGTAAGGGTCGAACCCCGTGACACGTACCTGAAGCAGCCCGTCCTTGACCTCCAACGGGGCGCAGGAATGGGCCGCAAACCACCGGCCCTGCCCCTCGCCGAAATCCCAACGATGCAGCACCGTCTGCCCACTGCAGCACAGACTGCCGCCAACGAGGATCACCAGTGCTTCCAGACACGCTTTCAACGCTATCCGCTTGCGGGGCATGATATTCGCCTTCTTGAATACTCTGAGTTTGCAGGAATTCGCTATTCAACGCCAACCAGGCATCGCCATTTCGCAGATCACCGCGCATTTCGAGCAGGGCGTCGGTAAAGATCACGGATGCATCCCTCTGCACGCGATGGGTGCCCAGCCAGGTCTCGTAGCCTCCCAGTTCGTGCTGCGCGGGAGTCGGCAGGTAACCGCGAGCCGCATTTCTGCAATTGGGGCATCGTCGTCCACGAACGGCCCTTCCACGTCCCAACTAATCCGGACGGCGCAGCCGCAGAAGGTTCCACCCGGGACTTTGCATTTTGGCTGGGCCTGGAACCACTCCAGGCGTAGTTTGCTCGCTATCTTAACATCGCGCGCTCGCGCTCGTCTAGCATTCGGTGAGTTCTCTGGCCGCTGCGGAGGTTCGAAGCTCGGCTGGGCCACGTCAAACCTCGCCCCAACGGCCGGAGAACCGATCTTGGTGCGCGAAGCGGCCGGGTTCTACCCGTCCGCGGAGACACGCAAGACGCTCTGCGAAGGGGCCATGCGGGTGAGGACGGCCAGCCACTCAACTCAAAAAAAGCAAAAGCTGACGTGCACCCTGCGCCATTTTTTGATGCTCGCCGCGGCCACGAGATGGCTGATTTGAGCTTGTGAAACCCGGCCACCAAACACCGTCTGGATGAACCTCCGGGAATCGACCAAGCGGGAACAGGTTCTATCATTATCGCTTACGGGCGGACCAAGGGTGATAAAAAGTCTTCAGCCGGAAGAACAGTCACCCAGAGCGAAGCTCGAGGGGGGACTGTCCCGATTTTTGTGGCAGGACGCCACAAAAATGGGACTGTCCCCTTCCGGCACGATCACGAGCACAGAATTCGGTACAGGCCCCTCGAGGGCGGACATGAGTCACCGATGAGAGCCGGGGCCGGAAGGATCGACTTGCCGAAAGGGACAAAGCCTCTGCGAGAGGTGGTCGATGCATCGGTACAAAGAATGGAGATCGTGTATAGGGGTTTATTTCGCCGGGCTGCCTGACGGGCGTTTCTTGGGGTACCACTCCGATAGGGCAGGATACAGAGAAGGCAAGGGCAGCCCGCTCCAAGCGAGTGGGCTGGTCGGTTGGGGCCTTGAGGCCGGTTTCCGATCCGGCACGACCCTGCCCACCGGGGACTCGCTTAGCTCAGCGGCAACCCTTAGGATACAAGCCTCGCCGAAAGGGCGAGGAGAGGGTGACGAAACCTAACCGTTCAAGGAGCCTGACATGATGTTTGACCGACGCCCGCAGCGGCAGGGACAATTTCGGTGGGCGTTGCTGGGCAGTTTGCTGGTAGCAGTCCTGCCCCGGCCTGGCAGCGCGGATGGGGAGGAGTCCATGGGGCTGATGGCGCCGTGGACCGCGGTGACGACCCGATCGGACTCAGCGGGCGTAGAGGTGGGCGTGTGGGGGCGTTCGCACACGCTCCAGGGTGCAGCCCTGCCCACGTCGATCGTCACGGCGGGCGAGGAATTGCTGGCAGCCCCCATTCGGCTCACCGGGCAGGTCGGCGGCAAGCCGATCGCCTGGAAACGGGGCGGCAATTTCCTCTTTCGCGCTGAGCCGACTGAGGCAATCGTTACCGGCTGGCAATCGGGAGACGACCTGATCGTCAATACCACTACCCGGATTGAGATGGACGGCCTCATCCGCATCGACGCGGTCGTGCTCCCGCAATACAAGACCACTCCCCTCGTGGAACGACTGTGGCTGGAGGTGCCGCTGAAGCGGGAGCGGGCGAGCCTGTTCCACTACTTTCCGGGGAGTTGGGGAGCGGCCAAGAACAGCGGCAGGCTACCTGAGACAGGCCTGACCCTGCCCTTCAAGCCGTTTCTATGGTTGGGAAGCGAGGACAGCGGTCTGGGTTGGTTCGCCGAATCGGACGAAGGCTGGCAACCTTCCCGCCAGGAGACGGCGATGGAGGTCGTCGTGGAGGGGGAGGCGGTCGTGCTGCGGGTACACCTGTCCGACGGGGAGGTGCGTTTGCCGGCGACTTACCGATTCGGTTTCCAGGCAACGCCGGTCAAGCCGTGGCCGGCGGATTTCCACGAGTGGCGGATCTGGCACGTGCCCCAATTGGGAGTGGACGCGACGCTTCCGGTACCCAAGGAGTGGTGGCTTTGTCACCGGGCATTTCCGGACCGGAATCCCGAAGCCACTCTCGACCGGGCGGCCCAATTGGGGGTGAAGACGGCCGTGTTCCACGAGGACTGGGCACCGATCCAGAACTACCCGATGACGTTTCCCGAATCGGAATTCCGCGGTATCGTCGAGGCCTGTCACCGGCGCGGGATGAAGGTGCTGGTTTACCATGGCTACGAGATGTCGCCCATGGCGCCGGAGTGGGCGGAGTTGTCGGATGACGTGCTGGTCAAGAACAGTGCGGCGAAGATTACGCCCGGCTGGTATCGCCATCCCGAGCAGCGGGACTTCAGGGTCTGCTACAATAGCGTCTGGGCGGACCGGCTGGCCGACGGGATTTCAGAGGCTCGAAAGCGCTACGGTTACGACGGCCTCTACCTCGACGGTACGATCGAGCCATGGCCCTGCTGCAACGAGCGGCACGGCTGTGGTTACCGCACGGCCGACGGTAAATTGCGGCCGACTTACCCGATTTTCGGGGTACGACGGCTCATGCGACGGCTCTACGGCATGTTTCATCCCCAGGGAGGCCTGATCAGCGCGCACCAGAGCACGTGCTGCCTGACACCGACACTCGCCTTTGCCGATTCGTACTGGGACGGCGAGCAGTTTGCAGGGGGAGAACTGTCGGGAGATCCTTTGAAGAACTTGCCGCTGGATGCATTTCGAGCGGAGTTCATGGGGCGGAACTACGGGGTACCTTGCGAGTTCCTGGCCTACGAGCGGCCGCCCCAATGGACCTACGAGCATGCACTGGCCTTCTCGCTACTGCACGACGTGCGGGTTCGCCCGTGCGGGCTGGTGGGACTAGAGAAGATCGCGCCGATCTGGGATGCCATGACACGGTTCGGGGTAGACCAGGCGCAGTGGCACCCTTACTGGGAAACACCCATGGCGTCGGCCAGCGAGCCGCAGTCGGTTCGGGCGAGCCTCTACGTGCGAGCCGCCAGCGACGGGAGAGAGGGGCGAGCTCTGCTGGTCGTCTCAAACCTGTCAGCCGACCAGGGCGTGACCGCCCGGCTGACGGTGGACCTGACCAGGATGGGCGTGGGCGCGAAAGGAGCGAAGGATGCTCTGAGCGGCGAGCCGCTGACGTGGTCCGATGGCGGACTGCTCGTGCCGCTGGAACCGATGCGGATGCGCCTGGTGTGGGCCGAATAATACGGGGCATCCGCCGTGGGATTCCCTCCGAGAAGACCTCGCCCGCCGAGCGGCATGGAACATGACACTCCTCGTCAACCACAATTCTCACGCGTTCAGGAGTAAGGTCGATGAAAACAATTGCCTTCAGACTCGCGATCCTCGTGGCATGTGTATGGATGTTCTTTGCGGGGAGCTCGTTTGCGCAAACAGGATCGCAAACCACGCCATTTGACCCAGAGAAGCACAAGATCCTGAGTACCGATCGTCCTGACGGGCGGTATACAAGCACCCGCGGCCTGGTGCAGCATATGATTCGCAGCCAACATCCTCTGCTTGCTTTTGATCCCGCCTTTTCCAGGGACGAGTTCCTGGACTGGCAGACCAAAGTGAGAAACAAACTCCAGGACTTGATGAGATTCCCGGATATCCCGCCGCAACCGCAACCACGACTTCTGAGCAGGGCAAAACGCAACGGATACACGCTTGAAAAGTGGGAGCACTATCCTCAACCCGGAAGTGTTGTCCCGTTCCTCGTGTTGGTTCCTGATGGTGTTTCTGCCAGTGCTTCGGCGCCTGCGGTTCTCTGTCTGCCTGGCACCTCGAGAAGCAAGGAAAGTCTGGCGGGCGAAAAGGAGCTGTTTCCTGTATTTGCACGTCCTACGTTTGACGAGATTAACAGGATGGCTCTGCTCTATGCGCAAAAGGGAATCGTTGCTGTCGCCGTTGACAATCCCGGGTATGCCGAAACGTCGGATCTGGAACAATACAGCGGGCAGGACGTGATTGACGTAGCGACCTTCGAGCAGTATTTGCTGAATATGAATTGGCATTACATGGGCTTAGCCACATTCCAGAGCCACCAACTGCTGAAATGGATGAGAACTTCCGGATATATCAACCCTGAAAAAATCGCCGTCAGCGGTCATTCTCTTGGCGCATGGATGGCCGCCTATCTCGCCGTTCTCAATCCGGACATCTGCGCAGTCGTCCTGAATCAAGGCATCTACAATTGGCGCGAAGCCGCAAAAGTCAGGACCAAGCCAAATGAGCGGGGCCAGAGGCCCCCGGCATTTGGCCTGTTCTACGTAGTTCCTGGCATGTATGGATGGTTTGACAACCCTGACATTGTCGCCAGTTTGGCGCCGCGTCCCGTACTATTCGCCGAGGGGTTGCCTGAGAAGAACCTTGAGCTGTATCAGAAGGCTTATGGAATCATGGACGCAACAGACAATATGACTGTGTCGCAGTTCCCGAAATACAGAGCCCCTGAGACCAGATACGATGGTTATCTTCCAGAAGGATTGACGACAGACGAGTTCTGGAAGCTGAACAATAACGATCCACCGGATCACTATTTCAAAGCAGATGTTGCGGTCCCATGGTTGGAGAATAGACTGAAGCCATGACTTCATTTTGATTTCAGTTTAGCATGGACGCCGTGCCGGCGTGTTTCGCCAACCATGCCTGAATGCGTTAAGAACTCACTCCCGAGGAGTCACCATGAATCGAGCCGCCAGCCGACGGAGTTTCTTGAATCGAATCGTCGTCACATCCGCCGCGGCAGTTGCGGTTGCGGCTATGATGAACCGGCGCCAGTTGCGGCCTTTGCAGTCGCTCGGTCGCCCAGCGTTTGTCTGGGCAGTGTGTTTCTCGTGTTTGCTCGGCTCGGCTGCGGCCGAGCCGTCGGTTCCACTGACCAGCGGACCCGGTGAAGACACCGAGGCGGCCTGGTCGCCCGACGGTCGGCAAGTCGTTTTTCAATCGGATCGGTCGGGTACGCTTGGGCTGTACGTGCTCGACGTATCTTCGCTTGAAGTCAGGCCCCTGGTCACGGGGCCGGGCCACGCCTGCTTTCCTTCGTGGTCACCCGACGGCAAATGGATCGTTTATTCGTATGCCCATTTCACTGCCACGGGCTTTGAAGGGCAGGCCAACGGCTACAACCTGTTCGTGGTGTCTGCCGAGGGAGGCGAGCCGCGATGGCTGACCGAAGGGCTGCATCGCGACTACTGCCCGGTTTTCGCCCAGGACGGCAAGACAATCTGGTTCTGCTCGAACCGGGACGGCCAGAAAGACGACAACGCCGTGGGGCTCTATCGGATTTCGTTCGACGGGGGTAATCCGGAGTTGGTATGTCGGCAGCCGGGCGGGGATCGGGCATTGGTTGAACCTTGCTTCTCGCCGGACGGACGCATGTTGGCGTGCAGCCGGCTGCAGGGCTTTCGCGACAACTGGACGATCCATCTTGCCACGGTGGACGCCCCTGCCGATACGTTCCCGCTGACCGATCATCAGGGAGCGTTCTACAGCCCGCAGTGGAGTCCTGACGGCTCGGCGCTGGCCTGTACGGGATTCGAGGTGGGAGATCCGGGTTGGGAAGTGTACCTCATCGATAGTCGCACCGCCTGCCGGGTGCGACTCGACTGCGGGCCAGGCAATTCACGGAGCCCGGCCTGGTCGCCGGACGGCCGACAACTGGTGTTCGAGAACAATCGTACGGGATCCTACAAGCTCTATCGGATCGAAGTGCCCTCGTTCCCTCGGCCGTCGGAGCCACCGTCCTCAGAGGCGAAAGCAACGGGTGGAGAGGTCCTCCACATTTCTTTTGCCCGCAAACCGGGCAAGACGATCACCGATCAGAGTCCCGAGGCCAATTCGATCGCCGTCCACGGCGAACCGACGTGGAGCGACGGGGGGCTGAGTTTCTCACCAGGGACGTTTCTCTCCATTCCTGCCGCCAAAGGCTTCGACTTCGGAAGCGGGGCCTTCACGGTCCGGGCGGTCGTGCAAGTGCCTGACACGTGCCGCTTCGCGATGATCACCATGGGGCAATACCCGAATAACCGGCTCGGCTGGCAGTTGTACGTGACAGACGACCGGCGCGTTTGGTTCAATTCCCGCGACACGGACCTGGTCTATCGGGGCGCCAAGTCGGACGAACCGTTGCCGACCGATCGTGCGGTGACGCTCGTTGGTACTCGTGACGCTGCGGGAAGCGTGCGTCTGTATGTTGACGGCCGCTTGCAGCAGGTCACAAGCCGGGACGCGCTGTTCGCCTACGGGGAGCCCGTGCAGATACGGATCGGGTCGCAGCACGACGGGTCGGCCCCTTTTCCGGGCAGGATTTTCGAATTATCGGTTCTGCGTGGCACGTTGGCGCCGGAGGCGATCCTGGCGGACTCGCTCGCCCGGTTCTGGGATCGCACAAACCAGCCTTGATTGCCTGTTGATACTTCCCACTGAAGGAGTTCCGGATGGCTTCGCCTGTTTCCATCTGTCGTCGGCCATGCTGTATTCTGAGCCTGGTGCTTGCGTTGGGCTTTGCGGCCCCGGCGATTGCCCAGGAGAATGAACCATTTGAAGTTGCCGCGTGGGTCGATCATTTCGACTTCTACACGATTTACGACACGGAGAAGGCGGCGGGACTTGCGCAGATCCTGGACCACGTGCAGGAGACGGGCGCGACGACGATCCTGTGGCGCAACTGCGGCGGATCGACGATGCGTTACCCCAGCCAGATCGAAACCCATCATCACTCCAGCCGGCTCGACAAGCGGCGTGTGGCGGACGGGCGGGAGATCGCCGGCTGGGTTCGTTACGGCGAGGCGGAGGTGGACATCATCGCCACGGTGGTCAAGATGTGCAAGGAACGCGGATTGAAGCCGGGGATCCATTGGCCGTTTGAAGAGACCCATTGGGCCCTGTGGACCGTGGGCCGCTACAACTTCGAGCATCCGCAGTATTGGGGGCGCGATGCGGCGGGCCGGCCGTGGTGGGGACGCGTGAGTCTTGCCTATGAGCCGGTCATCGAGCACAAGCTGGCATTGGTCGACGAGCTGGTCGATCGAGGGATTGAAGTGCTCTTCATCGATTTCTGGCGAACCGGCGGTTGGAGCCCGGCCTATGAATACGTCGATCCGATCGTGGAAGCCTACCGGAGCCGATACGGTGAGGATCCACCATCCGATGCTCGCGATCCGCGATGGTGCCGGCACGTGGCGGGCTACGTGACGGAGTTTCTCCGCAAGCTGCGCCGGCATCTGCAGGCATCGGGCCGATCGATCGAACTGGCGGTCGGCCTCCCGGAAATCGCGCCCGGCGGCGACGAGCCTCTGGCACGATGCGCGGCCGACTGGCGGAGTTGGGTCGAGGAAGGGTTGATCGACACGCTGGTCATCAACTACGTCACGTGGGACAAGGAAGCTCCCCTGGAGAGCACGCGGGCAGCGTATCGCGAGGTGCTCGATGCGGTGGACGGCCGCTGCCGCGTCTGGTGTCCCGTCCAGCAATACAATTACAGCCGGTTCGGCCTGCCGGCCTACGAACAGGCCACCGGCAAGAGCAACGCCGAACTGGCCGAAGCCCTTGCACGGATTGCTCATGAAGAGGGCGCCGGCGGGATCAGCCTGGAGTGCGTCGATTACAACAACTATCGTTCGGCTACACGAGAAGCCCTGCGCAAGCTGGCCAAAGGCGAGTGCCGTTTCGTGGAGAAGCGGCGTCGATAGACTTGTGCTTTCTGGAGTTTCCAAAATGGGATGCCGGATATGTTGGAGTACATGCGTTGGTGTGCGAATCCCAGCCTGAAGGCTGTACTCCAACAGGACAGGAACGAGAAGATCATGGATAACACAGTATTGAAAACCACTATCCCTTTCGTCTTCCCGTTGCTCATTGCTCTGATGTGCGATGCACTGTCGGCGGAGCCGATTGACGTCAACGGTCGCTTTCGATCAAAAACGCCGGGCGGCTTCCCCGACGGCTGGGTCATGCACGAATGGGGCGGCTACAAACCGTTCCCGGAGGTTAAAACCATACCCGGCGCTTATGAGGGCAGCACGGCGTTGAGCATCACGAACGTCCTAGGTGACGACGGCGGCGCCATCCAGACCCGCACGAAATTCCCCGCCCGCTCCGGCTCCGTGGGCCGCATTTCATTCCTCGCAAAGGGAAAGGGGCTGGCGTGGGCCACGTTTTATCGATGGGGCGAGAAGGGCGCCTGGAACGGGGTCGTCGTCAGTTCTCCATTCACCCTCTCCGACACGTGGCAGCCGCACGTCTTGACGATTCCCATCGACAACGGGCATGCCTGCGAAACCCATGCCGTCTCGCTCGCTATCGGCGGCAAAATGGGCGCCGAGATACTGGTATGCAGTCTGACCCTCGATATCCAGCCGACTCGAGTCGTCGGCGATACCCGCATGCCCAAATCCTGGACGATCTTCGGGCCCGTCGACAAGGCTCTCAAACCGTCGCGGGAACAGCTCCAGTCGATTCCGGAGACCTTCGGTGGAGCCAAAGCTCAGACGGTCCCTCTCATTTCCAACACGCTGGATCTCGCGCCACTCGCCGGTTCTGGCCCGTCCCAATGCCTATGGGCGTTCGGTCGAATCGAGGCCAAATACGATTGCGATATGACAGTCGGCGCGGGTGCCGGTGGAGCGATGCAGTACCATCTCAACGGCGAGCCGGTTTTCGATATCCCTGCGCCGGGCAACGCCCAATCGCCTGTCGAGATCGACAACCACGTCAAGAACGTCCGGCTCCAAAAGGGGACGAACGTCATCGCGGTAAGAATCGTCGCGGACAAGGGCAGCGCGATTCTGAAACTCGCCGGTCCGCTGGATCTACGCGGCGAATCGAAGACCTCGTCGACGCCGTTCAAGATCGATCTCGTCCCGCAGTTCGATCCGGTCAAGGCGGGCTGGAAGAAAGTGTTCGACGAGGAATTCGATGGTGACCGGGTCGATACCGGCAAATGGTACTTCAGCCCAACGAGCGAGAAGGACTACGCGAAAGTCCACGACGGGCTGCTCGAAATCGTCTGCAACTGGGCGACGCCGGACAAGACGAAAACCAAGAGCGCCAGCCTCTATTCCAACGAGGTCTTCGGATACGGCTACTTCGAGACGCGGGTGAAGTTCCGCCAGCAATCCGGTTGGTGGTCCGCGTTCTGGCTTTGCACGCACGGACCGTCGAATCCGTTCCTCGATGGCTGGGAAATCGACGTCTACGAAGACTACTACATGGGTCCGAAAAACCCGGGCGAAGAACCACGCGGCGTCCTCGACCATAATCTGCACGTCTTCGCCTGCGGCACGTTGAGGAGTTGGAACTACGGCTCCAAGCTGCCCGGCAAAGTCGACGACTGGTATGTGGTGGCCTGCAAATGGACGCCCTTCGAAGTCTCGTATTACCTCAACGGGAAGCTCATCCAGTCGGAAGCGAACCACAGCCCGTACAGCTCGGTGACGTTCGACCCGTTCAACCACGCGACAGGTTACGTGCCGCTGCACGCCATTCTTTCCGGCTGCTGCGGCAAGTCCGGCGGCGATCCGACGAAGGGGAAGTTTCCCGAGAGCTTCTTCGTCGATTACGTACGGATCTACGAATATCCGCACGACTCCGACCCGGTTGTCAGACTGGCCAGGAAGCCTGACGAATCCACCTATATCCTCAAACCGGGCGAAGAACTGCATCTCGAGGCGCAGGTTGAACCGTCGCCGATAACCGGGGCAAAGATCAAGCAGGTCTACCTGTTCGACAGCGGCGCGCTGCTGGATTACCGGTCCGCGCCGCCCTACGATTTCGTCGTCAGAATCACGCAGGACTACTACAACGGCACGAATTTCGTCAAGCCGGGACGCACCGGGGTCCGACCGGATTGGGACCGCGGACTGCACGCGTTCTGCATCTTTGCGCAAGACGAAAGAGGCAACGTCGGCCGCTCGGAAAACGTCGTCAGACTGCTTCGAAAGAACGGCAAGACGGGGCCGTACCTTGGAAAGCCGATCCAACTTCCGGGCGAGATTATGCTGTCGCATTACGATGAAGGCGGACAGGGATTCGCCTATTCCGACGGCACGCCGGGCAACAGCGCCAGCAAGACCTTCCGCGCCAACGAAGACGTGGACGCGGGCGAAACCGTTATCGGCGGAGTCTCGGGCGGCGAATGGCTCAAGTACACCGTCCACGTCAACCAGACGGCGAACTATACGTTTACGTTGGATTATGGGACGCCGTCTCCGAAACAGCGGGGGCCGAAACTCATGGTTGACTGCAAGGCCGCCGGCGATTTCGAGACCCCCGCGCACGAATTTCCCGACTGGCGCCACACCAGTAAAGCGGTCCTGAAGTCCGTCCCGCTCACGGCAGGCGATCACGAAATCGTGCTCCTCATGCAGGGATCGTACAACCTGGGCGGGCTGAAGGTTGAGGCGGAATAGCTGTCGCCGTCTCCTGCTGATTGGGAGCCAGCGGGACTTGGAGCAAGATTGTGCGATGATCGATGAAACGCGACAGAAAAGTCCTTGATGGGAGGTTCTCCGATGCGTGTCTTGAGTCGGATCGTTCCGGCCTTTTCGATACTGGGGCTCCTTGCCGTTGGCGCCTCTCTCATGGCCGACGACGAGAACCTGGTGGCGGGCGGCGACTTCGAGCAGCCGGTGTCTGCGGATCTGCCCCCGGGATGGACGATGTGGGGCGCCCAAAAGTACAAGATTGCCAGCAACTACACGCGCGATACGAGCCAGGCGCACAGCGGCCAGGCGTGCTTCCGCATCGATCATCCGGCCGGCACGGAAGGCTACGTGGTTTCCTCGCCCGAGACCGCCCTCCGCCCGAAGGAAGGAATGCGGTACACGTTGACATTCTGGGCACGGAGCGACCGGCCCGGCGAGGCCCTGTTCGGCTGGACCGCGTACCGCAGCATCCGACCATTCGTGGAGGCCGCCTCGCCCGGCCTGTTTCCCATTCGTCTCGACCGGGATTGGAGGGAGTTCCGCTTCCTTCTCGACGAGGGCTGGGACTTCTTTGCCGAAGACTGCCGTTTCATGCTCCTGACGTTCAAAGCCGCCGGACGGCCGGAAGAGCAGAGGACCCTCTGGATCGACGACGTCGTTGTCACCGAGCGGCCGTCGCCACGTGAGGGCCGCCTGGTCAACCCCGAGTCGCTTGTCTACGACCGGCTCGATCATCGCCTGAAGCCCGGCGACGAATTGAAATTCACGGTCGACGCGGGCAGACGACAGCGCGAGGCACCACGAGAAGTCGGGGGCGTTTCGTTTCATCGTGTGGCCGGTTATACGAAGCTCCCTTTCGACAAGGACGGCCGGTACGTGCTGCCGCCGGACCTGGAAGAGGCCGTTCGGAACCTGCGTCTGCCGATGACGCGGTTTTACGCCCTCGGCGACGAGCCGTTTGGCCTGGAGGCGGCAATCGACAAGGCCGCCGAGTTTCTCAATCGCATCGGGACGCCCCAGGCCGCCACACCGCTCGAGTTCGAGATTCAAGGTGCTACCAGCAAGCTCCTACCCGAAGTCTGGGCACGCGGAGTGCGACACAGCCTGGACCGAGGTTACGAGTTCCGCCGCTGGGAAATCACCAACGAGCCGTACGTGGGGCGTGTGGGCCGGGCGTTCCAAACGGCCGATTCGTACCTGGAGCATTTTCTGTCCGTGAGCCGGGCCATTCGGCAGGTCCACCCCAGCGGCCAGATCGGCATGCCCATCCACCATCGCAGTCCGGCTTGGGGCAACTACCTGTTGAAGCGGGCGGCCGGTGACTACGACTTCATCGTGGGGCACTACTACTGTTCGATGAACGTCCAGCGCAGCTCGTTCGAGGACGTCGTGCTCACGGCCAACTACCAGATGATCGACGAGATCCTCAAGGTCAACGCCCTGATGCGGCTGTACAACCCTGACCGCGAAGTCTATCAGTACGACACGGAGTGGGGCATGCACAGTTCCGGGCCGCAAGGGGAGCGGGCCGACTACGTGCGTCGCAACGCCAACATCTTTGGGATGATGCACCGGGCCGTGCGATTGATCCACTACCTCCGCGAGGCCCCGCTTCGAGGCGCCAGCTCGTGGGAGATGTTCTCCCACCGGAGCGCCCCCGGATTCGGCTTTCTCGCCCAGGACGACCCGCAACTCCGTTCTATGACTTATTGGCTTTACTACTACTTCAACCGCCATGCCGGCCGCTGGGTTCTCCCGATCGACGGCACCGCGCCCTACTATGAAGGCACCGCCGGTGAGAAGACCTGTCGAGGGCCGCTCACCCCGGCAGTGGCCACGCTGAGCGACGACGGCAGCCGGCTTTTCGTCATCCTGGCCGATGGCTCGTGGACCCGAGCCGTGCCCTGCAGGATCGAGTTCCGCGGCTTCACCCCGCAGCAGGCTGCGGCGGTCGTGCTCTCACATTCCGATCCGGACGGTGATCCTTTCATCAGGCGCAAAGAGGATTTGGTCAATGAACTGAAGTTGGAGATGCAGGGACCGCAGTTGACCACACAGATCCCGCCGCACGCCGTGGTGTTCATCACGCTGCGGCGCAGCGGGTCCTAGCGGCCCGTTGGAAAAGTCATGTTGAGCTAACGAATTGGCTACCATTCGCCTTGCCACAGTGCAGGCCCTTCTGTTGGTGGGTAGCTGCGGTCGTTGATCACCGCTCCAAACGCGCCATGGGCATCACCGTGTTCTGCGCGGCATTTGGCAATTGCGGAGTTCGGTTCAACGTGGAGGCCGGACTATTTCAGGAGCACCGCCGCCTCCGCATTCCGCAGCATGACCTCCGGTACCGCGTCACCGATTGTCCCGTCGGCGCGTAGCGGTCTGAACGCTCCTGGCAATCTGTGAACCGATGCAGTGTCGTCACCAAACGAGCCGCCCACGTACGGTTTGACGAGGACGAGCCCCTTGGCATAGGACCGCGCGAAGACTTGCCAGCGCGAGGCTGCGCCTTCAAGCAACTGAACGTCGTCGAACCAGACGGTGCCGGTGGCACCCTACGCCGTTAACCGAAATTCATGACGTTGACTCTTAAGTTTTGTAGCCGTCGCGATTTGTTGTTTGGTTGCATTGGTGATTTGTGGGGCCCCGATGTGTTCGCGTTTCTTCTTTCGTG
>JAAYAY010000217.1 GCA_012719125.1 Planctomycetaceae bacterium | reverse complement strand
CGATGAATGCAGTCCAGGATCTATCCTGAAAAACAAGAATCCTTGCCGTATCAAGGCATTTTTTGCAATATCACTTCTTCCCGCTGTTCGGTATGGTTAACGGCGTAGAGTGGCACACGGTGGTTGCAACTGACGATCGATCAAGGCCACCCGTCAATCGCCAGAAGAACAAGGATGCCGACCCAGGAACTCATGAAGGCGAGCAGACTGGCGAACATTTGACTTCACCTCCCGATATGGAAGAGCAATCTCCGTCGCTCGAAGGTCATGTTGGAAACTTGTGCTGATTTCCTTTTCTGAGAAAGCCGACTTGACTTGGTTTCATTTTGGTGACTGGGCCGGCGAGGGGAACTCTCTATTTCGTCTGCTTTTGTTGCGATTTCGGCCGTGCGAGATTCCCGGAAAAAGGTGACAGCCACGTCTTGCCGGAACGGCCCGACCGACCTTCGGTCGGTGCCCGGTGCTTCGCACAAAAGTGGCTGTCACCTTTTTCCGGGAATCGCGCGAGACTGTTCAATCGGTCGCTTTTCCGGCCACCAGGAACCGGGCGAGCACGCCGGCCAGGTTCTCGACGGCCTTGGCGTCGGGGAAGGCCACCGTCAGGCGGTGCTTGCCGGTTTCGTCGACTTGGACGCACTGCTGGAGCCCTTCCCGGACTTGGGAGACGAGTCCCTGGGGGGCGGGCTGGGAGTCGGGCGTCTGGCTGACGAGTTCTCCCAGGAACTTGAAGGCGGCGCCGAGCAGTTCGCCGCCGGCCTCGGCCACCCGGGCCTGACGTTCTTTGGCGGCCTCCGCCTCCTGCTTCGAGCGCTCGAGGCTCGTCTCGTCGACCGGGGCTTCGGGCTTGGCGCCCAGCAGCACCTCCAAGCGGCGGCGGAGTTCCTCCATGCCGCTGACCATGTCGACTTCGGTGACGTCCGAGTCGGCGTCGAGCACGGCCAGGGCTAACTCCTTTTTGGCCGAGAGGGTGGTCAGCAGCTTCTCTTCCAGCGTTTCTTCCGTGACCAGCAAGTAGACCTGGACGGGATTGCGCTGGCCCATGCGATGAGCCCGGGAGATGCGCTGTTCGAGGACGGCCGGGTTCCAGGGGAGATCGACGTTGATGACCGTGTTGGCCGATTGCAGGTTCAGGCCGGTCGAACCGGCGTTGGTAGTAATGAACAGCCGGCACGACTCGTTGTGCTGGAACTGGTGGATTAGTTGCTGCCGCTTCTTTTGGGGCACGGAGCCGTCGAGGCGAACGTAATCGAGATTGCGCCGCTTGAGCAGCGGCTCGATCAAATCGAGCATGGTGGTCCATTCCGAGAACAACACCGCCTTGCGATCCGCCTCGGCGAACAGGTTGTCGAGCAGTTCTTCGAGGTGTTCGAGTTTCGAGGAATAGGAGGGCTGTTGCTTGTCGACCAGGTAGGTACTGTTGGCGCTCATGCGGCACATGAGCAGGGCCTTCTGCAGCCGGAGCAGGTCCATCTCGGTGATGTAGCGCTTGCGGACGATGTGGGAGACGATCCGCATGTGCGTCTGGTGCAATTCGAGTTGTTCGCCCGTGGGCGGGACCCGCAGAATCTCCGTGGTGCGGGGCGGCAGTTCGTCGAGGACCGATTCCCGCGTGCGGCGGAGGAGGATCGGCCGGAGCCTTTCGCGCAGCTCGTCGAGGTTCTTATAGCCGAGCACCTTGCCTTTCTCGTTCACCACGCGATGGCGGTTGAAGAAACGGAAGGCGGGCGTCAGGCGCCGATCGTCGATGAACTGAACGACGGAGAAGAGGTCGTCGATACGATTCTCCAGGGGCGTGCCCGAGAGGACCAGGGCGAAGGGGGATTTGAGCCCTTTGACGACCCGGGCGGTCTTCGATTCCCAATTCTTGATCCGCTGCCCCTCGTCGAGAATGATCAGGTCCCAGCGGGTGCGTTCGATGGAGAGGATGTCGCGGAGGACCTGCTCGTAGTTGCAGATTGTGAAGAAGCACTCGTTGCCGTACTGCTCGGCCCGATCGGCGGCCCGGCCGACGATCAATTGGATGTCGCGGTCGGTGAAGCGGTGGATTTCGTTGCGCCATTGCGACTTGAGCGAGGTGGGGCAAACGACGAGCACGCGGCGGATATCGGCCTCGCGGGCGAGCATTTCGGCAACGCCGACGCCCTGGATCGTCTTGCCGAGTCCCATGTCGTCGGCCAGGATCGCCCGGCCCGCCTTGACTGCGAAGGCGATGCCGTCGAGTTGATAGGGAAGGAGCGGCGTCTTCAAGAGCCCGGTCCGCAAGGGATGTTTGGCGGGAGCCTTGCGGATTTCGTCCATGTGCTGGGCGATTCGGTCCTGGAACAGCCGCCGGTTGATGTATTCTTCGGCGTCGGGATAGATCGTCACGTCGACGCCGGCCTTTTCCAACCGGCGTACCCGCGAGAGCAGGTCCGACACGTCCTCGACGGGTTTCTTTGCGGCAGGACCGGCGATCTTGAGGGCCTCGTCGGCGGCGTTGTCCGGCAGACGCAGGTGGAGCGTGAGGTCCTCACCATAGAGCAGGTGAACGCAGGCGTCGCGCTGCCGGAACTTGCGGCTTCGCTCGGCGGCCGTGAATCGCTTCTTCACCCGATCGAGGGCGTACATGATATGCTTGCAGGTGCCGAGCGTATTGGTGCGGAAATCGGGGCAACTGCAGTAGGACTCGCCGCGATCCTCGCCGCGGAGCGCGAGGCGATAGGTCTTGCCGGAGGTAGCGCTGGTGAGGAGGTAGTCGGTCCAGGGCTTCTTGGTGTTGCGTGATTGGAGGCGGAAGGTTTCTTCGTTGGCCCGCTCCTGGCGTTCGGCCAGGGCCTGGGCGACCAGTTCTTCCTCGCTGAGGCTCTCCATGGGGATCTGGTCGGGGGGCAGCACGGCCAGGCCGAGGGCCGATTTTTCCTCCAGGATGAGGGAGACGGCCGCCCCGATGTGTTCGCACATATTGGAGCAGTGCGTGCAGTTGAAGCGGAGCCGCTGGGGCACCTCGGCCATGAGGGTGATGGTGACGATCGGGTCGGCGCCCTGGCCCCACCCGGCGTTGCGGAGATTGAAGCGGAACAGGTCGTCGCCGAGGTAGACGTCCTGCTCGAAATCCTCCGTTTCGTAGGTGGAGCCCTGCTGGATCAGCTTCTGGCCGTCGGGGCCAAGTAGTTTGCAGGCTTCGATATAGGTCAACTGGGACAGACGGTCCCGGAGCGTGAGCATCTCGCTCGTCTTGGTCTTCATGACACCCGATCCTTCCGGCGAAGAGGGCCCCCGAGGGCTGAAGTCGTTCCTACCAAAAGGTGTAGGATAGCCAATTCGGGACTTGACGCCAACTACTCCGCAAGGCTGCCGGCCGGATGCAGAGCGCCGGTGAGCTTGCGGTGGGCGGCGATCTTTCGGTCGGAGTCGAGTACGCAGGCGCATGGGAGCTGCCGAACGGCAAGCGGACTTGGATGCAGGGGAATTGGCTGGTGATGGAGGTCGTGCGTCCGGGGTATTCATCGCATGATGCCTGTCGGAGGCTGAGTGCAACCTGGTTGCGAAAAAAGTGCTGGGAAATGGTTGCGGACAGGGTTGGCGGTTGGTGCACTTGTCGATCGATTGCTCCATCGAACGGCGGCAGTTATCGTGTTGCTACACAATGGGTTACGGCGTCGTGGGAAGCGCAGAATCATTTTGACTACCATGCAGAATGGGGGCGTGGGCGTTTGGTGGTTTTTTCGCTAAGTGCTTGTGTTGGTGGGAGTTGGGGCGACGGCTGGGACGGTCGGCGGTGAGGTGGTGAGAAATGACGGTGAAAATCTGGCCGGTGGAGGTGGTGGAAGGGGAAGAAAAAGGGGGAACGCTAATCGACGCTGATCGACGCTGATCTTGTGGGATTTGGTCAACGAGTGAGTGATTTTGCCAGTATCGGGGGCGGCGGGGCGCGTTCTCTTGGGCGTGGTCAATACGGAGGCGGATGCGCTCGTTGCATTGTTGGCATTGATGTGCGATTTCATTTTTTGAGTACTCTTGGCTAACTTGGGGGCAGGGGAATGAATGACAGAAAGATTGATGACAGGAAGATTTGGGAGAAATGGATCGGTGAAGGGGTTGTGGGCGCTAGAGCGTGGTTTTGGTATTGGTACATATGTACATTATATGGATTTGCCCGGGCATTTCAATAGGAACATTGAACAGGCCGATTGAGGGGGTGGGGGCTGGGCTGTTGCTCCCTTGGTCGGTCGCTCCACGTGGGGACTGCCGTGGCGTAACGGGTTTTGGTGGAGAGAGCATAAACACAGAGGCACAGAGAACACGGAGGGGGCTCGCGCAGAGACGCGGAGACGCAGGGGAGGTTGGAGGACGACAGAGGAATCCGAGGAGGGAGGAGAGATGTTGTCGGCTTGGCAGCGAGTGGTTTTCGCGACATGGACCGGGCAGCCCGTGGGTTTCGCCGGGTGTGGGAGCCACGCCAGTACGTTGCTGTGGCGGATCTCCACATCGGCAATCTTGCAGGACGTTGAACAGGTTGAACGCCGGGAGCCGGGCGGTGAGCTCCTCCAGTTCCTGCTTGTCGACCAGGAATGCATCGAGGGCGCGACGCGAGGAGGTGGAAAAAAAAGTGGCGGTCCGCTCATTCTCTTGTCGATCCTCGACTTCGTGAAGGGGCGCTGTGTTCGGCTTCTCAAATCCTGGCTATTGCCTCAAGTGGCGACGTTCTCTCGGGTCAACCCATACCGACGTTGCCGGGCCGCGAAAGCTTCAGCCCCCCCTTCCAGCAGATCAATCACCGTTTTGACGATGCTGTCATTGTCAATTGAGCCATGATCGACGACCTTGCTCTTTCGGTTGCTTTTAGCTTCGAGGACTACCACCTGCTCAGCATCCCCCCCAACAAGGATATTCGGATCGTGCGTGCATACCGTGATCTGCCGCTTCTCCTTCAGTTCCGCCAGCACCTTCATTAGGACATCGCCGATTAACCGTTTATCGAGATTGTCTTCGGGCTGGTCAATAACAAGGGGAGTGTCTTCGGCAAGGGCAATCAGAGGTAACATGGCGCTCGACCGCTGCCCGGGAGACTTTTCGTTGACTGGGTCTCCGTCCAGAAGGATCATCTCGAAATCGTCCCACGGCGTCTCCTGTAATTGGAGAAGGGCCTCCAGTGGAGGTATGGTCGCCACGTTTGACGGTCTTGCCTTTCCAGATGACGCGGCCGTCGGTGAAGTAGACCTGCTCTCGCACCTGGGCGATCCGATCCCACCCGGCGCGCTCGATCGCCGGTGTGATGCACTTGGTGCGGATATCGGCTTCGGTGAGGGATTTCTTGTCGAGGTGGGGCATGGGAGGGACGGCTGCTTACTCCTCTCGACTTGGCAGCCCGCGGCGTACGCAGAATGTCGGGCAAACGCCCGGCTGCGCATCGATGCTGTGGGGTCTTTATCGTACTGTGTCAGACGGAGTCACTCAAGCGTTTGTCCAATTTCGCGATTCGATCTGGCAGGATGGGTGAGGTTTGCGGGTTATGGGCGGGAGGAGTGGTTGAGAATCGAGGGGGATGGGAGGCGGAGGAATTGGGGGAATTGGGCCGGGCGGCCCCGGGTGAGCAATCACACCCGGGGCCACCCGGCCCAATTCCCATGTTGGACGGGGTGAGGAGGAGCCACAGGTCGAGGCAGGGCGTCAACGGGGTTTTGCATTGCAGACGGGGCTTTTCCCGCCGTAGCGGGGAGCGACGTGGTTGGGAGATTTGGCGAAAATGGTTCGCTGCGGCTGTCGCATTTCGGGTTCGGCGGCCCTCTTTGCTGATGACCTGGAGCCATTGCCAAGGGAGATTCATGCCGTCGACGGAAGAGCTTGTGGAGGCCGCGAGGGTTGGCGACGTTTCGGCGTTTTCGGAACTGGTCCGCCGGTACGAGGGGACCGTGACTGTCACGGCGTGGACCATCGTGCGCGATTTTCACAGGGCCCGGGACGTGGCCCAGGAGTCGTTTGTCATCGCGTATCAGAAGCTGGATCGGTTGCGTGACAGCAAAGTCCTCTTGTGGTAAGAAAAGCAGCAGGCACTCTCCGAGCGCCGCTGGCGGCAAACCGGGATTTCCGGCAGTTCTGCGGACGGCACGGCGGAACGTGCCTGCTGCTTTGCAGTTCCCCTGCAGTTCTGGCAGGCGAAGGTGATATGTAGTGTATTGCTCAATTGCGTCTACCTGAACGGCTCTTGCGGGACAATGTTTCCGGGAATCGCGCAAGGCCATTCAGTGGTCACAGGTGTGCGGGACGAACGGCGGCAAGGCCGGGAGCTTACAAAGAGGGGGCGATCGTCAATCGCCGCTGCGTGCAGTGCGATCAAGCCATCAGTGGGGTCTTCGATGAGCATGCGGTACTGACAATCGTGGTGGTACGATTCTGGGGGAAGGGTTAGCTCTCCTGAGGTGTTTTGTTTGAAGTGCGACGCCCCTTTCGGAGATGCGTTCTTCCCATTGGACGAGACCTTTGGGCGCTGCGGCGAACTGCATTCATCGACGAATTGCCAAGTTGTGCGCATCCGGAGTTCTGCCATGCACACGAGCCTACTTGGAGAGTCTTCATTCCCACCCGGGGGAGGTCGTCAGACTGGAGTCAGCATTTCACTGGTAGTCTGCGTTCTCGCCGCGGCCCTGGGCGTGAGGGTGTATTATGCCATCGGACTGCCGCTCACGGGCGACGAGACCGACCACCTGAGAATTGCGCAGGAGATCTCGCTCCGCGACGGTCTCTTCAGCCTGCCTGTCCACAGCCCGGACACTGGTCAAGCCTTGGGGGTCACGTACGTTACGGCCCTGGCAAACTGGGTCGGCGGTGGAAACGTTCTCGTCATTCGGTTTGTCTTCATTGCCCTGTCGCTGGTCGGTTTGGTCGGGGTCTACGTATTGGGCGCCACGGTCTTTCATTCGCGGGTGGCATTGGTTGGGCTGATTCTGGCTGCCTTGGACCGGCACCTCGTGGCGATCGCCCCCGTGTTCCTGGAATCGGCGGCCCTGGTTTCGTTGGCACCATGGGCAATCCTGTTGATATATAGGTGCACCACACGAGGTTGGGCGCGAGACTAGCTGGCGGCGGGATTGGTGTTCGGGCTGGCCATGTGGGTGTCAAGCGTGTCTGCGGCGATGTTCGTAGCCTTTGCCCTGTACATCCTCTCGACTTGCAGCCTGGGCCGGGTGCTCAGATCACGGTGGATGTATGCCGGACTCGCCCTGACCATCCTTCTCGTGCTGCCGATCGTGCTGTCGGACCTCGGCGACGACTGGGGCAATTACGGGCGGAACGCCGGCAAGCTCCACTCCATCGGAATATCGCCGAGGGCAGGGCTCCTCTACATCGGGGATCTGCTCATCTGCACGCGAGAGACGATCTGGATGGTCCAGAACGCCGGAGGCAGGATGTACACACCCTATTACCTGCCGTGCCATTGGACGGCTGGGCTTCTGTACATTGCCCTTGCCGTTGCGTCCCTCCGGTTCTGGAAGGACCGCCGAGTTATTCTCCTGCTGATCGTCATCACGGCTTTCTTGATTCCCGTGACTCTCATCGACGCTCGGGAACCTTGGAACGAGTTCACCTGGGCGAGTTCCACCGTGGTTGCAGCGATCCTCTTGAGTGCGGCGTGGGCGGACAGGCTGTTATCGTCTGCGACGGGCAGGGGGGCTGTCGGCGCGGTTGGGATTGGTTCGTTGGCTACGCTCCTATGGTTCCTTGCGGGGCCGAAATGGGGGTACTTCTGCCCGGATTGGGAGCGAGCCTATGCCGGGAAGGTCGGCTCGATTGCCTACCGGCCGATCTGGAATCCGCAGCAGTTTCCGAAGCACGAGGCAGCGGCCGAAATCCGTGAACTCACCGACCAGGCACTCGCACGGCATCCCCGCAGTGCCCTGGCATGGTACTACCGCGGGCTTTATGCGTCCGACGGCGTCGAAAAGGCCGAGGCTTTCAACCGGGCCCTGGATCTCTATCCGAACCATCCTCTCGTCCTGGAAAGTCATGCTCAAGACGATGCTGACGCCCACTTGCGTCTCGGCATCCTGCTCACCGAGCGGAATGCAATCGATGAAGCTCGGAGGCACGTGGCGGCCGCGGGCAAGTTGGGGGCCACAATTCCTCCGGAGATATGCGAGAAGCTGTCGTTGGCTGGGGAGCTTTGAGTTGTGAGCTTTGAGTTGTGAGCTTTGAGTTGTGAGCTGCGGCGGCGACGGCTGCGCCGCTGTGAAGAGTGACATCCGGCAGAGGTCACCCACTGGGGCCGCTACAGCATTTCCCAATTGCCTTCAAACGTCAAGGCGAAGGTCAGGTTGTCGGCGGTGTCGGCCTGATCGGCACCGCCGGGCGTCTCGCGGATCTTGACCGTCTCGAAGGCCAGGATCTCGTAAAGCGGATCGAGTTCGGGGCGATGAATGCCGTAGCTGAGCCAATCCTCGGCCGCCTCGACGTAATCGTCCAGTGCGGTGCCCCAGAGCTTGGCAATGTCGTTTCCGCCGGTGCCGGCGGTCTGGTCGGTCGCACGAGCGTGAACGACGTCAAAGGCTCGGACCGTGATCTGGTACGCGTCGCCGTCCGTGACCATGTCGAACATCTCGCTTTTGTGCGATCTGCCGTGGAACTCATCCTTTCTGGCCGAGTCGGTGAGTGTGGCCGTGTCGTAGCCGCCGCCGGTTCCATAGGCGAGCACTTGGCGGAAGTCGTACATGCCGATCTCGAAACCTTCCCCCGCCAGTCGGCTCAAGCCCATGGTTCCCTCGAATACTTCGTCACCCGGGGTGTCGAAGACGCGGGCGAAGTCCTTGCCGCCGCCGCCGTAGGCATCGACCTGGTCGAAGAATTTGACGCGGTTGTACATCGCCCCGCCGTACACTTTCGCGTAGTCCTCGGCCGGCTCGGCTTTGAACTTGTCGTTCTGCGCCGAACCGTGCAGCACGGCCGAGTCTTGCCCGCCGGAATTGGCGTAGCCCTGCAACTCCTCGAAGTTCGACGCGTTCACGGTGAAATCGGCGACCGAGTCGTTTGGGCTGTTGACGAAGGTCGCCTCCGTGGCCCAGGCTTCGAGGCTTTCGTCGCCGGCTGAATCGCGGAACTCCGCCCGATCGCGTCCCTGCCCGCCGTCGAACTCGACCAGGGCGACCTCGGTGTCGGCGAAGGTGTAGGCCATGCCGTTGATGCTGACCAGGCGCGAATTGGCGGCATTGAAGACGAACTGGTCGTCGGCGTCGGTGCCGAACACGGTCACGGTCGTTCCGTTGTGCTGGACGAGATTGGCGATCCGAACGTCGAAGGCCGGATTGACGCCGTAAAATTCAACGAAGTAGGTCTGACCGGCTTCGACTTTCCAATCCAGACGCTGGTTGTCGTCGAGCAACTCGGAGCTAACCAGGGGGACGGCGCTGGGGTTCTCTTCGGGATTCTGGCTGTAGAGCCTGGCTCGGGCGCTCTTGGGAGGCTTGGGGGCGACGACTTCGACGCTGAGGAGGCCGTCGTGCGCGGTCTGGAGGCTGTAGTACAGGCTGCTTGTGGATAGTTCAAGAGCGGTGAGAGTGTGGAAGTCGACCTCGCCCAAGTCGACGGCGGTCCCGGCTACCGTCACGCTGGTCGAGGCCGGACCGCTCCAGGCTTGCGCGTTGTCCTGGGCCCGGGCGAACAGCGTCTGCTCGCCCAAGGGCCAGTCGGCGGTGGCCACCGTCAGACTCCAGCCGTCGGTCCCGTCTTCGTCAACGCCCAGGAGCGTCTGGCCGCGGTAGAACTCAACCCGAGTCACGGAACCGTCCGTATCGCTCACGCCGCCGGCGGACAGGGTCAGGTTATCGGAACGTGTGACCGGATCGGGGGCTGCTGTGAGAGTTGCCACGACGGGCGGCGTGTTCTCTCTCGGGTTGAAGTCCAGTTTGACGTTTTCTGTTTGAATCGTCACTCCGCGGTAAGTCACCGGATTGCAGAGTGCGTCGCCTGACGCAACCACGGTGTAGTCACCGCTTGGCAATGCGAGCGTGTAACCTCCCGAGGCCCAGGTTTGCACAGTGAACACCTGATTGTCGGAGACGCGGGTGGCCGTGATCGTCACGCTGCCGAGACCTTCGCCCGGCGTGTAGAATTGGTTGGCCAGTACTACGTCATCGTAGACCACTCCGGTCAGGAAGACCGAGGTTCCGGAGTAGACGAAGTCTTCCGTAGCAATGAGCGAGAGTGGAGAGGGGCTGGTCGGAGTGAACTTTCCAAACGCCAGGCCAAGGCCCACTTCGTGATACGAGCCATTCAACTGGTTGGCACGATGGCCCGAACTCGCGTAGAGCATCGCGTGAATCTTGCCGGTGTCCTGGGCTGTCTGACTTGTCGCGTATGTCCCCTGGGCGGCAATGTTCTCCGCCCAACCGTATGGCGGCACAAACGGATAGCCGGCCGCGGCTATCCGATCGCCGGACGAAGACCCTCCTTCTCCCGTGTGGCTGAAGGTATTGGTAGCCAGCATCCAATCGCTGTGCTCCCGGGCGGCAGAGATCAGGAAGGGCGAGAATGCCAGCGGTTGCTTGGCATCGGTGGAGATGGTTCCCGGGTTAATGTCCTCGTTCAGGTCGATGCCATATCGGGCCGCCTCGGCCGAGGGATCCAGCCGCCCGCGGTTGATCAGCTCGAGGAGATACTGCTCGTAGGCCGTCGGTTCGGCCCCGGCACTCTCCAGGACCAGGCTGCCCGGTTCGGCAGCGACGCTCAGGAGTGTCCGGCTTTCGAGAGATTCCAGGGCCAGTTGTCGGTTGCGAGGCACGCCTGCACGGGAGCCACGGCAGCAAGACATCTTCAGCGTCATCGGGGGACCTTTCGCCTTTTGTGTCGACATAGGTCAACCTTACTTGCAGTTGTCGGAAACTGCAACCCGTTGGGCAGTTAGTACCCGGGGCGGCGGCCAGGCTCGCGGGGCTCGCCTGGCCTCTGCCCCGGGCTGATGTGTCGGGCCCCTTCGGGGTAGGAGAAGGGGTGAGTTGCCGTGTCGCGTCGGTTTCACGCCTGGGGGGGAATGATGCGTGGGAAGGGGTTGCACCGATGATTTTCCGCTGTATGCTGTGCATCTCGTGCAGTGTTTTCGGAAAATCGTCGGTGTTGCCTTGGCAACGGGAGGATTGCCTGGCGACTTTGCCGAGAAGAAAATGGCCTCATGGCCAGACGACGAATCTACGACGATGAACTCCACGCTCAGTTTGTGACGTTCTCCTGTTATCGGCGACGCCGCCTCTTGGAGCATCCTCGTTCCCGACAAATCGTTATGGGAGTTCTCTCAGAGGAACTTGAGAATCGTCATGGCACCTGGTGCGGGTTTGTGATCATGCCCGACCATGTCCATGTTATCGTATGGTTTCCAGAATCGCAGTGCCTCAGTCCCTTCATGCAGACGTGGAAGAGCCGCGCGAGCCGGTCTGGCAGGCCAAGTACTATCCGTTCAGCCTGTTCACGGAGAAGAAGGCTATCGAGAAGCTGAACTACATGCACTGGAATCCGGTCCGTGCGGGACTGGTCAGCTCACCTTGCCAATGGCGGTGGAGTTCTGCTCGGTATTTCGAACAACAGAAGTCCGTAGGCGTACCGCTCGGGTGGGTCTTCTGATATCTTCCTGTTGCCGAGGCAACGCCGACGATTTTCCGAAGACGTGTTGTGAAGTGGAGGACGATCCGCGGAAAATCATCGGCGCCACCCACGTCACTCCACTATTCCACTATTCCTTCCATTCCATCACTCCATTCGTTCCACCACGACCTCCATCCAGATGCTTCGGGCGTCGGCCGGGTTGAAGTGCAGGGTGCCGGAGGTGGTGTCGGCCTGGAGTTGGCCGGCGCGGCGGCCGGCGGGGTCGAGGCGGTAGAGTTTGGCGTTGCCTGGAACAGGGAGCGCGACGTCGGCGTGGATGGGCTCGGTGATGACGGGGAGGCGTCCTTCGCCGGGGAGCATCCAGGCCGTGGGAGAGCGGCGGGCTTGCTCGGGGGTGGGCGGCCAGAAGCCTTGGGAGGTGTTTTCGGCGCGGCCTACGGCCGTGATCAGCAGGCGGCGGGAAAGGCCGAGGGGCTGCCCGTCGAGCGAGGTGGCTACCACGGCGGCGAATTCGGTTTCGGCGTGGATTTGCAGAGCGCCCAACTTGATCGGTCCGGCGGCCTTCAGGCGACCGACGGCGCCTTGGGTGCGATCGGTATCGATGGTCAGGAGGGCACGGCCGTAGTCGAGGGAGAGCTGGCCCGTGTCGCTGTCGAAACGCTTTGCGGTGCCGTCCATGTTGGCATAGCCTTCGAGGCCGAGTTTTTGGGCGGCGTCGACGAATTTGGGATAGAGCCACTCTTCCCACGGGCGCTCGGGCAGGCGGATGGTTTTCACGTCTCCCTCGACGGGCACGTCGGCCGAGGGACCGCAGGCGAGGACGGCGTCGGCCTTGCCGCGATAGGCGCCGTCGACGAAAGCAGTGCGGCCTTTCGAGACAAAGGTGAGGTAGCCGTAATCGACCTGCTCGCCTTGGGGCGTGGCAGGCCGCGGGGTGAAGCGGTCTTCGACGGTGTGGACGACGTGGATCTCGTTGTTCGCGGGGGCGACGTCGTGGCGGTGGAACATGAGTGCGGCGGCGGGAAACTCGCCCCAGCGGGCCGGGTCGGACTGGCTCTGGAACATGGAGAGCCGCGACTGGCCGGGGGCGTAGGAGAAGAGGAGGAAAACGTCCCAGTCTTGCAGGCAGGAGTAGGCGGCCGCCATGAGCAAGCCCTCGGCCCGGTACTCGTTGGGCCAGGGGAAGTTGAATTCGGCCACGGCCTGCGGTTTGCCGGCTACGCTGGTGCGGGCGATGACCGAGAGGGGATTGCGCTGCGTGGGGATGTCGACTTCGAGGAGGGCCTCGTTGGAGAATTTGAAGAACGGTTGGGCGTTGCGATTGGGGTGCCGCCAGTACTGGTTGCGGCTGATGAAGTCGTTTTCGGAGGCGTCGACCTGGGTGTCGGCCACGAAGAAGGTCTGGTTGGTGCCGGCGATGGGCGCCCGGACGCCGATCGTCTTGAGATGGCCGTGCATCTGGCGATAGTAGGCGCGCTGGAGGTCGGCGAGGAACCGCAGGGCGTCGCCCAATCGGGGCGGGCTGACCAGGGGATCGAACTTCTGGGGATCGGCGACGGCCGGAACTCGGTTCGCGGCTCCGAACATGAAGGCCACGGTTGCGGTGGCCGGGTCTTCTTCGCTGAGCAGGGCATTGCGGCCGGCGGTGTCGGTCCAGGCCTTGGCCAGGGCGGGGCGGGTCTTGTAACGATCGAGGAGCCAGTCATTCCACCGCTGCTGGAGGGCGTCGCGGTAGTAGGGGAGCGAGAGGTCGTTGTTGCGGAGGAAGTAGAAGAGGGAGTTTTCGTTGGTGGTCTCGACGACGGCCATGGCCGGCTCGTCGACGTAGCGCAGGCCCGTGTAGGGATTGCGATGGGTCAGGAGCTTGGTGGCATAGTCCTTTTGAAGTTCGATCATGCGGGGGTCGAAGATCGAGGCGCCCTTCATCGAGCCGGCCCAGTTATGGGAGAAGTCGTCGCCGTGGGCGACGCCGTCGGCCGTGCGGAACCAGCGGTAGTCGAGCAGGTCCATGTAGACGTAGATGCCGCACTTCTTGAGCTCGTTGACAAAGAAATCAACGCGGTCGAGGGCCTCCGGATCGAGGGTCTGGCTTGTCTTAGCGTCGCCCGGCAGCAGGGGGCCCCAGCGGCCGTCCATGCTGTGGAGCCGGAGCATGTTGACACCGTACTTGGCCAGCCGTGCGGCGATGACCGGGGCTTCTTCCTTGGGCGGCGCGCAGGCGGCTCCGCCGACGTTGGTGCCGAAGAAGCGGGCTCGGGTACCGTCTTCGAAATAGAAGTGACCGTCGTCTTTCACCGTGACGAAGCCCCGCTTGCCCGCGGGGGCGTCGAGCAGGCCGGCGAGGTCGATCGTGTCGAGATTCGTATCGTCGGCGGGGAACTCGAAGGGGAACCAGTCGCTGGTGTCGTTGAAGGTGTACTGGACCTCGGGCGGCATTTCGCTGGCGCCGGAGACCTTGATATCGTCGAACCATGCGGTTCCCTTGCTGCGCGAGTGGTTCATGGAGATCACCAGCGAGTCGGCGCCGTCGGGAGCGATGCCGCGAGCGGTCACGCGTTGCCAATCGCAGGTGCCGGCGACCGCTTCGGTGGGGATCTCGCTCAACCAGCGGGAGCCCTGCTGCCAGGCGAGGTGGGCATTGGCCTTGCCGGTCATGCCATCGGTTTTAATCCAAACTTCGAGGGTGTACGCGGTTCCCGGTGTGACGGGGCGCGGCGCAGACGACCACCGGCCGCTCGACTTTTTCCAGTCGCGAGTATCGCCGTTGCGAAGGGAATCGCGGATCATCAGGCTGCGCGAGCCGGTGCGGGCGATGGTATCGCTCCACTCGAGCACGGCGGGGGAATCGTAGGCCGACGGCCGCCAGCCGTCGGGGAGGTGGTCGCGATCGGCATCGGTTTCGAAGGAGGGGTTGACGGCGAGGTTGTCGAGGTGTGCCAGTTCGCCGGCACCGAGGGTGAAGATCAGGGCAAGGAGAGTGGTCATGGCGTGTTCTCCGATCGCGGAGCGGGAGGAAGACGGGGAAACCGACGCGAGCTTCTGCAAGAAATCATGGCAGATCCGCGAGGGGGGTGCCATAGGGTGGCGAGATTGCGTCTGCGTAGCATCGCTCGAGGAATAACTGTCGCAGGATAGACGGGCAACATGCCTTGGACAGGTTGCAGGAACTGCAAACCTGTCCTACAGTGCGACCCTCAATCCTCGAACGATGCGCAGCATGTCGTGGGAAGTGCGCAACAAAAAGGGCTCCGTTTCTGAGGTCGTGAAACGGAGCCCGAGAGAATTGTGCCTGGAGGTTGCTATTGCAGCAGGGAGCGAATCTCTTGCTCGCTCTGCATGCCCATGGCCTTTTGGACAACCTGGCCGTCGACGAAGACGAGCAGGGTGGGAAGGGCCTGGATGTTGTAACGGGCGGCAAGCTGGGGGTTCTGGTCGACGTTCACCTTGACGATGCGGCCTTCGGTCAGGTCCTGGGAGACACGCTCCAGGACGGGGGCGAGTTGCTGGCAGGGGCCGCACCAGTCGGCGTAGAAGTCGACCAGCACAGGGCCCTTGGCCTGAAGAACGACTTCGTCGAAGTTGCTGTCGTCGGCGTAGACCAGTGCCGGACCGGAGTCGGCCTCTGTAGGTTGCGTGTTCGCAGGAGAGGACGACAGTGGAACGCTCTCGACGGAGGCGGACCGCGGCAAACTGGCGGGGCAAGTCCCGGGGCCGCGGGTCATTCCGTAGAAGAGCAGGCCGGCCACGAAAACAATCACCAGGGTGGTGGTCCAAGCGGGTTCTTTGGCGGAACTCATCGAATATGCTCCTTGGTCAAGTTCATGCTTTCTGCCGCGAGCCGGAACTCGCAGGGGGGGAGGATTCCGTTATCCCCTCCAGTTGTTTGGTTGGATGCGCCAGGGGCAGGAACGGTTACATTCCCCACTTCTGGACGGCCCGCCTGTCCGGTTCTGGTGTTGCCCGGCAATGTGGGTACAATGCGGAACGATTGACGTTTGGCTATTGCCGGCACGATTCCCGCAGCTTTCAGAAGGAGCCAGGAGAAATGTACCGTCCGTTGCGTCACGCCCTGCCCGTCGTAGTGATTGTCATGTTCCTCGGAGTGCTGTTCACACCGGCGTCGGCACAGGTTCCGGTCGACCTGGTGGCCCAGCCCTATCTGCTCGATACGGGACTCGTTTCCCGTTCGATCTCGTTCGAAAATCCGACCGGGGCACCGGGCGAGGGGGGCAAGGCGGCCAGCAATCTCGGACCGACCCGTAAGGGCTCTCCTGCCCGGAGCGTTCAGCCGGGCGAGACGGTGCAACTGTGTGACATTGAAGGGCCGGGCACAATCCGGCATATCTGGATAACGACGCGGCCGATTCCGAACAACCTCCGCAGTCTCGTCATTCGCGCCTGGTGGGACGACCAGGAGCACCCGAGCATCGAATGCCCCGTGGCCGACTTCTTCGGCATCGCCCACGGGATCGTCAAGCCCTATTGTTCGGCCGTCCATTCCGTGGGCGAGAAGGCGGGGATGAACATCTGGCTGCCGATGCCGTTTGCGAAGCGGGCCCGGTTCGAGTTCGTCAACGAGGGCGAGAAGGCGATGCCGCTCTACTACCAGATCGACTACACGCTCCAGGACAAGCATCCGCAGGGCGTGGGCCGGCTGCACGTGCTTTTCCGCCGCGAGAATACGACCACGGAGAAGAAGGATTTCGAGTTGCTGCCGAAGCGCGAGGCCAAGGGGCGGTTCATCGGCTCGGTGATCGGGATCCGGAACCTTCACGATCGCTGGTGGGGCGAGGGCGAGATCAAGGTCTATATGGACGGCGACCGGGAGTTCCCCACGATCTGCGGAACGGGGAGTGAAGATTACGTGGGCCTTTCCTGGGGCATCCAGCAGACACCGTTCCTTTACAACGGCTGCAGCCTGAACGAGAACAACTACGTCTCGATGTATCGCTGGCACCTGCCCGACCCGATTGCCTGGCAGAAGGAGTGCCGGATCACGATCCAGCAGATTTCCTACCAGAAAGGGCTGGTCGAGACCGAAGACGACTGGTCTTGTTCGACCTTCTGGTACGAGCCGGTGCCGAGCGCTCCGCTGCCGGAGTTTCCGGGTGTGGCAGCGAGGACGGCCGATTTGCCTCAAGAGTAGCGTTCTGACTTGCCGTACAACAACCAGTAGACCAACGGGATCACCAGCAGGGTGAACACGGTTGAGGTGAGGATGCCGAAGATGATTGCCCAGGCGAGGCCCGAGAAGATCGGGTCGAGGGTGATGACCCAGTTGCCGAGCAAGGTGGTGCCGGCCGTGAGCAGGATCGGGCGGGTGCGAACGGCGACGCTTTGGATGACGGCTTCCCGCATGGAGAGGCCTTCGGTCATACTCTGATTGATGAAATCGATGAGGACGACCGAGTTGCGGACGACGATGCCGCCGAGGGCGATCATGCCGATCATGGCCGTGGCGGTGAAGAAGACCGGATTCGGATAGCCGCTCGGTCCGATCGGGCGATCGACCAGGACGTTGAGCAGCCAGAAGCCGGGCATGATGCCGATCATGGTCAGCGGGATGGCCATCATGATCACCAGCGGCAGGAGTCGCGAGCCGGTCTGGAACATGAGGATGACGAAGATACCCACCTGGGCGGCCGCGAAAGCGAGGCCCAGGTCGCGAAAGACGTCGAGGGTGATCTTCCATTCGCCTTCGCCGGCCCAGTGGATTTCGTATCCGGCGGGGATTGCCCAGGGATCGCCTCCGCCGGGCTTGAGCCAGGTGCGCTGGTTCCAGGGGCGGGGTTCGGCGGGGGCCGGGGTGGTGCCGTCGGGCTGCTGATCGAACTGCATGTCGAGAATTGCGTCGGCGGGGGGGCGCCCGGCCACTTCGCCGTAGACGTAGACGACGCGGCGGAGGTTCTTGTGATAGATCGTCTTGTCTTCCAGGACGGGCGAGCCATCGGGGTTGCGCTGGATGAACCGGCCGAGGGCGCCGAGTTGGACCATCTGACCTTGCTGCCCCTGGATGTAGAGGTCTTCGAGGTCTTCGATGGCTGAGCGTTTATCGCGAGCGACGCGCAATTCGGCCCAGAGCGGATCGACTTCTCCGGGTGGATGGAGGACGGTGGCGGGCATGCCGTCGAGAGCGAGTTGGAGGGTTTTGGCCACGTTTTCCTTGGAGATTCCGGTCAGCGCCGCCTTGGGCTGGTCGGTTGCGAAGACCCATTTCTGCTGGTCGGCTTCGGCGCTGACGTCGACGTCGACGATCATCGGCTCCCGTGCCATGCGGGCCTCGACAAATCTGGCGGCGGCGATTTGCTGATCGTAGCCGGCACCGACGGGGCCGTAGACCTCGGCGGTGATCGTGGCGATGACCGGGGGGCCGGGGGGAACTTCGACCAGTTTGATGTTGGCGCCGCCCTGTTTGGCGATGGCAGTCAGGTCGTCGCGCACTCGCAGCAGCATGGTGTGGGACTGATCGGCCCGGCGTTCCTTGGGGGCGAGGTTGACGCGGATATCAGCCACATTGGAGCCCCGCCGCAGGAAATAGTGGCGGACCATTCCGTTGAAGTCCATGGCCGACGCGGTACCCACGTAAAGTTGGTAGTCGCGGACCTCGGCAACGGTGGCGAGGTAGTCGCCCAGTTGACGCGTGACGGCTTCCGTCGATTCGAGCGTGGTGCCCTCGGGCATGTCGACGACGATCTGGAATTCGTTCTTGTTGTCGTAGGGCAGCATTTTCAGCGGCACGACGCGAAAGGCGGGCACCGCCATGGCCGCGATGAGCAAGACCACGACGCCGCCCAACGTGAGCCAGGAGAGAAGCCGGCTGCTGAGAATCGTTCCCAGCACGGCACGGCTGGCGCGATAGAGCGGCTGCCTGGTGACGTCGTATTCCTCCTGGCCGTTTTTCTCGCCCAGTTTTCGCAGGGCGACCATGGCGATCCAGGGCGTAATCATGACGGCCACGAAGGTGGAGACGGTGACGGTCAGGGGGACGTTGAGCGCCATGGGGCCCATGTAGGGGCCCATCATGCCGGTGATGAACATGAGGGGCAGGAAGCTGGCGATAATCGCCAGGGTGGAGAGGATCAGGGCCGGCTGGACTTCCTGGATGGCGCGGAGCACGGCTTCCTTGGCGTTCCACTTGCGCATCTTGAGGTAGCGTTCGATGTTTTCGACGCCGGTGATGGGGTCGTCGACGAGAAGCCCGAGAGCCAGAATCAGGGCAAACAGGGTGACCCGGTTGATGGTGTAGCCGGTCAGGAGATTGATGAACAGGGTGATGCTGTAGCAGACGGGGATGGCCAGGGCGATGACCAGAGCGGTGCGCCAGCCCATGACCAGGCCGATCAGTCCGATGACGGTGAGGACGGCGATGCCCAGGCTCTTGATCAGGTCGGTCACTTTGGCGTCGGCGGTTTCGCCGTAGTCGCGAGTGATGCGGTAATGGACGCCTTTGGGGATGAGGCGGTCGGCGGCTCGCGGGTCGGCCAGTTCGCCCATCCGCCGGTCGACGGCGCCGGCGACCCAGACGGCGTTGGTTCCCTTTCGCTTTCCGACGGCCACATGAACTGCCGGAAAGAGTTGGCCGGCGGGCGGGCGGGCGTTCTTCAGGTTATCGAAGCTCCGTCGGTCCTTGCTGTCGTAGGGGTTTTCTGCGGCCGGTCCGAAGCCGATCCAGGTGTAGGTGTCGACTTCGGCGGGGCCGTCGACGACGTCGGCGACATCTTCGAGGTAGACGGGCCTTTCACCGACGACGTTGACGACGAGCTTGTTCAGTTCATCGGCGCTTTTCAGGAAGGCGCCTGCTTCGACGAGGAACTCCTGGTTTTGTTGTTCGAATGCGCCCGCGTGCACGTTGACGTTGCTGGCCTGGAGGGCTTGGGCGACTTGCAGGGCGGAGGTGCTGCGTCCGGCCAGTTTGGCCGGCTGCAGTTCGACCCGCACACGGCGAGGGCGGCCGCCGATGACCTCGACGCGGTTGGTGTTGTCGATGGCCTGGAATTCGTGCTGGAGTTGTTCGGCGATCCGCCGCAGTTCGTGATCGCCGTAGAGGTCGGGGCGTTCGGACCAGAGAGTGACGTTGACGATCGGCACGTCGTCGACTTCGACGGGCTTGACGACCCAGGCCTTGACGCTCGGGGGGATCTGGTCGAGGTTGGACTGGACCTTGTTGTAGAGTTTAACGAGCGAGTCTTCGCGGTCCTCGCCCACGAAGAAGCGTACGGTGACGATGCATTGTCCCGGCTTCGACATGGAGTAGAGGTACTCGACGCCGTCGATCTGGTTGAGCAGTTTCTCCAAGCGAAGGGTCACCTGCTGTTCCACTTCGTGGGCGGAGAGGCCGGGAGCGGATACCAGGACGTCGGCCATAGGGACGACGATCTGGGGTTCCTCTTCGCGGGGCGTCAGGTAGAGTGAGGCGAGCCCGAGCATGGTTGCCAGAACGATCAGCAGGACGGCCACGTCGCCGCGGAGGAAGAGTTCAACAACGCGAGTGAGCACCGGCACTTTCTGCGATTCGCCCGTCATGGTTCCCTCCCAACAGGTCACTTTTCGTTCGATGCGATCGGGCGGAGCAAGACTCGCTCGTTCGGCTCGAGGCCGCTGATGACTTCAACCCGCCCGGGCATGCCGACTCTTCCGAGTTTCACCATGCGGCGTTCGAGCGTGTCGTCGTTGCGAACGACGTCGACAAAGGTCAATTGGCCGATGGTTTGAACCGCCTGCTGATTCAAGCAGAGATGTCTGCGTTCGCCCACGGGCACCTTCAGTCGCCCGAACATGCCCTCGTAGGCTCCGTCGATTTTGGGGAGCCGCAGTTTGACGAGGAAGGAGCGGCTTGCCGCCTGGGCCTGGGGGACGATCTCGTCGACGGTGGCCTCGAATTGCCGGTTGTCGAGGGCGTCGATCTGAACCTGAAGGGTGTCGCCCGGTTTGATTTTTCCGGCGAGGTTTTCCATGACCGGCACTTCGAGCCGCAGGGAGGTGAGATCGTAGAGGGTGAGCAGCGGCCGTCCCGGCGAGGCGATCTCGCCGGGTTCGGCGAGCGTATCGACGATGGTGCCGGCTTGTGGGGCGTCGATGACCGTGTAGCCGAGTCGAACCTTAGCCCGGGCGACCGCCTGCCGGGTCTGTTCGAGTTGGGCCTGGGAGGCCCTCAAGGTGCGATCGGCCGCATCGTATTGCGCCTTGGCGATGGCGTTCTGTTTGAGCAGTTCGGCCATCCGATCGTAGTCCTGCTGGGCCGCGCGAGCCGAGGCTTCGGCTTCGGCCACGGCGGCTTCCGCCTCTGCCAGGGCCGCGTCGAACTCGCTGGGGTCGAGGCGGATCAAGACATCGCCGACTTCAACGCGATCGCCGGCCTTGACTCGGATTTCGAGGATCCTGGCGGCGACCTGGGCTGAGACGTCGGTTCGTGCAGCGGCCCGGAGCGTGCCGATCGCTTCGGCGACGTAGGGCTGAACGATTTCATGCACCACGTCGGTTTCCGAGTTGCCGGCCGCAGTGGAGCCCGCGAGGTCGCCCGATCTGCCCGGTTGGATCTTCTCGGTAAACATCCCGGAAAGGGCGGCGATGATCGCGATCAGCACCGCCAGTCCGATCGTCGCGGGGACGATGACTTTCAGAAAGACCGACAGAGACGACAGCAACTTCATGGCCCACCTCCGAGGCTGGCGACGAAAGGTTCACCTAGGTCCGGGCATTATCGGCAACCGGTACCGTCTGAGCAGCAACGCAGGGCTGCAGCCCGAGCCGCGCCAAGAACCATACCATGGGGCACCAATTCGTAAAAGCCGATTGGAGCATGTTGGCGCCGGCAAAGGCGGTGAGCCACAGCCAAGAGGGGCTGACCCAGTGTGCCAAGGCCACGCTCAGCAAGACAACCGTGCCGCCCACCAGTCGTAGTCCTCGTTCAATCGTCATCAGTCTATCCTCCGTAACCAGGCTATTTTCGGTCAACCAGTAGTCTTTCCTCATCTGCCGCGGATGGGTCTTGCTCTGTTTCCTCGTTGGAAGCGGGTACGACCGCTCGCTCGGCGGGGACCTGGCAGGACTGGCCGCAGCAGCCTCCGCTCATACAGGTCTGGATGCCCATCGCGGGCAGGACCCAGCGATTCAAGGCGATCCACGCGATAAGGAACAATCCGATCATCAAGAGGTCTTTCATTTCGCTTATCCCTTTCGTCGATTCAGGTCACCCGTTCGGTTGATTTCAACGCAGGTGTTCGAGATTTGCGCGCACTCCAAGCGCACACGGTGTTGTGGGGGGAGACAAACAAGCGGGGAAACCGCTGGCATCCTGCCGCGGCCAGCGTCTTGAAGCGGCAAGGGAAGACGCTCAAGTCTGGGCGGCGGGAAACTTCTCTCTCCAACGTTCCTTCAAGCACTTGGACAGCTTTTCGTGGAAGGCTGCCGGCAGTTCGTAGGGTTCCCCGTTCTTGTACAAGGTGATCGTCTTGCGGATGTTGTCGACGACGATCTGGCAAGGATTGCAGCCTTCCAGGTGCTTCTTGAACTCTTCGCAAATGGGCAGATCGACGTTTCCGTCGACATACTCGTTCAAGGCTGCCATGAGTTCTTCGCAGTTCATCTCAACAACCTCCCGGTTGAAGATCGCCGGAACGGAATCCGCGTCGTGTCGGCCCAGACGCCTGGCTGGGGGATCGGTTCTGCTCTGTTGGATGCGCTGCCGGCCGGATCGGTTACGCGCAGGTTCCGCTGGAGGAAACAAGCGACCTACCCACCGCACACCCCCACTTTCGGAGCCGGCAGATGGTGCGCGACGGTATGACTTAACACGTTATACAGGAATGACTTGCACGAGGCAAGGCAATGCGGCCGGCTTGCGCAGATCACCGCGTCATTCCCGCGAAGGCGGGGATGACACGCGGGTCTCGGGGATGACACACGGAAGTCCGGAATGACGCAAGGGTCGCACGTGAAGTTCATGCATCATCCGGGCTGGCGAAGCTTCGTGTCAGGCGTGACTGCCGGCGGCCACGGGGAGGGAGTCATCGGGCGATTCCTCGGGTTCCCTCGTTTCTCGCTCACATTCACGGAGTTGGTCGACTTGGCGAACGACGGCGTTGAATTCTTCGGCGAACTCGTACCAGAAATCGTCCTGGCGGAACTGGATAGGCGGCACCTTGCGGCCTTTTGCGAGGGCTCGCATCCCGTGGCGGAGACGGACCATGGGACCGGCGAAGCGGTTGCTGACGCGGATCATGTCGGTAATCGCCACGGGCAGGACGATCAACGAAGCGATCAGGGCGGGGCTGTGGAAGTACCACAGATTCTCCAGATGAAACCAGAGGGGGCGTACGGGGCCCGTCAGAACCCGCCAGCAGAGCAGGAGCAGGGCGATGGTGAGCGTGCAGACGATCCAGTAGATGATCGCCCGGGCGACCAGTGCCCCCTGGACCTCGGGGTCGACGAACAACTGGGTCCGTGTGGTTCTTTTTGGGATTTCGGCTGACATGAGACGGCTCCCCGTGTACGGTCGTGGCGATGGGCCCCAATAGTGAGATACCTCGCCGGAACATGCCGTGCGAAGAGAAACAGGGCTTCACCGAGCCTGGATCTCGGCCGCAAGCGACGCAGGAGTCAATTTGGATCGAAAATACCGAGAAAAGCGGCGGGAAAGGTCCTCCGGCCCGGCCCTCGCCCGCGTGAATAGCCATGCAGAACCCAGAAATGGACGGTGCACCCGGGCTCTATTCCAGGAGAACTGCAAATTGTGGCAAGAAAAGCAGCAGGCACTCTCCGAGCGCCGCTGGCGGGAAATCGGGATTTCCGGCAGTTCTGCGGACGGCACGGCGGAGCGTGCCTACTACTTTGCAGTTCCCCTGGGCTCGATTCTTGCCATGGGGCGGCATTGCACCTAAATTAGTATCCAGGAGGGATTTCCGTTGAATGCGCTGCAGTTTTCGCGCGAACGAGGCTGTTCATGGGGTTGGTTCGGTCAACAAGCGTTCTCGTTCTCGTCATGGTCGCGATGGTATCCCCTCCGATCCAAGGGCAGACCTATCGGCACGGGGGGACGGAATTCGAGGCCGTTCGCCCAATGCTCCTGCCGGAGGAGAAGAAACTGCAGGTGGGAGTGGCGGAGTTTCACCATCACGGTCTCCTCCGCGAAGACGGCAAGAACGTCCTGGTCGTGACGGCGGATCGCAAGCCGGTAGCGACTCGTGTGCTTCAGCAGGGCCCCGGGGATTTCTGCCGGGTTGCCTTTCAGGTTGCCGGCCAACAGCGGGAGTACTACCTGTTCTACGGCGGCGATCCGCCCAAGGCTGGCGACGTGCCCGAATGGGGTAACCGGAGCGGGCTGCTGTTGGAAACTCGCGAGTACCGGGAGTGCAATCTGAACAGTTTCGAATCGGTCAAGGGAGCTTTCGAGAGTTCCAGACCGCTGGGAAGCGGTTATGTGGACGTAGTCCAACACGGCAGCAACCCCTTCATCTTGACGCCGGCCCCGTTTCTGAGCCGCTACTCGGGCACGCTCCACATCGACACGCCCGGCAAGTACGGTTTCCTGACGTCGAGCGAGGATTGCAGTTTCCTGCTGATTGACGAGCAAGTGGTCGTCTCGGCACCGGGACGGCACGGTCCGGAACGCCGGGCGAAGCCGGGAAACCGCAAGGACATTCAGTTGGATCAAGGGCCCCACCAGTTCGAATACTACCATGCCGCCAGCGGCCCCAACGCCATGATGGTGGCGGCCTGGGAACCGAACCCGCGTGGCGACAAGCCTGCTCCCGCGGCCATACCGGCTTCTGTTTTCCGGGCCGATTCGGTGGGCCCGGTGCTCGTCGGCCCGCCGGAGACCCAACAGGAGAAGCTGCTTCCGCACTTTTCCTTCGAGATCACCGGCAGCGTGCCGCTGCCTGAGAATCCACAGCACTTGCTGGGCGTTCAGTTCGAGAATCTCTCGCCGCCGGCCTTGCAGACCAAGTCGAAGATTGCCTGGGAGTTTGGCGACGGGCAGACGAGCGACCAGCCCAGTCCGGAACACGTCTTCCTCCGGCCCGGGCTCTATCCGGTCAGGCTGGCGATCCAACGGGGCGTCAAGAAGGTCGAAATCACCTACACGATCCAGGTTGACCAGCGTCAGGATCGCCCGAAAGACCCACCCGAGATCGATCTCTACCTGCCGATTCTGGAGACCTACGTGGTCGGGAAGCTGGATGCGGCTTCCCTTCAGCAGCTTGTGTTGACCTACCTGTGGAAGGCGGAGTTGGTCATCAGCCCCAAGTCGGACGACGCAGCAAAACCGGAAGAAGGCACCGAAGAGGCGTTGCCGGATCCGGCCGCAGAGACGCGGCAGATGTTGGAGCGAGAGGCGGCGGCCCGCCAATACTATGTGCTGGCAGTCGATGCTGCCAAGGCGGCCTTCCTGGGAGCGTCGACGGCCGCGGGGGACGAGTCGCTGTTCGAACTGGCCCGGCTGGCGGCTCCGATCGCCCGGAACATGCTGGGAGACTCCCGGCTGGCCGGCCAGATCTGGCAAGGCGCGTCGCAACGCATCTCGCGGCCCGAACTGCGGGCGGAGTGCGAATTGGCTGCGGCCGACATTGCTCTGAACGACATGCTTCTTCCCGATTACGCCAAGGCCCTGCTCGACAAGGCCAGCGCCGCCGTCGGCAAGGCGGAAACCGGCGACATGGTTTCGCGGCTGCAGCGTGTCTGGGGCGATTACTATGCCGCCGCCGGCGACGGAGTCCGGGCTAGAGAGAACTATGCGAAAGCTCAGCAATCTCAGCCCACCGATCGCAGCCAGGTCGAACAGATTGCCTGGCGTGGAGCCCATAGCCGATCGACCGAGCAGTTCCTCAAGAGCGGCCGCTTCGGCCTGGCCGCGGCACAACTGCGTGCCTGGCAGACCGAGTTCCCGTCGGATAAACTGGACGGCTACCTGCATCTGCTGCTGGCCCGCTACTGGGCCGGCCGCGGAGAGTACGCGGCGGCCATCGCGCAGGCCGACCAGCTCCTGACAATCAATTCGGCCTCCCCCTATGCCGATCAACTGCTCGCCCTGGCCGCGGAATGCGAAGAGAAACGCGACCGGATCGATCGAGCCCTGGCAACGTACCAGTCGCTGCTCCACGACTATCCCGGCAGCCCGTTGGTTCCGCACATACAAGGGGAAGTCAAGCGTTTGGAATCACTTCCGAAGCAATGACTCAGCAATTGCCTTTGTTTCCCATTCCTCAAACCGAAGAGACGACAGCATGTTCTCCAGCAGAATCCTTCTCGCTTCCCTGGCTCTGGCATCCGTGATCGCATCACCCGGCACAGTTCGCGCGGTTGAATTCATCGGTCACCGCGGCGCGTCATACGACGCTCCGGAGAACACGCTTGCCTCGGTCAATCTCGCTTGGGAACAGGGGGCCGACGCCGCCGAAATCGACATCTATCTGACGAAAGACAAACGGATCATCGCCCTGCACGACAAGACCACGAAGAAGACGACGGGGGTGGACTGGAAGCCCGGCGAACGGACGTTGGCGGAGTTGCAGACGCTCGACGCCGGGTCGTGGAAGGACGCCAAGTATGCGGGCGAACGGATCCCGGCGTTGGAAGCCATTCTCGAGACGATTCCACCGGGCAGGAAGCTGGTCATTGAGATCAAGTCGGGGCCCGAGATTCTGCCGTATCTGGAGGCCGTTCTGGAGGCATGCCCCAAGTATCCCAGCCAGATTGTCATCATCGCCTTCGATTGGGAGAACATCACCGGCGCCAAGCAGCGGATGCCCAAGGTCCCCTGCTACTGGCTCTACGGCACGACGCCCAAGGTCGACAAGGAAACCGGCAAGATCAGCGATCGTCCGGACGAGTTGCTGGCTCGCTGCAAGGACGCCGGACTGGACGGTCTCGACCTGAAATACGACGGCGAACTCACGCCCGAATTCATGGCGAAGATGAAGGCCGCGGGGCTGGAGTTGATTGTCTGGACCGTCAACGAGCCGGACGTGGCGAGGCGGATGGCGGCCCTGGGCGTGCTGGGCATTACCACCGATCGTCCCGCCTGGTTGCGAGAGCAGGTGCAGGCGGCCGCGAAGTGATCCGTTGCCTGCGGATCGCCATATTCATCAAGCTGGAGAATACACCGTGCGTCTGACAACCATCGTCCATGCAATGGTACTGGTTCTCGCGGTACTGACGCTCCCTGCCGGCGCGGCCGACCTGACGATCAAGCTTTCCGGTGCGGAGAAGATCCGCTTCGTTGGAGCGTTTCAGCGTTGGGACATGGACGGCAATCCAACTCGCCTGGTCAATCCGAAGGCGAAGATCGACCAGCCCGAGGTCGACGCCGCCGCCAACGACACCGGCGGCGGCAAGTGGGTCTTCAAGAATCTCAAGCCGGGCAAGTACGACGTGGTGCTGATGGGCGAGGACCGGCTGCGGATCGAGGGTTGGGAGTATGCGCCCGTGCTTGAATTCGATCCGTTCCTGCCGGCAACGGCCACCGTCGAAGATGCGTCGGTCCGCGAGTACATCGTCGACCATATCAAGAAGTCGCGCCACTACGAGAACAGGGTGGTGCCCTTGAATCTCGGCGGAGATTCGAAGAGTGTGCGCATTCTGATGATGCTCATCCGGGACCAGCAGACCAGCTACGAGGGCGAGTTTCCGGGCGCGGCGACGATGCGTTTCGAGATCTGGCAGTATGACAATCAGTACGGCGGTTGGACGAAGAACCGGCGGACCCGGGTGATGCACCGGGTACTGCTCGATCGCGACGAGCTTCGCAAGTGGACCTGGTTGTGGGAGCCGAAGCTGGGGGCTGTCGAAGTCAACTCGGACGACGTCACGATCGACTACGCCGTGCCGAGCCGCACGGAGAATGCGACTCAGGGATTGCGGCCGTATCGAAATAGGGGCTCTTCCGCAGAATCTGTGGAAGAACCACCTGAATTCGAAAGACTATGTGGCGATCTTTCTTCGGCCCCTTGCGTCCTCCTACGTTTGCGGCTCCGCCCAACCGAGGCTACGGCGGACGGCGTCGCGCCAGCGACGGCAGAGAGCATCCCGTTTTTCGGCGGGGATACGGGGTTTGAACTCGCTGTCGAGGGCCCAGTTTCGGGAGACGTCCTGGATGTCGTTCCAGAAGCCGACGGCCAGTCCGGCCAGGTAGGCAGCGCCCAAGGCGGTGGTTTCCGCAACCCGCGGTCGGCGGACGTTGACTCCCAGCAGGTCTGCCTGGAACTGCATCAACTGGTTGTTGACGGAGGCGCCGCCGTCGACGCGGAGATTGTGCAACTGGATGCCGGCGTCGCGTTGCATGGCGGAGACGAGATCAACGGTTTGATAGGCCATCGACTCGACGGCGGCCCGGGCGATGTGCGCGGCGGTGGTGCCGCGGGTGATTCCGAGGATGGTGCCGCGGGCGTCGGAATCCCAATGGGGCGCACCGAGGCCGACGAGGGCGGGCACGAAGTAGACGCCGCCCGAATCGGGGACGCTGGTGGCAAGGCGTTCGACCTCGGCGGACGAAGAGATGATTCCAAGACCGTCGCGCAGCCACTGGACGACGGCGCCGGCAATGAAGACGGATCCTTCCAGGCAGTAGGTGACCTTGTCTCCGATCTGCCAGCCGACGGTCGTGAGCAGGTTGTTTTCCGACCGGACTGGGCGATCGCCCGTGTTGAGCAGGAGGAAGCATCCAGTGCCATAGGTGTTCTTGGCGCTTCCGGGCTCGAAGCATGCCTGGCCGAAGGTGGCGGCCTGCTGGTCGCCCGCCAAGCCGGCGATGGGGACGGTACGCCCGAGCCATTCGGCGTCGGTCTCGCCGTAGACTTCGCTCGAAGGTCTCACCTGGGGCATCATGGCGCGGGGCACTCCGAGGATGCCGAGCAGTTCGTCGTCCCAGTCCATGGTGTGAATATTGAAGAGGAGGGTGCGGCTGGCGTTGCTGGGGTCGGTGATGTGCAGTCGGCCACCGCTGAGTTTCCAGACCAGCCAGGTGTCGACGGTTCCGAAAAGGATGTCGCCGTTGCGTGCTTTTTCGGCGAGTTCGGGGTGCTTCTCAAAAAGGTAGGTCACCTTGGTGCCGGAGAAGTAGGCGTCGAGGAGCAAGCCCGTCTTGTCGCGAAAGGTCTGCTCGTGCCCTTCGGCCTTCAATCGAGCGCAGATGGGTGCACTGGCACGGCTCTGCCAGACGACGGCGTGGGTGACCGGCTTGCCGGTCTTGCGATCCCAGAGAATCGTCGTCTCCCGCTGGTTCGTGATGCCGATGGCGGCCACCTCGTCGGCCCCGACGCCGGAGCGTTCGAGAGCCTGGCGAGCGACGGCGAGCTGCGATTCCCAAATCTCGATCGGATCGTGTTCGACGAGTCCCGGTTCGGGGAGGATCTGGCTGATTTCGCGCTGAGCACTGGCCCGAATGGTCCCGTCGTGCGAGAAGACGATGGCACGGCTGGAAGTCGTGCCCTGGTCGAGGGCGAGAATCGCATTTCCCATCGAGGTTCACTCCTTGGATTGAGGTGAACACAGTCTAGCGGAGCCGGACCACCCGTTCAAGGAGTCGACGTCCCTCCGCTTGTGTTGTCGGCCTGCTGCGGATAAACATGAAGGAATCGCCGCCCCGTAACGAATTAGCCGGGCGTCTAACTGGTCGATTTTTCTCGTTCGCCTGCCCTATTCCCGCCATTCATCCCTGTCCCTCTCTTTTTCACCTGCAAGATGCCGCTTCTTCCCCCCGTCAAGCAGTTTGTCTCGGATACCGGAGTCCGCGTCTATCGCATCCCGTGCGACGTCTTTCCCCGCCTGTCGGGTCGCGTCTACCTTCTGCTCGGGCTGGACGTGCCCACGCTGGTCGACGCGGGCAGCGGTGCGGAAACGTGCATGCGGCAGTTGTACGAGGGATTCGAGCAGGTTCGCAGCGAGTACGGCGAGCCGTTTGAGTTGGGCGATCTGGGCCGCGTGATTCTGACCCACGCGCACATCGACCATTTCGGCGGTTTGCCCGAGATCGTGCGGCGTAGCGGAGCCGAGGTGGCCGTTCATGAACTCGACCAGCGGGCCGTGAGCGCCTACGACGAGCGAGCGGTGCGCAGCCGCCATGCTTTCGATCGGTTCCTGCGGCAGGCGGGAGTCGAGCCGCAGCGGCGTGGGGCGGTGCTCGACGAATTCGGTTATCTGAAGGGACGCATTCAGAGCGTCCCCGTCACTCGCGAACTGGTCGACGGCGAGATGCTCGACGGCATCCGGGTGATTCACACGCCGGGACACAGCCCGGGACACGTCTGCCTGGCCGTGGGGGATCTTCTTCTGGCCGGGGATCACATCCTCTCGCGCACCGTGTCTCAACTCTGGCCCGAGAGCGTGGCGGCCTGGACGGGGCTCGGCCACTATCTCGACTCGGTGGAAAAAGTGGCGCGAACCGGTCCTTACCAGTTGCTGCTGAGCGGCCACGAACCGGTGATTCACGACCTGGGCGAACGGCTCGAACAGATCCACCAGGCCCACTCTCGCCGCCTCGAACGGCTGCTCGAAATCCTCCACACTTCGGCCCGCCCGATGACGATCGACGAATTGAGTGAACGGATGTATTCACGGCAGCAGGGCTACCCGGCCCTGCTGGCGTTGACCGACGTAGGGGCGCGGGTGGAGCATCTGGAGGAACGAGGCCGGATCGTGATTGCCGATCTCGAGGAGGTTGCCGAAGAGGCATGCCCGGTTCTGCGATATCGGTTGGCGTGAACGGTTTCTCGTAAGGCCGGGAGCGAGAACACTGATCGACGCTCATTCACGCTGATCCTGTTGCCAGTGCCGACTAGCGAAGATACGCGTTCGGCATTCTTGCAGGGGCTCGCCTCAGTGCAACACCGGGCACAAGTCGAACCACTGGCGGCCTTGCTGCTGCATCCAGGCGGTGGAAGTGACGGGGCCCCAATCGCCTTCGGCGTAGAGGCCCAGCGGCGGGGCTGAAGAACTGTCCCACACCCGCTGGATCGGGTCGATGATTCCCCAGGCCAGTTCCACTTCGTCGCTGCGTGAGAACAGGCTGGCGTCGCCTTGCATGACGTCGAGGAGAAGCCGCTGATAGGCCTCGGGCAGGTCTCCGGCGAACTTGGTTCGGAAGCGGAAGTCGAGATCGGTCATCCGCAGTTTCATGCCGGCGTCGGGGACCTTGGTCTGGAACTGGAGTTGGATTCCTTCGGCCGGTTGGATTTGCAGGATGAGGCGGTTGGCCTCGAAGGTCTTGACCGATTCGGTGTCGAACATCAGGTGCGGGGGCTGGCGGAACTGGATCACGATCTGGGTGGTGCGGCAGGACGACGCTTTGAGGGAGCGAAGATAGAAGGGCACGCCCTGCCATCGCCAATTGTCGACGGAGAGCTTGACGGCGCCGAAGGTGGAGGTATTGCTTCTCCGGTCGACGTTCGGTTCGTCGCGGTAGGAGCGATATTGGCCGCGGACGGTGCTGGCGACCACGTCTTCTTCGCGCATAGGCCGCACGGCGCGGAGGACCTTGACCTTTTCGTCGCGGACCGAGTCGGCCTCGAAGCGAGCCGGGGCCTCCATGGCCGTGAGGGTGAACAATTGCATGAGGTGGTTCTGGAACATGTCGCGGAGGACGCCGGCCGTCTCGTAGAAGCCGGCCCGGTGCCCGATGGTCACTTCCTCAGCGGCCGTGATCTGCACGTGGTCGATGTAGTTGCGGTTCCAGACCGGTTCGAAGATCGTGTTGGCGAAGCGGAAGGCCAGGATATTGCTGACCGTTTCCTTACCCAGGTAGTGGTCGATGCGGTAGACCTGGTGTTCGGCGAAGACCTTGTGGACTGCTTCGTTGAGTTGCCGGGCCGAGTCGAGATCGGTGCCGAAGGGCTTTTCGATGACGATTCGCCGCGGGGCCCGGCTCTCCTCGGCCATATTGGCGGCGCCGAGGTGGGCTGCCGCGGGCTGATAGAACCGCGGTGCCGTGGAGAGGTAGTAGACCCGCGTGGCGGGTTGACTTTCCTCCAACTCGTCCAGATAGGCGGCCAGCCGCTGGAAGCTGTCGGCCTGTTCGATGTCGCCGGGGAGGTAATGGATGGCGGGGGCGAAATTCTGCCAGTTCTCCTCGCTGAAGCGATCGCCCACGAACTTGGCGGTCGAGTCAGCCAGTTCGGCTCGCCAGGACTCGTCTGTGTATTCGGTTCGCGAGGTCCCCACGATCCGCGTTCCCTCGGGCAATCGGCCTTTGCGGGAGAGTTCGTAGAGCGCGGGGATCAGTTTGCGACTGGTGAGGTCGCCCGACGCACCGAAAATCACGATCGTGTGGGCCATGGCAGATTCCGGCTGATTGGGAGTGCTGGTGTCCGCAACTCAGCCGGAATTATACGCGGGGTTCAGAACCACGAACAGGTGAATCCGCCGTCGACGTTGAAGGCGGCGCCGGTGATGTAGCTACCGGCATTGGCCGACAGAAGCAGGATGGCAGTCGCCACGAGTTCCTCCGGCTTGCCGTAGCGGCGCATCGGGGTGCCTCGCATGATGTTGTCGACCCGCTGCTGGTCGAGCAGTTTCTTGTTCTGCTCGGCCGGGAAGAAGCCGGGACAGATCGCGTTGCAGCGAATTCCCTTATCGCCGAATTCCTGGGCGATGTTCTTGGTGAGGTTGACGACGCCGGCCTTCGAGGCGGCGTAGGCAAACACTCGCGACAGGGGAAGGTGCGAGGTGACGCTGCCGATGTTAAGGATGGAGCCTTTGCCCGCCTTCAGCATTTCGGCAATGAAGACCTGGCAGGCTTCCATCATGCCCTTGAGATTGACGGCGAAGATCTTGTCCCAGAGGTTGGGGTCGACTTCGAGGAACGGGTTGCCGGCATTGATGCCGGCGCAGTTGACGAGCATGTCGACCCGCCCGGTGACCTTCAGGGCTTCGGCCAGAAGGGCTTCGAGCGAGGCTCGCGAGGTGATGTTCACTTCGGCGGCCGAGGCCTTGCCGCCGATCTCTTCCAACTGGGCGACGCGTTTCTGGCAGGCCTCGAGGTTCATGTCGGCCACAACGACGTGGGCCCCAGCCTGGGCCAAGCCCTTGCTGAGGGCGAAACCGAGTTCCCCCGCTCCGCCAATCACCACGGCCGTCTGGCCATCCAGTCCAAATAGTTGAGTGAGAAAGTCGGCCGTTGCCATGACATGCCTCGTGGGTTGTGGAGCCGGCAATCGCGTGTCTTCCTGGCTGGATTGACGGTTCGGGAGCTAGGGGAATGGTGGAACGATGGAATAGTGGAATAGCGAGGGCAGTGGGTGTTTTCTGTCCTCGCTTACGCGTCGGGTTGGTGTGGTCTATTCGGGTTGTTTGCGCTCGCGAATCCAATCGGTGTGGAAAGGGCCCTCGCCGGGCTTGTCGACGCGCTTGTAGGTGTGGGCACCGAAGTAGTCGCGCTGGGCCTGGAGCAGGTTGGCGGGCAGTCGTTCGGAGCGATAGCTGTCGTAGTAGGCCAAGGCGGCGGCGAAAGCCGGCACGGGAATGGCCAGGTCGACGGCCGTTTTGACGACGTTGCGCCAGGCGTTCTGGGCGTTCTCGACCGCTTCCTTGAAGTAGGGGTTCAACAACAGGTTTTCCAGGTTCGGATCGGCGTCGAAGGCTTCCTTGATGCGTTCCAGGAAGACCGCACGGATGATGCAGCCGCCGCGCCAGAGCATGGCGATCGGGCCGAACTGGAGAGGCCAGCCGTGCTCCTTGGCCGCCGCCTGCATCTGCACGTAGCCCTGGGCGTAGCTGCAGATCTTCGAGGCGTAGAGCGCCTGGCGAACGTGCTCGACGAACTCGGTCTTGTCGCCCTGGTACTTCCCTGAAGGTCCGCCCAGTACCTTGCTGGCTCGGACCCGAGCGTCCTTGGCGGCCGAGAGGCTGCGGGCGTAGACGGCCGTGGTGACCAGCGTGCTCGGGGCGCCGAGGTCGAGAGCCAGTTGGCTCATCCACTTGCCGGTCCCCTTGGCGCCGGCCGTATCGAGGATCAGGTCGACGAGGTCGCCGCCCGTCTCGGGGTCCTTGACGCTGAAGATGTCGCGGGTGATCTCGACGAGGTAGCTATCGAGTTCGCCCCGGTTCCATTCGGCGAAGATATCGTAGAGTTCGGCGTTGGAGACCCCGAGGGCATTCTTCAGCATCCAGTAGGCTTCGCAGATAAGCTGCATGTCGCCGTATTCGATGCCGTTGTGGACCATCTTGACGTAGTGGCCTGCACCTCGCGGTCCGACCCACTCGCAGCACGGGATGTCGCCCTTCGGCCCTACCTTGGCGGAGATCGCCTGGAAGATCGGCTTGACGAGCGGCCAGGCCTTCTCGCTGCCGCCGGGCATGATGCTCGGTCCAAAGCGCGCGCCCTCTTCGCCACCGGAAACGCCGGTGCCGATGTAGAGGAGGCCCTTGGACTCGACGTACTTCGTGCGGCGTTCGGTATCGCGAAAATGGGTATTGCCGCCGTCGATGATGACGTCGCCCGGCTCCATGAGTTCAATCAACTGTTCGATGACGGCATCGGCCGCCGCCACCTCGGGGTAGAGCTGGTCGGCCGGTGCAGGGACCGCGTCGCCCGACTTGATCATGAGCATGACCTTGCGGGGCTTGGCCAGTGCGTCCACCAGTTCTTGCAGCGAATGGGTGCCGACGATCTTGCGGTTCTTCACGTCGTCGCGACCGACGAAATCGTCGACCTTGCTCGTGGTGCGGTTGTAAACGGCGACCGAGAACCCATGGTCTTCCATGTTGAGGACAAGGTTTTCGCCCATTACGGCCAGGCCCATCAGGCCAATGTCACATTTCTCGGGCATTGCGGCTTCCTACGTGGTCAAGTGGTGAGTGAGGTGATATCTTCCAGACGCCGCCTGCCAGAAACGGGCGGCGTCGCCAAGAGCGGGGTCGGAAGGCCGCCAAGCCAAGGGCGGCCTCAACTCGCTCGATTCCGATTGATTGAACCCGCCATTCTAATGTTCATTCAAGAATTGAGCAATATGCCCGACGGCGATCTGCAACTGACCGAGGCGTCAATCACAAGTAGTTGTTGGAAAAGCTCTTACGCCGGAGAAGCCAGTCCGCTCTCGGCGGCAGGAATCGCGATTTCTTGGCACAGATCTCGCTGACAGCGTTGCGTCAATTGTCGCCTGAGAAGACGTAAAGAGTCTATTTCCGCATCGGCTTGGACATTCAACGCAATCCTGGGCGGTAACGCCGTGGGTATCCACTTGGGCGGGATGCGAAGAGAGGGGATTCCATCCAACTTCGACTGGTCGACTGCCCTTTTGGCGGGTGTCGATTCCTGTCGATGGATCAGTCGCACGTTGCGTGAGAGCGCGTGGTCCGCCCGTAGGTGCCGATGAGCCGGATGAGGCTGCGGCGTGCGCCGTGGGCATTGTCGGGGCGGGCGGCTTCGTTGGCCACGACCTGGGCCATCACGCTCACTCCTCGGTAGCCCGCCTGGCGGCTGTCTTGCGACAGTTGCCGGCCGAGTTCGGCCACTCGCGACCAGTTGCCATCGGTCGATGCCTGCACCATTTCATCGATGGGTGCCATGAGATGGTCGATGGACCGGACAACGCGACTGTGATTGGCGGACATCTGAGCCGCCAATTGACCAATGTTCGGGAGGGATCGCTGGGCCATGACAGAGAACCGGTGGGGTGGGAGGGTGAGGCGGGACGGGAGCGCGGCGTCTTCAGTCGCCGGCATCCCGTATGGTCCCTGCTCTGCGGGCAGGCCGTTCGACACAAGCATACCCTACAGATTGGATGCAGGCGGCATTGGAACGTCGGTCCATCCGGCAAGAGCGTCATAACCGGTTGAGTTCCCGGATGGACAAACGCTTTCGAGACGAGTTTGGCCTCAACAAATACCCGACCGTCTCCGGGTTCCTCACTTGCCGCGAACCATCTTGGTCAATTCCTGCCACGCATATCGTGCCAGCGACCAGTTGGCGTTCTTGAGGATTTGCGTGCCGAAGGCTGTGACGTAGTAGGGGGTGAAATAGACCTTCTTTTTCAGCTTTCGGCAGAGGTCATCCAACACTTTGCGATCCTGGGCCCAAGGAAGCCGGACCCAGGGGAGCGTTTCGGCGTCGGGATGCCAATCGCCGACGAGGGCTCCGCTTGCGGCGGCGATCTCGTAGGCTTCGGTGGCGGGGTAGGGTCGCAGAACGGCCAGGTTGACCGTGCTGGGGCGATTCTTGCGAATGAAGTTGAGGGTTTCGTCGACCGATTCCGGCGTTTCGCCAGGATAACCGATGATCCAGCTCGAATGGGAGAGCATGCGGTATTTGCGGGTCAGCTCGCAAGCCCGTGCGTTCATTTCGACGGTGGTCTTCTTGTTCATCGCATCGAGCATGCGTTGGGACCCCGCTTCCATACCGAAGGCCACCAGATAGACGCCGGCCTGTCTCGCCTTCTTGGCCAGGTCCTCGTTGAAGACGTCCACGCGGCTCTTGATGCGAAAGGAGATGTCGAGCTTCTCGGCTACGATCTTCTCAAAGATCTCGATGGCCCGTCCGCGGTGGCCCGTGAACGTGTCGTCGCAAATCTCGACGTCGCGAATGCCGCGTTCCCGGATGCCGGTCAACTCGTCGACCACGTCGTCGGCGGTGCGGAACCGGTATTTCTGGCGGAAGTTGTAGCAGAAACCGCAATGGAACGGGCAGCCTCGGCTCGTGAACAGGGTGTCGACCGGCTTGGCCCGAACCATGATGGAATGGTACCGTTTCTGCTGATAGGCCCATTCCACAAGATCCCGGGCCGGCCGGGGAATGTGGGCGAGTTCCGGAAAGTCGGGTTCGGGGCCCTGGATCACGCGGCCATCCCGCCGGAACAGGATGCCCGGCACGTCGTCGAGCGGGCCGTCGACCAACAGCTTCTCAGCCAGCATGACGAGTGAGCGTTCGGCCTCGCCGGTCAGGCCGAAGTCGACGTCGGCGAACTGTTCGAGCGATTGGACGGGCACGGCATTGACATGCGGCCCTCCCAGAACCAACCTCGCCTCGGGTACCCGGCTCCGGATCGATCGGGCAAGATCTCGCACCTGCCTGAGGATGTCGGAGTAGAGCGAGATGCCGACCAACAGGGGCTTGAGGCCGGCTACGTGTTCGGCGACCTCCTGATCGGACATGCGTGCGGCATTGGCGTCGACGACATCCACTTCGAACCGGTTCTCGCGGAGCGCGGCCGCGAGATACAGGAGGTGCATCGGCGGATAGCATTTCTGGGCCAGTTCGTGGGCGTAGGTTGCGCAGGGGTTGACCAGCACAATCTTGCGGTTTTCTTGGCGATTCATCTCCACAGTCCCAGCATCTCCCTGATGACGGCCATATCCAACCGGCAAACCCTGGCGAGGCGCAGCTTGCCGACGCAGACGCACCCGTCACATTCGGGAATCGTCAGTCTCGAAAAAGCTTCGCGAAAGCCCAGCGACACTGCGTCGTAGCTGTCCTGGCTTATACCGTTGCCGCAGAAGATCAGCGTTCCGTCCGGCATCATTGTGGCGGTAACCAGCGGGCAGACGCAGCCCGGCGATCCGTTTTCGAGCAGGTCACAGTAATAGTCTAACTCACTGAGTTTGCTGGCGATCGCCTTGCGGCGAGGTTCTGAGGAGCGTTTCAGCCGCCGCAGATACTGTAGCGCTTTGAGCAGATCCTCTTTCGGAGGAATGCACGATTCGACTTCTTCCTGTCCGAGATACTTCGGAGTCAGCAACTGGAAGCAGAAGCCGGCCCCCAGTTCCAGGCCGTAGTCCAGGACTTCGTCGATACGCGACACGTTCTCGCGGGTCAGGCAGGCGATCAACTGGACTTTCACGCCGGCGCCGCGAGCCGTCTCGATCGCTTCTGCCGCTTTCTGCGACGTCCCACGGCCGCGGAGGCCGTCCTGCACGTCGGGCGGACCGTCGATGCTGATCTGCAGCAGATCGAGAGGGCGGAGTTCCTCGATCCTCTTGGGGACGAGCATCCCGTTCGAGTTGAGTTTGCACCCGACGCCGCGGCTCTTGACGTGCCGGATGATTTCACCGATATCGTCGCGCACGAGCGGCTCTCCGCCGGTGAACGAGATCAGACGAACGCCGCAGGCGACCATCTGGTCGATCATGTCCTTGACGGTGGACGTATCGAGTTCGTTGACCTGCCGCTGATCCTTCCATTTGCAGTAATGGCAGTCAAGATTGCAGCGTCCGGTGATCAGCCAGGCCACGGCAATAGGGATGCGTCTTCCGGTCAACTTGTACCGGAGTACGGAGAGTCCCATTTTGACGGAATTCGAGAGATTCATCAGTCCTATCCGTACCGGGGCATTTACTCGCTGCCTGCAATGCTCTGTTCGACGCTCTGACTGCCGGGCGCTGTCGCGGCGTTCTGCGGCGAGTCGGGCGGTTCTGCGGAATCCAGCCGGTTCTCTTTGCCTCGCTTCGTTTTGAAGTCCGTTGCCGATCTCAAAAGTGGGAACATCCATGGGATTCCCAGGATTGCCGGCAACACCTGCATTCCGAAGGACATGGCCAAGCCCACGGTGAGCAGGGTGGCCGGGTCGGCGTAGCCCTTAAATAACTCGATCACCGCCGCCTCGCGCGGCCCGATTCCTCCCATAGACGGTATGTTGCCCATCAAGACCACGACCGATCCGTAGGCCAGGAATTGTCGGAGGGAGGGGAGTTGGGCCCCGTCCGGCTGTATGGCAAGGAGCATCATGGCACAGACGAACGGCGGACGCAATTGGAACAGAACTCCGTACGCCAGGAAGCCGATCTTCTGCAGGGGCGAAAACTCCTCAAAGGCGACGAGGACGCCGGAGCCGAATCGTGCGAGCTTCGGATGGAGACGCCCGGCAACGGCAACGATCGCCCATCGAAGCCGCCGCGAAGAAATCAGGGCCAAAACGGCCAGGCCCACGAGCAGATGCGCCGCCAGTCCCCACAGCATGGGGACCTTCGCCATGGCGACGAATCCCATATAGAGCCAGAAGACGGTGCCGAAGAGATTGACGGCTTTGTCGAACAACACGGAGCCCGCCGCCCGGCTGAAGCCCAGTGTCTCCAGTTTGCCGAAGTGCAAGGCGTTGACCAGTTCTCCGACCTTGAGGGGGACGGTGAAACGGATGGGATCGGAACCCAACCGCACGCGGAATACTTCCCAGTAAGTAACGTCGGCTCCGAGCGCCCGGAGGATCCGCCACCACTTGTCGGCACCGACGAACATGTGAATTGCAGCCGAGATCGCAAGCGTCCCGCCGAGAATAGCCCAATTGGCGCGGCTCAGATGTTCCGCGATCGTTCCCAGCCGGATTTGGGTCTTCCAGGAGAGCAGAGCGAGAATAGCCGCCGAAATGCCCGCGGCGACCCAGAAGCGTTTTCGTTTGAGAAAGCTCATGGCAGGCCTGCCCTTCCGGCGAAACACGGCGGCTTCCTCGGATGTCGTCTGGTTCGGTTCGGGGAATAATGAATTCGATCTCGCATGGGGTAGGACCGTCATTTCGACCGGGTATGGCTTCGCAAGATGGAATGAAGGACCTTCCTCGAGTAGATCGACACGTAGGCGGCAAATCGCAGGTCGCGGCAGCGCAAGGCGTTGACTGCCTGGAGGACGGCCATCAGCGGCGAGGGGATCCACGTCAACCAGCGAATGCGATTACCCGCTGCGAACCACCGTGCGACGCGTCTTGGCAGGAGCGGCAGGACCTTGTACAAGGCGGCGAACCCGGCCACCAACTTGCGATGCTCGGCGCTCCCTGTTGCCTGGTCGTAGAAGTCGCTTTCGTGCCCTTCTGCAAGACTTTCCACGGCGCCGGCCGGCAGGTCGCCGGCCTCCATCGCGTGCGCAACAATGTCGGCCGTCGGATAGTAGACCAGATGGTGAACCTTGATGCGTCCGAGGTATTCCAGTTGACCGTAGCGTTCCACCCCGAGCAGATGATCGTCCCGTGACTCGTAGGGGAGGTTGAACATGTGGTCCACGTCGTAGCGAAGTCGCGCCTTGCTGCAGCAATCGAAGGCCGCCAGGGCATCCTCGCTGGATTCCCGCCGGTTGAGGATCTTGCTGCGGATCTCGTCGTTCCACGTCTGCAAACCGAACTCGACCGAGTAGCAGCCGCCGTCCTTGAGCATCTGGGCGGTTTCCAGATCGAATCCGGTGACTGTGCAGAAGCACTTGAAGGGTGCGCCGATCTCCTTCTTGTAGCGTCCCATGAGTTCCGAGAGCCAGGCCTTATTGCCCGAGAGGTAGGAATCCTTGAAGATCACCTCGCGGAATCGGTGTCGCTGCTTCCCCGCGGCCAACTCCGCCATGACCGTGTCGACGCTCTTGCGGCGGAAGTACTTCCCGCCGTAAAGCTTCTTGGAACAGGTCTCCTCGCAGAAGGAGCACGAATAGGGGCAGCCTCGGCTCACCATCGCACAGTAGCTCGAACGATGGGACACGTAGGGCGCGAACAGGTCCTTGTCGGGAAGGGGCAGAGCATCGAGGTCGACCAGTTTCGCGGGCTCGGTCGACTTGACCTCGCCGCCGCAACGATAGTAGAGGCTGCCTGCTTCGCGGACGTCGCGCCGGCCGGCAATCGCCTCGAGCAGATCCGCGACCACGCCTTCCATCTCTCCCGCAATTACGTAATCGACGCATGCGTGGCGCATGACGTGCGTGGGCACGAGCGAGGGATGGAGCCCCATGAAGACGATCGGCACGGCCTTCTGCCCCTTGATGTGCTCCGCCGTCTCCAGGCACCAGCGGTAGGTGTTCGAGAGGACCTGAAACAGGATGACGTCGGGTTCCCAACTCGCGACCGCGGCCGGGACGCGGTTCGGACGGGCCAGGAGTCGGGCCAGGAGAGCAGACTGAAGGACGTTGTCCGTCGCGCCGAAACAGTCCGGGTCGTAGACGAATCGCACCTGACGGCCGGCCCCGCGCAGGACCGCGGCGAGCGTTTCCAGATCGAGGGCTTCCCGGATATGGTACCGGCCCCGATAGACGATCATCACTCTTTGCGGCGAGAGGTTGTTCAAAGGAGACACTCTGTCGTCACGAGAAGACATGGATTACGGGCGTGGCGAAGCGTGCCGAGGAATCGCCAACCTCTTTTCGGGGATACTAGAAGGGCTGGCTCCACTTGGCGATCTTCTTGTAGTCACGGAGCTTGCCCCTGTCTTCGCCGTAGCACTGGAACTTGTGGTCGGCCGTCGACACGCTCTCCTGGCGGAGCATCATCTCAACGAAGGCCAGAAACTTGCGTTTGAATTCCGACCAGGACCGGACCTTGAGCGTGTGTTTCAGCAGGAAGAAAGGACGCCCATGGTACTTCTTGTAACAGCGCAACGCGAGTTCATCGATCTCGTCGTTGCTCAATTCGGTCCAGGGGCGGGGCAGCGCCTGCTCCACCGCGTTGCCCAGGATGTACTCCTTCCAGTAGTCGTAACCCGACTCTCGCACCAGGTCGCGCCAAAGGGACGTGAGCGGCTTGGCGGTCGTTTTGGAGAACTGGATGTAGTCGAGATCGAGCGACTTGGCGAACTTGAGCGTCTTGTTGATCGTCTGCCGGGTCTCGCCGGGACTGCCGACGAGGAAGAACCCCAAGGCGCGAATGCCGTGTTTCTTCGTCAGCCGGATCGACTCGCGAATCTGTTCCAGCGTGGTGCCCTTGCTGACCCTATCGAGCATCTCCTGGTCGCCCGATTCGATTCCGTAATAGACACGGCCGCAACCGGAAGCGGCCATCTCTTTGAGCATCTCGTCGTCGACGGAATCGATCCGGGCACGGCATGCCCACAAGATATCGAGCTTGCGCCGCTGGATTTCGCGGCAGATTCCCAAGGCGCGTTTCCGATCGATGAGGAACTCGTAATCGAAGACGTCGATTTCGCGAATGCCGTACTGGTCGTAGCATTCCTGGATTTCTTCGACAACCGTTTCTACGCTTCGCGGGTTGTATTTGGTCCTCCCCGCCTCGCAGAACATGCACTTCATCGGGCACCCCTTACTGGTGACCATTACGGTGAAGTTCTTCCGCTCGGTGGGGAACTCCGCGTAGAGCTCGTTGGGCAGCAGATGGCGGGCCGGGTTGGGGTAGTCGTCGAAGTTCTCTTCCGGCGGGTCTTCCGTACGCACCACACTGCCGTTTCGCTTGTAAGCCAATCCCGGCACGTCGTCAAAATGGCCGCCGCCCTCGATCTCCTCCAGTAGGCGCGGCAGGGTGTAATAGGCCGAATTGACGCAGCCGAAATCGATCTCCGGGGGGGTGACGGATTCGAGCGGGTAGACTCGCAGGTTGTAGCCGCCCACAACGACCCGCACTCCGGGCAATCCGCCACGGAGGTAACGGATCCAGTCGAGGGTCTCCCGAAACATGTAGGTGGTCATCATGAAGCCGAGCATATCCGGCTTCCATTGCTGAAGCCGGGCGAGGACTTCGTCGGGAGAAAGCTGCAACGTGCGGGCATCGATGAGCGTCACGTCATGGCCGGCGCGTTCGGCAATGGCGGCGACCCAGGTCAACGACAAGGGTGGAAACAGCCCGAAGTACCGTTGTACGATCCGCAGATTCTCTTCGTGCAGCTTGTAGGCAAAGGGATTGAAGACGAGTGCAAGTCTCATGAGACGATGGAACACCTGATGAGTACGAAAGGGTATGACGGAAGACGAACAGCGATCGGTACTGGAACCGAAACAACGACCGGAAAGCTACTCCAGGTCACTGACAATAGTCGGACAAGGGCTGAAGTGCGTCGATCGGAGTCTCTCGCACCCGCTCTCTCGGGTGGAATACGGGAGCGACAATCCCGGCCGAACTGCACCCCTGCTGCCCCCGGTCTTCAGCCTGTTTCAGCGAGTTACGAGTTCTCTCAGTCAGCCTGCTATTATATTCGATGTACCCGGCGAAGTCCCCCCCTTTTGAGGATCGAAAACGGCCCTCAGCCAGGCCGATCCATCTGGAGAAATGTCATGGGGTTCGCAGAGGATCGATCCCCCCCAGGTTCCCAGGTGGTTGTTTCAGGAGTTGGGGCCCGACCTGGCTCTTGCTTGCGTATTCGTCACGTTTTCGGAGCACCAGTTCGGCACGTTGCTCGTTCCCGAGACGGTGCAGGAGCTGCGAAGCCCGGTAGGCGTTCAGGGCTGCCGCTTCATAGTCTCCGGCGGAAGCCTGGGCCATCGCCAGGATTTCCAGTGCTTCGGGGGCGTTGTCACCGGTGAGCCGGCAGGCTCGCGAGGCCAAGTCGATTGCTTCCCGGGCATTCCGCAGTTCGGACACTTCGGCAGTGGCATCCAAGTATGCCAACCCGAGCAGAGCCGGTACGTGGTCGGGGAGGTGTTCGAGTGCGATTCGAAAATGGCTCGCAGCTTCAGACGGTCGGTCGAGTTGCTGGAGAGTGAGGGCAAGATCCGTCTGGATCGCCGCGTCGGAAGGCACGAGACGGGCGGCTTCGATCAGGTGGGGCAAGGCCTCCTCGGGGCGACCGAGGTTTCTCAGCAGCAAGAGCCCGAGACTTCGGCGGTCTGGGAAAAACGTCGGCTCGAGCTCCACCGCCTTGCGGTAATATCCCTCTGCCTCCTGATACCGGCCTGCCTCGGCGGCCAAGGCACCCAGGTTGCTATAGGCGCGGGCATCCTGCGGGTCGTTTTCGACGGCTTCCAGGAACAGGCGTCGGGCCTCGGTGGCGTTCTCTCTTGCCGCCATGACGACGCCAAGGTTGCACAGAGCACCAGGGTTGCGAGGGTTGATCTTGAGAGCCTGCCGACATGCTTTTTCGGCCGCGTCGTAATCATTCTCGCGAATCGCGTTGGTCGCCACGCGGACGAAGGAGTGATCGTCGAGGAAACGCTGACTGATTCGAGCGATCGTCTGCCCTTGTGTGTTGACAAATTCCGGGATATTGGCGGCCCGGTCGGGGGAAGTGAAGTTCTCGAGCAGAACGGGGGGGCTGCTCCGGCCTTCGTCGTCGAGATGGGTCAGAAAGAGCTGGGTGTACGGCGAATTGGGCTTGGAGGAGAAGACCAGCCAGCGTCCGTTGGGAGACCAACTGTGCCACGAGTTCATCCGGCCGGTATTGCAGTCAAGGCGTCGTGCCTCGCCACCTTCGGCGGGAACGATGAACAACTCGCTATCCGGTTGCAGGAGCATGAAACTGTTGGCGCGGCAGAAGACGATCCATTTGCCGTCCGGAGAGACCTTGGGGAAATAGTTGCTCATTCCGTTGCCCGAGGCTCCGTCAAGCGGCTTGGCCTCGCCGCCCGCACCTCCGTTGAACGGGATACGGTACAGGTCATAACGAAAGAGCTTTTTGCCGTCGAGAAACACACGGCATTGTTGGGGCGTGAGCAGGATTTCGCGGCCGTCGTCGTCGGCAAGGTAGTAGGCCTCGCTTCTGGCAAAGACCAGGTACTGGCCGTCGGGACTCCAGGCCGGACTGCACTGGACGTACTTGGGATCGTCGGCGCCGGGGAGCGGGTGGAACTGGCGGGTCTGACGATCGTAGACGACGAGAATTCCGCGGATCGGGAAGAAGAGTTGGGAAAAGGACAGGTCCGGTCGCGCGAGGAACACGGAGCGATCTTTGACGGTGCTGACGACATAGCGTCCGTCGGGCGAAACCTGGGACAGGAAGCCAAAGGTGGGAACATCGTCCTCGGGGCGGTAGTCGTTCCACGAGATGATGTGTTGGGAATCGAGTACGGTTTCGCGAGCTACCTGGACAAGGGCATAGGAGCCTTTGTCGTTGGCGTAATCGACGTCCATGCCAAGCAGTTCTCCGTTGCGGGAGAAGGAGTGGCAGTTGCCGCAGACCGGCAGATTCTCGAGGACGACCGGCGGCTGTTCAGGCGATGCGACACCGCCCATCCGCCAGCGGATGCGGGAGGGATCGCGAACGGCCTCGGCGAAAGGGAGAATGACCTCTCGGTAGAAAATCGGAGCCCCGACAGCGTCTTTACTAACAGAAAAGGAAATCGTTGCAGCGGTCCTGATTTGATCCTGCCGGTCGAGATCGACCCCCAGCACGCGGAAATGAGCCGAATTGCCGGCGGCAGAAGATTTGACGGTTTCCCAGGCGTCGACCGGCGGCTGCCACTGTGGTTCGGAGCAAGGAAAGTGCAGGGCCGCACCGTCGGCAGAGGTGACGCTCACGACCCACCCTTCAGACTGCGGGTCTTCCCAGCGGAAGGTGGGAGGGGGGAGTTCCGGAGGGAAGAGCGTGTTGTCCTGGGGATAGTCGACTACGAGGGGCGGGTAGTCCTGTCCTGGTTCGCAGGCCGCCAGTACGGAGTCGACATCGATCGGCCGATGCCGCAGTCGCAGGAATGCGACGAGAGCGGCAACCACCGCCAAGGACAGCAATCCGACTCCAAGACGGAAGATGAACTTCGACTTCATTACGCCCCCAAAGTGGAGATCCCGTGCCCGTCTGGTAACTTCATTGTGTCCCAAGGAGAGGCCCACGTCCATGGCACCTCAGCGGCACACGCTGCTGAACGGGAGACGCTGTGCAGATCACGCTTGCTGTGGGGTGAATGTTCCGCAATAATCGGGCGTCACGGAGCAACGCGGCGTTTGCTGCTTGCCCCGCGGCCCTCCCATGGTCAACCCACGCAGGCCGCCGCACGGGCATGGCGGCCGGCTGGTCAATGAACATCAAAGTCCTTGCGTCCGGGCATCCGAAGGATGAAGAACTCGATTGCCGTTCGACGAATCCTGGCCGGCCTGACGATGCTCGTTCTCTTGGCCGTCTTCTATGCCAATCGTTGCACGTCGACAGGGGTCAATCCGGGCGAAGACGTTGTAGAACACGACCTGCCGCTTGGGCAGTGGTATGTCCGATCGATGGAGCAAGGCAGCTTCCCGCTGTGGAACTTCCACAAGGCCTACGGAATTCCCGCCTGCGAAACGCCGCTGATGGGGCCTTACTATCCCGGATTCGCCGCCTATTTCCTGCTGCCCCTGGGCTGGGCGGTGAACCTCTACGCCATGACGGGTAACGCCACTCTCACCTGCTACTACCACACGGCCGGCGATTCGGGGCTTCCGGCCGACCTCTGTTCCCTGCTGAATATCAAGTACGTCGTGGAGGAAATCACCGATTCCGGGCAGTTGGAGCGTTATCGGCAAGGGGGATTTGACGTCGTCCGCACGATGGAAGCGGATGACGGCCCCGCTGCGAAACGTTTTGCGCTGCTGCGGAACCAGAAGTGCTTTCCGAGGGCCTTTCTTATCGAAGGGGCCAGTCGAGCGGAGATTGCGGCCATCATGCCGGCGACCGCAGGCACCGATTCTTCGGCTTCGCCAACTCCAGTTGCGCCGGCCCAGCTCTGGCAGACTCTCTCCGGTTACAGGACGGTCTCGATCGAGCGAGCGGCAGATACCTACAGGATCGACTATGTCTCCGAGCAGGACGGGCTGGTGTGTTTGAGCGAGATGCACGATTCGGGGTGGAAGGTCAACATCGACGGAGTTCCGGCCGAAGTCCATCGTGCCCTGGAACACTTTCTCGGCGTGCAGGTACCGGCGGGGGTCCACCGTGTGGTGTTCGCGTACCGGCCACGGCCGATCTACCTGTTCTGGACGATCAGCTTCTTGACCCTGGTTGCGTCGCTGGGCGCTGCGGTCGCGACCTGGAGAAGACTCGCGGCTTCGGCGCCGACCGAGGCCCCTCTCGTCAAGAAGGAAGCGTTACGGTGAAGCTTCTTTCTCTCCGATTCCTGCACGGACCTCCTCCAGGGCCTGCTGATAGATCAGGTTGCCGCGTTCGAGTTCGAGGGCCCGCTCCAGGGCCGTGAGCGCCTCCTTCAGATTGCCGCCTTTGAGTTGTGCCCGCCCCAGCAGATAGAAGTTGCCGCCGATGGGGGCCAGATCGACGGCCTTCTGAGCCGATCGCTGGGCTTCGGCGGCGTCCTTATTCCCGTCCAGATACAGTTTGGCCAGGCCGGCATACCCCTCGTAGCGATCGGGGATCAATTGCTGGACGCGGCGAAAGGCCTTTTCGGCATCGTCGAAACGCCCTGTCTGGCTTGCCAGGACGCCAATGTTGACTTGATGGACGGGATTGCCGGGTTCGATCGCGGCCAGTTGCTCAAGGAAGTGGAGGGCCTTCTCATACTCCTGCGACTGTTGATAGATCGAGACGAGCAACTGGCGGCACTCCAAGTGTTGGGGGTCGATTTCCGCCGCTCTCGTCCAGAGCTTCAACGCCTCAGGCAAGTCTCCGCGGGCGCCATGGACCCTACCTATGTCGGTCAAGGCAAAAGCGGCGGCTGAACGGGTCTGCGCGAGTTGGACCTCGTCGGAGACGCTCTCGACTTCGGGTTCGCGCCGGTCTGCCGACTGCGCCGGCATTTCTGCATCGCGGTATTTCTCGGCTTGCTCGGTCTGCCCGAGCCCCGCGAGAGCGGACGCCAATCCGTCGCGAGCGGTGGGGGAGGTCGGGAGGATCTCCAGGGCCGCCAGGAAATACTGTTGTGCGCGCTGGTAGTTCTTGGCTTCGAGATAGACCTGTCCAAGCCGGCAATGGCCCTCTGCCGATTGCGGCACTAGCCGGAGGTGGGTCTGCAAGGGCGCTTCCGCTTCGGCCGTGCGGCCTGAGTCCATCAAGGCCTGGGCCAGAAGGAGATAAGCGTGGCCGATCGAGGGATCGAGTTGGACGGCCTTTTGGAGGTAGTCGACGGCGGGAGCATTCTGGTTTTGTAGGAGGAAATTGGCCTGGAAAGAAACCTTCGAGTCGACGATAAGGGCGGTTCTTCTTCACTCTGGCGGAAAGGAGTTCCACCATGCCCTATGTTGCGGACGACGACT
>JAAYAY010000216.1 GCA_012719125.1 Planctomycetaceae bacterium | reverse complement strand
TGCATCCCTGTTGAATCCACTGCAGGATTTCGGATCGCCTGTATCGAATCGCCGGCCGCAAACCGTACCCTATGGCGATGGGTTTTGGTGCCAATCCGCTTCGGGTCCAAGACCACCATGTTCGTTCCCCAACTGCAGCCAACTCAGCCGCCTGCTTGGTCGTCAGCAGTTCGGGGACGATGCCCGCCTGCAGGTCCTGGGGACCGGCCGTGGGCGTCGATGTCGTAGGGGTGTTAGACATGGGCCACCCCCTGCCGATTCTCGGTCTGTTTGGCCTTGCGGGATTCAATCCGCCAGGCGACGCGAAAGAGGGATCGTAACACGCGGTTTTCTTCCGCGTTGCGTGCCATGCGGTCACGGATAGCTTCCGGCGTAGGAACCGCATCAAGAGGGGAAGTGTCGGCAAGCCGCCGGGCGCTTGGCCTGTCGTCAGTGTGCATCGCGTGTCTCTCCAGAAAGAAAAAGGGCAACGTCAACCGTTGCCCCAATTCTCGCGATGCCACGAAAGGCGAAAATTCAGTGTGGGTTTTTACTAGGGGGTTTCCTGGGTTTCCCGGTTTTCGCCGGCCTGCCCCTTCGTCCCTGGGGCACCTTCAGGCGGTGGAAAAGGCAGTATCGCTTGATCGCATCACGTATAGAGTCTTCCGAGGTCAACGGTCCCCAGCAGTTCTTGTTTCCTTCCAAAGCTTCGATGATTTCGGGATTTGTTGCCCCCGCCAGCCGTTGTTCGTAAATCCACTTGTCCCGCTCGTAGTCATCGGGAATGGGGTAAGCCCCTCTGATGTCGCCGACAAGTCTTTTGAGTTCGTCGGGATCGAAACCGTTGCGGAAGTCAACCCAATGGCGATTGCCAAGGGGAAATGGCAACTCAGGCTTGGCGGATGCCCCCGGAAGTAATAGGGGTATGACTCTGAAAGTCTTGTCTGCCGCTTTACGGTTCAAAGCATGTTGCATTTCTTCTTTCTGCCAACGCCCAATCCCTGCGGGTCCAATGCAAACTGCAACCGATAAAGAGCGGTCGATTCCTTCCCCTATGCCATTCTGCCAGTGTTCGCCACGGACAAGCTTCTTCGTGTCCAACCAAACAGTAAGGCCCTCGTTCTGCAACTTGTTGGCAAGCTCATCGACAATGGGCCGATCATCGCTGTTGTACGAAAGGAACACGTCAAAGGTCATCGGCGTTTTGCCACCGCCGCCCGCCGCGTCCAAGGGCTCGACCGCCGGGGGCTGCGGTTCGGGGTCCGAGGCCGTTGGCAGAGACAGCCAGTCGGGAAATGTGCCGTCGCTCCCGTCGAGCCCCCATCGACCGATCAGATCCACCGAAGAGGAAAACGGCCGCAAATCCATACCTGCCGGCGGGAATTCCGGCTCCTCCATTTTTACCTCGCCGCATCGCCAGAGCCAATCGAACCACAGGAGCCAACACCAAAACTCATAGTGTGATTTTGCCCACAACAACCCTACATCGACTCGCGGCGATAATTGCCATTCAGCCGCGTCTACGATCCTCCCTGCGACGACTCTGGGTAACCAAAGCCACGCCTTGGTGAAGAGCGTCTTCATGGTAGAGAACGGTTCTTGATCCGTGCCGCTGGATGGAGCAAGGATCCAACACTTGCGCCACGGCCTGTACGGCCATTTTATCTCGGCGACGCAATCATATCGGCCAGTTCGAGAGTACCATTCTTCGCCGTGGGCAGTTCTCTGGATGAATGTCCTGTATCCTTCATCCTCGTACTTCGCCGCCGCTTCGATGAATTCGCTTCGCAGCCTGCGCCATTCCTCGGCATTGTGTGCCATGTCACCACCTTGGAATGTGACAACCCTGGAGAAAAATACAGCCCGGCAACCGGCCAAGGTTTCCGGCTTTCGGGAGCTACCCTAGCCGGGCTGCAATTCAGTCTCGGGCCGAACCGGCCAGGGGGCCGCCGAAAGGCAGGTGAGAAAGCCGGTGCCCTGCCAGGTTCGCATTGAAGGCCGCCGCGCTTGCAAGTCGCCCGCGGCCGTCCCGATCCCCCCAGTGTACCGCTGGGAGGCCCGATCAAGAAGCCGACGGCAGATCGCCAAACCGCGAATCCGGCCGACCGGCACTTCCCCACCCGGACAACGACCGCTCCCCGTCAATCCACCACGCGAATCCCCGTCTCGCCGGGGAACCGCCCCCGTTCCAGGTCCGGCAGCAAGTCGATCAGGTCGAAGTTCACGCGTTGCAGCCGCATCCAGTCCTCGTTCTCCACCGCTTGCTTGCCAGCCTGGAGCAATTGGTCAGCCAGTGCCGCATCATTGAAACGGCTGTGATAGTCTGTGCTCAAGTCCTGAAATACCCGCACCAGGAAATCCGGAGTTCGCCAGCAGATCCCGTAATGAATGTGATTCAGTTGGTCGATGGCGACTCGAAGCGCGTGGGGGTCCGTGCGGGATCGCGCCGCCGCCGCTTGCCGCCGCGCGTCTTCCAGACGCCTGCGGTCCAGGTCGTTGCCTCCTTCCTCCACGCTCTGTCGAGCTTGCTCCAGGGCCTCGGCGAGTTGCTCGCGTTTTTCCTCGACTTGACGGGGGCCATCGATCCGGTAGTGCTCCGTCGCGATTGCACGGAATTCATCCTCCAACTGGTACTTCCGGTCGCTTCTGTCGTCGTCGGGCATCGCCTCAACTTCCGCCTTCGCCTTCCTCAACCGCCGTTGGAGGGCCTTGATTTGCTCCGAGCGCTCGTAAGCCTGCTGCTCGTTGGCCGCACTCATCGCATCGTCGAGCCGGTCCTCGATCTCAATTGCCCGCTCAAAGAGGTCCGCTCGCGTAACGGTTCTTTCGCGCTGGTTGTACGCCTGCTGGAAGCGCTGGTCCGTCATTTCAATCTCGGCGAGAATTGACAGTTCGCGGCTCTCGTTCATTTCAATCCGGCAAGTGATGCGGTCTCCTTTACGCAAGTCCCTCGTCAGGTGTCGCCCTTCAATCACCAGCTCGCCGATGGGCTTCCACGCTTCTCGGGGAAGATCCTTCTCATTCTCGCACACCTGGAAGAGCACCATGTTTTCGTCGCGGCCTCTCGCGAGCGACCGCGTTGTCTCGACCTCGATGCGCCGACTGGCTTTAAGCTTGGTGCCACGTTTGAAGACCTCGTGGAGGCAAACTTCCTGAGCCGCCACATCGTCATGCGCCAGGCAAATAGGATGCGGCAGAGGCGGGCCAAGCACTTCTACGCCTTGAGCAATCGTGATGTCGCCGACATCCGTGCTGACGGGGTTGCCATCGTCGTCAAGCACAAGCAGCCGGAAGACGTTGAAGCAGTCGCGCACGAGGGGCAGGTCCTCGTTGATACGCTCCGTCAGTCGTTTCCGACCCGAATCCCAGCCGTGGTCCTCCCGTTCGATTCGATACCAAAGCCCCGCGACGTCTCCGTCAACTCGGGCTGCAAAGATCTCCGTGGTCTCTAGCGAGGTTCTCGCGTAGGCAACTTTCACGGCAAGTCGCGGCCGCGGCCCCCCGCCACCCATCGGTGCAGACGGTATCTCCTTGATCCGCGTACCTGCGAAGTATGCGGCCCCCACTGCAATCGCCGAAACGGGGTCGATGTCATGGCGCACGTCGATTCCCAGGCATTCAGCGACCCGCTGCCGAATGAGCGGTATGTAGGTGCTCCCACCGACGAAGAGGGCAAAGGCGAGATCGGCAGGGCGGAGACGGCATCTCGTCAGCAATTGGTTGACGAGATCGACGGACTTGTCTGCCAGCGGTCGAATGGATCGCTCGAAGTCCGACCGGGTAATGCGTAGGTCGAACGAGTCGCGTTCTTCCGGGTCCAGGCCGAATTCCATGTTTTCGAGTTCGGCGGAACTGTCAACGGAGAGCCGTTTCTTGGCCTCTTCGGCTGCGAGCATGTAACGCCCGTAGAATCGCTGGTATTTGCCGCTGCCAGAAGTGAATTCCGAAAAGTCGGCGTCCTCTAGCCCGTACTGATCAGCCAGGTGGGGGTAGACAAACTGCTCGACAATGAGCCGGTCGAAGTCGACACCGCCAAGGTAGTTGTCCCCCTCGTGTTCCAAAACCTTCAATTCCCCTCCGGCAATTTGTACCACGGCGGCATCAAATGTCCCGCCGCCGAGGTCGTACACCAGCCACGGGCGGTCGGGGAACTCGCCTTTCAGGATGCTGTTGGCGTAGGCTAGGCTCGCGGCGATAGGCTCCTGAAGGTTGATTACCTGTTTCATGCCCGCGAGTTTTCCAGCCTCGACCGTGGCCATCGTCTGGCGAGTGTCGAACGAGGCAGGTACGGTGATGACCGCGGCATCGAGCGGCTGGTTGTCGAAATGCCGCTCACGAAGTTCCTTCAGCACAAGCGCCGAAAGTTCCACGGGCGAATAGACCTGGCCGCCCAGTTGAAACCGCTCGGCGGTCCCCATCTTGCGTTTGAAGGCAAAGGCCGCGTCCGATCGCCCAAATGCCTGTTCCCTCGCCTTTTCGCCCACGAAGATTTTGTCCCTCCTCACCATTACCGCAGAGGGCAGGGTGTCCTTGTGGCTGACGTTATGCCGGCGGACCGAGACGTTTCCCCGCTCGAACACGGCGAGAACCGACTTCGTGGTTCCCAGGTCGATGCCGATGTCAATGGTGTCGCTCACGACGCTGCTCCTTTCTCTTGTTCTGCCTTTAGGGCAACCACGACGCGCCCTCGTTGGACGACCCACGTCTGACCCTGCACGACCAGACGAATGACTGGCCTGACGACCTCCACCACCATCAAGGGGCCGTCGCCCTCGCCAACAAACTCCGCCTCCAGGTCGGTACGGCATTCGTCGTAGGATTCACCCTGCGGATCATCGATGATGAGACCGCAGCCATTGGGCGGACCTTCGGGCAAGTACAAACTGCCGCTGAGGTGTTCTTCAATCCGCTCCAGCGGACGGTCCAACAGGCGACGCGATTCCTCGGAAAGTTCGCGGCAATTCCGTAGTCGGCGTTTCAACTCGTACACCTGATTCAAGGTGTACAGGTGGTTGCTCAGCACCTCTTGCAGCTTGCGAACGTCTGTTGGCGACGCGGCGGTATTCACGGGGTCGGTACTCCTATTGGACCTTGCGAAGGTTCACGATGGTGGTAGAGAGAAGAGGGATCACGGTCAAAGATGAAGAAGATGTCGTAGTGGCCGGGTGGCAAGCGAAGCGAGGCTTCGCAGTCTGATGCCCAACAGGCGTCCTGTTCGGTATCAGAAACAAAAACAACTTCACCTGTACGGCGATTCAAGTACCCTTGGTTTTCGGGTTCACCACGTAATCTGACTTTGTCATCCGCTTGACGCATCGTCGTCAGATCGATTTTGATCGGCACAATTTATCTCCTCCCCTCTTTACCACGGAAGCCGCCAGCCTACACCCGTCGTTCTTGTCGCCATCCTCCCGGCACCCCCCACCGTTCGCATTACTTCCGGGGCCTGACGGACGGCCGCTCCGGCTGCGGCGAAACCGGCGCACGACGGACGGGCTTGCTTCGCCCAAGCTCGGCGTCGAGGAGCGCGCCCCAGTCCACGGTACCTTGCGACCGCGCACCCACTTTGGTGTCAAGCTCCGCGCCCCCGTCTACTGTAGCCACGGGCGGTTGCAGCTTGCAGCCCAGTCTCTTTGCTTGCGCAAAATCCCTCTCCGCCGCCGCGCGCTGGCCCTTCGCTTGGTAGGCCATGCCACGCCAGCGATACGCCGAGGCGTCTGTCGGATCGAGCCGGATGGCCTCGGTGAAGTCGGCGATGGCTCTATCGTGATCACCCTTGCCGTTGTAGGCCATACCTCGCCCCCAAAACGCGTCGGCGTATTTCGGATCGAGGCGAATGGCCTGGGTGTAGTCCGCGATGGCGGCATCGTAATCCCCCTTGGAGTCGTAAGTCATGCCACGGAACCAATACGCGTCGGCGTCTTTCGGATCGAGCCGGATGGCGTCGGTGAAGTCGGCGATGGCGCGATCGTAATCAC
>JAAYAY010000215.1 GCA_012719125.1 Planctomycetaceae bacterium | reverse complement strand
GGGAACTGCACGATGAATGCAGTCCAGGATCTATCCTGAAAAACAAGAATCCTTGCCGTATCAAGGCATTTTTTGCAATATCACTTCTTCCCGCTGTTCGGTATGGTTAACGGCGTAGGGTGGCACTGGCAGTGTCGGATGGGTGGTTGCGAAAGCTCGCAAGACCCGCAGGCTTCAGCCTGGACTCCAACTGGGTCACAGGCTGCGGATCTTGACGCCGGCGAGGAGGCAGTCGACGAGGCGGGTCAGGCGGTCGCGGCGGAGAAGGCCGCCGTCGAGTTCGTCGAAGAACTGGGTGCGGGTGCGATCGTGGATCTCTTCGGGATCGAGGGGATCGTCTTCGGCCAGGTAGCCGCCGGCGGCCAGGTAGTCGGCCAGGGCCTCGCGTTTGTCGTTGCGGAAGCCGCGCACCTCGCTTCGCTCCAGGGCGTCGAGCAGGCGCCGGGCGTCGCGCCCCAGGGTTTCGGCCAGTTCGTCGACGCGATCAAGATAGACGTCGGAGACGGCCCCCGAATCGGCCAGGGCCGCCCGGTCGACGGGTTCGCCGCGTCCGATTCGCCAGAGTCCGGTGGCCGTCTCGATCACGCGGGCGGCCGCTTCGGCCTGGCGGAAGACTTGCGAGTCGCGCTGGACCATCGCCACGTGGCCGTAGGAGGCAAGCGTCTGCAATTGTCCCCAGCGATTGATGCCGGCTTCGAGCAGGCGGTGGAGCAGATCGACGTCTTCGATCAGGTACCAGAGGTGCAGGTTGCCCGGTTCGTCGTGGGGATCGATCGCCGGCACTTTGAGAAGCCGGCCGTATTGGGCCCAATCGAGCCCGTTGGGTTTTGGAACGGGTGGCGGCTCGGAGCGGTCGAACTGGATCGGCGGCACTCGTTCGGCCTCGCTGAACCGGCGGATTTCGGCCAGGTCGATGAGGCGGTTGGGCACGTCTTCGCAGCGGCGAAGCAGCTCTCGCCATTTACCCACTTCGTCGTGCTGGGCGGTGAAGTAAAAGACCTGCCGGCCGTCGCGGCAGATTTCGATGACGGCGTCGATGATTTCGCGGGCGCGGCGTTCGTCGCTGTTGCCCAGGGTTTCGTCGAGCACGAGGGGAACCTTGACGCCCTCTTCCTGCTGTTCCACAAAGGCCACGCGGACGGCCAGCAGCAATTGCAGCCGCGTGCCGCTGGAAAGCTCGTCGAGGGCCAGGCCTTCGCAGCGCGAGGTGTCGAAGGCGCGGAACTCGGGCGGATCGGCCTGGTGCACGTGCAACTCGTAGCGGCCGTGGGTGATGCGGGCGAAGAGGCTGCGGGCGCGTTTCAGCACGCCGGGCAGTTCCTCCTGTTGATGTTCGACGACGAAATCGGCCAGCACGCTCCCCGCCAGCGCGTCGTAGTCCAAGGTCCGTTGCCCGCGAAGAGCACCGGCGGCTTCTTCCAGTTCGGCCAGCCGGGTTTCCATGTCGGTGCTGTGCCGGGCGGCGTCGATCGCTTCCTCGATGCCGCCGATTTCCTGGTTGATGCGTTCCAGCCTGGCAGCGGCGGTGCGGCACTGCTGCCGCCGGACTTCGAGTTCTTCCTGGTTGAGCGAGAGGAGTTCGGGGCGATCGGCCAGCGCGGCCTCGAGCAGATCGCGGTTGTGTTCGGCGAGTCGCAGTTCGTCGGCCACCTTGTCGTAGCGTTCTCGTTGGCGAGCCCAATCACGGAGCAGCGATTCCTCGTCGGCCGTCAGGCCGGTGCGGGCGAAGAGTTCGCGCTGCTCGGCCGCCAGGTCTTCGATTTCGCGGGCGATCAGTTGGAGGTTGGCGGAGCTGTCGACGGCCGTTTCGGCCGCGGCGCGATGCCGCTGGCCACGGTTGTCGAGGGCGTCGACGCGAGCGTGGGCGTCGTCGGCGTCGCGGGCGGCGGGCAGGCCGTAGGGGGCGAGAGCTTCGTTGATTTCGTCGAGCAAGGCGCGGAACTGATCGCGGGCCGTGTGCACGGCGGTTTGGGCTTCGGCCCGGCGGCGCTCGGCGTCGCGATAGCGGAGGATGTTGCCGGCCGTCAGCACGAGGGAGGCGTCGTCGCTGTCGGCGTCGAGCCCCAGCCGGTCGATCCGCTGGCGGCGCTCGTCGTCGAGCTTGTCGTCGCGATCGAGCATTTCCTCGAACTTGTCGGTCAGGCCAGCCCAGCGGGCTTCCTTTTCGCGGGCGACCGTGGCCTGGTCGAATCGCTGCTGCACGTCGCGGGCAAAGGCGCGGACTGTGGCGGCAGTCCACTCCGCTGGCAACGGGATGCCCAGGCTCTCGTAGTCGTGCTGAATTTCGGCGCGGCGATCGAGGACTTCGGCTGAGTGGGGGCGGAATGCCCAACCGATCATGGCCGCCCCGGCGAGCGTGAAGATGAGACACGCGGGGACGAAGATCGCCATCACGATGGAGAGAACGATCAGGGCGACGCCTGCGATGGTGAAGTGGAGCGAGTAGCGGCTGTCGCTGCCCGTTCCGACGTGGCTCACGCCGAGCCAGCGATGCAGGAGCACCACGCCTTCATGAAGTCGTTCGGGATCGCCCGGGGCGGGTGCGCCCTCCGGCGGTTCGAGCCAGTCGCGGAGGGCTTCCGCCGCCTGCCGCTGGGCTCGATGCTTCTCGACTTGCCGGGCGAAAGTGAAGAAATCCTGGAGTGCGGCGGCGTCGAGACGCTCGGTCTGCTCGGGGCCGACGTTGGGACCGAGATGAAGTCGGGCATTTTCCAGGTCGGTCTCCGCCTGGACGACCGCCTCCTCGCGGCGATCGATCTCGTCGCGCAGGCCGGCCAGGCGGCGGCACTTGAGACGCAGGGCGGTGACGAAGCCTTCCGGCAACCCGGCGTCGGGCAGGTCGGCGGCCGCCAGTTCGCGATCGGCCTTTTCGCGCCGAGCTTCTTCCTTGCGGCGGCGGGTGCGGGCCGATTCCAGAGCCTTCTGGACGTGATCGAGCCGCGCGATGTCGTGCTGAGCCACCTTGGCCACCCCAGCCGGAAAGACCCGCAATCGATTGCGGATCTCGATCACCTGCTCCTCGGCCTTGTGACGTTCGAGGGCCTTGTCGAGCAGGGCCATCTCGACCTGGCCCGCTTCGGCGGCGGCCTTTTCCGCATGGAGTCGTTTGAGGTTCGCCTGGCGCTCGATCAGTTCGTCCTGGCGCCGCAACGCCGCCTGGTGCCGCTTCTCGGCCTGGGCCAATTCCTTGGTCAGCTTGCCGTGGCGGGTCGGCTGGCGGCTGAAACCGAGGTCCCTACGTGCGGCCGACACGTCGTATCCGCCCGACAACTCGCGCACGATCTGCGTGGCCAGGTCGTGGTCGTGCTCGGTGCGGATCAGGTCCTGGAGGGCTAGCACGTGGCGGTCGCCGATGTCGGGCGGCGCCAGCTTGGGGTAGTCGGTCGGCGCGCCGTGGGCGCGATCGATCGCCCGGATGCGGCCGGAATCGCAGTCCAGTTCGAGTTGCCGGCCGTTGACTTCGGTCGACGCGCGGAGCGACACGTGGTCGCTCGGTCCCCCGCTCGGCCGCAACAGGTAATGGATCGCCTTGCCCAAGGTCGTCTTGCCCGACGCGTTCGGCCCGTAGATCACGTTGATCCCCGGCGACAGTTCCGGCAGGGCAAGATCCCCTCGCTGGAAGCCGGGCATGCGGCGAATCTCGATCGACTTGAAGAAGGCGGCGGTCGGTTTCATGGACGTTAGCGAAAGCGAGTATCTCAACGGATGCTATTGGTAATACAGTTCCTCCACCTCGCCCGCGGGGCCGCGTTGGGCCAGCAACGTGTCGAGCAGCAGACGTCCCTGGCGGATCAAGGTGCGGCGGACCTGTTCGGCATCGGGGGGCGAATCGCTGCGCAAGGCGGCGTAGGCGGAGGCGTTGTGGGCTTCGAGCATCTGGGTGTGGGCCTTGCGGACCAGGTCGCCGATCTCGCCGGACGTATCGCCCGACTGGAGTGCGAGCAACGTGCGGGCGAGAACGCCGGTCGGGTCGTGCTTCTCCGACAACTCCTGCAGGTCGACGACGGGCAAGGTCTCGTTGGAGATCTTGTCGACCCGCGCGGTCGTGCCGCGATAGCGCCGTTCGAACTGCTCGACCATGGGGCGGGTCAGCAGTTCGAGCTGCGAAGAAAGGGGCGTGCGGCCGCAGAGGATGAGCCGGAGCGAGAGTTGCTCGACGATCTCCAGGGTTTCGGCGTCCAGGTCGGCCAGGTACTGGCCCACCGAGGCGGTGAGGTGCGATTCCAGTTCGTCGCGGTCGGTCATACCGGTCAGGTCGATCTCGGCGGTTTCGTAGCGCACGCGCGACATGGCCAACTGGCGGGCGCCGATTCGCCGCGGGCCGTGCAGTTCGATGAGCCAGGGGCCGTGCGGCCCGGTTTCGCCCGGGTCCATCGCCTGGGGCGAACCGGTGTAGAGCAGGCCCGGGCCGGTCCGGGGCGGCTCCCAGCGGGGACGGTGCACGTGGCCCAGCACCCAGGTGGAGACGGGACTGGCCAGCAGTTCCTCCCGGAGCACCGGGGCGTAGTCGCTGTGCCGGGCGTCGAGGTCGGCGTGGAGCAAGCCGAGTGTGGGGAGCGAGTCGTCGGCCTTGAGGCGGTAGTCGTCCATGGGGCTGGAGGCAACGGTGGCGGTGGGGAACGACCAGCCGTGGATGCGCAGGATCGGTTCCCTGTCGTGGGCAACGACCAGTTCTTCCCAACGCCCGTTGCGGCCGACCAGGTGGAACCACTCGCTGCCGACGGCGTCGACAATCTTGGGGAGAACGTCGAAATCGTGGTTTCCGCCCACGGCATAGGTGGGGATGCCGGCCTCGGCCAGTTCGATCAGCCCGTCTTCGAGCGGCCCGCTGGCCTCGAAGAAGCGGTTTTCGTGATCGACCACGTCGCCGGCCAGGGCGACCAGGTCGACTTCCAACTCGATCGCGCGGCGGACGATGTTCAGCCACATCTGGGCGCAGGAGTAGCGAGCGGCGGTCTCCGCGCCGGCCAGCCGGGTGGGGCGGCGGCCGATATGGATGTCGGCGGTAGCGAGAACGCGGACCTTCATGGTCGGGAGGGGAATCCATCTGGTCAGGGGGCCGACACGGCGGTCGGGGTAATTGGTTATTGTAGCCGATGGACGGGGGGTCGCCAAACCCAGGCGGGTCTCGGGCGCCGCACGGGAGCTTGGACTGGGACCGTGTATGGAACCGTTGGCTTGTTCGGTGCCCGGTTGCCGGACTGTTACGCACGGTTTGCGGGGAAGAGAAAAGAAAATGGGGGAAAGGAAAATCAGACACAGGTTGGCTGGAGCGGGTTGTTTGCGAGCCGTTAGTGACAGGACAACCGACGTGACAGGGCCGGATCGCTGCTTCGTTCTTCCGATGCTTGCGGCTGGCAGGGCGTTATTGCTAGACTCAAGGCTCTTGCATCAGGATGTTCGAATGTCTTGTCGTAACATCGGACTCACGATGACTGAAGAATCTGGAAACGACTCAATCCGATTCTGGGATGGGAAGGTCTATTCCGAGGCGCAACTCGACCAGGTGTTCCCTGGGCTGGCAGCGATTGTCCGGGCCAATCCGGTTCTTGCCGAACAATGGCCCATGTGGCGGTTCAAGTGTGCGAACACATTTCTTGTTATCAGCCTAGGCTCTATGTTGTTGATCGCTCTTCCAGCAGCAATCGTGTGGGCGGTAGCCTCGCTCATCTACGGCCTCACGAGCATGGGGCTGGACCCATTGACGCCCGCCTTGTTTGCTGCCGGTACCGGCCTGATCTGCGGCTGCTTCATGTGGGTGGGCTCATGTCTGGCGTATCCCGACTATCGACCAGTCGTGACGGTGAAGGACGGCACGATCCTTGCGAGAACGGCTTCGGGCGACATTTCGATTACCGCCAGGATCGAGGACTGCTGTTGGTATGACGGATGGGCGAGCGATACGGCACTGTGCGGAGGTGGAGGATGTATTGTCCTTGGAAAGCGGGCAATCATTATCCGCTTTCCCAAACAATCACGATTCGGTTGGCGACGGCGAGTTGCGGTAGGGCTTACCAAGGAATACCATGCCATCTGGAAAGCCTTTCTGACTTTGGCGGGTGTTCCTCAGATTTCAGACAAGTGGAGCGAGCCGCTCCCAAACAGGGCGCAGGATGACAAAGATTGAGCTTCCAGGGAGAATCTTCGGTCTGGTGGTTTCAGGCGTGCTGATCGCAAGCTCTTCGATCAAAGTCGCTGCCGATTCAAGTGTTACCACCCATTCGAACACCGCCCGGCTCTACGGCGTCCACGAAATCACTCTGCCGGCCGACGACCTCGGTTCGCGCAGCCCGTGGACGGACGTTGAAGTGGCCGTGGACTACACGCTGCCCGACGGCACGAGGAAGACGGTGGACGGCTTCTACGACGGCGAGGGGCGATTCAAATCGCGAGCCTATTGCTGTCAGGTGGGGCGCTGGTCGTGGCGGTCAAGGTCGTCGCTGGCGTCGCTCGACCGTGGCGAGGGAAGCTTCGAGGTGGTCGCGTCGCGACTCCAAGGCAAGCTACGAAAGCATCCGCAGGATCCGCGGCAGTTCGCCCGAGACAACGGGGAGTGGTTCTTGCATATCGGCGATACGGGTTACCGATACGTGACGGCGACTGAACCTCAGTGGAAGGCCTACATCGATCAGGTGGCCGAGATCGGAGTGACGAAGGTTCGCACCTGGTTCTGCCAGGGGCGCGGCGACGTGCAGATCCTGTTCGACGACGATCGAAAGGGTTTGAACTTGGCCTATTGGCAGGAAATCGATCGGCGACTGGTCTATGCACTGAGCGAACACCCGGACGTCGTTTTCCAACTCATTCCCTACGGCGAAGACACGGAAGAGTTGCTGCGATACCGGGACGGCGATCCGGCGTCGCGGCTTATCGCCCGATACGCTCAAGCCCGGTTCTCGGCGCTGCCGAACGTGACCTGGTGCATCTCGAACGATCGAGAGATCGTGGCCGACGATACGTCCTTGAAGGGGCGCCGCGTTCCGGCCGGGGTGATCGACATGATCGGGCGCGACATGGCCGCCCGGGAGCCGTGGGGAACGCTGATCACGAACCATCAGGCCCGGTTCTCGGGTTACGCCTTCGTCGACGCTCCCTGGTCCGATATCGTCACCATCGAAGACCTGGACCAGGTCGGCGGAGAGGCTCTGCTCGACTATCGCGCGAGGGGGAGCGATCCGGTGGTCAACGACGAGGACCGCTACGAGTTGTATCGCAGCCCCAAGGACCCCCGCTACTTCTTCCGGCGGCTCATGTGGGCCAGTCTGTTTTCGGGCGGACAAGCGACCTATGGCGGTCTTCGGACGTACGAGCCGTACGACGGGGGAGTTCAAGGAGTCCAGGGATACCTTGACGCGGTGCGCGACGGGAAGCTCACGGGCGGCGCGGCCGACTTCCGGCAAATACACCGGTTCTTCGACGAGGCGGGTTTGACGCTGGTGGGCATGATCCCCGACGATGCAGCGGCAGGGAACGATCCCTTGCGACGGAAGTGTATTCACAACGACGACGTAATCCTTGTTTACCTGGCCAACCCCGACGGCGAGAAGGCAGAGACCGATCGTGCCGGGAAAAAAACGCCCACCGTGGTGCTGCAACTTCCTGCCGGCCGCTACGGGGGGCGTTGGTTCAACCCGGTGACGGGCGAGTGGAGCACGGTCGGGGAGATCAAGGGCCCCGCCGCGACGTGCACCGCTCCGGGTGCGGGGGATTGGGTCTTGCTGGTTGAGAGACTACGCTAGACCGACATTGCCACCTCAGGATTGTGCAGCGACCGAAGACCGTTGACGAACATTGTTTAACCCGCTGCCGCAGGCGAGGTTGTTCGAGAATCATGGCCTCCCTTCAGGTGGCAGTCCTCGCCTACGGCAGCGGGTTAAACAACCGTTTCGCCAGGATGCGCGCTGTCGGCATTGAATGTAGTCGGACTGTTCAACTAGACGTTGGTGTGACCACCGGGGGGGACGGCGATCGTGACGCTTTCACGCGTACTCGAGCTTGAAGCGATGGACACGCTCGAAGAAGCGCTCGCCTACGATGCGATCGACCATGCTGAAGTGAACCGCCAGTTCGTGGGCGACCTTCTCGACCAGCTTCCCGGCAGCGGGCCCGTCCTCGACCTGGGTACCGGAACCGCCCGGATTCCCATTGAACTCTGCTGTGAAGAGCCCGAGGCCGAGGTGGTGGCGATCGACCTGGCCCGGGCCATGCTCCGGGTGGCGGCCGACAACGTGCGCGACAGCGGACTGGACGGGCGGATCGCCCTTGAACGAGCGGATGCGAAGCGATTGCCGTATGCCGACGGCGCGTTTTCCGTGGTCATTTCCAACAGTCTCGTGCATCACGCGGCCGTGCCGGATCTGGTGCTTCGCGAGGCGTGGCGAGTCCTGGCTGAGGGGGGATTGATGTTCATGCGGGACCTGGCTCGTCCCCATGACGAGATCGCCCTTGCCCATCTGCTGGAGATGTATGCGGCCCGGGCGTCGGAACCTCAGCGGCGCATGTTCGCCGACTCGCTGCGGGCCGCCTTGACTTTCGAGGAGTTACAGGTGCGGATCGAGCGGCTTGGGGTCCCTCGCGAAACGGCCCGGCCCAGCAGCGACCGGCACTGGACATGGTGTACCAGAAAGACGCGTTGTAGCGGTTGAATCGACCCGATTCCTTGGGCTTTGGGCATCCCGTCCGCCCGGTTTCGTGGTTCCCCGCAACCTATAGTTGAGGGGAGAAAAGCGTCCTAAGGGCAGGTCTGTTCGCTGAAACCCAGCAGCCTGTTCAAAGCGGCAGTTCCAGACAGGTGTGGCAGTGGCAGGATTGAGTCCAGCAAGTCGAATGGAAGCTCCGCCGGAAGAACTGGTGAAGCGGCTCTTCGCGCGGATCAGCGAGGTTTCGACTTTGCCCGCAGTCGCCATGCGAATCATTCAGGTTGCCAACGATTCGAGCACCGGGGCCGCGGACCTGCTCGAAGCGGTCGAGTACGACGCCGCCATGGCCACGCGGATCATCCGCACGGTCAATTCTTCGTACTACGCGATGCAGAACAAGGTAGCCGATCTCAAGCTGGCCATCACCTTGCTCGGCTTCAAGGAGATTCGCAATCTCGCCATGACGGCCTACGTGGCGCAGTTGTTCAAGAAGGGCGAAGGGTACGGCACGTACACGCGCGAAGGCCTCTGGAACCACATGATCGGCGTCGGCATCGTTGCCCGGCTGATCGCGGAAGTCAGCCGCAAAGCGGCGCCGCGAGAGGCCTATCTTGCCGGTCTGCTCCACGATCTCGGGTTCATTCTCGTCGATCAGTACTTGAACAAGCCGTTCCATCAACTGATCGACGCGCTCACGGAAGAGAGAAACCTCGTGGAGATCGAAGAGGAGGTTCTGGGATTCGATCACGCCGCACTCGGCGCCTATGTCGGCAAGCAATGGAAGCTACCCGAGCACCTCGTGGCCACCATCCGCTTCCACCACGACCCCTTGGAGTACGCGGGCGATCACTGGGCCATGGTTTGCACGGTCTCGCTGGCCGATTTCTTCTGCAATGCGAAGAACGTGAGTGCTCTGGGCGTCCGCAACACGGCCATGCCGCCCTCCAAGGTGTTTGCGGCTCTCGGCCTGCAGAAATCCCAGGTCAATCGGATCTGGGAGGAACTCGACGAGGCCCTCAAGGCCGCCGACATCATGGCGCTGATCCAAACGGCGTAGCGGCGGCGATCAGTGCTTGACGACCGCCTTGAACTCTTCGGGTTTGGCCCGATCGCGGCGCCGGGATCCATGGACCGTGGCAAACACTCCCGCGGCGACGAGCAGCAACAGGACGATGTAGGCCACAGCCCATACCGGCCCTTTGGCAGCCTCTGCGGCCGCCGCCGTATCGGTGACCCCCTCTTCCGCGGCCAGAATCAGGCCGCCCGCGATCGACCAGGCGACCATCAGCAAAGAGAGAAAGACGGCAACTCGCGACATGGAGCGAAGTGAGAACATAGGTCTGCAATCCGAATCCGATGGTTGGTCCAGGGGCCAGGAGAGACTTCTATTGTAAGCCAAGATGCCCGACAAGGAAAACGGGCTGCGCGGCCATTTTTCTCGACTTGCCCAGACCCGGGCCAACGTTCTAACGCATTACGTTAAGAGACGTTAGGTCGACCGATGTGGGCCGGCAACTGCGTGCGGAAGGAAACAGATGCCACCTGCCCGAGCCCCCGACACCACGGGATCAACCCGGGTCGCCTTGCGGGCAACCCGCGTTTCTGCTAGGGTTGCCCCGCTTTTTTGGGCTTCCCCAAGCCCCGAGGCAAGTTGACGTAAAGGCAAGGTCGGGCAGGAGACCACGCGGATGGTTGGCAAGAGTGTTCTCGGCATCGTGATCGTTCTTTGGTTTGCCGCAATGGGCTTCGGGCAACAGTTCTTTGCACCGGTTGGTGGATACTACGCGCCCTCGGCCAGCCAACCGCAAATCGAGCCGCTCCCCGCAGCCGGTGCAACGGTTCCCGCCCAGTACACGGTGCCGAGTACTCCCTACGCGACACCCTATTCCGCGCCGGCCCAAGGGGGCTATGCTGCGCCGTCCAGCGTGCCCTATCCGATTCCGTACATGGCGCCGTACGCATCGACCTACCCGGCGGCGCCGCTTGAAGTGATGAATACTCCGGCCGAGCCGCAACCGGCTGTTTTGCCGGCCGATGCGGCAACTCCCCCCGCCGAGTCTCCGGCAGATGCAGAAGCGGCCGTCGAAGAATCCGCCCTTCAGGAAGAAGAGGCTCCGAAGGCCTGGTACTACGCGCCGCTTAATTGGTTTGATCTTTGGGAAGGAAACGTCGAACTGGGCCTCTCGGGCTCGGACGGAAACAGCGAGACTCTCAATTATCTATTGGGAGTCGACGCCAAGCGCGAAACCGAGGAGCACATCCTCAACTTCGATCTGAAGTACGATCGCAAGACCGCCAATTCGATCGAAACGGCGCACCGCCTTTTCGGCGAAATCCGTTGGGAACTGCTGTTTGAGGACTCGGCCTGGACGTGGTTCTTTCACGAAACCACGGAATACGATGAATTCAAAGACTTCGACGTTCGACTCTCGTACGACACGGGTCTCGGCCGCTGCCTGATCAAGAACGACATGACCTCGCTACTGGCTCGTGCCGGTGCCGGTACGTCGCACGAAGTGGGAGGCAGCAACGAGGACTTTGTTCCGGAAGCCGTGTTCGGCCTGGAATTCAAGCACAAGCTGAACGAACGCCAGAAGGTCTCTGCATCCAGCGAGTACTCGCCCGACGTGACGGACTTTCTCGACTATCGTCTCAAGTCAAGGGCCTCCTGGGAGGTGCTGCTCGATGAAGAGACCAACCTGAGCCTCAAGGTAAGCCTGCTGGATCGTTACGACAGCACGCCCAACGGCAAGAAAGCCAACGACCTGGATTACACGCTCACGTTGCTGTGGAGTTTCTGATCCCGGCCGTTACGAAGGCTTCACCGGGTCTGGAGACTGTCCGCCAGGCATTCCGCAGGTTGCCCGTTCACGTAGACGTTGGTTGTCCAGGCCACCGCCTCGTCTGAATCACTTGCGGAATTGTCGAAGAGCCACAGCCCCGGTTTCCAGACGCAGAACCGCCAGCGAAACTGCATGCTCCCGGTGATCTGCACGGAAAGCGGCGCGTAGGAGTCGGGAGCGACTGCGACGTAATCATCGTACTCTTCTTTCCGCTCGCCGTACTCGATCGAAATCGGCGTCATCCGTTTGCCATCGATCTTGATGCGCCCTTCTTTCATCGGGTTGCTGAGGAAGCCGCTCCACGTTTTGGAGATCCCGTTGCCTGCCGCCACGGTTGAGGCACCCTCGAGCACGAAGTACAGGGAGATTTCTTCGTCGCCGATCTGGACGTCGCGAAACCGGGCGCGTTCTCGCAGCGACGTGAGGACCCGGGCCGCTCCGGTGTAGCTGATTCCCTTGGGATACCATTCGCGATACCAGCTCTTGGCATTCACGTAGTCCTCGTAGGTCACTTCCCGCGGTTCTTCCCCTTTGAGATGGAAAGTGTATGAGAACGATTTCACTCCGGTGGCTGAATCTCCGTCGGCCGAGGGAACGGAGAACCAACACCGATTCACCTTGGCCATTTGAGCGAGAATCTCGCGAGCCTTGGCCGTGGTCTCTGCATCAACGAAGGGCCGGGCACGGGGATCATCGCCGATCATCTCGGCCGACACTTCGCGATCTTGCGAGTTCTTGAGGCGCGCGATCCGGAGCATGCCTCCGTCTCCCGACGTTGCCCGCAACATTAACTGATACTCCTCGCCCGGCGCGAGGGTGATCGGTTGCGTTCTGGGCAAGGCGAGGTCGCGCTCGGTCAACCGCAACCACCAGGCCCTGCCGGGAGGTACTTGCCGCAGCTCAAACCGTCCTTCCTGGTCCGTCGTTGCTGATCCGGCAACGTTTGCTCCAGGCGGAGTCTGGTCTCCTTCGAGATAGAGCTGTTTCTCAGCAAGAGGTCTTCCGGCCTCGTCGACAAGCCGGCCGCGGATGGTTGCGGCCGGCAGCATGGTGAAGTCGACGCGGTACGGCTTTCCCGGGAGAATGATTCTTTCCGGATCGACATCGGACTTCTCCTCGGGGATTTCCTGTCCCATAGCCAGGAAACCCTGTTGCCCGAGGTTCTTCTCGGAGTAGCCCTCCTTTCGAGCGGAGATGATTGCCGCCTGAACACCATCCCTCGCCATCCCGAACCTCAGCCGATAGCGACCATCGGACGCGCTCAACACCGGCATCGTGCTGAAGAGCGTCCCCCAGCCGCGGGCCGCCCGGATCTCGACGCCTTCCATCGGTTCGCCTCGGTCGTCGGTTACAGTGCCCTCGACCGCCAATGGCCAGCGCTTTTCGGCTTCCGCCTCGTCAATCGGCCGGGAGGCGATCTTCAAGACGATCTCGCTCGGCTTGCCCGGCTCGACTTGGATCGCCATGGGTTCGGCCAGTTGGTAGTCCGGATAGCCGTAGGAGTAGCTGTGCGCCGATACCTCGACCTGATAGGAGCCCGGGGCCAGATGCTCGATCCGGTACTTGCCGTCGTCCGCCGGAAACAGCCTGGGATTCAGCGGATTCGATTCGACCTCAAGTCCGTCCGGCCGCGTCAGGACAATTCCAGGGCGGGGATGATCAACCGGTTTTCCGGTCTCCGCATCGAGAACGGTGAACGTCAGTGCCGGACCGTCCTGGAGAGCGATCGTCACCGGGGTCGTTTCCTGGCTGCCGTCCAGCCGGATCGGTTCACTGACGGCCGTCCCCAGCATTCCTTCTTTCCGTGCGCCGACGAAGGCCGTCGCGCGGTAGACGCCCGGCCGGAGCCGGCTGCGGGTCAGGAAGCGGTCTTTTCCGTTCCGAGTCGGTCCTTTCTCGCCGGAAATCGACCCGGCCACGCGCCGCCACACGGTTCCGTCGGGTGATTCGGTCCATGTGTAGTCGCGCGGCGCGACCTCCGATCCCGCGTCAACCCGTTCCCACACGGTCACGGAACTCCACTGGTCGATCGGTTGGCCGTCGATGCCGAGAATCCGCACGTCGATCGCCAGGCGTCCTTCGTCCTTCGGCTGACCGGCCGAAACGGGCGGGCCGGCCAACGCCAACAGGCCCGAGACTACCACTAGCCAAGCTCCTAAGCGACACTCACCCGTGAATCTCTCGATTCCGCCCATCTTCCCACCTCCGATTGCCTGGAACATGCCAAGCCGCGTGTTCCGCGGCCGGCGTCGGAGAAACCACCGTAGGCCAAAATTTTAACACTTTGGCCGGTCGTGTCAAGGAGAAGTCTCGGGAACGCTGATTGGTCTTGCGTGATCAGTGGAGAAATGATGCCGATCGAGATTGCCGCGCCATGCGTCATTCCCGCGCAGGCGGGAATCCAGGCACTCGGCAAACGGGCTGGATTCCCGCCTGCGCGGGAATGACGGTTCGAGGAACTCACAGATTCAGGAGCCCTGCGGCACCCGACACCTGCACATCACACGAGCTTCGCCTAAGGCAGTATCGGTTTCAGCGGCGTTTTGCCGTCTTCCTTGTCCACCGGATAGACCGCGTTGTGGCTCTCCATGCCGGCGATCAGGCCCTGCATCATCTGGCGGAGCCGATCGGGCTTCGAGGCGGCAAGGTTGGTCGACTCGAAAGGGTCGTCGGCGAGGTTGTAGAGCTGGTAGTGCGAGTTCTCGGAGGCTTCCGAGGGGAAGTAGTGGTAGATGACCTTCCACTGGCCACTGCGGTAGCAGGTGAAGTACTCGCTTCGATGGGGCGAGTGGGGATAGTGCATGAGGAACACTTCGGCGCGGGTCGCGTCGGGCTTGCCCGTCAGGAGGGTGTCGAGACGGGAGCCGTCGACCACATAGCCTGCCGGCGCCTTGGTCCCGGTGAGTGCGAGGATCGTCGGGAACAGATCCATCACGGCCGCTTGTTGACTCTGAATGGCGCCGGCGACGATAGGCAACCGCTTCTGATGCGGATTGCTGCCGTCGGCTCTCGCCCAGGCGGCGATGAAGGGGACGCGCATACCGCCCTCGTAATGGGCGCCCTTCTTCCCGCGCAGCGGGGCAGCGCAGGCAACAATGTGCGGATCTTTGCTGATCGGGGCGTCGGAGCCGTTGTCGCCGAGGAAGAAGATGAGCGTGTTGTCGGCCACGCCCAGGGCGTCCAGATGATCGAGCACGTCGCCCAGCGATTTGTCCATGCCCTCGATCAAGGTGGCGAAGGCCTGGGCTTCTGCCGGCTTGTCCGAATCGGCATAATGGGCCGCGAAACGCGGGTCCGAGTTGAACGGCGCGTGTACGGCGTAGTGGGCGAAATAGAGGTAGAACGGTTTCTTGGCCTCGACGGCCTCACTGAGCCGAGCTTTGGCTTCGATGGTCAGGGCCTCGCTCAGGAAGATCTCTGTGCCGTGGTACTTCTCCAGGCCCGGCACCGCATTGCCGGCTCGCTGTTTCTGGCCGTTGCCGTAGTTCTTCATGCCGTAGTAGCTGGCCGGCGCACCGATCGAACAACCGGCCACGTTGATATCGAAACCGAGGTTCATGGGCTCGGCCCCTTCATACTCTCGCGGTCCGAAGTGGGCTTTGCCGACGTGGATCGTCTGATAGCCGGCGCCGCGGAGCAAACCCGGCAAGGTCACGTCGTTCTTCTTCAAGCCGGTCCAGTTCCATTGCGGCGGGCCGAAGGGACCACGGTTGTCCTTGTCGGGATTGATCCAGTTGGTGGTGTGGTGCCGGGCCGCGTTCTGGCCCGTCATGATCGAGATCCGCGTGGGCGAGCAGACGCTCATTGCATAGAAGTTGTTGAAGCGGATTCCGCGTTCCGCCAGCCGCTCCATGTTCGGCGTCCGGTAGTAGTCGTTGAGCGGGTAGCGCTTCGGCTTGCCGCTTTCGTCGGTGAGAAACGGGAGCGAGGTGTCCATGACGCCCATGTCATCGACCAGGAAGACGACGATATTGGGTTGGGCGGGGGGCGTCTCGGCGGCGTTGAGCACTGCCGGGAGACTGAGCATTGAAACGGCAGCGCATGCCAGGAGGGTCTGTTGCGTAGTTCTATTCATCGAGAAGTGCTCCTTTCTTGACGATCGGTCCCGGCGGCCCATTTCACGGCGTTGGCCATGATCAACTTCACCTCGGGACGGAAGAAGTCGTCGTAGGTTTCGTGGCCGGGCGTGAAATAGAAGACTCGCCCTTTGCCGATCGTCCAGCAGAGCCCCATGCGGCCCGGGGCCTTGGTTCCGTCCGGCTTGGTGTACACGCCGTCCAAGGGCACGGCCTCCGGTTCCGGTACGGCAAACGGTTCGCCGTAACGCTCGATCAGAGGTAGCTGGAAGTCTTTGACACCTTTGCAGATGGGATGGTCGGGTTCCTTGACGGTGATGCTCACGGAAGTGCCGTCGGCCTTGTATTCGCTCCACGTGCACGCTGTGCCCATGAGCCGCTTGTACGGCTTGGCAAAATGTGACGAGTGAAGGGAGATGAAACCCATCCCGCCCTCGTTCACGCGTTTGAAGACGGCTTCAACGACTTCGTCCTTGACGTCGCGGTGACGTTTGTGTCCCCACCACATGAGCACGTCGGTCATATTGAGCGACTCTTCACTCACGCCCTGGTCGGGATCGTTGATACTCGCCGTCACGACCTCCCAATCGGGCAGCGACTTCTTGAGTGCGTCGGCAATGGCCCCGTTGATGTCGTTTGGATAGACGTTCTTGGGGGCGGTGCCCTCCGACCAGACGACAACGCGGCGTTTGGGCGAGGCCGCCCAGACCTCCAGGGGCAAAAACGCACTCGCCACAGCGGCGGCACCGAGACCAAGAGCAGTACGGCGTGAAACGGCTGTCTTCATTGCAGCTATCCTTCCTTTCGACGTTGTTTCTTCGCAGTTTTGTTTTCGGATTGGACAGGTTGGGTTTCGACCGGCGGCACCGCATCGAAATCGATCGGGTCGCCGAACTCCTTTCTCGCCTGGGCGAGCAATTCTTCCATTCGCGACCGTTCAGTAGCCAACTTTGGATCGGCGGCCAGGTCATGCAATTCGTCGGGATCGTTGGCCAGGTCGAAGAGTTGAGTGTTCTTCACGCCCCCGGCGTTGTAGGCCATGAGCTTCCAGCGGTCGTCACGAACCATTCGCTGGCAATCCTTGTAGGCGCCGAACAGCCAGTCGCGGACCTTTGCCTGCCGGCCTTCGATCACCGGCAGGAGGCTTTTCCCTTCGACGACTGCCGGTACCGGGGCGCCGGCCAGATCGCAGATTGTGGGGAACAGATCGAAGAGATAGACCAGCGCCTGGCTGCGGCCGTGCGGAATGCCGGGACCGGCAAACACCAGCGGCGGCCTCACATGCTCGTAGAGATTCTGTTTGCCCATCAGGCCGTGGCGGCCGCCGACGGCCAGCCCCTGATCGCTGGAGAAGATGACAACCGTGTTGTCGGCCCAGCCGCGCTGTTTCACCACATTGAGGATGCGGCCTACCTCGGCGTCCATGTGGGAGACGGTGGCGTAATAGTCGGCCAGATGCTGCCGCATCTCCTCCGGCGTGCGCGGAAAGGCGGCCAGCATCTCGTCGCGGATCCGCAGTTCTCCGTTGTCGAACGCGTGCTCCGGCATGAAGTTCTTCGACAGGGTCAACTTGGCCGGGTCGTAGAGATTGACGAACTCGGCCGGCGCCAGCCGCGGGTCGTGCGGGACGGGCGGCGCCAGGTAAATGAAGAACGGTTTCGTGCCGTCGTGGTTCTCGAGAAACTCGACGGCGTGGTTGCCGCACTCGGTGGCCGAGTCGGCCGAGCGTTTCTCCATGGTGATGTTCGTTTGAAAGGCCGCGTTGCTGAAGGTGCAGGCGTTGCCGGCCTTGCCGCAATGGAAGGTCACGTAGCCGGCCTCGTTCATGACGACCGGCAGCAGCGGCACGCCCGGCGGGGCGGTCTTGGCACGAGGATTCTCCGGAATCCGCCAAAGCGAACGGCCGGTGGCCAGCATCGTGCGGCTGGGCAGGCAGACGGCCCCGACCATCGAGCCCATGCAGTAGGCGTTGTCGAAGGTGAAGCCTTCGTCGACGAGCCGGTCCGTGTTGGGCGTCTTGATCTCGGGATTGCCCAGGGCAGCGATCGTGTCCCACCGCTGGTCGTCGGTGAAGATGAACAGCACGTTCGGCCGCTCGGCCCCTGCGGCTTGTTCAGCCGCCAGCCCGAGGAATGTCGAACACGCTACGGCAACGAAGACGAGCCAGGTGCGGGTCCTCATGATCAAGCTCCCTTGGTGCAACGGAGAAAGCCGCGGGCTGGAAACAGACGCCTATTGTACCAACCCGGCGGGCCGCCCACAAAGAAAGTGGGTCGCACTTGCAGGGGAACTGCAGAGTAGCAGGCACGCTCCGCCGTGCCGTCCGCCAAAGAAAGTAGCAGGCACGCTCCGCCGTGCCGTCCGCAGAACTGCCGGAAATCCCGATTTCCCGCGAACGGCGCTCGGAGAGTGCCTGCTACTTTCTTGCCACAAGAGGACTTTGCAGTTCTCCTGGTCGCACTCGCAAGTGCGACCGTTCGAAGGCCGCCGGCCTGTGCGACACCGGGGAGGAGGTATCCAGTTGATCTGAGTGACGCCCGGCAGGCGTCACCCACTCAGCTCATCGCTTCGATCAGCTTCACATTCGGTCGCACCTATCCAGCGCTATTCGGTCACGATCTCCGACACGATCACCTGCTTCTTGGCGCGATTGATGCCATACAGAACTCCGGGGCGGCTCTTGTCCCAGGCGACGCCCTGCCCGGTGATCTCGACGGGGATGATCTTCTTCAGAACCAGCGTCGAGCCGGCCTCGGGAAGCTCCAGTTGATAGATTTCTGCCAGGTCGTGACCGGTGGAGTAGAGCTGCCCGTCGGGGCCCCAGCCGCCGCCGGAGCAGCTCTGTGGGGTGAATCGTTCCAGAAGTTCTTCGGGAAACGTCCAGCCCGCCATCCGCCGCCACTGGGGATCGAATTTGACCAGCGAGGTGTAGGCCGTCGGCTTGGCGAAGGGGTCGTCGCCGGCCTTGCTGGAGTAATGGGCAAAGACGGCCCACCAGGCGTCGTCGTGCCAGTCGACCCAGGTGAGGGAGCCTTCGTAGATGCCGAAGCTGTGACTGCCGACGTGTTCGAGAGTTGCAGTATCGAAGATCTCGACCGAACTGGCTTCGGGGACGTGGGGATAGTTGGAATGGGCGCAGTAGAGCTTCCCCTCCAGAACGATCCCGGCGTTCATGTGCTTGAGTGGTGTCTCCTCCGAGGCCTTCCATCGCCCGACCAACTTGCCGCTCTCCTTCTCGTATTTGCCGATGACCGTATTGGCGATGGCGTAGAAGTGAGCGTCGTCGACCGCGACGGCCTGCACCGCCTCAGGAGCATCGAATCGATGGAGCACGCGACTGGAGGGTTCTGCGGCAAACGAGACGCCGGCAGTGCATAGGGTTATCAGAATTGCCGGACGAAGAGGCGACATGGGGAGAGACTCCTGGGGTGCGGGGCAGCGTAGTTGGCCAGACTCTGATGGTAGCACGGTCCGCTGAAGAAGAGTACTCCATTCGCGGAACTGAGCGATTGGGGCTGCTACTTCTCCTCCCACCACTTCTTCGCCCGTTCGGGCGTCCACTTGCCGAAGGCTTCACAGGCTTCCAGGGCGGCGGCCAGTTCGGCGGCGGTCTGGTAGCGGTTCTCGGGGGCTTTTTCCAAGCATTTCAGGATGACCTGCTCGAGGTCGGCCGGCAGGTCGCGGACTTTGGAGGGCGGATCGACCGGGTCGCGGCTGTGGGCCAGGATGATGTCCCAGGAGCTATCGCCGGAGAAGGGCGGGATGCCGGTGACGAGATGATAGGCGACGGCCCCCAGCGAGTAGATGTCGCTGCGGGCATCGAGCTTGTCGTAGGACTTGGCCTGCTCGGGACACATGTAGAGCGGCGATCCGCTAAACGTGCCGGCCTGGGTCAGATTGGCTTCGCCCAGACTGGTCAGCGTTTCGCGGACGAGCCCAAAGTCGAGGACCTTGGCGACATCGTAAACGCCCCCACGCTCGGTGGCGAAGATATTGGCCGGCTTGATGTCGCGATGGAAGAGGCCCTTCGCATGGGCTTCGCTCAATGCGGCACAGGCTTGGTGGAGGAAATGGATGGCCCGATCGGCCGGCAGGACGCGGCACTTGCGGATGAGGTGGTCGAGGCTCATGCCGGGCAGTAATTCCATCACGTAGTAGAACGTGCCGTCGTCGCTCCGGCCGTAGTCGTAGATGGCGATCACGTTCCAGTGCGTCAGGGCGGCGGTGGCGCGGACTTCGCGTTCGAAGCGGGCCAGTATCGTCTTGTCGCCGGCCTTGTCGGGCCGGATCAGCTTGACGGCGCAAGGCCGCTTGAGCAGTTGGTGCTCGGCTTCGTAGACCTCGCCCATGCCGCCGGAACCCAGCTTGTCCTTGAGCCGATACTGGCCGAGTTGCTTGGCTTCAAAGGCCTCTCGCCGCACCGTGTAGATCACGTGGGCCCCGAACACGGCGGTAATCGACGCCAGGAAGGGCGCCCAGATGGGTAGGCCGAAGTGATCATCGGGTAGCAGGACGGCAATCGCCGGTTCGCGACACTCGAGCAACAGGCCCGTGACGAGCGGGACGAAGGCGGCAGGGCCGAGGATCCAGGCCGCGCGGCGCCAGTCGTTGGGGATGAACATTCCGTAGAGCAGCGTGAGGAACGCCCAGGCGGTGAACATGTGCCCCGCGGCGTTGACGGCCGAGACGGCGTCGTTCTCGGCCGCGAAATCGTAGAGGAAGCTGGACGTCACCAGCAGGATCTGGGCGGCTGCGATTCCGAAGCAGGCTACTTCCAGGGCGCGAAGCTGGGCGACCGTCAGAACCCTCTTCGAGCGCAGCAATACGACCGCACTGATCAGTGCCACCAGCACGACCGATCGTACGCCGAACCAGAGCACGTCGCCCTGAAGAAAGTCGGCAACGACCCCGAAGGCCATGACGGCGACCAGGAGGGCCACGGCCGCCAGGAGCCGCCGGCGCAGCAGGACAACCGTCTCGTCGCTGAATCCGGCCTGGGTGCCGGCGACGAAGTGGACAGGTTCGAAATGGGCGGTGGATTCGTTGAACATAGAGGTATTATGCAACAAATCCGGTGTCTGCCAACTCCATTCGCATGAGGTTGGCAAACAGGCGGAACTGCCTGGCGTAGTCGCCGCAGAAGATCAGGTTGTGATGGCCGGCGACCATGCAGGCGTCGGGGCGGTCGGTGATCTCGACTTCGACGTTGGTGGTGCAGCCGGCGGCCGGGGGCATGGGGTGCGACGTGACGACGCGGCCGGCGTAGACGTCGAACTTGGCCGGTTCGCCGGTGTAGTACTTGGCCACTGTCACCGGTTCGCCCTCGGGCCAGAAGACCTGGATCGCACAACTGCCTTCGTTCGTGTGGGCAAATCGCCGGAGCAGATACTTCTCCTCGCGTCCCTCAGGCCCGTGCAGCCTGGTGGTGCAAGTGCAGTGGGAGGCATAGTAGTGGTTGCTCTCCGTGTCGTAGCAGGGGTTTGCCTGGAACCCCGGACGGCCGGTGAGCAGTTGGCCGATGAGTTGGGTATAGACGGCCCCGAAATCGTTCTCGCAGGCGGCCGGAATTAATTGCCCGTTGAGGGTGGCGAAGCTCATGCACGGCTTGAGCATTCCCCGGCGCAGGCAGTTCATGGTCAGCCCGTCGGCCCCTTCGTCGGCCAGCATCTTCTTGAGCGCGAAATGGGCCCGGGCGGCGTTCTCAAACGCCTCCTCGGTGACTCCCCGGATCTCGCCGGCCCCGCTCTTAAACCCCTTGATTAGCTCAGCCGCTTCCGTGCCGAGTTTCACCTCGGCGAACTCCTTGGCGTAGCTATCGAAAGGAATCACGCGGACCTTGATCCCGAAGAACTTCTCGGTTCCCTCGCGGGGCTCGGGGGCCTCGGTGATGCTGAGCAGCTTGCTCTGGCCGAGCAGCTTCTTCGTGTTGATCATGCGAACGCCGTATTCGATGGCGTCGAGGTTGTCGAGCGACTGGATGAAGTAAACGCCCGGCCGGCGATACTGTCCGACGGCGCCGTGCTTGACGCCCAGGCCGATGAAGAAGACCGTCGGCAGGCCCAGCTCTTCGGCGGTCTGCAGGATCAGGTCGGCGTCGCTCAGGCTGCGATTGTAGAACATGACCAGGAGCAACCCGTCGGGCTTGGAGGCCTGGAGTTCCGCAGCAACGCGTTGGGCGTCGTCTTTCGAGGCGACGGGTTTTGGGTCGACGACGATCTTGGCGCCCAGCCGCTTCTCCATCCCGCCCAAGGCGGCCATGTACTGTTTCTGCCGGCCTTCCGCATCGAAGTCGTTGCCGGGCCAACTCCACCAACCGTCGGGATCGTCGGCGAAGGTGCTCGACGGCGGATAGAGGAAGACGCAGCGAATCGTTGCCCCTTCCTTCTTGTTGACGGGCGTTGCCGCCTCAGCGTCCTGCGCCGACAAACTTGCCCAGGTGATTCCCCCGGCCGCGGCGCCCATCGCGGTGAGGAATACGCGGCGGTCGATTCCATCACTGCAACCACATCTGCACGAGGGGAGAGCAGGCTGTCGTTTCATGGCGTGAACTCCTGGTTCGAAGAATGCCGCTCGGACGGATCAACTCGAACCTAAGCGTACCCAACAGAAGGGGCGCTCGCAAGGTCGGACACATAGTGGGTGACTCTTGCCGAGTGTCACTATCGCCTCTTCAGCGAGGCAACCATGTGGGAAGTCGCCAGGACGCCGAGAACGGCGCTCATGTGGGGCCCGCACCAGTCGCACCCGGCAGGAGCGACCCACGGGCCAGCAGGGCCCGAACGGCGGCAACGAGGGCTGCGCCGTCGCTCGTCAGAGGAACGTCCTGTTGGGTGGCAGCGGCCAGGTCCTTCACCTGGCAGGTGCCGGACTCGAACTCGTTGCGGCCGGCGATCAGCGCGACGCGGAAACCGCGACGGTCGGCGTACTTCAGTTGCTGGCCCAGTTTCTTCGGTTCCGGGTAGATCTCGACGCCGATTCCGGCGGCGCGGAGCGTGGACGCCAGTTGCAGGTATTCGTGGAGGCGATCCTGGTCGAAGAAAGGAATGAAGACGGGCGCCGGGGTTTGCACCTTCTCGATCATTTGCAGTTCTTCCATGGCGGCCAGCAGACGATCCAGCCCGAGCGAAGCACCGATGCCCGGCAGTTCCTGCTTGGTGTAGAGTTCCGCCAGGTTGTCGTAGCGTCCGCCGGAACAAACGCTGCCGATGCCCGGCAGCGCGTCGAGAAAGGTCTCGTAGATCGTGCCCGTGTAGTAGTCGAGCCCCCGGGCGATCGAGACGTCGAGTACCAGCCGCTGCTGGGGCACGCCGGCCGCCTGCACGGCCTGGAGCAACTGGTCGAGGCGAGTGATACCTTCGGCCCCTTTCTGACTTCCGGCCACGAGGGGGTCAAGCTGCGAAAGGATCTCGTCGTTGGTGCCCTGAATGTCGGCCAGACGGAGGACTTCCGCCGACTGGGCCGGGCTCATTCCGGCCGTGGCCTGCATCTCTTCGGCCACCAGGTCCGGACCGATCTTTGCCAGCTTGTCGATGGCGCGGAGGATCGGCGTGGCCTGGTCGGCTAGCTCCAACCGCTCCAGCAACCCGGTGAGCACCAAGCGGTTGTTGACGCGGATGGTGAAGGCGTCGAAGCCGATGATGCGGAAGAGGTCGTGGATGACCAGGGCCGTTTCGATGTCGGCCGCCACCGAGAGCGTGCCGATCGTGTCGAAATCGCACTGCATGAATTCGCGGTAGCGGCCCCGTTGCTGCTTCTCCCCGCGCCAGACGGTGGCGATGTGATAGCGCTTGAAGGGCGTGCCCAGCGTGCCGATGTGCTGGGCGGCAAAACGGGCCAGGGGCACGGTCAGGTCGAATCGCATCCCCACCCAGCGATCGCCTTGGTCCTGAAACTTGTAGAGCTGCTTGTCGGTCTCCTCGCCCCCCTTGCCCGCCAGGATCTCCAGATATTCCAGCGCCGGGGTATCGATGGGGCTGAAGCCGTAAGAGCGATAGACGGTCCGGGCCGTCTCGATGAGCCGCTCGCGAGGGATCATCGCCTCGGGCAGATAGTCGCGGAAACCTTTCAGCGTGCGGGGGGAAATGCGTTGATCAGACACTGGAGTCAGTTGTCAGGGTTCGGGGTTCAGGGTTCGGGGTTCAGGCCTGCGTTCGCGGCTCACAGTTCACAGTTCACAGCTCATGGCTCATAGTTCGAATCACCCTCAGCGGGTCGGGCTTGGGGGTGCGAATCGTGCGGCCTTTCCGAACGGGGAGCACGGCTTCGGCATACTCGGCGACCTGCTCGGGGGTCTCAAAGTAGTGGTCGTAGACCCAGTCGTCCTCGTACTCGCACTTGTCGGTCGTGTAGTCGCGACAGATCTGCGGTCGAGTTTCGTAGGCCTGGCACAGGTGGTCGTCGCCGAGGTGCTTGCATTTGGTGTGGACCAGCAGATACCAGGAGTCGTCCTCGATGAATACGGTCGCGTGATCGTGGAGCAGATACCAGCGGATGTATTCAAAATCCTTCCACTTCTTGGGCTCATCGATGGGGAGGGCGAAGTATCGGCAGCACTTGGCCGTGCAGTATTGGCACAACACTTCCCCCTCTCGGAGGTTCTCCCGCCGGGGCTTCGTGGGCTTGATGTCCGGGATTGTTTCCGTGGCAGCCATCCGTGCGTATTCCTCTTCAGGGACTGGACTGTTCTTGCGAGGGACAGGTTCGGGCAAGTCCGGTCATTCGGTCCGGGTCCGAGCCGAAATAGGTTAACCCATTAGCCTAACAGATCTTGGAGAAGGAGGCCACCAGGTCGCCTGCTGTGAACGTCAACGATAGCCGTCGTCACCCTCCGCTGCGACGGGCCTTCTGTGGTCCTGCCGCGGCGGGCACCTGCTTCTTGCCCGCCGGGCGGGCCTCGGGGGGCGCATCGGCGAGGAGATCGTTGTAGCTCTTCATCAGACGGGCGACGACGTCGGGGTGTGCGGCAGAGACGTCGGTCTGCTCCGACGGATCGGCCGCCAGATCGAACAGAATCCCGTCGGCCCCCGGACAGCCGTCGCCGGTGCCGGGATCGGGGATCTCCAGCGGCGTAGCCTGCTCGGGCGGGGCGATGATCGTGCTGCCGTCCGGGCCGCGGGGGTCGACCCAGTCGGCCTTGTTGATCTGGTTGCGCGGCCAGGGGGACGGGGCTTTGACGTGCAGTTTCCAGCGGCTGCTGATCACCGTCGTCACTTTCGGCCCCGTTTGGGCGATGAGAATCTCATGCGGGCTGGGGGCCTGCCGGGTGAGCAAGGGCATGATGTCGCGGCCGTCGATCGTGCGATCCTGGGGCAGAGCGGCGCCGGCCAGTTGAATCGCGGTCGGCAGAATGTCCACGCTGCCCGCCATCTCGCCGATCGTCTGGCCGGGGGGAATCGTGCCGGGCCAGCGGGCGATCATGGGCACACGGACGCCGCCTTCCCATTGCTGGCCTTTCATTCCGCGGAGTCCACCCGAGTAGCCGCCGAACCAAGGGCCGTTGTCCGAGGTGAAAACGACCAGGGTCTGCTTGTCGAGGCCCAACTCGTTGAGCTTGTCGAGGATCGTGCCCACGGACCAATCGAGTTCGGCGATCACGTCGCCGTAGAGGCCGGCTCCCGATTTCCGGTAGAAGCCTTCGGAGGCCGCCAGCGGCTTGTGGGGCATGGCATGGGGGAGGTAGAGGAAGAAGGGCCGGTCACGCTGGGCCGTGATGAACCGAAGCGCCCGCTCGGTGTAGCGTTTGGTGAGCGTGGCCTGCACGACGGGGTACTCGACCCGCGTCTCGCCCTCGATCAGCTCGACGGGGCGCATGTCGTTTGAGTAGAGGATGCCGAGGTATTCGTCGAAACCGTGCTGGCGAGGGAAGAAGCCGGGCACGTGGCCGAGGTGCCACTTGCCGATGCAGCAGGTGGCGTAGCCCGCTTCGCGCAAGGCTTCGGCGACGGTGATCTCAGAAGCGGGCAGGCCCACGTCGTTGACTCCCGCGTCGGGGCACGGGTTGCGAACGACGCCGTGGCGGAACGGATAACGGCCCGTGAGAATGCTGCCTCGCGACGGGGCGCAGAACGGCATGGGCACATAGAAGTTCGTCAGCCGGGCCCCCTCCTCGGCCATGCGATCCAAACGCGGCGTCTTGAACTTGGGGTGCCCGAAACAGGCCAGGTCGCCGTAGCCGAGGTCGTCGGCAAAGATGACGACGATATTGGGGCGGTCGGCGGCACCTGCCCTTTCGCAACCGAGCCCGATAGCCAAACCGGTGAGGATCAAGAGGAGCGGTCGTGTTGCCTTCATGGTGTGTTACCTCCATTTCTTAGTCTTGATCATAATCTTGATCTTAATCACACCCCGTCACCCGCCCTCACCATCGTGCGCCGGCGAATTGGCCCAGGAGGGAGAACACGATCGGCAAGGCTGTAAGGATTAAGATTAGGATTAAAACCGGGGATGGCGACGGGGGTGGTTGGCGGAAATGCCGGATCGGCTTGGCCAAAGCGCCGGTCCCATGGTACCGCACGGCGAAACGGCGTGAAACGTTCGCCTGCGACGGACCCAGGAACAGGAGCTTTCGGGTTGCGACAAAATCTGCATTTGGATCCGGCGGATATGTCCAAGTTCTCGCGTGGGAACCGCGGTTTGTGCGGAAGTCGTTTGTCAAACGGCGGTTACGAAGACTGTGTCGTGGCTGCGGGTCGTTGGAGTGGCGATGCCCTTGCCCGGAAAGGGTCTCCTCGTATGATTCCAAGAACGATTTGAACGAATTTTTGGAGCCTTGAGGGAGGTGCCGACGTGAAGATCGCAGTCTCGGGGAGTTCGGGACTGGTTGGATCGGCGTTGATTTCCTCGCTGATCTCGGGAGGAAATCGTGTTCGGCGACTGGTTCGCCGCGAGCCCGATCGAGCGGCCGGTGATATCGCCTGGGATCCTGCCGCCAGCCGGCTTGATCCGGCCGATCTCGAAGGGGTCGACGCGGTCGTCCACCTGGCGGGCGAAAGTATCGCATCCGGCCGGTGGAGCGAGGAAAAGCGAAAACGAATTCGGGACAGCCGGGTGGGATCGACCCGTCTACTGGCAGACACAATTGCTCGACTGGAACGGCCGCCCCAGGTTCTTATCTGTGCCTCGGCGGTGGGTTACTACGGGGATCGTGGCCAAGAGTGTCTGAGCGAAGAAGCTGCTGCCGGGAAGAGCTTTCTTGCCCAAGTGTGTGCCGAATGGGAAGCGGCGGCGGAGCCGGCTCGGGCGGCCGGGATCCGTGTTGTTAATCTTCGGTTCGGAGTCGTCCTTGCTCCGAACGGCGGAGCGCTGCGGCAGATGCTGCCCTTGTTCCGCTTGGGACTGGGCGGCCGGCTTGGCACGGGCGAGCAGTACTGGAGTTGGATCGGAATCGATGACGCGGTTGGGGCCGTCGAGCACGTTCTGGCTAACGCCAGCCTTTCGGGCCCGGTCAATATGACGGCCCCAGCACCGGTGACGAATCGCGAGTTCACGGCCGTTCTGGCAAGAGTGTTGCGGCGTCCGGCATGGCTTCCTGCTCCCTCGGCCGCACTTCGTCTGGCCTTGGGGCCGATGGCCGACGAGCTGCTGCTGGCCAGCGCCCGAGCGCTACCGAATCGGTTGCTCGACTCGGGCTATGCCTTCCGGCATGCCGAGCTCGAGTCGGCCTTGCGGCATTTGCTGAGTGAACACTGATAGAAGGAGTATCCGAGCTATCGAATGGCTGTCTCGAAGAGCGGTGGCACCGCGTTCTGGACATTGTTCCGCCACATCAAGCGTCACGAAATCGCTATGACGACACCGGTCGAGATGGACTACGGAGACGCGGTCTCAGAAGACCCAGCCGAAGAATCGATGGCCTTTCTCTACGGCAATCCCGAGATGGGACAAGCCGGCACTGACGGCAGCGTTGAGGTGATCGATGCGGAACCGGTGACGGTTGTGTCGTTCGGACTCAACGGTTCCCGGTCGGATGCAAAGATCGAGGAGGCCCGCGATCGGCTCATGTCGTGGCTCGACGAGCATTCCGAATACGCGATTGCCGGATCGCTGCGAGTGCTGGGATACAACAGTCCCTTTGTACCGCGCGATCGACAGTATTGGGAGGTTCAGGTCCCGATACGGAAGATTGGTGAATCGGCCGGCGGTTCGGTCCAGGGAGTGGGCAGCGAATCGCCCTGAGTTCATGCCGCAACCGGCGATACTGTCCGACAGTTCGTCCGCATGCTCATACGCCAACCCTTCCGGCGACTCTCTGGAACGGCACAAAGCGCGTCGCTATCATGGCGATTGTGGACCAGAAACGTACCAGGAAACGGCCGCGAGGGGACGCGGCCTGGAGGAGGGGAACCGCTCGTGCCCGTTACGTCAAAATCGATCGGAATCAAGTCACAAAACGTTCATTATCTCGAGTCGGGATCGCATCATTCGAAGAACGTGCTGTTGCTGCACGGCGCCAGTTTCAGCGCTGAGACGTGGCGGCAAATCGGCACGCTCGACATCCTGGCCAAGGAGGGTTACCGGGCCGTGGCCGTCGATCTGCCGGGTTTCGGCGGCTCGGCGGGCAGCCTGGAAATGGACGCCAAACAGCGCAGGCAGTGGATCGTTGAATTGCTCACGGCGTTGGAGATGGAACGCCCGGTCGTGGTAGTTCCTTCGATGAGCGGGCGGCTCGCTCTGCCCTGGCTGATCGCCGAGTCCGACGGGGCCTCCGGGCTGGTGGCCGTCGCGCCGGTTGCGATCTCCGAGAATGCCAGGAATCTCAAGAAGATCGGCGTGCCGGTCCTGGCGATCTGGGGCGAGAGAGACTCGCTCGTTCCCCAGCAGCACGCCGACATGCTGGTTGAGGCAGTGGCCGACGGCGAGAAGGTGATCATCCGCGGAGCGGGCCATGCCGCGTATATGAACGATCCGGGGGCGTTTCATTTCGAGGTGTTGAATTTCCTGAGGCGGGTTTTCTGATCGGGCTTCGTCGCTTTCTGATGGCCCCAAGAAAAGCAGCAGGCCTGCTTCGAGACGTTCTCGGGAGCAGGCCTGCTGTGGATTAACTGGGTCTACGTTGTCTGTCGATCAGCGAAGAACGAGTTGACGGGGAGCGCGGAGCACCGAGGCCGAGGGATCGGCTTTCGGGGCAACCGGCAACGGAGCGGCTTCTTCAGCCGGGGCCGCAGCCGGAGCAGCACCTTCGCCGCCGCCACAGCCACAGCCACAGCCGGCGGGCTCACAGCAGCCGGCCGACTCGCAGCAGCAGCAACGGTGGCAGCAGAACAGGCCGTTGAGCAGGTCGAGGATCGGCGTGCAACGTCGCTTGCAGCAGGCATTGCAGCTCGGCTCACAGGCGGGCTCACAAGCGGGCTCGCAGGCCGGTTCGCAGCACGAACCGCAGCCGCAGCCGATCTTGCACTTCAGCAAGGGCAGCAGCGGACGACGGCAGCTCGGTTCACAGGCCGGTTCGCAGGCGGGCTCACAGGCCGGTTCGCAGCACGACTTGCCGCAGATCGGCTTGTGCTTCAGAATCGGCAGCAAGGGCTGGCGGCAGCAGGGCTCGCAGCAGCTCGGCTCGCAGCAGGCGGGCTCGGGCGCACAGCACTTGGGCTCGGCGCAGGCCGGCTCACATGCATCGCAGCCGGTATTGCAGCAGCTCTTGCAGGCAAACAGTCCCCTGAGGCCGGCGAACAGATCGCACGGCTTGCAGCAGGGTTCACAGCAGGTGGGCCCGCAGGCGGGCTCACAGGCGGGCTCACAGGCTTTCTCGCAGGCAGGGGCACATGACGAGCAGCCGCCGTCAAGCAGTCCGGCAAACCCCTGACCGCACATGGCGATACTCGCTGCGAGCGCCAATAAAACGATCTTGCCTCTCATTGTGCAAACTCTCCTTTTCACTTGAACCGGGGTGGCTCGTTTCGGATCCGGGTCCAACACGCGACGCGTCACAGTCGGCCGTGTGCGACGCGGCTTACCTTGCCTTGGGTGGGTTCTCCCATGGGATAGAACCGACTCCTGATCGAGTGGACTGTCGGATCATCGCGCGGGATGCCAACCTCAGTTCAAAACAACCATCACGTCAGCACCGTCGAACTCTCCTTGGTTCGATGAGACCATCGGTTTTGCCGGCGTGCCCCCACAACGTCCGCTTGCGAGAATTCTGCACGCTACGCTGAGGGTCAAATGTCGTATCGGCTTCGGGGCGCAGGCCCCTTGAGAGGTCGCAAATACTTTTCACTAAAAGGGTTAGTGTTTCGCTGGGGCAAATGTTTCTGCGTGCAGAAGGCCGGCGATCTGGGAGAACTTTGCGGGCGGATGTGCCCGCGGAAGGTGCCAATTTCTGCTCCAATTGCTGTGCAGCTTGCCCCACCCCGACGACCGGACATGGCCGGCGGGCCCACCCAGGGACGGTCAGCGGAACCACCGCCCAGTAAGAGTTACCGCCCAAATTGAGGAGTCAATCGCGGTGCTAGCACTGCTAGCTCGACCGGCCTCGAACGGTAGAATTGGAATTCTTGACCGGTTTTGCCATTCCGTCTATAATCACGCCGCTGCGCCGGTTATGGCTGCTCGCTTGATGAGGAGGCCTGTACGTTCCGGGCAGTGCGACAAATGGAATTGTCGACTCGTGACCGTGGATGTGGAATGGAATTCGCGCATCTTGACGCACGGGAGCCAACGGTGTCTTTTGCCTCGCCACTGGACTCGAAAGAGCAGGTCCGACAAGCGACCGACATTGTTGATCTCGTCGGAAAATACATTCAATTGCGGCGTCAAGGCCGCAACTACGTGGGTTTGTGTCCCTGGCACGACGACACCAAGCCCAGTCTCCAGGTCAACCCCGAACGACAGTCCTTCAAATGCTGGGTCTGTGAAATCGGCGGCGACGTCTTCAGTTTCATCATGCAGATGGAAGGCGTCGACTTCCGCGAAGCCCTTGAGATGTTGGCCGACCAGGCGGGAATTACGCTCGAACCGCTGCGTCGAAGATCCGTGCCGAATGCCCCCCGCCAAGATACGGGCTCTGCCCAACCGGTCTCCGGTCCCATCAGCGGCGAAGGGAAGCAGGCCCTCTATCGGGCCATGGCCTGGGCCGAACAGCAGTATCACCGATGCCTGCTCGAATCGGACGACGCCGATCCGGCCCGCCGCTACCTCCAGGAGCGGGGGATCACGGAAGACAGTATCCGTAAGTTTCACATCGGCTTCGCCCCGAACCGTCGCGACTGGTTGTTGAACCTCGCCGGCGGCAGCCCCGCACGAGCCGCCGTCCTGGAGACGATCGGCATTCTCGCGCGCTCCCAGGAGGGACCGGGCTACTACGACCGTTTTCGGGGCCGGCTGTTGTTCTCGATTCGAGACACCCAGGACCGAGCGGTGGGGATCGGCGGCAGACTCCTGCCCGAGTCGGGATTGGCCAGCCCCGCCAAGTACGTGAACTCGCCGGAAACACCGCTGTTTACGAAACACAAATTGCTGTACGGCTTGGACGTGGCTCGCGAGGCCATCCGCAAGAGCCACACCGTGATGGTCATGGAAGGCTACACCGACTGCATCGTGGCCCATCAGTTCGGCTTCGAAAACGCGGTCGCCGTTCTGGGCACGGCCTTGGGGCCGGATCACGTCAAGATCCTGAAACGCTTCGCCGATCGGATCGTGCTGGTGCTCGACGGCGACGAAGCCGGGCAGAAGCGGGCCAACGAGGTTCTCGAACTATTCATTGCCGAGAACGTCGACCTGCAAGTTCTCACCTTGCCCGACGACAGCGATCCTTGCGAGTTTCTGCTCGAGCACGGTCGGGAAGCGTTCGCCGACCTCTTGGAGACACGAACCGTCGATGCCTTGGAGCATGCTTTCCGATCGGTGACTCGCGATATCGATCTGGCGAGCGACATTCACGCATCGAGTGAAGCGTTGGAACGGATGGTGGCCATTCTGGCCAAGGCGCCGCGGCTTCGATCCGACTCGACTGCCGGCGGAGTGCTTCGGATCGAGAGAGCGCTCACCCGGCTGGCGCACAGCTTTCGGGTCCCTGAAGAGGAGGTTCGCCGCCGGCTCACGTCGTTGCGGCGTTCGGCGGCGCAACGTCCCGTCTACCGCAACGATGCGGACGCCGCGGAGCTCGGACCGGAATCGGACCGGCCCCGGGAAAGAATCACGCCTTTGGAGCGTGAGCTCCTGGAGATTTTGCTGCGCCGCCCGGAATTGCTGGCTGCGGCTCGCGAGCACGTCAGGCCCGAGCAGCTTGCGTTTCCGCCGGCTCGCAGGGTGTTTTCGAAATCGTGCGCCCTGGCGGACGAAGGAATCACGCCGACGTTTGATCGGCTTATGTTGGAGTTTGAAGACGCCGCTTCCAAGGCCTTCCTTGTCGATTTGGACGAGGGCGCCGTGGCCAAGGAGACCGACAGTCCGGAGGCCCTGCTCGACGAGTGGATCCGGCGGTTTCAGCGGCGCGAACTGGAGAAGCAGTATCCGAAGATAACCGGAACCCTTCGCGAAGGAGGATTGGACGAGGGTCAACAAGACGAGCTTTTTTTGAAGATGCTCGCGCAACAACGCGCCCGGCACGGTATTTCCGAACCCACGGACGGGTGAGGGCCTTGTTTCGGGCCAAACGCAGCGGCGGGCACCCCCCGCAGGCGGCACACTGCTGCGTCTCATAGTGATGGATCCAGCGCGCCATGGCAGGCGTGGAAGGAGAATACGGTGGACCACCTCGACAAGGAAATGCGTGAATTACTTGCCAAGGGGAAATCTCAAGGTTACTTGACCTACGACGAGGTCACGCGAGTCTTGCCCGACGATGAAGTCGATCCCGACAAGCTCGACAATCTTCTGTTCCTTCTCGACGAACGAGGCATCGAACTGGTTACCGAACCGCCCGAGGGGGAGTTCTACGACCCCGCAGTCTCGAGTGGCTCGGAGCAGCACGACGACATGGAGGCGTCGGAACTGGGCGAGGGAGAAGTGCCCGTCGACGCCAACGTCAGGCCGGTCGAGCCGGCCGAGTTCGCCAAGTGGAGCAACGATCCGATTCGGCTCTACCTGGGCCAGATGGCCGAGATTCCCCTTCTGGCGAGGGAGGAAGAGATCTCGCTGGCCAAGAAGATCGAAATGACGCGGAAGCGCTTTCGCCGGTCCGTTCTGGGCTGTCACCTGGGCGTGCAGAACGCGTTCAGCATTCTGGCCAAGGTTCACAAGGGCGTTCTGCCGTTCGATCGAACGATCAAGGTCTCGTTGACCGAACGCCTTACCAAGGAACAGATTCAGGCTCGCATGCCGAGCAACTTGCGGACTCTCGAACACCTGCTGAACGCGAGTCGGCAGGATTTCGGGCTGCTGATTCGCCGGGGCACCGACACCGAGGTGAAGGCTGCCACCCGCAAACGCTTCATTCGCCGGCGGCGCAAAATCCTGGTGCTGTTGGAAGAATTGAGCCTGCGGACCAGGCGAGTGCAGGCCATGATGCGTCAATTGGAGGAAGTCTGCAGTCGGATGGAAGAAATCCGCGAGCGGCTCCATCTGCTGATTGATACCCCGGCCACCCGCGAGCAACGAGCCAACCTGCGCCGGGAACTTCGCGACCTGATGACCCTCACCCAAGAGAGTCCCCGGAGCCTGCGCCGCCGTTGCCAGCAGATGCGCCGCCATTTCCAGGATTACGAGGCCACCAAGCGCCAATTGTCCAGCGGAAACCTGCGGTTGGTTGTCTCGATTGCCAAGAAGTACCGCAATCGGGGGTTGAGCTTCCTGGACCTGATTCAGGAGGGGAATACGGGCCTGATGCGGGCGGTCGACAAGTACGAATACCGCCGGGGCTACAAGTTTTCGACCTACGCCACCTGGTGGATTCGCCAGGCAATCACCCGGGCGATCGCCGATCAGGCCCGGACGATCCGCATCCCCGTGCACATGATCGATGTATTGAGTAAACTGAAGAATACCTCCAAGAGGCTCTTGCAGGAATTCGGGCGAGAGCCGACAACAGAGGAAACGGCCCGAGCCGCTGATCTTTCGCTCGAAGAAACCAAACGCGTCTTGAATATCGGTCGCCAGCCGGTGAGTCTCGACCGTCCGGTGGGGGAAAGCGAGGACAGCAGCTTCGGGGAGTTCATCGAAGACGACGCTACCGCCCGTCCCGAGCGATCCGCCAATAATGAGCTACTTCGCGAGAAGATCGAGAGCCTGCTCAAGACCCTTACCTACCGGGAGAGGGAGATTATTCGGCTGCGCTACGGCCTGGGCGATGGCTACACCTACACGCTGGAGGAAGTCGGTCGGATCTTCAAGGTCACACGCGAACGCGTGCGGCAGATCGAGGCCAAAGCTGTGCGGAAGCTGCAGCACCCAGTCCGCAGCAAGCAGCTCGAAGGATTCATCGAGCGAGTTGCAGGCTGACGCGAAACGTCAAGCCGCCGGTCCAACAACCGGCGGCTTTTTTTGTTGATACTCAGGAATCCAACACAAACTGACGCAAGATGGCATCACACACGAACGAGATTGCAGAAGCCCTGCGCACCCTCCACCGGATTCACCGCCAGTTGAACGACTTGAAAGGCCGGCTGGCTCGCGGGCCCCGGCTGATCAAGGCCCACGAGGCGTCGGTGGCCAAGCTGCAGAAGGCCTACGACGACACCAAGGCCGAACATCAGAAGCTTCGCGTGTCGACCGATCAGAAGCAGTTGCAGTTGAGCACGAGCGAAGCCGCCGTCAAGAAGCGCGAGAGCCAATTGATCCAGGCGTCCGACAACCGGGAGTACCAGGCCCTCAAAGATCAGATTGCGGCAGACAGCATGGCCAACAGCGTGCTGGCCGACGAGATTCTCGAAGGGATGGAAAAGGTCGACGAACTGGCCGCGAGGGTGGTGGCGGCGGAGCAGGCACTGGCCAAAGGCAAGGAAGACGCTGCCAAGGCCAAGGAGGCTGTTGCCGCAGAACGCCCCGGCATCCAGGAGGATGTCGAACGATTGCAGGCGGAAATGAAGGAAGTGGAGCAAGGACTGCCCGGCGAGTTCAAAGAGTCTTACAATCGCCTGGTTCGCAGCCGAGGCGAAGACGCCTTGTCGCTGGTCGAAGGCCACTATTGCAGCGGCTGCAATCGCCAGATCCCGATCAATCGCATCAACGAGCTGATGATGGGCAAGCCGGTCACCTGCCTGTCGTGCGGCCGGCTGCTCTATCTGCCGGAAGAGTACACGTTTTAGCGCTTCGTTGAGAGGTAGGTCCCGGGCGCCGCACGGGTCCTTGAAGCGGAGTATTGCTCGGAGATTCAGGAGCCGTGCGGCGCACGGCACCTACAGGCCGGCGAACCCATGGCCCGGATCCGCAGGTTGGCCAGATGTCGATTCCTGCCCTACGCCGAGGTGCTGAGAGCGTCTCCACCGTCAGGAGTTGTGTGGATCGACGTGAGCAACGCGGCCGCCCCGCCGCTGGACCAATTCTGTCCGGATTATCCGCACGGCGGGATCCCGGTCCCCGGGATGCCTGACCGGACGGCCGATTCCGTCGAAGGGATCTGGCAAGGGCTCAAGGTCATTCGCGGCAAGACGGCCCCTCGTTTCTTCGAGGGCCGTGGCCGCAAGCGAGCCGGCACGCCCAGCGGACACAAGTTCGGAAACTCGAAACGCTTGCTCGGATTGGTCGACGCGCGGCGGAAGATCTACATCCCGGCCTACCGCTGGACGCTCGACCATCGCGTCGACCCGGACATTCTCAACGTCTTCATCCACCGCGCCTTCTGCGGGATTCCGCAGTTCTTCTACGACCGCGAGGACAACGGCCTCATCGGCAAGGATCAGCCCCTCGCCCACGCCCGGCTCCTGGTGGATCACCTCAATCAGAGAATCGATGAATGGCTGGGTGGGTAAGTTCACTCTGCCATCCCCATCATCACCGTCCATAAACGTTCACCAACGGTGTCCATTTCTCACCAAGAATTCCCTTGTCAGATTGCCTTCCCCGTCGTCCCTCAGTCGCCGAACCACGGACGCCCTGCCAAGTTGAAAGGCCCCTCCAACCTCTGCTAAGATGCCCTGCGCCGCAGATTCGGCCCGACCCGTCGGCACGAAACACGTAGCGACGATTCACCCCCAAAACAGAGCAGATTGTCATGACCAGGCTAGCGTGCTGGGCACTCGTGAGTATCGCCGTCCTCTGCCAGATCCCCGCCGAGGAGTTCCGTGCCGGTGCCAGCGACAATTACTACCCCCCGCCGGAATCGGCCGGAGGGTGGCGAACGTTGGACAACCGTGAAGACGTCCGCCGCGTCGCCGGGATGGACCCGTCCAAGCTGGACGCTCTGAAGGAATGGTTGCGGAAGAGCGATAACCGCGACTTCGCAGCCGTGGTCGTTCGCCGCGGGTATATCGTGCTCGAAGTCGAGCGGGGTAACAGTGCGAAAACCGACGCCCGCCGCGTGGCCTCGGTCTCCAAGGCGGTCTGCGCAACCGTTCTTGGAATCGCCGCCGAAAGAAGCCGGCAGAGATTGACGCCACGGAAGATGACGTTCGACGACCGGGCGTTCGACTTCATTCCCCAGGCCCAGCCGCTGAGCGACGCTCGCAAGGCGAGCATCACGGTCAAACAGCTTCTCAACCACACCTCGGGGATCACGCCGGAGGCCACCGGGGCAAGAAACCGGGGGCCGTGGCAACACGTGCTGGGCCACGACGGCGACCCCCTGACGGCCCGCCTGGCCTTCGATCCGGGAACGAAATGCGGCTACTCGTCCTTCGCTCTCTACCACGCCTCGCTGGTCTGCGAGAACGTGACCGGCAGGCCTTATGACGAGTTTGCCGTCGAAACCCTCTTCAAACCGATCGGGGTCGAACACTGGACGTTCGAGTACTTCGACGGCGGCGGCCCGGACGGCAAAACGCGCTACGGCCGTCACCCGTCGCACGGTCTGGGCATGCCCGCCCGCGATCTGGCGAGAATTGCCTATTGCATGCTCCGCGGCGGGCGGTGGCAAGACAAGCAGGTCGTGCCCAAATGGTTCGTCGACGAAACGGCGGCCCCCACCCACGACGTCAAGGAACCCGAATTGCGATTCAACCGTGCCGCGGAGTCGTTCTCGCACGGCTGGGAATTGCCCGCACGGCTGAACGGCGGACGGGGCGAACGCATACCGCAGGACGCCCGATTCAAACCCGGCTCCGGCGGACAACTGATCGCCTTCGTCCCCAGCCTCGACCTGGTGATCACTCGCCAAACCGGCGGCAGCGGGAACTGGGAATACGAACAGTACCTTCGTTTGGCGTGCGACACAGTGGTGAAGTAGGACCGGACAGATAGTTGCAGTCGCAAATAGTCGTTTTTCGCTCCGCGAAAAGGTGCTTGTTCGCGGAGCGAACAACAACACTTGTAGATCCGACTCGGTAAACGACACGGCGTTAAGGCCGGCAACAGCAATTCTCGGAGTCAAACAATGAAGACAACCCTGTTTACGATCTTCTGTTCCCTGTTGCTGTCTGCCTCGCTCCAGGCCAATCCGCCTTGCCAGGTTCCTCTCGACGCGGTCAAGCCCCATGTGCCGGACAAGCTCTGCCGCGTAACGCTCAACCAGGAGGAGCTTGGCGGAGAACTCGGTCGCCGCATCACGAACCTGATCTACCGGAACTACATGGTCGTCGATCTGGACGGAAAATGGCTCGATCACTTTCGCCACCGCACGGACCGCGGCGACCGCAGCCACGTCTATTACGGCGTCGGCAAGGTCATCGACGCCGGCAGCCTCTTCGCCGCCTACACGGGCGATCCGAAAGTCGCCCGGCGGACTCAGTACCTCGTCGACGAACTGGTGAAGTCGCGCGACGCCGACGGCTACCTCGGCTTCTGGAACGTCGAGCCGGAGAACCGCCAGGACCATATCAACTGGATCCTTCACGAGCAGGAATACATCAACCTGGCCTTCGTGCGGAACTATCGCTGCACGGGCAATCCCCAGTCCCTGGCCAACGCCAGAATCATGGGTGACTACATCCTCAAGACGTTTCCCACGCCCCAGAACCCGTGCTACGACGCCGGCCAGATCTGCACCGCCGGCCTGCCGGAGGGGATGCTGGAGCTGTATCGCGTGACGGGCGACAATCGCTACCTCGATTTCGCCGCCGACGTGCCCCACGGAAACAACCGTGGCGAGATTCAACTGGCGTCGCTGCGCACTTGGGAGCAGGACTTCAGCCGCCGCCCCTGCCACGTCTACGTCATGCTCGCCCGCTGCTATGCCCAGACCGAGTTGTACCGCCTGACCGGCGAGGAGCATCTCCTCGGCATGAGCCAGTTCATGCGGAACGAACTGCTCAAGAAGGGCGAGGGGGGCATGCTGGTTACCGGCTCCTGTTCCGAAGGTGAACATTTCACCTACAATCAGAACGGGCGCGGGGCGATCGGCGAATCGTGCGTCACCGCCTACGTGCTGCGCTGGATCGACAGCCTCATGCGGCTGGAAGGCGACATGCGCTACGGCGATCTGCTGGAACGGACCATCTATAACGCCTTGCTGGCGGCCAACTCGCCGGACGGGCGCTGGATCCGCTACTTCACGCCGTTCACCGGCAACCGCCGGTACGACACCCGCGACTACTTCTGCTGCTGCGGAAACTACCGCCGCGCGGTGGCCGAGTTGCCGCAGAAGGTCTATTACCGCACGCCGGAGGGCGGAATCGCCTTGAATCTGTTCGCCAACTCGAAGAAGACGTTCGACGTGAAGGGACTGACTGTCACGATCGTGCAGGAAACCGCTTATCCGAACGACGGCGACGTGAAACTGACCTTTGCGACACAGAATCCGGTTGCGTTTTCCTTCCAGTTCCGCACGCCGCGATGGTGCGAGAAGATCACGGTCCGCGTGAACGACGAAGCCCCGGCAACCATCGACCCACTGAAACAACAGCTCGGCCGCTTCGTGCTCAATCGAACGTGGAACGACGGCGACGTGGTACGGATCTCGATGCCCATGGCTTGGCGACTGCTGCGAGGCCGGGCAGTGCAGGACGGCCGCGTGGCTCTTCTCCGCGGGCCGATCGTCTATTGCATCGGCAAGGACCAGAACGCCGAACTAATCGCGAAATGCCCCGAACCTCGCAACCTCGTGATCGATCCGGCTTCGCTCGCCGAACCGGCAAGGGACGACTCGATTCGCCCCGGCGGTTTGAAGGTCGTTGCCAAGGCCTGGCTGACCCCGGATTGCACCGGCGAGAAGGTCGACGTCGCCCTGACCGAATTCATCGACCCCAGCGGCCAGGACGTCTACTTCTGCGTGCCGGACCTGGACGACACGGCGCCCGTACGTCTGGCCGACGATGAAATCGTGTCGTGGCCCAACGAGTTCGTCAACGCCCACGTCTTGAAGGCCTTCTACGGCCCCAAGGCGACCGGCGACCTCGAGGCGATCTTCGAGATCCGGGGCGATCTGGTTTCAGATCTGGCCGCGGACTACGTCAACCCGGGCGGCAAGACCGGCGTCCCGGCAGAGTTCCCCGACGCCACGGGCGGACAGTGGGCGTTCTACAACTGCAAGAACGGCGGGCTGCTATCGACGGCTGCGGCCGAGGATACGCAACCCCTCGGCTCGCAGTTCAAGGCCTTTGGCTCGCCCCTGGGCTACGCCTACGGGCTGGAGAATCAGGGCGATCAACTCGGTTTCGTGTCGGACTACGCGCCCAGCGATCGGCAGGAGGAGGCCTGGCGGAATCACTATACCGAGAAGATGTTCGACCAGGTGCTCTCTGCCCCCGAGCGAGAGGAGTTTCTCTACACGCACCCGATTTCCGACACGGCGTGCTACAACGTCTTCCGCTGGACGCCTTCGGCCGAACTGAAGCAGAAAGACTTGACGCTATGCGGCACGCTGTTCTCGAATCTGGGCAACGGCGTCGAACTCCGCGTGATCCGCTGGAACGACGCCACGCGGCACGAGGTGCTCGGTACGTTCAACACCAGGGACGTCACGGTCGGCAAGTGCGGCTCTGCCGAGTTCGTTGTGCGGCTGCAACCCGGCGAGATTGGGAAGCATGTCGATTTCGTCCTGCACAACGCCGGTTCCCACACCTGTGACGCAACCGCCTTGAAGGTCCGGGCGTACACCAACGTGCAGCGGGCCCCTGCACAGACCGATGTGACGGAAGAGGTGCAGGCGAGATTCCACAATCGCCTCGTCGCGCCGCTCGGTCCCTACGCCGAACTGTTCGGCGACGCGGCCCCCGGCAAGGAGAAGACGCTGAAAGTCAAGCTCCACTACTGGCGAGACGGTGTCGTGAGATACCTCGAACTAGAGCAAGATTCGGCCCTGGACCTGACCGGAGAATGAGTCGCGGCAACCTGCATGGCGAAGAAGGTGGATTCTCGGCGACGAGGCCGGGTGAATCGCGAGTGTCACTCCTCTTTGGTCGCATGTTGCGGCGATCGGGCCTGGTTCCACCAGACACTGAGGCAGTGCGTGTCCTTGCGTGCGTTGGCAGTGACCGGGCCGGGCCCTACGGCGAAGTCCAGATCGCCGTCTTCGTCGAAATCGGCCAACTCCATGGTGGCGTAGCAAGGAGAACCTGTTTCGAGCGTGTGGCGAATGAACCGGCCCGGCTCCGTCTGTTCCAGGCAGAGGATTGAAATCGGGGCGGTCTCTACCACCTCGGGCGGCCTGATCGGAGAAGGAAACCAGGCGACGGTAAGGATGTCGAGATCGCCGTCGAGATCCAGATCGCCGGCCAGCGCGCGGTACGCGCCGAGCATGTCGGTAAGACGATGGTAGGCGAACTGGAGACCGCCGAGATTCTCCAGCCATTGGATGCCGTGAGAGGGCTCAATGTACATGTTGTCCCAGGCATCGCCGTTGGTATAGAGAACGTCCATGTCTCCGTCCTGGTCGAGATCGACCAGTTCGATGCCGCTGGACCCGAAGGTCAAATCGGGCCCGGCCCAGAGGTTTTGGAGGTGAAAGTGCCCGTCTTGACGGTTGATGAACAGCTCGACGTGCTCCCATTCCTGACTGACCAAGGCGGCGAAATCCGGATACCCGTCGCCGTTGAAATCGTGAACCGGCACGTGGATGGTCCCCGGCCGATAATCGATCGTCTCGGACTCGAAGCGGGGCCGCTCGCCGGGCGGAGCCACGTTTCGCAACAGCCGGATGCTGCCGGTCCGGTAATGCCCGAATTCGGCCGCGATCAGGTCGAGGTCCCCGTCGGTGTCGAAATCGGCGGGGCGCACGTCGGCCACCCGGCCCAACCCCGAGGCGACGACGACCTCTTCGAACGTGCCCGCCGGTTCCTGGCGCCGCAGCCAGACGACCTGGCCCCGGTCGTGATCGGCGGGGCGGAAACACCCCAGGTCGGCTACCACCAGGTCGGTCAATCCGTCGCCGTCGAGATCGCAGGGCTCCACGTGGCAGGGGTTGCCGAGCCGCGTCAGCACCCTGGGCTGAAAACTCGTTTCCTTCAGGTCGACCGCGGCCACGTAGCCGAACCGCATGTCGCAGAGCAGCAGAACGGGGCGAGCCTCCGCTTCGAGCTTGGCCCACCGCAAATGGGCGATTTCGGGCAGCACGTCGGCGCTCGGCCCCAGCGACAGGTTCTGGACGTTGAAAGTGACCGGCAACTGGGTGGCGGCTTCAACGGGAGTCGGAAACACGAGCCGCTCCGGCGCGCGAGCCCGATAGTACGCGACGGTCCATTCCATGGGGGGCGGATCGAGGTCGTCTCGCCCGGAACGTGCGTAGAACTCGTAGGCCCGCTGCACCTCGCGGTGCCACCGGTCGCGAGGAAAGGAGTCGGGGACGGGCAAGGCGTGGCAATCGCTGCAGAACGCCACAATCTGCTCCTCGGCCTTGGTGTCGAGCGCTATGGGCATGAGATCGCCAACCGTACGCTCGGTATCTTCGCGTCCATCGGAGCCTTTCAGAAGAACATGGCGAGCAACAACGCCGACCAGAATGCAGGCAGCGATCCCCACAACCGTGACCGTGGCTGGGCGGACCCATCGTTTCTTGGGCGAATCGCTCATCTGCTTGGTACTCCAGTTCTTTCGTGATCAGAATACCATCGTAGTGGCTGCCGCATATTCTGCAAGTTGTTTTGCGGGCGGCAACAGCGATAGCCCGGCAGTCTTACTTTGGAGCCCCCATGAGGCTATGATAAACTTGTGCCGCGGGTTGCCCGGAACGGCGGAGCTTGCAGGAAGAAACGCAATGTCGCAACCAGATGCCGATGTCAGCGCGAGTGGGCCGCCCCGTCGCCGGCTCAAACGGTGGAGTATCGTCGCGGGCATCGTGGTCGTGGCGGCCGTGAGCATGGCCGTCTTCGGCCCGGGGTTGCTGGCATGGCAGGCTCGGCAGATGGCCTCGCGACGGCTGGCAGTCGGCGCGATCACCGCGGCCGAGCAGTGGGCAGCTTGGTCGGCGTGGTTCGATCCTTCCGACGGCCGGACCGATCTTGTGAGAGCGACCTGCCTTCGCCAGTGTTACAAGGAGAGCCTCTGGAACGAGGCCGTTGCATCGGCAGAACGTCACAACGCTCCGGATAGGCTGATCCATCGAGAGAAGCAACTGGGCCGCGTTCAGGCTGGCACCTTCGACAATCCTGAGAGTGAACTGACCGCGCTGGTCGATGCGGGCGCTTCGTCGGATGCTGTCTGTACGGCCTTCGTGCACGGCTACCTTGCTCGAAAGGACGCCCCGCGGGCCGAGATGGTGCTGGAGGCCTGGACGAAGGAGAACCCGAGGTCGGCACAACTTGTATTCATGCGCGGCGTGTACTGGCAGTGGTTGGCCGACGCTGCGGGTGACCTGACGCGGCAGGTCCAGTGTTTCGACCGGGCGGAGGGAGAATTCAGGAATGCCGTGGCACAGGAGCCGCGTCACGAACCGGCCCGCAAAGCGCTGGCGGACCTGCTCGAAGATCAGGACCGGCTCGAGGAGGCGCTCGCAGTGTACGACGCCCTGGCGGCTCAAGCCCCGACAAACGAGTCGGCCCAGGTGGGCCGTGCGCGGGTGCTGCGCGGTCTGGGCTTCCTTGAAAGGGCGAGGGCAGCCCTGACGTCGCTCGGAGCGTCCCTCGAGGCTTCTCCGGCTGCTGCCTCCGAGATGGCTCAAATCGAGCTCGAGTCGGGAAACTACGCCGAGGCGGAACGGTGGTTCCGACTGGAAGACCCGGAAACCACGGCAGACGCAGACGTCCTGCGTGCCGCGGCCAGCGGTCGGGCCATCGGAGGAGATACGACCGGTGCCGAACGCCTGCTGTTGCGGCTTGACCGTGAGAACGCTGCTTGGGCCAGGCAGAACGAGTTGCTGGCGCGGCTGGCTACGGGTCCTTACGACCCAAAGGCCGAGGCCGAACTGCGGAGCCTGACTTCCGCCGGCGCCGCGGCTCCGGCGGTGGAACCGAGCGGTGAAGCCCGGCCGGGAGTACCGGCATCCGATCTATACGTTGAACGTTGCGGAGGATGCCACGGGTCAAATGGTGACGGCAACGGCCGCGGTGCGAGGCATCTCTTCCCCCGCCCCCGCAGCTTTCGCAATGAGCAGTTCCGGCTGGCCGGCACGGTGGGCGGTGTTCCAACCCTGGAAGACGTGGTTTCCGCCATCCAGCGAGGAATGTCCGGAACTTCCATGCGTGCCTACGACGAATTGACCGACGACGAACGAACGCAGCTTGCACGCGAGGTCCTCCAGTTTCGCCGCGAAGGAGTCCGGGCGCAGGTGGTTCGCACCCTTCGCGAACAGGAGGAGGAGATCGATGACGCGGAAGTCGACGAAATAACCGACTTCACCACCACTGCGGGCGAAGTCGTTCATGTCCCGCAGATTGTCCCGGCCGATTCGGCGACCATCGCACGGGGTAAGGAAACCTACCTCGCGTTGGGGTGCGCTCATTGCCACGGCGAAGACGGCACGGGCGTGTGGGACACACCCCTTTACGACGAATCGGAGCGTCCTGCACCGCCGCGGGACCTGGTTCACGAGCCGCTGAAGGGCGGAAACGAGCCGGAGTCCATCTATCTGCGGATTGTCGTCGGTATGCCGGGGACTCCCCATCCGTCCGCCTCGAACGTGCCGGCGAACGAACTTGTGCGGCTCGTTCAGTATTGCCGCTCCCTTTCCCGGGAGCCCAAACGGGTGCTGAACAATCACGAGCGGACGGTTGAAACCAGCCGGCGGAATCCGCTCTGGGCGTTTGCGATCTCCTCTCAGTCCGGCGTCCCCTGGGAGTCGCGGCAGGGCCTGCCCGACCGGTAGAGCTGCAACTGCCGGCGAAGGCCTTCGACCAGGAGCTTGTCCTGAGGGACGACCAGTTCAAGAGCCTTCGCGGCCGTGTCGGCGGCCTCGGCGAACCGGCCGACCTCGGCATAGGCGGCCGCCAGCGTGGCGAGCAACACGGGGTTTGAGTGGCGGGTCATCCGGCAGGCCCGCTCGGCGAGTTGGACCGCCCGGGCACCGTCTCGGACCTGGTCGTCGGGACAAACGGCCAACAGCCAGGCCAGATCGTTGACCGGCCGGAGGTTGTTCGGATCAGACGCCACGGCGTCTTCGAGTCGCGCCACGGCCGCGGCGTAGTTGCCCTGCGAGGCCAGCGCTTTCGCCAGGGCGAGGTGGGCGTCGAGCAACTTGGGGTCGAGTTCCAGGGCTTTCTGAAGGTGCTCGACGGCCAGGTCGACCATTTGCCGCTGCAGCAGCACACCGGCCAGTTCGAGGTGCGCAGACGGGTTGTCCTGCTGAAGATCCATTGCCCAGAAGAAGTGGGCGGTCGCCTCTTCCAGCCGCCCCTGCTTCTGAAGGAGCTCTGCCAGGTTGGAGTGGGCTTCGACGTAGGCGGGATCGAGCTGGAGAGCTTTTTGGAAATGGTTCATGGCCTCGTCGTCCATGCCTTGCCTCGCCAGGACGACACCCACGCTCCCGTAGGCGTGGGCGCGATCGGGGTTGGCTTCGAGCACATGTTTGAGGCGAGCCATGGCTTCGTCGAGTTTCCCCTGATCGATGAGAACGACGGCCGCGTTGACGTGCCCCTGCCAGTAGTCGGGCTGGAGTTTAAGCGCAGTCTCAAGCTCGGCCATTGCCTCGTCGAACTTCCCTTGCTTGGCCAAGTGAACGCCCCGCAGGCCGTGGTTGAGGTGTTCCAAGGCCTTCACTCGGATACTCACCAACTCTTCGTAGGGGCGGTTGAGAAACTCCGGCAGGTTGACGGCCCGGTTGGCCGCGGTCGAGTTGGGAACGAGAACCGGCGGGCTGTCGTTTCCGTCCTCGTCGATGTGAGTGAGAAACATCTGAGTGTAAGGCGTATTAGTCTTGGAAGAAAAGACCATCCATCGGCCGTTGGGCGAGAAGCTGTGCCAGGAGTTCATCAGGGAGGTGTTGCAGCGCATTTTGCGGGCAGTCCCGCCCGCGACCGGCACAATCCAGAGCGCGCTGTCGGGGCGCATGAGCTGCCCGTTGCGGCACTGGACGAAGACGATCCACTTTCCATCCGGCGAAACCTTGGGAAAAGTGTTGCTCATGCCGTTGGCAGAAGCCCCGGCGACGGGCTCCGGCGAGCCGCCGCGGCCGCCGTTGAAAGGCAGGCGATACAAATCGTATTGGATCTGCGTCTCGGCCGGGTCGTTGGCCCGTTCGGGCATGACACCGTCTTTTGCGTAGGCGTCTCTGGCCTGGGCTCGGGCAAAGACCAGAGTCTTGCCGTCGGGAGTCCAGACGGGGTCGCAGTGCACGAATTCCGGATCGTCGGCCCCGGGCAAGGCCCTGATCTCACCGCTCGAGCGGGCGTAGTAACCGAGAATCCCGCGGGTCGGATAAAACACCTGAAGAAACTTGTAGTCCAGGAAGTTCGTAACAAACACCTCTTCGTTGAGGGTGGTGACCACGTGCTGCCCGTCGGGCGAAACTCGCGACAGGAAACCGATCGTCTTGTGTCCCTCAGGCTTGTCGGGGAACGAATTCCAACTGATCACATCCCGACTGCCGATCACCGTTTCGGGGGTGATCGATACCAGCGCGTAGGAACCCTTGTCGCCGGTGGGGCCGTCGAGGTCCATGCCCAGGGTGTTGCCGTCGGACGAAAACGAATGGCAATTGGTGCAGGTGGGTACGTCCGTCAGCAGCAGCCGGCTCTCGGGCCGGCTCACGTCGCGCAGCCGCCAGCCGATCAGCCCGACGGCGTCCTCGCCGAGTGGAGCGATCACGCCCTTCTGAGTTACCGCCGGCGCCAGCGGCACGTCGCGATAGAAGATGGGAGCGCCCACCGGATCCTTGCTGGTACCGATCGAGATCTCGCCTCGAGAAATGACTTGCTCCGGAGCATCGCTGCGCAGGCCGCGAATGGTCACGCGGGCGGGCGAGGCGATCGATCTCTGCCGGATCGTCGCCCAAACTTTGTCGTCAGGAGTCCAACTCTTGGCCGAGGCCTGATAGGGGGTGGGTTGATAGATCTCGTTGTTGGTAGCGATGCACTTGGGATCGATGTCGCCTGCCGAGGGCGGGTTGCCCGCCGAAAGAACGAAGACGTGTTCCCCTTTTTCGGCCCAGGCCACGTCAATCAGCCAGGTATCCGCCGCCTCGGTCGGGTCGTGCCAGAGGAAGGTGGGCGGAACGATCTCGGGTGGAAAAATCGTCTCGTCGAACGGATAGTCGATCGTCAACGAGGCGGGACCGGGTTCCTCCTGGTGTTCATCCTGCCCTGAGTTGACGATCGCCCGAACGAGCTCGGCCAGATTGGCTTCGATTGTCGAGTGAGCCGCGTCATTCAGGCCACTCAGTACCACCGCCTCAGCGTTTCCGAGAAGGGGATGGGGAGGATCTTCCGGTTCAGGTGACCGGACAGCGGGGCTGCCTCCCTGCGACATCGCAACATGCTGGGGCGCGGGCTTTCGCCAAACATGCCAGGCTGCCGCCGCGGCGACAACAACCACAACCAGAGGGGCCCAACGAAACGCTCTGTGCAAGGTTCTTCCCTTCGAATTGGAGCGTCGCCAACCGGGAGTAATCCCATTGTAGGACGGCTCTCCGGGCAAGGCGAGGTACCGACGAACAAGAAAAACAGTTGGCCCCAGGGGCAAGGCGCGCCCTGGGGCCAAGGAGAAAACAAACTTGAATCAGTGGACCGCAGTATGCCGCAGCCCGGTCCGAGGGCGGGTGGCCCTGCCAGCCATCGAGTCGTGTGACACGGAAGACTCAGTTGGACTTCAATTCGAAGGGGAACGTGCCGCCTTCGGCCGGCACCGTGGCCTTCAGTTCGGTCTTCTCCGGATCGGTGTACTTGGCCGGAAGCTCTTGCTTGGCGCCGGCATCCATGGGAGACATCTCGCCACTCTTATAGGGAGAGCCGTCGGGCATCACCCATTTCTCGATGACCACTTTGTACTCGCCCGGCGGGCAACCCTTCTTGCCCCCAGCAGCCGCCAATTCGTAGTGGCCGTTGGCGTCGGTCTCACCGAAGGCCGATTGGCCGAACATGAGCGACGCGCCGGCCAGGGGTTGGCCGTCCAACGTCACGGTACCGTCAACGGGCACCGGAGCGGGGCCCTCCGGAATGCCACTGGGGGCGCATCCGGGGAGAACAAGGAGCAGCAGCACACAAAAACACCCAACTGCGGAGCGAAGACGCATTCGATCCTCCCTTCGTCATGGCTTGAAGAACTCAGTCTGATTCGTCCATTCGCGAGTGCCCTATGCCTCGCATGGGGCACGTTCAGCATCACGGCACGGCCGTGGGCTCGTTGTTCATAACCGTGGAGAGGGCATGCAAGACGGGCCCCACTACGCCCTGGTCAGGCAAATCGCTGGCAGGGTTGTTGGGGTTACGCCACTTTGAGCGCCCCTCTGTGGTTTCGGAAACGAATCGTACCGAGCCGTCGGCCAGGCAGGTATTGGCTCCTCCGGGGTGGAGGCTGCCGCCAAGACCCCAACTGAAGAGCTGCCCTCTTCTGACGGTGCGATCCCCGGTATACCAGGTTCCCAGAACCGGCCAGTCCCACTGGTTAATGCCGTAGGACCAGTCGACACCGGTCATGACCCAACCGCGAATACTCCAGGACGGGCACTCGCCGTCGATGACGTTCTTGACGGTCTCATTGACGGCCAGGGTGTTGCTGGTCCCGTCAATACAGTCGGCGATCTTGGAGGAACCATTGGTGCTGAACATGTACTTGTAGCGTCGGTCGTTGGTACTCGGCCACCAGTTGAAGGACCAAGTTGTCCTGTAAGCCGAGAAATCGTAGTTGCTTCTGCACGCGCGTGCAGTCGACGTACCCAAGGTGTACCAATCGCCAACAACTTTGACTCTCGTATCCCACCCGTCAGACGGACACTGGAAAACCGCGGGCTTCTGACTCACCACGGGGGCATTGACGGCGGGGTCTCCGGCCAGCGGCCGACTGGTGTTTCTTCTGTGGTTGCAGGCAGCCACCGAGAAGTTGTAGGCATCGTACAATGCCGCTTGTTCGTAGAACGGCGCCAACGATACCCAGGAGTTCTGGTTCAACGTAAAAGGACCTTCCGCCAGATCATTCGCGCCTCCGGGCGCAGCGGCGTCGCCGCACCAGCCGCGGCCGTAGCCGACCGCCGGGAAACACTTGTGCGTGTCGTGGTAGTTGTGCAGCGCCAGCCCGAGTTGTTTGAGGTTATTGGTGCACTGGGAACGCCGAGCCGCTTCGCGAGCCGCCTGCACGGCGGGGAGCAGAAGCGCGATCAAAATACCGATGATGGCAATAACCACCAACAGTTCCACCAGGGTAAAACCGAGTCGCTTCAGAAACTTCATGGCACTTCCCCCGAAAATCAAGAACAGAAAAAATAGTAAGAGACTTCAACTTGACACTCTACCGACTCCAATCACATCGAAACGGGAATCGGTTCTCCTCCCATGCCCCTTAAACGGAGACATATATCACACCGACAGAGGCGATGCAACGGTCCCGGATGAGTTTCTTAACCGCCTTGACAAACACTACCCCTCCCCCTGGGGGCAACAACAACCTTCCGCGGATCGGCCCCCATTTTGCAGCACTTGCCGGGAGAGTCTTCGGTCGCTCCCTGACAACCGGACGACGCCAGGTTGCCTCGTTCTCCCACCTATCAAACAATCCGCTGGCCCCAGGGTGACAAGCACCCTGGGGCCAGTCAAAAACGTACCAGAATCACTTGGAGTCATGGCCGTGTCGTGTCTGCGGCCGGAAAACGTGGGCCAGCAGGTTGGTGCGACAAAGACGGCTCATTTGCCATCAGACTTCAGTTCGAAGGGGAAGGTGCCGCCTTCGGCCGGTACCGTGGCCTTCAGTTCGGTCGCCTCCGGATCGGTGTACTTGGCCGGAAGCTCCTGCTTGGCGCCCGCATCCATGGGAGACATATCGCCACTCTTGTAGGGAGAGCCGTCGGGCATCACCCATTTCTCGATGACCACTTTGTACTCGCCCGGCGGGCAGCCCTTCTTGCCCCCAGCAGCCGCCAATTCGTAGTGGCCGTTGGCGTCGGTCTCACCGAAGGCCGATTGGCCAAACATGAGTGACGCACCGGCCAGAGGTTGGCCGTCCAATGTCACGGTACCGTCAACGGCAACCGGAGCGGGGCCCTCCGGAACGCCGCTGGGGGCGCACCCGGGGAGAACAAGCAGCAGCAGCACACAAACACACCCAACTGCGGAGCGAAGACGCATTCGATCCTCCCTTCGTCATGGCTTGAAAAACTCAGTCTGATTCGTCATCAAATTCGCGAGTGCCCTATGCCGCGCATGGGGCACGCTCAGAGCATCACGGCACAGCCGTGGGCTCGTTGTTCATGATCGTGGAGATGGCGTGCAAGACGGGGCCCACTTCATTCTGAGCGGGCAGGGCCCTACCCTTGAGCGACTCCGTAGTCTCCGAGATGAATCGCACCGAGCCGTCGGTCAGGCAGGAATTGGCTCCACCCGGGTGCAGACTGCCCGCCATGCCCCAACTGAAGAGCTGCCCTCTTCTGACGGTGCGATCTCCGGTATACCAGGTTCCCAGGACGGGCCAATCCCAACTGTTCATGCCGGCATAGGCGGCATCGATTCCGGTCATAACCCAGCCGCGCAATCCCCAAGCGGGGCTGTCGCCGTCGATGACGTTTTTGCAGGTCTCGTTGACAGCCAGAGTGTTACTCGTCCCGTCGATACAGTCAGCGATGCGAGAGGAAGAATTGGTGCTGAACATGTACTTGTAGCGCCGGTCGGTGAGATTGGGCCACCAGTTGAAACCCGCGGTCGAGTGATAAGCCGAGAAGTCGTAATTGGTTCGGATACTGCGGTAGGTGGCGGTTCCGTCCGGGCTGTAGGCCGTGCTGACCTTGTTTCGCTTGTCCCAAGCATCCGACGGGCACTGAAAGACCGTGGGGCTCTGGGTCACCACGTTGACGTTTCCGCTGCCGACCGCGTCTTTGCCCGGCGGCAACACCCGGCTGGTGTTTCTCAAGTAGTTGCAGGCGGCGCCGGTGAAGTCGTAGGCGTCGTAGAGAGCCGCCTGTTCGTAGAACGGCGCCAGAGAGACCCAGGAGTTGTGGTTCAAGGCAAAGGGGCCTTCCAGCAAGTCGTTGGCATTGCCGGCCGCCGCAGTGCCGGACCATCCGCGGCAGTAGCCGACCGCCGGGAAACACTTGTGCGTGTCGTGGTAGTTGTGCAGCGCCAGCCCGAGCTGTTTGAGATTGTTGCTGCACTGGGAACGCCGAGCCGCTTCGCGAGCCGCCTGAACGGCGGGGAGCAGAAGGGCAATCAAGATTCCGATGATGGCAATGACCACCAACAGTTCCACTAGGGTAAAACCGACTCGCTTCAGAAATCTCATAACACCTCCCCTTGGAATGGAGAAAAGAAAAGAAAGAGAATACCGCTGCCGATGGCACTAGCGCTCGAAGAGGGACACAACTCCCTCACAGGAGCATCAACAGCACCTTATACCGCGCGCGACTGGTATTGTCCGAATTGAGTGTTTTCGGGTATAACTCCCCCACCTTTAAGGGAGAGGGAGGAATCAAGGATGATTCGTATCAATTTCACGGCAGAAGAACAGCAGGCTTTGC
>JAAYAY010000214.1 GCA_012719125.1 Planctomycetaceae bacterium | reverse complement strand
TCGCCAGAATTTGGCCTTCTCGGCAGCTCGCCAAAGTCTGGCGACTTCGGCTACGACCGGAAAACCGCCTATTCACGGCCTCAATTCCCAGACAGCCTCAACTATTTCTGTCGTTCACCCTTCCCGGATTTCGTGCTTCCGATTTCGGATTTGTTAAGCCTGCTTTCCTCAACCTCCTCAACCGCCGAAACGCTCCGATCATCTTTCCTATCTCGCGGGCGAGGCTCATGCGGCTGCCCGGCTGGTCGGCCCAGTTGATAGGGACCTCCATTACACGGTACCCACAACGGTCGGCGAGAATCAACAGTTCCAGGTCAAAGTAGTAGCCTTCTTCCCGCAACTGGGGGAAGAGGTGTGCCGCAGCCTCGCGTCGGAACATCTTGAAGCCGCATTGAGTGTCGCGTATCGACAGGCCGAGCATCCGCCTGGCCAACCCCGCAAAAGACCGGCCCACCAGCCTCCGCAGGGGAGTCCGATTGCGCCGCACACCCGCGCCGGCAACCTGCCGCGACCCGATCGCGATATCCGCGTCGCTCTGCAAGCGTGCTCGGAGGCGGGCTTCCTCTTCGATGGGCGCCGCGCCGTCGGCGTCGGCAAACAGCACGAACCGGCCCCGGGCCTCCAGCACGCCGGTTCGCACGGCCGCCCCTTTGCCACGGTTCTGCGGATGGCGGATCACTCGCAACTGTGGAAACTCGCTGGCATTCTCGGTGAGTTTATCCGCCAGCCAGTCGCTGCTGCCGTCGTCGACGACGATCACCTCGTAGCTACCGGCCAGCTCGTGATCAAAATGCTCTCGGATGGATTCGAGATAGGGCGGCAGGCGCAGTGCTTCATTGTACGCGGGAATCACGACGGAGACGGCAACCGACGTGGCTGCCTCCGCACCGGTCGCCCGCGAGCCGCCTGGGCTGATTTCCTCGACAGGGCGTTCGCGCTTGTGCTGGGGAACGGACGTCACGTTTGAAGCATTCGGATTTCAGGTTTCAGATTTGTTTCGGATTTCGGATTTCGCATTTCGGATTTGGCTGCGCCCGCATCCCGCGTCAGGCGGCCATCGTCCCGATGTGGCGATCCCGAGTCAGAACGACACCAGCACCTGGTAAATGAACATGTTCCCCAAACCATCGATCTCGCTCCAAATGCGTTCGACCAGGTCTTCATGGGCCTGGACGGGCGGCAGTTCCTTCTGCTTCTCGCTCCAGGGGATGCACACGCCCGGGTGGCGTTTCGTCTGCCAGGCGCTAATATCAGTGGCTGTGAAACCCGGTTCGGGGGCGGCGCCTTGCGGAAACTCGTCGCAAGGCTCCGTGCCGTAGCCGCCGTACTCGCGGGTGAATTCGATCATCGCCCGGACGTTTTCTTCCTTGGCGTCTTCCTGAACGATCGCGCTGGCGTCCATGATATAGCCGCCGTCGACTGCCACCTCGTCGAGTATCCTCTTGCAGCACTCGCGCACTCGATCGGGAGTGCCGAGCGTGAGGATAGTGTTAGGCACGCCGCCCGAAATGCAGAACTTCTTGCCGAGCTTCCGGTGGACCTCGAAGACGTCGTCGCGATCGGCATGGTAAATGATGCTTCGGTCGGGCAGTTCCTGGAACGCTTCCAGGTGGTGCCCCCATTTGCCCTCCGCATAGAACAACGTCTGGTGCCCGGCCGCCCAGATGTTCTCGATAATCGGCTTGAGCGTCGGCCAGTTGATCTCGTCAAACTGCTTGGGATTGATGAACGGGGCGCAACTGCGGTGCATCCAGAACCCGATCGGCAACAGCTTCTGCGGATCGGCGCCGGAAAGGGCCGTGTGAAGCATGTGCGGCGCAAGCGCTTCACAGGCCGCCTTAACCTTCTCGGGACGTTCCCGAAGATCGGTCACCAGCCCGAGATAGCCGCGGAGCTTGTCGGCCAGGATATCCATCGGCGCCTTGAGAATCCCGCTCAGAGCACCGGGCATGCCGGCCTCGGTTCGCATCAGTTGGGCCTGCCTGCCGAAGCCCTGAAAGTAGTGGAGCATGGCCAGGCTGCCCTTGACGAGCGCCAGTTGATTGCGATAGGTGCAGGTCGCACCGGGCGCAACAATCTCCGTGGAAATCCGGGGCAGCCAGACCTCGTAGAGATAACCCGTCGGGTCGTCGATCAGGTGGTCGTACTCCTCGGGGCGCATCCAGGCCTTTTCCTCGGGTGGCTCCCGGTACTGGAAGCCGTGGTCCGGCAGGCAGTCGAAGCCGGGCACACCGTAGTACTTGAGCCCAAGGGCCTGGGTCAGGCCGGTCCAGACGTAGACCATGTTGCCGACCAGGGCATCGACGTCGAGGATCTTGGCCGTCTCGCGAACGGCGGCGAAGGCGTGTTCGAAGTCGTGCGTCACTTCCATGACGGCGTGCCCCGTCAGCTTTCCGCAAAACTCGGCCAGGAAGGGGCGAATGGGAACCCGATCCGGCTTGTCGTTCCGCATGGCGGTGACGAAGCGGTGGAGACGCTGGCGGTACAACCGGTCGAGTTCCTCGGCCGAACGGCATTCCGATGCGATGGTCGTGCTGCTCACGTGACGCTTCCTTGGGGTCAGAATTGTGGAATATCCGAATAATCGCCTATCGGGCTGGCCGATTCCAGTACTGCCAAGCCCGAAATCGGGCCATGATCCCAACCCGACGCCTAAGCGAGGCGGCATTATGCCCCGACGCCTAAGCGATGCGACATAGTAACCCGACGCGTAAGCGAGGCCCGACAACACACACCCCACGCCTAAGCGAGGCGGCATGTAACCCGACGCGTAAGCGAGGCCCGACAACATACATCCGACGCGTAAGCGAGGCGGCATGTAACCCGACGCGTAAGCGAGGCCCGACAACATACATCCGACGC
>JAAYAY010000213.1 GCA_012719125.1 Planctomycetaceae bacterium | reverse complement strand
TGAGCCTCTCCACCCCCGCACAACTTCTCAGCCGCCGCCTCCCAAGGCCCCCTAACTGACCGCCTCCGCCACGCACCCGTTGCAAACGACACAGGGTAGCGGAAAATAAGGTTAAACGATTCCGCCGAAGCGGTTTGGATGACGGGAGGGCGGTACCAGAGCGATCGCCAGTACGCCTGGTCTGTTTCATAGGGGTCGATCGGGTCTGTCGCCGAGTCGAAACTCTCAGGCAGAACGCCGAAACGCTTCATCCACCGGACGTAGTAGTCGCCGGGCCGGAAACCGGGGATGTCGGGACGCCCGTACTGTTCCTGACGCGTCTTGGCCGCTCGGATCGCGTCGAGGATGGCCTGGTAATCGGGGTCGTTTGTGTCGCGGAAAGTCGCGGCGGGCTGACCGTCCTCGGTCCGGCACCACTCGTAGCCGCCCGCCTCCTTGGAAAGCGACGCCAGTAGGATCATCGACCTTTCGGGCCGCGACAAGTTGTAGAGGCTCCAGCAGTACATGGGGAAGTTGAGCGCGTGGGGCGGCCTGCGGACGGATGGGGCCCCCGAATCGCTCAGAAATTTGCCCCGTCGGCCCAAGTCGGCAACCGAGCCGTGGCAGGTCAGGCAGCGTCGTGCGACGATCGGATCGAGAGGTTGCCCCAATACCGGCTTGGAAACGACCAAGGGAGTCGCGACGGCGTTTTCCGGATGGTTGAAGACGGCGTAAGTGCCGGTGAAAATCCCGCCCGACTCGATCCACACCCGTACCGTGTCGTATTCATGCTGCGTCAGTTTCACGTCGTAGTGGCTGCCGTCGATCTTCTGCATCAACGGGCTGGCGCCGGTGCCGAAACCGTAGGGCGGATGGTCGCCGTCCTCGCCCCATGCAACGCAGCGGCTGATCTGGTCGTGCATTCTCAACGTGGAATAGCTCAGCGTGTACCATTCCGTGTTGTCGCTGGTCAGGGCCACGCGGCCCTCCGGTTTCTCCACGCTGTGACAAGCCACGCAGTGTTTATCCCAAATCGGCTGGATGTCGCGCGGGTAGTCGAACACGTCGGGCACATCCGCAAACCGTGTAATCTGGTTCGGAGGGTTCTTCAGCGCGATCAGGTCCCCACCGATGCGGCTGTCGGGGTTGCCTGTGCGAGGTTCGTGGCAGCCGACGCATCCTTGGGTTTCGCCAGGCATCACCATGGTGAAGTTCTGCATCCGTTTGACGGCCAGGCCTTTTTCATCCACGGCCACGAAATAGACGGCCCGCAACGCCGGGACTTCAAAGGAGGCCGAACCGTCGGCTTCGACCGGCACTTCGCCCAAGACGCGGCGGAGCGTGATGTATCCGCCGTGCTCGCCGGGCAGACCGTGCTTGCTGCCCGGTTTGGGCAGGTCTTCGAGGACCAGCAGCTTCTTGATGGTGCCGCGAGGGACTCCCGCCATGTTCCGGCCACGGTAGACGTCGGTCAGAACCAGTTGCCCCGTGGTCTTCTGGCGGTCGATGCGCGAGGCGGGCACAGGCTCCCGCAGGCGAGCGCGAATGACTCGCGGGTCGTGAACCATCTTTTCCGCGCGGTAGAACTCCTGCGTGTTGCCGTGGTCGTCGAGGACGAGAAGGCTCTTGTCATGGGCGACGAGGAAACAGTCGGAGGCGAGCGGATAGGGATCTCGGAATCCCCACTCCCCTCTGCCCGAACCAGTATCCCACCCCAATTCTGGAACATCGGGACTGATCTGTTTGGCGGAGGACCACGCGTCAGGACCGGCGTTCAAATCGACGATCATCACGTTACCCGCATTCTCCCGGCGGCCGAAGGCCGGCGAAAAAATCGAAACGATCTTGTCCGTGCCGGGAATCGGCAGGGCATCGCACTTCGCATAGAACTTGGGGTAGGGCCGCGGCGAGCCACCGAACACGACCATTTGCCCCGAGCCGTCGGGGTTCATGCACCACAAGTCGCGGAATTTCTCGGGGTCGCGATCCGTGTAGTCCCAACGTGTGTAGATGATTCGCCCGTCGGGCAGGACCGCCGCACGGTCTTCCGAAATCGTGTTGGCGGAGAGACAGCGGATGTTGCCGCCGTCCCCATCCATCCGGTAGATGATGGCCGCCGGAACCCGATTGCAGGCCACGAAACGGTTGCACCGACTCGAGGAGAAAACGATGCCACCGTCGGGCAGGTATTCAGGGTCGACGTCGTCGCAGTCCCCGGAGGTCAGTTGCCGGAGGCCCGTCCCATCGACATTGATTTCGCAGAGATGATAGTGATGGGTGCCGCCCTTGCGGTAGGAAAAGAGGATCTTGCCGCCGTCATAGTGCACGCGAGGATCGCGGAATCCGCCCTCGGCATCCTCCATCAACACCGTGAGATGCCCAGTGCGCAAATTCAGTTTGCACATCTGGGAGCCGCCCGTGGGATAGATGTGCTTCTCTTCGTCGGCATATTCGCCGAAGGTGGCGTACCACTGGTAGGCGGGAGACAGATCGCGGGTGACGAACACGATTTCTTCGGCACCGTTCATTGCCTGCAGCGCCTTGTCGACGAGCGTGCCTGGAGCGGCAGCGGCGGGGCCGGCTGTGTCTGCGGCCTGGGCACAGCAACTCAGTGCCACAGAGAGTAGAGCTGTCGTCGCCATACGGATCTGTGGTTGCTTCATGGCTGATCGTGTTACCTCCGGGTTGCCGGTGCCAGTCCAGGGCCTCCCGGCATTATGGTTCTTGAGATGGCGCAATACAACGCCGGAATCGCGCAGAAGCCTTGATTTTGGCGTTGAGGCAGCTTAGAAATGGGCTTGCTGCCGGTCCCGCCGGGGCTTGTGCACGTGCCCCTCCGCCCCCCTCCCGCTTCGAGGCTCGCCATGAAACGCACCCTTCTGTTGCTGATGCTGGATGTTGCCTTGTGTATCCCGTGCCTTGCTGCCGAAAAGGACGCTCCCGCACTGCGTGCCGGGGCGGCGGCGGACGTCACGCCGAACGAGTTGCACAAGCCCGATGGGAAGCAAGCAGAAAAGTCGCCCTGGCCGAAGAGCGAGCGTTACGAGAAGCAGATCCTGGCCTTTGAGGCGGCCGACAAGACCAGCCCGCCGCCGCAGAACGGGATTCTCTTTACGGGCGCCTCGAACATCGTGGGCTGGAAGACGCTTGCCGAGGATTTCCCGGGGCTTCCGGTGATCAACCGCGGCTTCGGCGGCTCGCACATCGCCGACTGCACCTTCTATGCCGATCGAATCGTCATCCCTTATAAGCCTCGGGTCATTGTGTTTCGAACCGGGGGAAACGACATCAACGCAGGCAAGACGCCCGAAGAAGTGGCGGCCGACTTCCAGGCCTTTGCGGAGAAGGTGCACGGGGCACTCCCCGAGACGCGGATCGTGTTCTGGTCGATGACCCCCTCGGTCAAACGGCTGGCGGGTTGGGAGCGAGAGAAGAAGGGGAATGAGCTGATCCGGGCGTACATTGCCGGGGGCAAGAACATGGTCTACCTTGATACGGTCGACGCCACGTTGGGTCCGGACGGAAAGCCACGAGCGGAACTGTACACCGACGGGCTGCATTTCAACCGCGAAGCCTTCAAGATGTTCGCCAAGATCATCCGTCCGTGCCTGGAGTGATCGGCCGTTAGTTTGTGTGTGGGCGAGTGGCGGTCAAGGAATGAGGATTGAAAACCATGAAACGAACCCTGCTACTGTTGTTGTGCTTGCTGCTTCTGCACGCAAATTTATATTCCGCCGAACTAGCGAAGGACGGCGCGACCGGCTGGAGGATCGTTTTGCCGGACGAACCGACGATTGTTGAGAGGACTGCCGCGCGGGAGCTGTCGGAGCATCTGAAGCTCGTTACCGGGGCGGATTTCTCGACGGTTGCCGAGAAGGATATCCCCGCTGGTGGCAGTTCGCTGATCTTTGTCGGCAACACGGCGAAGGCCCCGAAGAAGGACTACGCGTTCGACGAGATATTGATCAAGATGGACGGCGGGAACCTGATTCTGGCCGGACATGAGAAGCGCGGCTGCCTATACGCGGTCTATTCGTTCCTGCAGGACGTCGTCGGCGTTCGCTGGTGGGCGCCCGACGATACGTTCATCCCGAAGAAGCCGACGTTGGCATTGGCGGACGACCTGGCCGTTTCGTACGCACCGCAGTTGATCTCGCGAGAGATGTATCACCGAAAGGCCCAGCCGACCGTCTTTTCCGCCCGGATGAAGGGCAACGGGTTTTTGACTCCCGAATACGGCGGCGCGGTGCGGATCATCAACTTCGTCCATTCGTTTTACAAGTATCTGCCGCCGGAGAAGTACTTCAACGCTCATCCGGACTGGTACTCGGAGATCGACGGCAAGCGCCAGCACGAGCGAGCCCAACTGTGCCTGACCAACGAGGAGATGACCGGCGAGTTGATCAAGAACGTTCTCGAAACGCTGCGGAAGAACCCCGATGCAACGATGATCGACGTGTCGCAGAACGACTGGCACGGCTTCTGCACCTGCGAGAAGTGCAAGGCGATCGACGACGCGGAGGAGAGCCACGCCGGAACGCTCGTGTTGATGCTCAACCGGGTCGCGGAGGCGGTCGAAAAAGAGTTTCCCGACGTTCTGGTCGAGTCGCTGGCGTATCAGTACACCCGCAAGCCGCCCAAGACCGTCAAGCCTCGCGACAACGTCCTGATCCGTCTTTGCACGATCGAGTGTTCCTACATTCAGCCGCTCAGCGGCGAGCAGAACCAGAAATTCGCCGCCGACATGGAAGGCTGGAGCAAGCTGGCCAAGCACCTGTTCGTCTGGGACTACACGACCAACTACAACGACTACCTGGGTCCGCATCCGAATTTGCGGGTTCTGGCGGCGAACGTCCGCTACTTCGTCGACCACGGTGCGATCGGCCTGTTTGAAGAGGGGGAAGGCGACGACTTCTGCGAGTTGAAGAACTGGCTTCTCCTGCGGGTCATGTGGGAGCCGCGGCTCGACGACGAGAAGCTGATCGACGAGTTCCTGCGCGGCTATTACGGCGAGGCGGTCGCACCGCTCGTCAAGCGGTACTGGGACGTGCTGATCGCGCAGGCGGAGAAGGAGAAGATCTATTTGGGCTGCTTCGGCATGAATTCGGCAAAATGGCTCGACTTGCCGACCCTCAACCAGGTGACCCAACTCATGAACGAGGCGGTCGAGACGGCGACGAAGGTTTACGGGCCCGATTCGGACGAGCTGCGCCGGTTGCGGAAGTCGAAGATGGGCGTCGACCACGTGTGGTTGAGCCGGTACTATCCGCTCCGCTGCGAAGCTCGCGAGAAGAAGTTGCCGTTTTTGGGCCCGGAGGATCCGCTCCAGGCGGCCGAGGATTTTGCGCAGCTCTGCAAGAGATTCGGCACGAAGGCGGCGGTCATCTCGCAGGAGAAGAACTTCGCCCAGTATCTGGAAGGCCTCAAGGCCGGCTTCATCGCGCAGAAGAATCCGCCGGAGATCTGCCAGGGCGTGCCGGAAGACGCCTGGGTGGTTTTCGACGCCCTGTCGTTCAACAACTACCGCGACGCGGCCACGATTGTCGACGATGCGGAGGGCTGGAACGGCAAGAGCGTGCGCATGGGAACCAAGGTCGACTGGAATACGAGCTATACCCCGCCGGTTCGTGGCAAGTACCGCCTGCTGGCGTCGCTGCGCTGCGAAGGAACGATCAAGGAGGGCAAGCTCGGCTCGTGGGGCGTTTATGACTCGCAGGGGAAGAAGTCGATCAAGAGCATGGTGCTGAGCGCCAAGGACTTCACGACCGCAGACGGTTCGTTCGACAAGAAGTTCCGCTGGATCGATCTGGGCGTGATCGATTTTGTGCCCGGGGCCTACTTCTGGTTCGCTCACGGACATAGTCCGGAGCTGGACGCGATCTTTGTCGATCGCGTGGTGTTGATCTGGGCGGAGTGACTCACGCCGATTTCACTTTCGCCTTTTCTGCGGTACCCGCCGAAATCCACGGCGGGCGCGATGTGGCGGCCGAAGTGCCGGAGGCACTCAAGCGGATAACGCGGAGGGTGGCGATCGGCTTGACGCTGATTCCTTGCCATGGCTGGCCGGTTTCTCAGGGCGGGCCGGAGAGAAGGCGTCGATCGTGAGACATTTCAACGACTTGCACAAGACAACCAACCACGCCTGTCTTGCGGACTGCTGATGATTAGGGTGTAACCGGCCTCCCTCGGGGCAGGAAATGGTTTTGCGACAAGGTGTTGCGTTGAATTGGTAGTGAAAGAAACGGCCTCCTCAGGGTAAACATTGGATTAGTACAACCATGTTTCCCCTGGC
>JAAYAY010000212.1 GCA_012719125.1 Planctomycetaceae bacterium | reverse complement strand
GCTGGTGATACTTCCACATTAAAGGAACAGAAGAGAAGAGGCACCGGTACTCTGAGCTGACAGGAGACGTTGCCTCACCCATAACCCAAGCACTTGGAGTGTCTGTCAAACTGGAGCCACCTCAACCATCGCGTCGAATGCCGCGTCAGGGAGCCAATCCAGATACTCTAGGGCTTCTTGCACACGCTTCTTGTTCTCCGCTAGGTCGTTTCTAGTGCTGTCAGCGTCGCCAATTACATGGATGCCCTGCGCGGCCGCTTCAACGACCCGTACCACCAAACCAAAAGGATCTGCAGCACAAACTGGGCTGCAAGCTAGATAGCGCTGGAGATTGCTTGCGCTCCCTCTGTACCCTATCGGATCCCGCTGCACCCAGCAGCCCAACTCCGGCTGATACACCCGATGCCGGACGAGATACAACCCCGTGTCTTCATCGCGGCGGTAGCCGGCGAAGTAGTGTTGCCAGGCGTCGAGGTTGCCGGAGGCGGCGGGGCAGGTGGCGCGGATCTGGCCGTAGGGTTGGTAGACGACGCGGGCGAGGGCACTGCTGCTGAGGATGACGTTCCAGTTGGGGTCCTGGTAGGCGTAGTCGTGGACGGAATTGAGCGTGCGGCAGACGAGGTCGTCGATGTAACGGAGGCCCCAGGTGAACTGGCGGTCGGCGGTCGAGAGGATGCTGCCGCCCGACTCGAGCCGCTCTTCGATCGTTTGCCACCCGGCCGTGTGGTAGAAGTGACGGGTTTGGCTCAGGGAGCCGGAGGCGTACTTCTTGCGGACGACGAGCCGCTTGGCGCCGTCGAAGACGTATTCGGCCACGGTGTTTTGGCCCTCTTCCAGCTTGACCAGCCGGTTCCAGGCGTCGTAGGTGGCCGCGTACGACTGGGTCGGGTCGGCCGGCCGCGGGATGGTCGTCATGTTGCCGGCGCGGTTGTAGGCCGGCGTGATCCAGCTTGGGCCGGTGGTTTCGGCGACGTCGGTGATCTCGTTGACCGCGTTGGACGTGCGGGTTTGTTCGAGATCCCAGGTGGCGTCGCCGTCGTCGTCTTCCTTGAAGGTGGACCAGTTGCCCGTGGCGTCGAGGGACCACTGCTGTTTGAAGTTGAGCGACGAGATGCTGTCCTTGCCCAGGCTGAGCGTGCCTTCCTCCGATTGGACGAGTCGGTTCACGTCGTCATACGAATAGAGTTGGTCCAGGTCGCTCGTGTCGGCCTCTTCGCGGTAGAGGCGATTGCTTGCGCGATCGTAGCCGTGCTTGAAGCGGAGGAGGTCGGCCGAGGAACCGTAGTCGTACCACAGCAGATCGGTTACGCGTCCGAAGCGGTCCACGGGGCCGTCGTAGGGGTCGGCGCCCGCTCCGTGAGCCAGGTCGTAGCGGACGTCGCGCTGAGCGTAGTCGGCCTGGACAATCGCCCTAGCACCGAGATACGAGTAGTCGACCAGATGGGTGGAGCCGTCGTCGTCTACCAACGAAGCAACGCGAGATAGGGCATCATCCGTGGAGCCAGAAGAGCCGTAGCTGTAGTTCAACTCGCGGCCGTCGGGGTAGGTCATCTTCGTCAGGCGGATCGTGTTCGACGAGCCGTCGGCGTAGGCGTACTGGACCTTGAGCGACGTTCCGGTATTCACCGCTCCACCGTGTTCCTGGTACTCGGTGACAAGCTGCCCGAAATCATCGTACACGAATGCCAAATCGTTGACAATAGAACCTGACCCCACGGTGGGGTTGTCGTACGAGGTAATTCGTGACTTTCGGCCCAGAACGTCGTACTCCGTGGCGATGCGGCGAACCGCTCCGTCCACGCCGGAACCGAGCGCTGTCACGCGATCCTGCGTTTGACGGCCCAAGGCGTCGAAGTCGAAGGCGTGGACCGTGTCCTGCTGGTCTTTGACCTCCGTGACGCGCTGCTGACGGTCGTACTTGAACTCGATGCGGTCATAGGTTGAGTCGGCGCCGTCGCCGAGGGCGGCCGCGTCGTCCGAATCGGGGTAGATCTCCGCGCGCTTGAGGGTGCTGGTGGCTACACCAGAATCGGTGAGCGTTGTGCCGTAGGCGTAGGTGGTCGTCTGGTCGCCCGTGGTCGGGTTCTTGGCGGTGAGTGTCGACAGTTGACCGTCGGCGTTGTAGGTCATCTCGATCGTGACGTCTTCGTCCGGGTAGCTCCCGTTGACGATGCCGTCGACGTAGTTCTGGATGGTCTTTGTGACGCGTCCTGCGTCGTCGAAGACGCGCCGGTCCTCCCGGCCGGCGGGGTCGATCGTCTTGTAGGCCTGGCCGGCGTCGTCGTATTCGGTCGACGTGACCAGGATCGTGTCGGTTCGGCTGGGCACGACGGACGCACGACTGAAGGCGGCACCACCGTAAGTGCCGTAGTTGGCCACGGCGATCTGCCGGCCGATTTCGTCCGCGTACATGGCCACGTAACTGACGCGGGCTTTGGGTTGGCTACCGGAGGGAGTGCCAAGAGCGCCCGTGCCGGTCGCGTTGTGGAAACGCTGACCGGTCGTGGTTTGCAGGACGCTGCCCGCGTCGTCGTACGTGATTTCGGACTGTTCGACGATGGTGTCGTCACTGACGCTCGAGGCGTCGGCGTAGGCCGTTTCGTCGGTGTCGTAGCCGACGTATTGCTTCACCGCCCGGCCGAGCGAGTCAAAAACGGTTTTGGTGAAGGCCTGGCTGCCGGCGGACTGCTGCTTGATCGCGTTGCCGGCGGCGTCGTACCAGGTGCCCGAGACGAGCGAGTTGCCGACGGCGCCCGTGTCGACGTTGACGGCGTATTGCTTCGTCTGGTAGACCCGGCCGCGGTCGTCGTAGAAGGTCTCGCTGCGGGCGAGGAGGCGGTCGGCGCTGCCGGAGATCTCCAGGTAGCGTTCCTGCTTGACGGCCCGGTCGAGGTTGTCGTAGGTCGTCTGGCTGTAGACGGTCCGCCCGGCGTCGTCGGCCGGCGGGTAGACGCGGTACGTGCGGCCTCGCCAGTCGTACTCGAAGTCGGTCGTGTGCCAGGTGGCGGCGTCGACGTGGCGGGTTTCGGAAACGAGTTGCCCCGCTCCACCGCCGCCGCAGGAACAACCGGCGGCGCCGTCGCAGTATTCCCGCTCGGCCACGAGGACCATGTTGTTGTTCGGGTCGGGCGTGGTCGAAGAAGACGACGATGTGGAGGAAGACGAGGACGACGGGGAACTGCCTGTGCAGATCACCAGGTGGGGATCGCCGCCGGCGCCGGTGGGGTCGGCGTCGGTCGCGCTGGAATCGTTCGTGCCCACGTAGTCGGCCACGGCATGGCCCCGGGCGTCGAACACGGTACGGCTGATCGTGCCGCCGGGCGTGACCGACTTGTTCTGCCGACCGAGGCCATCATAGCCGAAGGTCGATTCGTCGTAGTTCGTGCCCGAGCTGCCGTCGCCCGAGGCGGGAATGGTGTGATAGGTCCGGGTGGCTGTCATTTGCCCCGCGTTGTTGAAGAGGCTGACGGACCAGCGGGTGTAGCTCGACTGGGCGAAGGTGTCGGAGGCGGTCAGCTTGCCGCTGGTCGAGGCGCGGACGGCCGAGATCGACTCGCTGCGGGTGCCCGTGGCGTTGGTCTTCTGGATCTGCACCGGGTTGACCAGCGTGTAGGTGTAGCCGCCTTGGCCGTCGCTCACGGCGTAGCCTTGGGCGCTGCGGGTTTCGCGGTCGGCCGTCTTGTAGACGGTCCACGAGGCCGTGCGGACGGTCGTGCCCTGAACGTCGTGGGCGGGGCCGAGGGTCTGGGTGAGGCGGTCGAGGTTGTCGTACTCGAAGTCGGTCACCAGGTGCTTGCCGCCGCCGGCCGGGGTGGACCAGCCGCTGGGGACGGTGAGCTGGGTATCGTCGACGTCTTCGATCGACCGGGTCACGCCCCCCGAGGCGAGGTCGTATTCTCTGTACGAAATATAGCCCCGTTCGTCTTTCGTCCAAGGCCCCTGGCTACGACGGAAACGACTACGAGGCCGTCTGGTGAGCCTGAGAGGCCTTGGAGACGACCACCGTATCATCAGGCGTCGCCGGCATCACGCAGCCGATTCTTTTTCACCCTACCACGCCGGGTGACGGCTCTTTGCAGCCGCCTACACAGGTAACGGCACACCGACAGCCGCAGACTGCGTCAAAATCGCGTTAAGCAAGCTCGCATGATCCATATCTGCCGGATCACAGCCGTCAGGCAACTTAACCCGCACGATCGGGTTCGGCCAGCCTTGAATCATCTCGTGGATCTTCATCGCACAGTTGTCCCAGGTCTCAGGATCCAGGCATAGGATTATCGGCTGTGCCTCCGGAAATGCCTCCCGCAGCAGCACCTGCTGCTGCAGCGACATCGTTTTGCCCAGCAATGCCATCCCGTAGCCGGGCAACCGCCACACGTCAGTAATCCCTTCGAAGACCACGCCGAACGACCGCCCGCGGGCAGCGTCCAAGTTATAAAGCGCCATCCTCTTCGGGAATTGCGGCTTCGTGTAGTACTTGGGCCCGTACGTCCCGTCGCCAATGCTACGCCCCTGCCAACCAATCATGGTGCCATGCATGACAATCGGGGCAATGATCCGCCCGGCCGCCGAGGGGAACTCCGCCGACCGAACGCAAAACCGCAAATCAAACCGCTGCACGGTATCTGCGTAAAAGCCGCGCTGGGCCAAATAACTCAACGCAAAGTCGGGTAGTGGGCACATGTCGCCCGGCCACGTACAGGGTGCTAAACACGTCGCCGCCTGCGTCACGCCTGCCTCGCTAATCCGCGGAACCTCATATCCACGCCGCCGGATCTCGAAAATCCATTCGAATAGCTGCTCGCGGTTATCGTAATCCTTGAGGCAATCCTCATTGAAACAAATCGCGAGCGCCTTCATCGGCTGCCCGCCCATCGCAGCGTCCGGCTGCCCGTAACGATGATTGATCCAAAGTCGATGCCGCGTGTCGCTGCAAAAGGGACAGTTGATCCGGTAAGTCTCGCCCCAGTTGGCGATCAGCCAGCGGTGCTGCCCTGCTGCGGGGCCGTAAGCGTAGGTGCCCGTCATGGTCTCGCCAGGGTTGGCGATAATCACGCCACCGTTCTTGGGTACCTTGCGCAAATATTGGTAGAGAGAAAAACACAGCGGCCTGGGTCCTGGAGGGTCCGCTGCCTGCGAGCTGGATGATGACGGTCGAAATACATAGATACTCATAGTCTTCTCCTTTCCAAATCGATCAGTGTTTTTTGCTGCCACAAGAAGGGGGGGTTGTCTTGTTTGGAGTCAGCATGGCGATCATGGGTGGTGGGTGGCAGCAGGGGGTGGTACGTAGTACCACCCCCTGCTGCTACCACCCCAGCGACGCGTCACGCCAGGGTCAGCAGGCACCCTGCCATCACCGCACAGGGGGGTCACGGTGGCGGCGTGTCATCGTTGGCTGCAGCGCCCTCAGTGCTTCGGGATGTTGCGATGTAGCGTATGCCGTTGTTGCTGTCCACGGTGGTGATGCTGCCGCGCCGTTGCAGCATCTCGATCGCAGCAGTGACCTTGCTATGGCCGATGCCCTGGAGGGTTGTCTGATCGCGACTCATTCTGGTGATGGATGCACCCTGCGAGCCTGCCTGTATGATGAACTGGAGGACTCGCCTGCTGTGATCATGCTCCTGCTGCAGTCGCTGTTCCACCTCCCGCTCGCGCTGCCGTTCCAGGTGGGCGCTATGGCGCTGAACATTCACAGTCCATAGATCGTGATTTTGGCCTTCTGTGATCATGGCGTAAAATATGCCGCCTGCCTGGAGACCGCTGCCGCCGATGTTGAGCCACAGCTCGTTGCAGCGGGTCTCCTGGTCGTAGTCCGCAGCACGGTTGATGGCAATCCACTGACGGGCATGGTTCGAGATAGCTGGATACGCCAGGTCCGTCAGTTCCAGCGGCGCCCTGGATTGCGCGCCATGTTTACGTAGACGGTCGCCGGACGTATGATGTATGAGAACTAGCGTGCAGTTTTCGCGGCGACAAGCGTCGGCTGCTCCCATCAGGACTTGCCCGCCGATTGCCAGGTTGGCCAGGTCTTTTGCCGCACTTCCGATCGCGAAACTTAGGGGGTCGAGAAACAGCACCTCGATCCCATTTTCCTTGATCATCCTGCGCATAGCTTCAACTGACGCCCGGTTTCCGAGGTCGGGGAGGGTGGTGTCCCAGAGCAAGTTTGCGTCAAGCCGACTGCGAAACGCCGCAGGCTCGCCTCCGGCCAATCGAGTCAGTTTCTTTGCAGCAATCACATCGTGTTTGCGAAGGAGTGTCTCGGCACCGCTCTCGGCCGAGAAAAAGCCGACCCGTCGAGCTTTCGAAACTGACCAGGGGGGATATCCCAGCCACGGTGTTCCAGTTGCGATCGATATTGCCATGTCCAGGGCGACCAAAGTCTTGAGGCTTTTCGTGGCGGCGCCGATTACGGCCAGCTGCTGCGCTACCAGGACGCCGGTCACGATCTCTTCCCGCTCCTGGACGAGATCCCGGAATTTCGCCGTGGCAAAGGGGCCTCGCGGCTCAGCACGAAAATCCCGGGCTTCTTCGATTTCACGCTCGATTTTGCGGATTCGTTCTCGTTCGACCGGCGGGAAGATGCCGCCTTGCTGCTGCATTGAGTGCATCTGGATACTTGGGCGGTCAACGAGAAACTCGATAAGGACATTTTCGATCGTTGACTTCGCAGACTTCAGGTCGACGTTTTCGAAGATCGGTCCGGCCCAGTAGTCAACACGTTCGTTCAGCTCCTTATCCAACTCCCCTTGAAAGCCTCCAAGAAAGCCGGCCGTCGGATTCATAACAAGCTCCGCACCCACGGCCCCTGTAATCAGATTAGGCGGCGGTAGTGAACCGCTAACCTCATAGTGTTGCGCAGCCCATTCCCAGATTGCCGCCTCGATCGGATACCCGTGCTGGGCCAAGGCCCTCGGCAAATCCGGTATGAACGCCGATGGTTGTTCAACGCCGACACGAAGGTAGGGGTGGAGTTCCTGGGTTCGCAGCACGGCGCCGACGATAAAGGTAATCTGCTCCGAATTCACACCCCATTTGTTTGTGGCCAGAAGCTGCCCAGGGGCGGGCGCTGGGAGCGGTGTTCCCGGCACCGGCGTCGGAATGGCCGAGGATGCTCCAGGTTCGCAACTGGCGGGCGGTGGTGGAAAAGGTGGTCCCGGGAATGGGACGGACTTTGACCCGTTGCCACCGGACTCGAAATATGCCATAATCGATTATGCTCCTCGAAAAGGATGCGGCGTTACGAGCGCCGTGACTGATGAGACCAGCTTTGGGCCGGCAAGGGTTGTCGGCCCACTTTATTTCTTGTCTTATCAAAAGCCAGCCGCCTTGAGTGCCTCCTCAACATCCGCATGCACATCTTCAGCCGCGGAAATCTCGTTCGGTTGTCGGTTTTTTTTGCCAGCGGCGATGGTCAGGCGTTGGAAGAACCGCGCGACAGCCTCCCGACTTGTGCACCGCCGACCGCCACACTGGATCGACTCCAGAATGATACCGTGGCAACCAGACGCGGTGTGCCGATAAACGGTGCAGACGTGCGTCGGACGGCCGCTCGTGCTCCGCGGGTAAATCTTTGCGGCAGCGTGCAGAGAAATCAGGTCTTCCCTCAGCGGGTCGATTGCCATAAATTGCGCTCCTAAACAGCGGATTAACTCGTCTCATGAAAAGCTGCGTCGGATTTTACCACCGGCAAAAAGGCACGAAGTCGCCGGTACCATCGTGCCGCAAAACTTCTCTTTTCGAATCGTCGCAAGTTGAACAACGTTCGGGCGTTGGAGCGAGGAGAAATTTCGGAGAAAGAAAGCGCTTCCCACTTGCGGTGGTCGTTTCTGCCCGACGAATGCGCCGACCGAGATCGCCAGCTATCAGCCCGAGGAGTGTGTTCCACGGGCCGAGCCTTAAGAAGTGTCGGTGGCGATTAGCGTTGCGCCAGAATAGCGCTCAGAACTGAGCCGGTTATCTGCCGGGATATTGGCCGATACTGGTCGAAGGCAAGTATGGGATTGAGTTTCAGAGACGGCGAAAGAGGTCCCTGGCGGCTGCGTCGATACTCAGATCATAAACGGCAACCCAGAGGCTAAGTTTTGTTCCGGCAGAGTGACGGCGGAAGCAGCGGTAGCGATGGCAGCCGAGATGGCCAACGCCTGAGGCTTGAAGAGGAATTGAGCATGAACGGCCAATTCGGTATCACGCACGATCCTGGTACAGACGGCGGCCAACCAATGTTGAGGCCAATGCAGTTCCGCGTGGCTGGCCGCTGGAGAGACGGTTGGTATTCTACCAGCCTGGAGCCCGAGCAAGCACCATGTATTGACCCGTGATCTGTGCTGCCAGATCAAATGCTACTGCAGTCGGCAACGCGATTGCATCGCGTCAATCACCAGGAGCTGCGGGCTATGGGTTTCTCTTCTTTTCAGTCTCTCTCCTCTTTGCCTCCCGCTTGGCATGTCTAATGATGTCCTCCGAAAACTTATACTCTGGATGCTCGAACTTGAGGTGATCCAGAAGTTTGCGTCCTTTGAGGTGCGGCTTCTCCTCCAGTGTTTTGACGATAAGGCTATCGCGTTTAGAGCGGTTGGGGTCGCGGGGTCTTCCTGAACGCGATCTGGCTGCTGCTGGGGGCGGTGCCATTTCGTTGAGGAGGTCATTGCGGAGAGCCACGAAAAGCCCAATTGCTTTGCCAACCGAAAGAGCGGCTGCTTCTATATGTGCAGGGTCAGGTTTCGGGCGGTAAGCGAGTCCACGTGACCAGACAATTGACTCGATGGCCTTGCCGGCGCCCGTATAGTTTACTATTGGTTCGATTGGATAAGTCTTTAGCGGTTGCTGGAGCCATTTCTCACGTTGTTTGCATGCAATTCTGAGGGCCTCGAGGCAGCCCTGGAAATCATCGGCGTCGATACGCTTGGCAGCGAGAATAAGGTCAAGATCGAACGGGTTATCTGACAGCCTGGAACTATCGAAGAGACTGTCACTTGCGCCTGTGGGAAACGCGGCCTCATGCAACGCGATGAGTTCTTCTTCGATTTTGTGGCAAGCAGACCATTCGGCGTTTTTGTGCGCTTCTTTGATCCTGCCAATGAATTCCTGTACACGCTTGAACATGTTCTTTAAGGTCCGTTGATCCTGTGAACGCTGTTGGGGGCGTTTTTTGTGTCGATCGGTCATTGTTGCTGTCTCAGGCGTCAGCCTCAAAGAAGGGCGGGGCGGCCGAAAGAGTTGTCCGGCTGTTCGCCCCCACTTCAAATCTATTCCCAGTGCTGTAGGAAACAAACACACTACGTCTATTCAAAAACCAGCCAGCTACTATGTGACGAGGTATTAGCCTACCTCCCCCATTATGCGCTTGGCCAGCTCGTAATCACGCTCCGCATATACTTGGGTAACATCAGCCTGGGCATGGCCCAAAACAACCTGGGCCGCCTCAACCCCGAATCGCCGCCGGACTTCCGTACCGGCAGCGTGCCTGAGTTGATTCGGGCTCCACCGTGGTAATTCCTCGGCCACCACACCGGCCTCCTCCGCCGCTTTCCTACGTTGCTTGTTAGCCTGGTCCACGGCACGCTGGATCGCTCGGCGGTAGCTGACTCGATCATAGCGGTTCCGAGGCTGTCGTTGCGGGTATTTCTTTGGGCGTCGCCGCGCCTGGGATGGCGTCATGGGGCTCTTCCGGTTCGCGCGTCGTTCCGAGTTGCGGGATTTCTCACTCTCGGCCGGACTGAAACAGTAGAGGTCGGGAGCCCTGAGTTCAAGTTTCGCACATTTTGAGAGGTAAGTTGACGTCAAAATGATGTCGGCCTCCGTGCCTGAATCGGCTACCTTATTGGGTACTTTCATCCGAAGGACAGCCAAACGGCAAGGAGGCCGATCATGGAGTGTACTCAATCGTTCACGAATCTGCTATCTGAGTTCCAATGCGTTTTCACCGCGCCGAGTTTCCAGACCTTTTTGTATCTCATGACGGGATGGGTTCTTTCTCATCGGCGTCGCTTCGTTACCGAGTTGATCTGGTCCAGCGGCTGCACCCGACGGGGTCACCACAGTGGTTACCATCGCTTCTTCAGCCAGGCTGCATGGCTGCTGGATGGCTTGTGCGAAGTCCTGGCCAAGCTCGCGGTACGGGTATTTGCTCCGTCGGGCGATATCGAGTTGGCCGTGGACGACACGCTCTGCCGCAAACGAGGCCTGACGGTCTACGGCACCGGCATGCACCACGATCCGTTGATTTCCAGCCGTGCCAAACCGTTGACCAGTTGGGGACACGATTGGGTGGTGGTAACGTTGATCGTCTGTCGTCCCTTTTGGGCCCCGACCAAGGTCTGGAGTCTTGGGATCGCCTATCGGCTTTATCGCAATCGCCAGGGCCTTACCAAAGGAAAGAAGAAGGGAAAGAAACAGAAGCCAGCAAAACGGGACCGCAACCACCGTACCCGTCCGGAACTCGCCGTGGAGCTGATTTCTCTGGTCGCAAGCTGGTTTCCGGATCGGAAGCTGATCGTCAGCGGCGACAGTGCCTACGGCGGAGCAAGTGTATTGCGGAAGCTTCCGCCCAATGTCGAGTTGATCAGTCACGTGCATCCCAAAGGGGCTTTGTACGAACCGGCGCCCGATCCGATCCCCGGCAAGAAGGGCGCTCATCCCAAGAAGGGAAAGCGACTGCCCGGCATGGTGAGTTGGGCCAACGATGCCAAGCAGCCTTGGCGCAAACTGGTCTTCGATCAATTCGGCCTGCATGCAACTCTCATGGTCAAGACGATGCAGGCGTTGTACTACAAGGCGGGCAAAGATCGATTGCTGACGATTGTGTTGGTCCACGACGCCCTGGGCAAACGTCCCGACCAGATGTTCTACTGCACCTGCCTCGACTGGGATGCCCGCAAGATCCTTTCGGAATACTCGGCCCGCTGGTCGATCGAAGTGACCTTCGAAAACTGCAAGCAACTGCTGGGTCTGGAAGATCCGGCCAACCGCAAGGAAAAGGCAGTACGACGCACTGCCCCGATGGCGTTTGTGATCCACACCCTGATCGTGATCTGGTTCCATCAGGTAGGTCATCGTCATCTGCGATTTCCCGATCGCCCATGGTATCGTCACAAGAGCGAACCATCCTTC
>JAAYAY010000211.1 GCA_012719125.1 Planctomycetaceae bacterium | reverse complement strand
TGAGCCTCTCCACCCCCGCACAACTTCTCAGCCGCCGCCTCCCAAGGCCCCCTAACTGACCGCCTCCGCCACGCACCCGTTGCAAACGACACAGGGTAGCGGAAAATAAGGTTAAACGATTCCGCCGCAAAGGTCTCGGTTCCCTGCATCACCCCGAAGTGGCACTGTCCAATTAGGATCGCCGAGGAAATGACTGTCGCCTTTCGCTCCGTGATAGTGGCGATGCTCCTGCGGAGCGAAAGGCGACAATACGACAGTTATTGGTTGGACGGTCCTCAGCGATCCGAGCCGTCATTCCCTCGCAGGCGGGAATCCAACAGCGACCTCACTCGCGATCTCCCTAAATGACTCAGTGACAAGAAGTTGCGATTTCTGCCCGCGAACAAACCGTGCCTCTCGCACTTCTCATTCTCGCCGTGTATGATCGAGATTTGCACACCTGACCTTCCCCACCTCCCACCTTGATCGAGGAACCATCGATGAGAAGCTCTGTTCTGTCGGCCGCCGTTCTGGCCGCACTTGCCGTCGCAACACTTGCCAACCGTGCCGTCGCCCATGACGACGCCGTGAAGCCGCCCGAGGGTTTCATTGCCCTGTTCAATGGCGAGAACCTCGACGGCTGGTGGGGCCTGAGTACCGACCACTACAAGACCTATCGTGACCTCAGCCCGGAAGAGTTCGAAAAGAAGAAAGAGGAAAGCCGCAAGGACGTCCAGCAGCACTGGAGAGCCGAGAACCACGAGTTGGTCAACGACGGGCACGGACTCTACCTGACGACGAACCGCTTCTACGGCGACTTCGAGCTCCTCGTCGACTACAAGACGGTCGCCAAGGCCGACAGCGGCATCTACCTCCGCGGCATCCCCCAGGTCCAGATTTGGGACTACACGGAAGAAGGCGGCAAGTGGAACATCGGTGCCGACAAGGGGTCGGGCGGGCTGTGGAACAACCCCAAGGACTGGCCCGGCAAGGACCCGCTCGAATTGGCCGACAACCCCTTCGGCCAATGGAACTCGTTCCGCATCAAGATGATCGGCCAGTACGTCAACGTCTGGCTCAACGGCAAGCACGTCGTCAAGGACGCCAAGATGTGTAACTACTTCGAGAAGGACAAGCCCATCCCCGCCGACGGCCCCATCCAACTCCAGACCCATGGCGGCGAGATCCGCTGGCGAAACGTCTTCCTCCGCGAGATCGGACAGCAGGAAGCGGCGGAGTATCTGGCGAAGATCGAGGCCGAAAAGAAGTAGACGGCCAGAACGCCAACGCCAAGCCCCCCCGGGGCCCGCATCGTTCAAGAGCGGCCCTGTGGTTCTAGCGGATCACAGGGCCTGCGAATTTCTTGTGTGTCGCAAAGCGGACGGAAATCTGTGACTGCGGGGAGAGGGTAACGCACTGTCGAGTCGAATGAACCGGAAATGAGACGCTTGTCGAGCGATTAGGGCAAGGCCCTGGCCGCCGCCAACCTGCAACTCGCCCTCGACAACGACGCGGCCGGCACCGATCAGCAGGCCCTCGCCGCCCAGGACCGCTTCGGCGACGCCCGCCTCCAAGCCGCCGCCGCCGACGCCTACTGCCGGGAAGTGAAGTAGGGTGGGCACTGCCCACCATTGGCCAAGTA
>JAAYAY010000210.1 GCA_012719125.1 Planctomycetaceae bacterium | reverse complement strand
TGGCCATGAAGTCGATCACATGTCCGGGCTGGGTCGTGATGGCGCCGCGTTGGCGAATCACGGCGGGCCAGCGAACCACCAGCGGCGTGCGGATGCCCCCTTCGTAGGCCCCCAGTTTCGTTCCGCGCAGGGGCGTGTTGCTGACATTCGCCCAGGCCAGCCCGTAGGCGGCAAACGTGTCGGGAGGCCCCGGCAGATTGTCGGGGCCGCTGCCGGGTCGAATCGCCAGGCCGTCGATTCTCCAACCGGTGTTTTCGGCGTTCGGGGCAAACCCGAAGCCCGCCTTGCTCGGGATGAGGCCGCCGTCGGGGGCGGCGCCGTTGTCGGAAAGGAACATCACGAGCGTGTTGTCGACCTTGCCGGCGTCCTCGAGTGCCTGGAGCAACTGGCCGACGCCGCGATCGATCGAAGCGACCTGGGCAGCATAGACCGCCATGCGTTCTGCCTGCCAATCCTGGTAGGCATCCGTTTCCCAGTCGCCAATACCGTCCGGTCGTGGTGAGAGTTTCCAGCTCTCCGGCACGACGCCGCTCTGCCGTTGGGCGTCGAAACGCCGCGATCGGGCCCGGTTCCAGCCCAGCGTTCGATAGAGCTCCCGGTAACGGGCCACATTGGCCTCGCGGGCGTGGAGCGGCCAGTGAGGCGCAATATGGGCCACGTAGAGAAAGAACGGCTTCTCTTTGGCAGTTGCCTGCTTCAGAAAGCGGAGCGCGTAATCGTTGAGCGCGTCGGTCAGGTAGAAATCGTCGGCGAGTTGCACGCGATCACGATCGAGGTAGAACGGATTGCCTTGGACTTCGTTGAAGTAGCTGATCTTGGCCTGGCACATGGGTCCGTAGAACCGGTCGAAGCCCCGGTCCAGTGCCGAATCGCGTCCCTGCCATTTGCCGACCATCATCGTCTGATAGCCGGCCTGTTGAAGCACTTCGCCGAGGGTGACGCACTTGCTGAAATCTTTCGGTTCGTTCCAGTGGTCGCTGCGATGGCCCACCTGCTGACAGTACAAGCCCGTCAGCAGAGAAGCCCGAGTCGGCCCGCAGATCGCGTTGTTGTAGAATTGCGTGAATCGCAGCCATCCGTTGCTCACTTGTCATTCGCCTTTCTCGCGCATCGAAAGCCGGCAAAAGCCTGCATTTGTCGTGCTGGGGCTTCTTGGATTTCTTGTGCTTCGGTTGCAGACGCCGCGACGAACGTTTATGCTTAGCCATCCTTGGCTCTCCCGATGGATTGGGTGACTTCAACAACCCCCAACCATCGCCGAGAGCCGCTATTTTCCATTGGCAGTTCACTCCCCCAAGTCTGTGGCAATTCGCCTGAAGTGCAGTGGGAAGGAGTCCGGCAGTCATGAGCAGCCTGCAAATCGGAACAGCCTGCGTCGATATCACGCCCGAGCCGGAGTTGCCGTTGATGGGCAACTTCCGCGACGACTACGCCGCTCGCGGCGTGCACGACCCCCTCACGGCGCGAGCCCTCGTCTTTGCCGACGACCGCGGCGCCAAGGCGGCCCTGCTGGCCGTCGACATCTGTATGCTCGATCGGGAGAATGTGAGACTGATCCGCGAGGAGATCGGCTCTCACTGCGACCTGCCGCCGGAAAACGTGCTGGTGCACGCGACCCATACCCACAGTGCTCCGGCCGCCGGCGGAAAGCTTGGTATGGCCGACAAGATCGCACCGCACACGGGTGCGATCGAGACATTCCTCCGCAAGGCGGCGTCGGCGGTCGTTACGGCAAACGATCGCCTGACGGAAGCGGCGATCGAAGTCGGGCACGCCCGTGAAGAGCGAATTTCCTTCAATCGGCGATTGCGGCGCCGCGACGGTTCGACCCAAATGAACTGGGAGGCCCTTCAGCCTGGGTTTGACCCGGCGCAGGTGGCGGGCGATTGGGGACCAGTCGATCCGGAGATGATCTGCCTCACGATACGCCACCGGCAGCAACCCGTTACAGCCCTGGTCCATTTCGGCCTGCACCCGGCCATTCTCGCGGGCGACAATTGGCTCTACTCGGCCGACTACCCCGGCTATCTGCGAGACGCCTTGTCGCAATCACTGGGCAAGGGGGCCACGTGCTTGTTTCTCAATGGTTGCTGCGGCGACGTGAATCACGTCGACTATCGCGATCCGCATCAAGGCCGCGGCTATGAGATGGCCGAGCGAGTGGGTTCCCTGCTTGCCGCCAAGGCACGCCAGGCGATCGAATCGGCTGAGCCCCTGAAGTCGGACTGCGTGCACGTCTCGCGGACGCAGGTGGAACTCGAACGATGGAAGATCAGTCCGGCGGAGCGGCAGTGGTGCGAGCAGGTTCTCAAGGAAGCCCGCGAGCGGCCGCCCCAGGGCCAGGTGGACGGCCTGCCGGACGCTTACTTCGCCGAGTTGCGTTTGGAAATGGCCCGCGTTCAAGACGAAGCGGATCGCGTGGAAGTCATGGCGATTCGGATCGGCGATGCGGCGATCGTCGGCCTGCCGGGGGAAGCGTTCTGCGAGTTGGGGCTGGAGATCAAACGCCGCTCGCTCACTCGTCACACGTTGGTTGCCGGCCTGTGCAACGACGCCATCGGCTACCTGCCGACCCAGGAAGCCTTCCAGCAAGGCGGTTATGAGACGACGGTGGGCAGTACGTTTTACGAACCCGGCTCGGCCGAACGGCTGGTGGCGGCGGCCGTGGGGCAGTTGGAGCACCTCTTCGATAAGTGAGGCGGATTACCCATGGCCAAGCAGATCATGCGCCGCGAGGCACGCGACAACGTCTACCTGCACCAGGATTTTCACGGCGCGCTGAGTGCAGGCATCGAGTACCTCCACGAGAATTATGGAGAAGACGCCGTTCGCCGCTACTTGTGGCAGTTTGCCCGATCGTTCTACGCGCCGCTAACCGACGCGCTCAAGGCCCGCGGCCTGACGGCCTTGGAAGACCATTTCCGCAGAGTCTACGGTGTGGAAGGCGGCGCCGGCCGCTTCGACCTGTCGGAAGACGAACTGCGAATCGAAGTCGATGCATGTCCGGCCGTCGCCCACATGCGGCGTCAGGGGTACCCGGTCGCCCGGCTGTTTCGAGAGACGACCGACACGGTGAATCGAGCGATCTGCGACGGAACTCCCTTCGCGGCCGAACTGGTTGCGTATGACGAGGAGACCGGGCGGAGCGTGCAGCGGTTCTATCGGCGCCGGCAGGAGAGCGACGAGGGCGCGTCTTGAGTTGCACTGCCACAACGACTCGATGCAGGCGGCGTCACATCTGTAGGGCGTCGTTAATCGGGTTAAGGATTGCATTGAAGAATATCTGAAAGATCGCAAAGATGATAATCGCTGCAATCAGGCCAAAGCAGACGAAGAACAGGGCGACTGCGATCACCTTCATCGCGGCTTCCGCCTTCTCGCGATACTGGTCGGCCAGCTTCTGCATCGATTCGACGATCATCCCGGTCTTCTCGCCCACGTGCAAGATATCCATGAACGATCGTGGAAACACCATGGCCTGGTCAAAAGCCTCATAGAGCGAGCTTCCCTGCTGAATCCACGAGTCGATCGATTTCATCTGGTCGGTGTAGCGTGCATTGCGAGTGGTGCGCAGAGCCAACGCCACCGACCGGCGAGCATCCATGCCGGAGTTCATCGTGAGGTGCAGTGCCCAAGAGAGACGTGCCAGGGCTAGCGAGTCGATAGCCGTCCCCAGGCCCGGCAGGCGGATCATGAAATGTTGAACGGGCTTGGTCCAAGCGAGGCCACGTTGAATTCCCCACCAGATCGCGAAGATCCCTCCTGCTACCAGGGCCAGGAACGAAAAGTACTTGACGAGTCCCGGCGTGCCAACAAGGCCGTGCCCGAGGATATCGACCGGGTGCCCTGTCATGCCCCCGATGACCCCGAGGGCATAAATGAGCACCCCGATCACGACAATCGAGATGCCCAATTCAATCAGCGGCCAAGCCATGGCCAAGAGGAAGCCTCGGCGGATCTTGAGTTGGAAGTCGTAATGCTCGGCCAGTTGCGCCAGGGCTTCATCCAGGTGACCCGTCTGATGTCCAACGTGGGCGATCTCGTGAAACAGTTCAGGGAAGTAGTCGTCCGTGCCGGCCAAGGCCTCGCGCATGTCGGCCCCGGCGTCGACGGCCTCGCTGATCGTGCGGAGATGCTTCCTGGCCTGGAACCCTTGCGCCCGCCTGGCCTCGTTCCGCCAAACCGTTCGAGCGTCCAGGCCCGCATTCAGAGACGTCGACACACGGTGGCAAAGCTCGGCCAACTGTCGCGTGGAGATCCTCGAGAAGAACATGGTCGGCGGTATCCGGGGGGCGGAAGAAACGAAAGCCTCTCCCATTGCATGGCAGAGGAGTACAGGAATCAGGATATCTTCGATCGACAAACGAGGGAAGCGTTGAGCAGACCACTCGGAAGGGGCAGTTGACCGGGAATGCCGAACACTGGGTCGTGCCGCAATCGCGGTTATAATGAAGAACGAGGTATTTGCCTATTCTGGAGGGTGCTGACCTTCTGATGCCGACTTCTGACTCCCCTTGGCCCCAACGTCCGCAAAACGCTCCCGACCCCTTCGGAGAGTCGCCTGATCGGGTGACCGACGAGGGGCCCGTGGTCGCCGCGCCGGTACCGGAAGAACCGGAATCCCGGCCTCCGGTCGAGCCCCCGCCGATGGCGATGCAGCCCCATCCGCAGCCGGTCCTCGTCAGGCCTGCGGGAAGTCTGGCCGTTATCCGCCTTTCGACTTGGGCACTCATCATGGCCACCCTGGTCGGTCTCGTTGCCGCTCCCCACATCGCCGAGCGGATCCAGTACGGTTTGACCCGGGGAGAGCAACTGGCCAAAGCCGAAATCGCCCGCCAGATCCTGGCCGAATTCCCCGAGGCCGAATCGCGATCGGTTTACGTCGCCCAGAGCATCGCCCCCAGCGTCGTGGGCATCGAAACATCGCAGGTGGCCCAGGACACGCCCGCCGAAGAAACCGAGTTGTTGTTCGGCATCCCCAGGTTCCGCAAAGAAGGCATCGGCTCGGGTGTGATCGTCGATCCTGAAGGCTACGTGGTGACCAACAATCATGTCATCGACAAGGTGTCGGAGATCACCCTCAAGCTCAGCGACGGGACCCCGGTCCGCGACGTCCGCGTGGTCGGTCGCGATCCGCTGACCGATCTTGCCATTCTGAAGATTGAAGGCGGACCATTCACGGCTGCCGCTTGGGGCGACAGCGGCGACCTCGAAGTCGGCGACGCCGTACTCGCCGTCGGAAATCCTTACGGGCTTGACCGCACCGTTACCTCGGGCATCATCAGTGCCACAGGCCGCCGGGCCAGAATCTCCCCGCTCATCCACCAGGATTTCCTGCAAACCGACGCGGCCGTGAACCCCGGCAATAGCGGCGGCCCGCTTGTGAACATGCAGGGGGAGGTCGTCGGCATCAACACGGCCATCTACGGCGAGCAGAACCTGGGTATCAGTTTTGCCATACCAAGTGCCGTGGCCAAAGAGGTGTACGAAGGCCTGCGAAAACACGGCCGGATTGCCCGGGGCTGGCTCGGGGTGGCCATGCTCGACGTCAACGAGGAATTGGCAGCCGAGATGGAGTTGCCCCAGCAAACCGGCGCCATGGTTACCGACGTGATCCGCCGCTCACCGGCCGCCCGCGCCGGCCTGGAACGCTACGACGTGATCGTCGGCTGGAACGATGCCGAGGTCAAGGTTTCGGCCGATCTCAGCCGGGCCGTTGCCGGAACCAAGGTCGGATCCGATGCGGTCGTCGTCTTGCTGCGCGGCGGCAACCGGCTCGAACTCAACGTCCACGTCGGCGAACGGCCGCTCCAGTTGGATTAGCAGTCTGCTGAAGCCCGCACTCCAGCGGCCCACCCCGCGTTCCGAGCCGGTCTTTGCCACGGTCTCTCCCGTCTGCTACGATACGGCTAAGACACCTCCCTACTCCAACCAGGAGCCCCGCCATGTCCCGCCAGTCCCTCTCGCGCCGCCGCTTCCTGAAGACGTCCGCCGCCGCGATTGCCGTTACGCCCTACTTCTTCACAGCCGACGCAGAAGCCCGGGCCCAGGCCAAGAGCGCCAACGATCGTCCGCGGATCGGCTCAATCGGCATGCGATATCAGGGGACCGTGATTGCGGAAAAGGCCCGGGCTCACGGCGACATCGTGGGAATCGCCGACGTCGACCGCCACGTGCGCGAACAGGCCCGAGCCGCCTTTGGCAGCACGCCCAAGATCTACGAAGACTATCGCAGACTGCTGGACCAGAAGGACATCGACGTCGTTACCATCGGAGCCCCCGACCACTGGCACACGAAGATGGTCATCGACGCCTGCCGCGCGGGGAAAGACGTCTATTGCGAGAAACCGCTCACCTTGACCATCGACGAGGGCAAGCTGCTCACGAAAGTCGTCAAGGAAACGGGACGTGTGGTGCAGGTCGGTTCATGGCAACGGAGCGACCACCGCTTTCGGCTGGCGGTCGAAATGGTCCGCCAGGGACGTATCGGGAAGCTCCAGACGGTCGAAGTCGTTCTTGGCAAGAACCTGACGGGCGGCCCGTTCCCGGTCCGCCCCGTGCCCGGCAACCTTAACTGGGACTTATGGCAGGGCCAGACTCCCGACGTCCCCTACATCGAAGAGCGCTGCCACTACACTTTCCGGTGGTGGTATGAGTACTCGGGCGGACAGATGACCGACTGGGGTGCTCATCATTTGGACATCGCCCAGTGGGGGATCGGGGAGCTACCCGTCGAGATCGAGAGCACGAGGAAAATGCCCGAGGTGAAAGACGGTTATAACGTGGCGATCGACTTCAGCGCCAAGTACACCTATCCGAGCGGTGTGGTGATGACGGTGCTCGACGACGGCCGGAACGGGATCATGTTCACCGGAACCGAAGGCCGGATCTTCGTCAACCGAGGCACGGTCGAAGGCAAACCGGTCGAGGATCTGGCCGATAAGCCTCTGCCGCGCGACCAGTTCAAGCTCTACGATTTCGACAATCTCGATCGCCCCGAACGCTTCGGCAAGCTCGATGCGATCGTCAACCACATGGGCAATTTCTTCGACTGCGTTCGCCAGCGCCGGCAGCCCCTCTCCGACGTTGCCGGCCAGCACCAGTCGGTCAGCACATGCCACCTGGGCAACATCTCGATGCATCTGGGGCGTTCCCTGAAGTGGGATCCCCAGAGTCAGACCTTCCCGGGCGATGCCGAGGCCAACCGACTGCTTTCCCGAGAGCAACGCAAGGGCTTCGAGATCACCTAGGCAGCCCGTCCGATGAGGATCGGTCAGGTTGACGATTCTGCGGATTGGACAGGATCTGCCTGCCGATCGGCGGTGCCGGCACGATTTGGATAACCTATCCTTGAGCGGACCGTCCACGTCTCCCCTCGAGGTCGAAAAAATGCCAGTGCCACGATTCCTGCAGGATCCCGCCTTCAAGTTGCTTCGCGTCGGTGAGGTCGAAGCGTTTCACAAGAACATCCAAGGGCGAGATTCGGTCGACTTCAGCGGTACGGATCTCCGCGGCACCGACTTTCGCAAGGTTGATCTGAGCCGGCTCGTTCTTCGCGACGCCTATCTGCGGGACGCCGACTTCCGGGGCTGCGACTTGAGGCATCTGGATCTCCAGGGAGCCTCCCTGCAGAACGCTAAAATCAGCGGCACGTATCTGCCAACGAACATCTCGCCGGCAGAGATCCAGATGAGTCTCCAGTTCGGTACGCGTCTTCGAACGGCGCCGGCATGATTCGCCCTTCTTGAAGAACGCGGGAACTCTGCCCTTTACCACGCGGCGACGGACTGGTCCGGCTTTTCTCTGCGGATTCTCCGCGATCCTTGCTAATTCCCTGCCCTCACCCCATACTGGTAGGGGATGTCCGCATGTCGATCCCGCGGTGGGTTCCTGCAGTTGATCACCCTTTGTCATGCCTGAATCCGAAAACCACACGAAAGTGACGGCCGGCACCGATCTGTCGGGCAGGCGACTCGGCGACTACAACGTCTTGCGCCGCCTTGGCCGCGGCGCGATGGCCGAAGTCTATCTTGCTGAGCAGCAGTCGCTCGGGCGCCAGGTGGCTTTGAAGGTTCTCAAGAGCGACTTGGCATCCGACCCCACTTGCGTGCAGAGGTTCCGCCGCGAGGCGCAAGCGGCGGCCTCTCTGATCCACAGCAACATCGTGCAGGTCCACGAAGTGGCGTGCATCGACGGCATTCACTTCATTGCCCAGGAATACGTTCAGGGCGTCAACTTGCAGCAATATCTGGCTCGCAACGGGACCCTCGATCTGAAATTGGCGCTGCTTGTCATTCGCCAGACAGCCGCCGCCCTGGCCAAAGCGGCCGATCAGAAGATCGTCCATCGCGACATCAAGCCGGAAAACATCATGATCACCAAGTCGGGCGAGGTCAAAGTGGCTGACTTCGGCCTGGCCCGAGTTTTGCAGCGGGAGGGAAGCGTCCAGCTCACCCAGGCCGGCATGACGATGGGAACGCCGCTCTACATGAGCCCGGAGCAGGCCGAGGGGAAGGCCCTCGATCATCGCAGCGACATCTACTCTCTGGGAATCGCCTGTTACCACGTGCTTGCCGGGCATCCGCCCTTCACGGGCGAGACGGCCCTCGCTGTTGCAGTTCAGCACTTGAACAAGACGCCCGAACCGCTTGAGAACGTTCGGCCCGACCTGCCTCCGGCACTGGCCCGGATCATCCACAAGATGATCGCCAAGTCGCCAAACCATCGCTACCAGTCCGCCCGCGAGTTGATCCGCGAGCTGCGCCCCCTGCTTCAAGAGCATCTCGACGAGGAACTGGGTGACGACCTGCCGGGTATGGATACGGCCGATCTCGACATGATCGGCACGCCGCTCCATGCCGCAACTCAGAGACTCGATGCGGTGATGAAGTCCGGTTCCGAATCCCGCGGCCGTTGGTGGCGGCGGACCGTGTATTCCGCGGCCGTCCTCACGGCGTTCGCGGCGGGAGCCTGGATCGCCCGGGCCACGGTCATCGAACGCCCGCTCCTCAAGGGCTTCGAGGAGGTCCCCTTGTTCAAGGACATGGGCAGTCTGCCGCTCCAGGTTGCCATGGCTGAGAATCTCGATCGATCGCTACCCTACAATGCGCGAGACGCCGAACAGGCGTGGCGAAGCGTCATCAAGTACTACGGTGACAGCGGCGATGCCTACTATCTCGGGATGGCTCACAGACGCATCGCGGCATTCTGCCTGGAGCGCGGCGATTTCGCCGAGGCGCTAACCGAATACCGCGAACTGTACGACCTGGCTGGGACTGCAGATCGCCAGATGAAAGCCGAGGCCCTGGCCGGCCAATTCTATACCTACGAACGCCTGAACCGGCCGCAGGATCGGGAGCGGGTGGGGATCGAATTGCTGGACCTGGCCGACGAACTGGAGGGCGGCCCCTTCGAGAGTACAGTCCGGCCTCAACTCGAAGAACTCAAGGCCCGTTTGACTAAAGAGAGCAAAAGGCTTGAAGCGGAACGACCCCGAAAGGAATCCCCGCTATCAGAGGGTTCGGCTCCCGTTCCCGGCACTCCGTGACGATTGACAGCATCAGATCTGACTGGTAAAAGTGAAGTTTCCGTAGTCGATCAGTCGAGACTACTTGGACCTGCCCCCATAGTCTAGTGGCCTAGGACGTCGGATTCTCAGTCCGAAAGCCGGGGTTCGACTCCCCGTGGGGGTACCTGACTGGGCAAAATGGGCGATTCGCACAGAGTCGCCTGTTTTCGTTTCTTGCCGCACCGTCTCGCACAACTCGTTGTTGTTTCATTGGTTGCGGCAAGTCTTCCGCGACGCCGTGCGAATCCGTGCCGTTTGTTGCCCCGCAATGCTGCTGCGTTTTCTGCTGAGCTTTCTACTGAGCGCTCAGCACTCGTCTGCTCCAAAGGGCCCACGCCCGCCAAGGCCTCGGCATAGTGTTCCTCGGTCACTTGCAGATAGTGCTTGCTGGCGATCGGGGCGCTGTTGCCGATCCATTCGCATACCACATGAGGGGGAACCGGCTGGTTAGCTTGGTCTGCCGGCTCGCCCGGAGGTTTCGGGATCACACGTGACTCCCCACCTTCAGGACTCCTGACCTCCCGCGATTGGCTCTTGCGGGGTTTTCGGCCGGAAGTTTCTTCTTTCCAAGAACTTGCGTTGTTGCAGGAGGAGGGTTGGCCCTGTTCAGCCGATGGTGTCAGGAAGACTTCTTCCGCTACATGATGGAACACTTTGCTATAGATGCACTTAGCGAGTATCGCACGGAGGAGAAATTCCTGAGACCAAACGGCCCGTGATGAACCCGGCGTGGCGGGAACTGGATCGCCGATCGCGATCCGCCAAAGGAAAGCTTACGCAACGTCAAGCCCGGTTCGCCGCGTTGACGCTAAGAAGCGAGGCCGAGGAAGCGGAAGCCGCCCAATGGGAACAGAAGAAAGCCGATTTGCGGGAGCAGATCGAACAACTGGGCACGAAGTCGACTCGCTGAAAGAGCAGATAGCGGGGACGCCGAAGCACTTGGCATGGGACGACTTCCCGAAGGAAGCGAAGTTCGAACGATCGGCTCCCAGTCGCAAGCGATTGTGCTTCGCCGCCGCGTGGCGGAACTGGAGACGCCGATACAGATGGGCGACGCCCTCTCACGCAACCTGCCACTCGAACTGGAAACGATTGTTGCCAACTGCATGGCCCACGCCCGGCGGAAGTTCGTCGGCGTGGTGGACGATTTTCCGCAGGAGTGTCGCCACGTGCTGGAGGCGCTGCGGGTGATTTGCCACAACGACGCGGTCGCCCGGGAGCAAGAACTGTCGCCAGAGGCCCGGCTCCAATTGCACCAGGCCGAGAGCGGTCCGGTCATGGAGGAACTTCACGGCTGGCTCACGCGGCAGTTTGACGAGCGGCTGCCGCGTCTCTGCATCAGTGGAGTTCATGCCCTTCCGACCCGCCGGCCCCAGAGGTCGACAAGATTTTGCAGGCTTGCCGGAAGGACACGGAGGAACGTATTCCCCGCCGACGCCTCAGTACTCGCGTTGCGGGTCGACGCCAGGCTGGGGCAGGGGATACTTCTCCCGGTCGCCCAGCGGGAGGGGAGCTGGCGAATCCATCGTGAGCTTGTCGAGGCCCGGGGCGAATTCGTGATCGTGGTTGAGGGCCTCGTCCCAGGTGACGACGCGCCCCGTGTGGACCGCCATCCGCCCCATGATCTGGACCAGGCTGGCTTCCACGCCGCGCTTCGCCTCGTTGTGCGGCTTGTCTTGCCGGATCGCGTCAATCAGGTGGTCCCATTCCAACTGGTAAGGATTGGGCTCGGGCTGAGGGAAGGCCCACACCAAGTCGCTGTCGACGAAGTTGTGCCCTTTGTAGATGCGGCACTTGGCCGGTGTGTGCATGAACGTAGAAATGACGGCCGATCCCTTCGTCCCGTGTGCGGAACTGGCGAACTTGCCGAAACACCCCTTCATGTTGCGGGCGTTCATGAAGAGATTGGTGCCGTCGGCGAAGGTGTATTCCACAGAGTAGTGGTCGAAATTCTGGTCGACCAATCCCTCGCGAAAACAACGGCCGCCGGAGCCCTGGGCCGAGACCGGCCACGCCCCTTTCATCCAGCAGCATTCGTCGATGTTGTGGCTCGTATAGTCGTGCACCAGACCGCCGCTGGCCCACATGAAGCTGAGGTAGTTCCGAACCTGGTAAAGAAGCTCGTTGAGATCATCGGGCTTGGGGCCGCAGAAGCCGGCCGGTGCCACCAGCCGGTAGGTCTTCATGTAGGTGATGTCGCCGATTTGACCCGACTGGATACGATCGAGGAGTTCCCACCGGGCCTGGCAATGGCGGCACATCAGGCCGACGCCCACCTTCAGGTTCTTCGCTTCCGATTTCTCCGCCAAGGCGAGCATCCGGCGAGTGCTGGGGCCGTCGACGGTCGTCGGTTTCTCCATGAAGACGTGGATGCCTTTCTCGATCGCGTGGCCAAAATGGACCCAACGGAACGCGCACGGCGTCGTGAGCAGCACGACGTCGCCCGGTCGCAGGCATTCCATCGCCTGCCGATAGGCGTCGAAGCCGATAAATCGCCGTTCCTGCGGGACGTCAACCTGGCCGGCGAACATCTTCTGGAGGTTCTGGTGGCTGCTCGTCAAACGCTGCTCGAACACATCGGCCATCGCCACCAGCTTGATCGGGCCGCTCTTGGTCGCCAGCGCGTTCGCCGCGGCGCCCGTGCCGCGTCCGCCGCAACCGACCAGCGCCAGTTGGATCGTGTTGTCTTCGCCCGCATGGACACGGGGAACTGCGGCGGCTGCGAGCACCGAGGCGGTGGCTACCCGGCTGCTGTGATTCAAGAATTCACGGCGCGAGGTTGTCGGCATATTGGAACGGGTCATCGTATGGCTCCTAGGGGACATGGTGGCAAGACATGGGAGATCTCTTTCGCCAAGCGTTCGTCGCGGCATCCGCAAAGCGCCCGTCAGGCAACGCCGGCCGGCGCGACATGGGCTGTCGGGGATTGTATCACGACCGGCTTGGGGATTGAAGCGTTCCGGGTCATGGGCAAGAAAGCCGGGACTCCGTAGGACGGGAGGGGGACCCGAAAATGGGCGGCTCTGAGCGGCGGAAAGGGCCCGGCCGGATGCAAGGTGCAGGCCGTATCACGCGGTGAACCGGCGGGGTGTCATGAGACAAAGCTCGGACAGTTGCCCCAAACGGAGGCGTGGATGATAATCGATACACGTCCATCAGAACCTTTTTGCCGAGAACGACCATGTTCGCCCATGACTCCCATGCCGCCGGTAAGTATCGCCTTTGTGGCGCGATGCTCCTTGTACTAACGCTTTGCCCGACCGGACGGATGCTTTCGCCGGTGTGGGCCGCCGACGCCCCCACGCCCGAGCGGACAGACCTGTTCATCAGCGGGGTCTACCCCCATCTGACCACCTACGGCATCTACAGCCAAAATGGGGCCCATCTGCTTTCGGGACACGACGAATGCGGAATCGGGGCGATCGTGCCGTGGGCCGGCCGACTGTGGATGGTGAACTACGCACCGCACAAGCCCAACGGGAGCGAGCACAAACTCTATTCGGTCGACGAGGACCTGAATCTCACGATTCATCCCGAGAGCGTGGGAGGGACTCCGGCCGGACGGATGATCCATCGCGAGTCGAACCAGTTGCTCATCGGCCACTACCTGGTCGATGCCTCGGGCAAGGCGCGGGTGATCTCGCCCGCGGTGATGCCCGGCCGGATTACTGCCATCGCCCGGCATCTGAGCGATCCGGCAAACCGGGTCTACTACTGCGACATGGAAGGGATGCTCTACGAGGCCAACGTGCACACGCTGGAGGTGACCAAGCTGTTTCACAAGCCGGTTCCCGGCTGGCACGGCAAGGGGGGCTACACCTCGCAGGGGCGGCTCGTCTGGGCCAACAACGGCGAGCATGCCGCGGGCAGATACAAGGAACTGCTGGTCGGCGGGCCGGCCCAAAATGCCGACGAAGCCGGCGTGCTGGCCGAATGGGACGGCACGGATTGGCGGATTATCGAGCGGCATCAATTCTGCGATGTGACGGGACCCGGCGGGATCTACGGGGCGCCGAACGATCGGTCACCCCTGTGGGCCATCGGCTGGGATCGCCGCTCGCTGCGATTGAAATTGTTGGACCACGGCCAGTGGTCTACGTTCCTGCTGCCGAAGGCCAGTCACAACAACGATCCGCGCCACGGCTGGTACACCGAGTGGCCGCGGATCCGCGAGATAGGCCGGGGGCGGATGATGATGGACATGCACGGCATGTTCTTCGACTTCCCCAAGACGTTTTCGGCGGCCAACACGGCCGGGTTGCGGCCAATCGCCCGGCACCTGCGCTACATCCCCGACTTCTGCGATTGGAACGGCCGCCTCGTGCTCGCCAGCGACGAGACGAGCATTCAGGGCAACCCGATGTCGGGGCAGCCGCAGTCGAACCTGTGGTTCGGCCAATACGAGGATCTGAAGAAGTGGGGACCGGCCGACGCCTACGGCGGTCCCTGGGTGGCCGACAAGATCGAGGCGGGCGTCGCTTCCGATCCGTTTCTAATCGCCGGCTTTGATCGGCGCGTGCTGCACCTGGCGCTGGGGGGTAAAAACACTGAACCGCCGGCCGGCGCGCATTTGCGGGCGACGGACGGCCTGGAGATCACGAGTATCCCGAGATCGCTGGCGGTACTGCCCCGTGTGACGATCGTCCGTGGCAACTACCACCAGCCGGCCCCAGGCTACTCGTTTCGGGTGAATCGTCCCGTGACCGTCTATCTGGCCGTCGACGTCCGCGGCAATCCGGACCTCGGCCCGGATTGGACCAAGACCGACCTGACGATCCTGTGGGGCGGCAGTTACCGAGACTTCGTCTATCGGCGGGATTTTGCTGCCGGCCTGGTGGAGATTTCCGGCAACGCCACCGAGCACAAGCCGGGCGATTTCGGCATGCCGCACACCGCCTTCATCGCTTGCGACGCCGAAGATTTGACGATTGAGCCTTCGGAAGACGCGAGGGTCACCGTTCCGCCGCCGAGCGACATGCCCGATGCAACAAAGACCGGGCCTGTTCGATTTGCTCTCGAAGTCGACAAGAAGGGCGACGGCCGGTGGACGGAATACACGACGATCGAAGTTCCCGAGGAAGGCTATGTGTGGCATTACCTTCCCGAGGGACTCGACGCCGAGTGGATTCGTCTCACGGCCGACAAAGCCTGCGTTGCCACCGCCTATTTCCATCTGACCGACAACGATTCCGCGCCGGTCGACGAATCGCTCTTCGCCGGATTGGCGGACGCGGACGCCCCTCAGGTTCGGGCCGGCAAGGTGTACGCGGCCAAGCGGAACCGTAACCTGCGGGTGATTGTCGGCGGCGACCGCTACTTCGACTTCGTCAAGGAAACGTTCACATTCCGCCCGGAGGAAGCGGACGAAAAACTGGCCGAGCTGCTGGAGGTCAAGCCGGAGTTCGTCGTGGACGAGGCTTCCGTGATCGTCACCCGGGGACGGCAGAGGCTGCGTTTGCCCAAGGGGCACAAGGCCTACGACGAGCCCTTTGCCTCGGGCTGGCCGCGGGGAACCCGCGAGGTGGAATCGGAGCGGTATCTGACCAACATCCACGGAACGTTCTACGAGATTCCGCGAGCCGACGGAGAGGTGCCCGCCTATGAGAAGATGCGGCCCGTGAGCAGCCACTCCAAGCAGATCACCGACTTCTGCACCTGGAACGGGCTGCTCGTTCTGGCCGGCGTGCGTCCGGACGCCAAGGCCGACGGCCACGTATTTGCCGACGCCGACAAGGGAACGGCGCTCTGGTTCGGCGGGATCGACGACCTGTGGCAACTGGGCAAGCCGGTCGGGCACGGCGGGCCCTGGAAAGACTCCGCCGTCAAGGCGGGCGAACCGTCCGATCCCTACCTGATGACGGGCTACGATCGGAAGACGCTCACGCTACGGGCCGATCGCGACGTGACCGTCACGATCGAAATCGACGTCGACCACCAGACCGGCTGGCGGTGCTACCAGACGGTGTCACTCAAGGCCGGCGCCGAGTGGAAGCACGAGTTCCCGGCAGGCTTCAGTGCCCACTGGGTCCGGTTCACAGCCGACGCCGATTGCACGGCAACGGCGTGGCTGGTCTATGAGTGAGTGCACCGGAGTGGCAGGAAATCCGAAGCACGAATTTCGAAATCCGAAACAAATCCCAACGTCAAAACCGGAATGCTCCAAACGTCAGATGGGTAACTCCGTCCGTTTGAAGCCTTCGAGTTTCCTGTTTTGAATTTGTTTCGGATTTCGTACTTCGGATTTCGTGTTTCTTACTCCTCCAGCTTCATCCCATACGTAACCAGCCCATAGGCGTGCCGTTTCGACGTATGGTCGAAGGCGGCGCAGCCGAAGCTGTAGGTGCGGCCGGGGACGAAGGGGGTGTCGAACTGGCTGCCCGTGTCGAGCTTGCGGCGGATGAGAAGTTCCCAACGCCCGTCGTTGTGGGTGGATCGGCACTGGACGTCGCCACGATCGCCCTGGAAGGGTGAGAAGACAATGCCCGGCACGATCGTTTCGGGACGCATCTGGTCGAGGAGTGCGGCGGCCTCGGCCGATTCGTAGGAGACGGCCTGATCGGCAAAAAGCCCGCCCTGTTTGACGGCCGCAGCCGTTGCCGGCAGGAACGCCGGACGAGAGCCGCCTTTGGGGGCGTTCTTTTCATATCCGCCGCCCTGCTTGGGATCGCCGTGCCGCCCCCCCTCGCCCCCCTCCTCGAGTTTCGACCAGTATTTGTCGTCGATCTGGCCGACCGGATCGGTGCGGGTGGCTTTCCAGTGCCAGACGTCGATCACCGTGTCGAACCCCTTGCTCCCATAGGCGTGCCCTTCGCCGACGCCGGCATGGCAGGGAGCCGCGCAGCCGAAGGTCTCGAACTGCCAGCTTCTCTGCGTGGGGAAGATCAAGGCAAACTTGTCTTCGTAGTAATAGCTTTCGTCGTTGTCGACGGTGACCAGTTGTTTCCAGCCGTCTTCGGTCTTCTGCCAGGGTTGGTATTGGCGGTCCTCGGTCGGATCGGCCCACTGAGCCCGAACGAAGATCTCTTCGCCGTCGTGCAGTGCTTGCAGGGCGACCTGCGTTCGGCCGTGGTCGAAGCCGGCGCCGTCGGCCAACGGGATGACCAGGGGCCGGGCCGAATCCCAGGGCAGCATGGCAAGATCCGCATCCGACGCCGAGATTCGTTTGACGGTCAGTTGACGTCCGACGAACGCCGTGGGCAGCACGTTGAGAATGAAGACGGCGGAGAGAATCAGGAGCGGCAGGAACGCCAGGAGCTGCCGGGGTTGCGGCGATGCCCAGGGATGAAAGATCGGAATGAGCATGCGGGGAAAGCGGACGAGCCCCTCGCCGAAATGCCACAGCAGCGCGATGGGCAGGATGACCAGCCCGGTTGCGAAGTGGAGCGTTCGGGAAACGCTATAGATCCAGGCGGGCTGTGGTGGGTGGAGCATGACGAGCCCGGTGCCGACCAATGTGGCACCGGCCAGGAGGAGGATCACGTGGATTGCCCGACGTCGTCTCCTGCGTTGCCAATAGAGAACGAAGACGGCGATCACTCCGGCCGCGGAGACGACGGCTGCCGCCAGATGATAGATCTGGATCCGGCCGCTCGGCAGCCAGGAGGGAAGCACCCCCGAAAACAGCGACCAATCGGGACGTGCCACGGCATGGAGGCTGAACCCGGTGATCATTCCGGCGACCATGGAGACGGGCAGGATCCAGTGCAGCAGTCGGAAGAGGTGGGCATAGGGGTTCGCGCGGGGCTGTTTGGCCTGTTTCTGCGGAGGAGCAGTTGCAGGGTCCGGCGGTTCGGAGGCGGCAGTCTCGGGTGGTTTGCGGAGATCTTCGCTCATGACCATATTCTCTCGTGACCGGGTCGACTTCTCAAACGCAGGTGGATACCGTGGATCGGCCCAGTTGTGGACAACGGCCGGCGCGGAATCTCGATTCTATCGAGGCTTGCATGATCCCGGAACGGAGGGCCGAACAGTCCACCTCGGTGGAGGGTTGCGGTATTCTTGGAGAGACCATAGTCTACCCAGACACACCTTGGATTAGGTCGACCCCACATGATGCTGTTCCGATTCTGTCTCTACGGGTTCCTGAAGAACCAGCAGTACTACGATCCGTTCTTGATTCTGGCCTTCCGCCAGAAGGGGCTCTCCTTCGGTATGATCGGGGTGTTGATCGGGTTTCGTGCGATTTGCATCAACCTGATGGAGATTCCCTCGGGAGCTGTGGCCGACGTGGTGGGGAGGCGGCGATCGATGATGGCCTCCTTTGTCGCCTACATCGGATCGTTCGCCGTCTTCGGCCTGTGCGAGCCGGTGTGGGCCCTGTTCGTGGCCATGCTGCTGTTCTCGATCGGCGAAGCGTTCAGAACCGGGACCCACAAGGCGATGATTTTCCAGTGGCTGGAACATGAGGGCCGGCTCTCGGAGAAGACGGCCGTCTACGGCCACACGCGGTCCTGGAGCCAACTCGGGTCGGCCGTCAGCGTGGTCATCGCTACCATTCTGGTATTCAGCACGGAACAATACTCCGCGGTTTTCCTCTACTGCATCATTCCCTACGTGCTGGGCATTGTAAACTTCATGGGGTATCCGTCCTATCTGGACGGTTCGCAAGCGGGCGACGAGGAACCCAAGAGCATCAGGCGGATGTTGTTCGCGTCCGTGTCGCAGGCCCTGGGGAATCGCCCCTTACGAGGTCTCCTGCTCGAATCGATGGGCTACGACGGCCTCTACGGTTCGACCAAGGACTACGTACAGCCGATCATCAAGGCGGCCTGCCTGTCACTGCCGGTGATGGTCGCACTCGGCGATCATTTCTCTCTGGCGGACCGGCAGCGCGTGGCGATCGGCGTGGGGGTGGTGTATTTCACGCTGTACCTGCTGAGCAGCGTCGCATCCGCCGGCGCGGGCCGGTTCGCGGCAAGAATGGGCGGTGACGAACGTTCGGCGAGGGTCCTCTGGGCCGCCACCTTGGGACTGTTCGCGGTGATGGCCGCGGGCATTTTCGCAGGGCTCACCGCGATGACGGTAGTGACGTTCGTGCTGCTGGCGGTCTTCCACAATCTCTGGCGACCCGTGCTGGTCAGCCGTGTCGCCTCCCATGCCGACCCGGCCCAGACGGCCACGATCCTGAGCATCGACTCGCAAGCCAGCAGCTTGTTCCTGGCGGTGGTCGCGCCGCTGCTGGGCTGGTCGGTCGACTGGATCACGTCCTACGGCGAGCAGCTCCGCTTCCTGCCGGTGGCCGGGCTGGGGATCTTCGTTGCCGGAGTGATGGTGCTCAGGGGGCGGCGAACGAAAGAACGAAGGGTTGATGTAACGTCTGCCGAGAACCCATAGTGTCCATGCCAGGTGTGGGACACGATCCTCGACGCCCAAAGCACGGGCTGTTTGCACGACTAGCGGCCCCTTCTCGCCCGCGGCACGGATCGTGCCCGCCGGTGCATGGGCCAAGCCGTTGAGCCAGAACGACTTACAGCCATGCCTCGTCCGCGTAAGGTTCGATATATTACCCCATGCACCGCAGGGAGAACCAGCCGTTCCAGTCATTGCTGCCCTTGGGAGCTTCCCCGGTTTGGCTGGAGGCTCCGTGCCGCATTATGATTAAAGGTTCGCAGATTCCGTACTCAGCGATTGTCCACGGTCATCAAAATCTCGCGGTACCTATCATGTGAGCTTGGCAGAAACAATGAAGGCTGTTCCTCCAGGAGAATAGGAATGACAGGACGCACGGCCCAACTCGCTTTCTACGTCGTCGCCGGCTTGTTGCTCACGACGACGCTGGGTTGCCCCCAGAGCGGTCAAGAACCTGCGGCACCAACAGGAGCCGGCGCGCCCGAAACGGCAGCGCAAACAAGTGCTGCTTCTGAGACGTCCCAGGATGCCGCGGCTGGTGAACCCCTCACGATCCTCTGCGGCTCTTCGTTCCGCCCGCCCATGGAAAAGCTCACGGCGATGTATCAGCAGGAGACGGGCGGCACAACCGAACTCGCTTTCGGCGGTTCGGAGGACCTTCTGCCCAGCGTGAAAACAAAAAGCGCGGGCGACGTCTACGTGACCCACACCCCCTTTCAGCAATACACCGAAGAAGCCGGCGCCCTGATGCGCGACGTGGGCGTCGGATTCCTGGCCCCCGTGCTCGTGGTGCCCAAGGGGAACCCCAAGGGAATCAAGTCGGTCGAGGATCTCGCCAAGCCGGACCTTCAAGTCTTGATCACCAACCCCGAGTTTTCCACCTGCGGCGAGATGACCTTCGCCCTCTTGGAGAAGAAAGGGATCAAGGACGCCGTTCTCAAGAACGTTGGCAACGCCATGTTCAAACATCATTCCGAGATCGGCAACAAGATGCAGCTCGGGTTCGGTGACGCCGGCATCATGTGGAACGGCGTCGCCAACAACTTCCTCGACGCCGTCGAAATCGTGCCGGTCCCCTACGAATACGACGAAGAGATCCGCGTGAGCGTGATGGGGCTCTCCTACACGGAACAGCCCGACGAGGTGAAGAAGTTCCTCGATTTCGCAGAAGCCCACGGCCCCGAGGCCTTCAAGGAGTTTGGATATGTCAAGTAGCGCGACCGGCGCTGGCAATGGCGGCAGACGCCGGTGGCAACCGCCGGCTGTCGTGTTGTCGATCGCGCTGCTGGCCGCGGGCTGTCAGCCGGCCGAGCGGCCTTCCGGTGCGGCTGCGCCGTCTTCGTCGAGCGCGGATCCCTCGCCGCAACTGTTGCTCTACTGCGGAGCCGGGATTCGCCCGGCCGCCGACGAACTCGTCAAAGCCTTCGAAGCGAAACACGGCGTCACCGTCCAGTGCGACTACGACGGAAGCGAACGGCTGCTGGCCCGGATGAAGATCTCGGGACTCGGCGACGTCTACATGCCGGGCGACGCCTACTACGTCGAGCAGGCCGCCAAGCAAGGATTGGTTGCGTCGCAGAAGAACGCCTGCTATTTCGTTCCGGTGATCCTCGTCCAGAAGGGCAATCCCAAGCAGATCCAATCGCTCGCCGACCTCACGCGCGAGGGGATCGACGTCGGCCTGGGCAATCCGGAGGTCTGCGCCGTAGGCCGCACCTCAATCGAACTCTTCGAGAAAAACCGGATTCCCCGGGACGACGTGCAGAAGAACGTCCGCTTTCAGTCGCTGACCGTCAACGACCTGGGCAACCACATCAAGCTGGGGCGGCTCGACGCGGTGATCGTCTGGGACGCCATGGCGGCCTACTTCGCCGAGTCCGGCGACGTCGTGGAGATTCCACTGGAAAACAACGTAATTTCCACCGTGGCGTCAGGCGTCTTGAAGTCTTCAGAACACCCGGAAGCGGCTGCTGCACTCGTGGACTTCATCGCGTCGGATGAAGGAAAAGCCATCTTCCGCAAGCACCGCTACACGACAGAACTCCCCGAATCGAACACCGGCTGCAAGGAATCAGACTGATGAAAAAGCGGTTCCCCCAGACCGGTTTCACGCTGATCGAACTACTGGTCGTCGTTGCCGTCATCGGCATCTTGATTGCCTTGCTTCTGCCGGCCGTCCAGGCGGCTCGCGAGGCTGCCAGGCGGTCGTCGTGCACCAATAACCTGAAGCAAATCGGCATTGCCTTGCATCTGTACCACGACGTCCATCAGCAATTGCCGGCTGGTTGGACGGCGACCCACCCCGCCACCGGCGAGCCTTACTACTTGGGAAAGCCGGGCTGGGCTTGGGGCGCAAGCATCCTTCCCTTCCTGGAACAAGGTTCGGTGATCGAGACCCTCGTTGACTTCAATCGCCCCATCCCCGATCCGGTCCACGCCGTAGCACGAACCACCCACCTGAAGATCTATCGCTGCCCTTCCGACGTCGGTGACGATACCTTTCTTCTCGATTCCGGCCCCAATCCGCCTCCGAACTACGACCCGGAGTTCTTCGACACGGAACTGGCAACCGCCAACTACATCGGCGTTTTCGGCACCGTGCGGATGCTGCAAGTCTGTGGCGGCAGCGGCGACTGCGTTGGGAACGGCAGCGTGGTCTTCCAACAAGGGTTTCGCTTCGCCGACCTGCGGGACGGCCTGAGCCAGACCTTCGTCGTCGGGGAACGCAGTTCGCAGATCTCGCCCTCCACCTGGATCGGAGTCGTTGCGGGGGGCGCCCATGCCCCCGGGAGAATTGTCGGCGTGGCCGCCACGCCGCCCAATTCGGACCAGCAGGCATTCAGCAACTTCAGCAGCTACCATCCGGCCGGCACCAATTTCCTTGCGGCCGACGGATCGGTTAAGATGCTTTCGGAGACGATCGATATGGCGTCCTATCACGCCCTTTGTACCCGTGCTGGAGGCGACGTGCCTACCCAGGTGCCGTGATTCGGCAATCGCTCGTCCGGCTACGCGTGAAACGCATAGTAGATGAATCGGTAGCCGAAGTCGCCAAACCTAACGAGGACCAATGAGATCGGGATACTGGGTACTGCTGACAGGCCTCTGCGCCGCGCTGGCCATGGCGTGGGGCGTGGGGGACGGGACTCCGGTCGGTTGGGGCGACGCGATTCTGTATGCCTATCTGCTGGTCGCGGCCCCACTGACGTTTCTGGGCGCCGTGATGGTGGCCGTCGAAAAAGGCCGCCACTGGCTCCTTGCTTTGGCCCTGGGACTGCTCGGCCCGGCGTCCGTGCTGGTGCTTCCCTTGCTGGCGGATCGGCGGACGAGCCGGCTGCAGAGCCCGTTCTTCCTCGCCGGGATCTGGACCGTGCTGGGCTATTTCGTGCTGGGTTGGCTGGCCCTGTTCGCCGCCGACATCGGCTACACGACCTGGCCCGCACTCCAGGAGGTCCTCGTCGCCAAGGAGATTCGCGCGGCCCTATGGCTCTCGGTCTGGACGACGAGCGTGACCGTGCTGCTCGGGCTGGCCTTCGCCATCCCCATGGGTTACGCCTTGAGCCGATTCCGCTTTCCGGGCCATGTGCTCGTCGATTCGATCGTCGACCTGCCCATCATCCTGCCGCCGCTGCTGGTGGGGCTCTCGCTGCTCATCTTCTTCCAGACCCGCACGGGCCACTTCATCGAAGATGCCGGACTCAAGTTCGTGTTCCAGCAAAAGGGAATCGTGCTGTGCCAGTTCCTGGCGTCCGCGTCCTTCGGCATCCGGGCGGTGAAGCTGACCTTCGACGGAATCGATCCGCGGCTCGAACACGTGGCCATGACGCTCGGCTCGACCCGGGCCGGCGCGTTCTTTCGCGTGGCCCTGCCCCTGGCCCGGCGCGGCATCGTCACCGGGGCCATCCTCATCTGGACCCGGGCCTTCGGAATCTTCGGCCCGATGATGGTCTTCGTCGGCGCCGTGCGGATGCGAACCGAAGTCCTGCCCACGACGATCTACCTCGAACAATCGGTGGGGCGGATTGAAGTCGCCCTGGCCGTGGCCGTGCTGATGCTCGTCATGGCCGCCGCCGGACTTATAGGCATCCGCATGATCGGATTGAGGGCCGAATGATCCGCATCGAACGCCTCCACTACTCCGTCGGCAACTTCTCGCTCCAGGACATCTCCTTTCACGTCCAGCCGGGCGAGTATTTCGTGCTCCTCGGTCCCAGCGGATCAGGCAAGACCGTGCTGCTGGAATGCCTCTGCGGACTGAATCGTCCCGACTCCGGACAAATCACCATCGGCGGCGCCGACGTCACACATCTGGAACCTCGCAACCGCGGCGTCGGCTATTTGCCCCAGGACTACGCCCTCTTTCCCGACCGATCGGTCGCCCGGAACACGGTTTACGGATTGGAGTCGGACGCAGATTTCTACCGCCGCGAGCTCCTCGGCACGCTCGCTTTCCTGCCGCGGCTTGGCCTGGCTGCCTGCCGGCGATTGGCCGGGCGCCGCCTCGAAGAGGCAGTTCCTCCCGAGTCGGCCAGGTTCCTCGACATGATGGGAGTCCGGCATCTCGCCGGGCGCCGCCCTGGGCGACTCTCGGGCGGAGAGAAGCAACGAGTTGCCCTGGCTCGAGCCCTCGCGGTCCGGCCGCAGGTGCTTCTGCTCGACGAGCCGGTAAGCGCCTTGGACGAGCAGACCCGCGACGCCCTGTGCCCCGAACTGAAACGGCTGCAGCAGAACACCAAGACCACGACGATTCACGTCTGCCACAGCCTGGCGGAGATGCTGGCCGTTGCCGATCGCGTGGGGATCATCCGCAACGGGGGAATTCTTCAGGTCGGCACTCCCCAGGAGATTCTCGAGCGCCCGCGGACCCGCGTAGTGGCCGAGTTTGTCCAGGTGGGTAACTTGTTCACGGCCAGGGGCGAGCCCGGCGGTGAGTGGACCGAATTGCGCGGCCCGGACGGCGTTCGTTTTCTCGCGCCCAGGTCCGCGATCGTACCCAACGGCGAAGACGTTTCGTTCATGATCCGCCCGGAGTATATCCAGGTCGAGAAGCAACCGCCGAGCGACATGCCGCCGGGCACGACGCGTCTCGAAGGCACGGTCCGCATGCTCACCGACAGCGGGCCGCTCGTCCGGCTTACCGTCCAATGCGACCGCGACTTGTCGCTGCAGGTTTCAATGGGAAAGAGCCAGTACAACCAGCGCCGCTTCCTGCCCGGCGATCGCGTACATTTGGCAGTGGCGCCGGAAGACGTGCATGTGCTGGACGGGTGAATGGCGAGGACGTGGCAGGTTGCTTCGCCGACAATCGTCTGCCGCCCGCGAATTCAGCAGGCATCTCGTTTGTATTGGATTGAAAAGCAAGTACCCTCTTTGTTCAATTCCCGCAAGTCTCTGTCTGACAATGTGTTGCGTCGTTGGTCGAGTAATGTCCCCGTGATTTCGGCATGGGGATTGCGAACCAACGGTGCGGCAAGGCGGCGACCGCCAAATGCCCGGCTGGAGGTTGCGGTCAGGTCGATTTCGGATCGGACGCTCTGCCGGACCGTGGGATTCACAAGAAAGCCGCTCTTTCCCATTGACGGACGGTTTGCTAACAGTGAAGATATTATTTGCGATTCGTCTTTCTGGCCTGCGCAGCATGATTTTCAGAGAGCTGCAAATCCAAAAGCCTACCTATCCTTTCCTTCTGCTGGGAGACTGCCTGATGCCGCGAGTTGCTCTGTTTCTTTTACTGATCGCTTCCCTCCCCGCCCTGCTCGGCTGTCAGCCCGACACGGGGGGGCGCGCGGGAGTGTCCGGCACCGTTACCTTGGGCGGCCAGCCGCTCGAATCCGGAACGATCCAATTCGTTTCGGCCGACGGCTCCCAAATGAGCGGCGCCACGATCACCGCCGGAAAATACGAGGTCCCTGCTGAGCAGGGTTTGCTCCCCGGCACCTATACCGTCCGCGTCTCATCCGTCCAGTCGGCGGCAACCGCCGAAGCGGCCCCGGGGGACAGTTCGGCCGTGGAAGCACAGAACAAGGACTTGATACCCGCTGAGTACAACACCGCGAGCAAAGCAACGGCGGAGATCAAGGAAGGATCCAACACCTATAACCTCGATATACCCTAATCGTGCCTTGCGTATTCCCTCTTACCCTTCTTGTTCTAATTCAAGGGAGTCTCGTTATGAAACGACGCCTAGGTTTTACCCTCGTCGAGTTGTTGGTTGTGATTGCCATCATTGGGATCTTGATAGCGCTGCTTCTGCCGGCGGTGCAGGCAGCCCGAGAAGCGGCCCGGCGATCGCAGTGTACCAACAACATGAAGCAGATCGGTCTGGCCCTGCACAACTATCACGACACGTACAAGACTTTCCCCGCGGGAGCCTGGGGCTGCTGTTGGGGCACGTGGATGATCGCCATCCAGCCGTACATGGAACAGAGTGCCCTGTACGACCTGTACGACTTCAACTGCAAGTGGGGAATTCCGACGGATACGACTCGCTACAGCCATGCGGTGAACCTGCCCGTCACGACCACACGTTTCACCGCCCACACGTGCCCCAGCGACATCCCGAATGCCCCCATCGCCACGCCCAGCGGCTACACGCCGGCCGGCCGCATGACCGCCCACAACTATGCGGCCAACTACGGGAATACCAGCTACGGCCAGGGCACAGTCCCACCTACAAACGGTATCCGCTTCATGGGTGCACCCTTCGGCCCCGTCGGCTCGGCTGCCAACGTGGATAAGATCGTGGGATTCAGCGCAGTCACCGACGGAACCAGCAACACGTTCCTGGTCGGAGAGGTGCTCCAAGGCAAAGGCGGTGACCTGCGCGGGTTCGTCTGGTGGGGCGATGCCTCGGGCTTCACGGCTTACCTCCCTCCCAACAGTACCCTGCCGGACCGTATCTATGCTGCGGGCTACTGCCTTAACGACCCGAAATTCAATCTGCCGTGTGCCGTATCGACCACGGATGAACCCACCATGTTTGCGATGCGAAGCCGCCATCCCGGCGGCGTGAACGCAACCCTCTGCGACGGTTCGACTCGATTCATCTCGGAAACCAGACAACCTGACATACCCCTGGATTTTTGTTGATTTTTGGGAATTCTTGCGGCGGGTCTTGCGTCTTATTGATGTCGGGAGTTTTGGTTGGTTTCCGCATCATGAGACGCAGGGATGGCAGCGAT
>JAAYAY010000018.1 GCA_012719125.1 Planctomycetaceae bacterium | reverse complement strand
GAACAAGTGCATGGACTTGACCGTCTCGTATCCGTGGCCGATGGTTTGGCCCAGATGCCGATAGAGACTGCTCGCCATCAGGGTCAGTTGCACGTCGCAGTTGACCTTCAAGGCGACCGCGCTGGAGGCCGATGATCGGGCTCGAGCGCTCATGCGAGTTCTCGATTACCTGATCCGCCGCTACGGGGAAACCGAAGTGGCACGCAGGCCGGCCCGGAGAGTCGCGCTGCCAACCGCCGTGGTCAACACGCGGGCAATGGTCGTCCATCATCATCTCTGGTCGGGCGTCGTGGCAGGTGTGAAGAGTCGGTCCCAGGCCCAGCAACGAATTGCCAATGTCCTCCATCGCATGGAAGACTCGTTCGGTTCGGCTGAAGAGGACGGCACCGATGAATCGCACTCGATCAATCCGTTCGATGAGCCGGAGGACTATCCGTTCCCCACCCGTCATCGATGGGGTCGAACCGTCTTCTGGGCATTCCGGCTCGGCTGCGGCAGGCTCAAGGCCGTCCGCCGATCACTCGCGCACTCGCCTTTCCTTCCCGAATACGCAGTGAAGTACTTGCTTGAGGGGCCCGGCCTGACTGCGGCTGAACACGTCCAGGCGATCAAGATGCTGGCCTGTTGCGCCAGCCGATACGTTTTCGAATCAGCCGTCGAAGCTCTGGCCGACCGGCTTGAGAGTGCCGGCTGCGATCCTGTATGCAAGGCCCTGGCCGATTTGTTACGGAGACCAGTCGTTCAGGAGTTCTACTATCCCAAGACGGTTAAGACGGCTCAGATGCGTCTCCGGGAGCGATTGGCTTCCGAGGCCCCCGACCAGCGCCGCCGCGCGATCGGCGTATTGGGACTGCTCGGCGATTTGCAGGACATCAGCCTTCTTGCCGATCTGGCCGCCGTCGGCGACGTTGACGGAGCATTCCCCAACGAGACGACGGCCCTCCTTGCCGCCATGGACCAAATCTCGCGACGTCCCAACTTGTGACAAGACGGCGTTGCGCGATTCGCGGAATATTGGCTGTCACTCTTTCCCGAATTCCTCCAGGGCTTACGCAAGGCTATTAGACTTGCTTCCTCGACAGTGCAATTCGCCGGCGAGCCAGGTCGACTTCGAGAACTTTGACGCGAACTACGTCCCCGACCGAAACCACGTCGCTGGGGTCTTTCACAAACGTGCGGTCAAGCTCCGAAATGTGGATCAGCCCGTCCTGATGCACGCCCACGTCGACAAACGCTCCGAAGCGAGTGACGTTGGTTACCACGCCTTCCAGGATCATCCCCTCGCGAAGGTCCTCCAGGTCGTGAACGTCTTCGGCGAAGCTGGCGATCTTGAACTCGTTGCGGGGATCGCGGCCCGGCTTGGCCAACTCGCTGAGAATATCGCGGACGGTGGGCAGGCCGACCTGCCCGTCGACGAAATCGTCGGCCTTGAGACGCGAGGCCAGCCCGGCGTTGCCGACCAGTTGACTCGTGCCGACGCCCAGGCTGGCGGCCATGCGTTCGACAACGGAATAGCTTTCCGGATGGACGGCCGAGTTGTCCAGCGGTTGTGAGCCGTCGCGAATGCGGAGGAAGCCCGCAGCCTGTTCGAATGCCTTCGGTCCCAGCTTGGGAACCTTGCAGATCTGTCGGCGAGCGTCAAAGCGCCCGTTGGCGTTCCGGTAGGTGACGATTCCTTCGGCAAGCTTCGGTCCGATGCCGGCCACGTAGGAGAGAAGGGAGGCGCTGGCCATGTTCACGTCGACGCCGACCGAATTGACGCACGATTCCACTTCCCGGTCCAGCGCCTTCTTCAGTTGGGGCTGGTTCACGTCGTGCTGATACTGGCCGACGCCGATGGCCTTGGGATCGATCTTGACCAGTTCGGCGAGCGGGTCCTGTAATCGCCGGGCGATGCTCAGGGCTCCGCGAACGGTCACGTCCAGGTCGGGATGCTCCTTGGCGGCCGTCTCGCTGGCCGAGTAGATCGAAGCCCCCGACTCGCTCACCGTCACCTTGGTAACGTCGAGTTTCTCCAGCCGCAACACCTTCGTCACGAAGGCGTCGGTTTCCCGCGATGCGGTTCCGTTGCCGATGGCGATCAGTCTGGCGTCGAACCGGACAATCAGGTCTTTCAACGTGTCGGCGGCTTTCCCCACGTCGTTGTGCGGCGGCGTGGGATAGATCGTCGTGTTGGCCAGATACTTGCCCGTGCCGTCGATCACGGCCACCTTGCAGCCGGTGCGAAACCCCGGATCGATGCCGATCGTCACCTTGGGCCCGGCGGGCGGTGCCAGCAACAACTCGCGGAGGTTCTTGGCAAACACGCCGATCGCTTCTTCGTCGGCCCGTTCTTTGAGTTCCTGCAACACGGTTGACTCGGTGGCCGGCAGCAACAGCCGCTGATAGCAGTCGTCGACCGTGGCCAACAGATCCTTGTGAAACTCGAACTGCGGATTGCGGACCAGGTCCTGCTTGAGCCGCCGGCCGACGAAATCGTCGTCCAACGCGATACCCACCCGCAGCACGCCTTCCGCCTCGCCCCGCTGCATGGCCAGAAACCGGTGCGAGGGGATCCGTTTGCACGGTTCCTGATGGTCGAGGTACATCTCGAACTTGGCGGCATCCTCCTGTTTGCCCCGTTTGACCTTGGAGACGACGTGGCCCGATTGGGCGGCGTGCTTGGCCAGCCAGGCCCGCGTATTCGCGTTTTCCGACCATTGCTCGGCCACGATATCGCAGGCGCCCTGCAAGGCGGCCGCTTCGTCCGGAATCTCTTTCTCGGGCGAAACGAACGGTCGCAATACCTCGCTCCGCGACTTGCCCAAGCGTTCCTGCCGTAGCAAAATCTCCGCCAGCGGTTGCAGCCCCCGCTCGCGGGCAATCGTCGCCCGGGTGCGCCGCTTCGGCTTGAAGGGCAGGTAGAGATCCTCCAGCACCTTCTTGTCGTCGCAAACCTCGATCTGCCGGCGCAGTTCGCCGGTCAGTTGCCCCTGCTCGTGGATGGTTTTGAGGATCGTCGTCTTCCGGGCGGCGAGTTCCTGGGCTTTCGCAAAGGCGTCTTCGATCGCTCGCAAGGCAATCTCGTCCAGCCCTCTGGTGGCCTCTTTGCGGTAGCGAGCAATGAAGGGGATCGTATTGCCCTCTTCGAGCAACTCGATCGCCGCACGAACCTGGCTCTCGGAAATCCCGAGTGCCACCGCGATCGCGGCACCGGTCTTGTCCAAGTCGAAACAACCGAAAGAAGGATCTGCCATGACAATTCCTGCCGAACGGTAACCACTGTTAGTGCCCGCATTATACTCCTGCCGACAGATCGTGCCGAAGGGGGCCTCCCCATCGTTCCCGGCCGGGCTTGCCCCAGTGGAGAATGGTTTGAATACTACAACACGTAGACTGAGGTGGCGCCAGTTTGACGGACACTCCAATCGCTTTGGTTTCGTGGTGAGGCAACGTCTCCTGCTCGTGCTCATCGGCTGTCCTCCATCATGTATCGTCCCGACAGCCAACGATACCAAACCCCTCAAAACGACTCATGCACGCTTGCCGGAAGGACACGGTCCAGATCGATCTGTCCTGGATCTATCGCAAGATTGGCAGCGGCGCAATCCAAATTAAGAAAGACCCGATCTACGCCTGCTACCTGTTTCCCAGAACCAAGCAGTGCGTCAACCAGCTAGAGCGGCTCAAGAACGGACGAATCCCGCATGTCTCCATCCCAAAGGTGCATCACGATGGTTGAGGTAACACTCATTCGGCCCCTCCGACCGATAACAGTGTAGGGCACGATTCGCGATGCCGGTGGCAAAGCTTCAGTTCTTCCGCAGGAACTTCTGCACCCGCTGCCCGATGATATCGCTCGCGTAGATGTTGCCCTTGGAGTCGAGGGCCATGCCGTGGAGCCAGTTCAACTCGCCCGGCTTCTCTTCGCCGTCCACGGCCGTCTTGGGCACGGTCCAAAGCTGCAACAATTTGCCCGAGGTGTTGAACCGCATGAACACCTGGTCCTTGGGCGGGCAGCTCAGAGGCATGGCCGGATCGGCCCAGGGCATCGGCGAGCATCCGCAGACCCAGAGTTCGTCATTCTTGGTCATCCACAGCCCCCAGGGCACGAGCAGGTTCTGCCACTGATCGAGGAACTTGCCCTCCGAATCGAAAACCTGAACCCGGGCGTTGTTGCGATCGGCCACGTAGACGTTGCCCTTCGAGTCCAGGGCGATCGAGTGCACCAGGCTGAACTCGCCGGGTCCGGTGCCCCGGCGTCCCCACGCCTTCACGAAGTTGCCCTTCGCATCGAAATGAACCACCCGGCTGTTGCCGTAGCCGTCGGAGACGAACACATGGCCGTCGCGCCGGATCGCCATGTCGGTGGGCTTGTCGAAATGGCGTTCGTCGTCGCCGGCTTCAAAAGGTGTGCCCAGCGTCTGCAGCAGTTCGCCTTCCGGCGTGACCCGCATCACAACGTGCTTGCCCGTGTCGGCCAGCCAGATCATGCCTTCGTGGTCGATTCGGATATAGTGCGACGTCTTCCGCACGTCTTTGGAGCCGACCAGCTCCGTGCCAAAGGCGCGGATGAACTTGCCGTCGGCGTCGTAGACCTGAACGGGCGGAGTGCCGCGAGTGAAGATCCAGACCTGGTCCTTGTCGTCGACGGTCACGCCCGGGGTCTGGTGCCACAGGCAGTGGCCGGGACGCTTGGGCCAGGCCGGATCGACCTTGTACCAGGTCGACAAGGTGATCGGCTCGTAGGCCGGGGCGGCCGCATCCGGAGCCGGTTCGGCCGCCGGAAGAGTTCTTACAGCCAGAGGCAGGACGAGAAGCATGAAAGCCAAGCGAAGGAATCGAGTGACCCGTGCGGTGGACATTGCTGGACTCCAGGTGCGGGATGCGGGAATCGCAAAGACGTTCCTATTTCTTACTCCGCCCGAGAGTGGGAATCAACCCCTTGCCGGCGATTGCTTCGTCCGCCTCAGGAGAACTGCAAAGTCCTCTTGTGGCAAGAAAAGTAGCAGGCACTCTCCGAGCGCCGTTCGCGGGAAATCGGGATTTGCGGCAGTTCTGCGGACGGCACGGCGGAGCGTGCCTGCTACTTTGCAGTTTCCCTGTCGTCCGCCTGCCGTCAGGTGACAACCGACCTGCGCCGGATTACGATATCCTTGATCTCCGGGGTTTAGCCGGGGATTCGGGTGACGTCCATCCAGAACCAACCGAAACGGAAATGTAACCATGTCCATTCGTGCCGCGATTCTCTGCCTGGCCGTGCTCCAGGCCGTTTCCTGCCTTGCCGAGCCGAACAAAGCGTCGGAGTCAGAAGAGGGCTTTGTTCCCCTGATCGTCAATAATTCCCTTGCCGGCTGGCAAGGTGCTTTGGACGGCTACGAGCTCAAGGATGGCGTACTGGCGAGCAAGGAAGAGTCCGGCGGATTCCTCTACACCGAGCGCGAATACGCCGACTTCATCTTCCGCTTCGAGTTCAAGCTCACGCCTGGCGGAAACAACGGCATTGCACTGCGGGCGCCGCTCGACGGCCGCACCTCTCGCAGCGGCATGGAAATCCAGGTCCTCGACGATACCGCCGAAAAATACGCCAAGCTCAATCCCTGGCAATATCACGGTTCCGTCTACGGGCTGGTGCCCGCCAAGCGAGGCCACCTCAAGCCGCTCGGCGAGTGGAATTGCCAGGAGATCCTGTGCCAGGGACGACACATCCGAGTGACGCTCAACGGCACAGTGATCGTCGACGCCAACCTGGCCGATCTCGACCACCTCGGCGACAAGGGGATCGACGGCTACGACCACCCGGGCCGCTACCGCACCAGCGGCCGCCTCGGATTCATGGGCCACCGCTCGCGGGTCGAATTCCGCAACCTTCGCGTCAAGGAACTGCCGCCGGAAAGGAAATAGGACTCTTCCGCAGAATTCGTGGGTCCCATTTTTCTGAACCTTCGGCCAGATCGCGTGTCCATGAGGTGAGCGACTCGGTTTCTGGGCGACGCGGTGAGGTAAGCGGCCGTTGTCTCCCGTGGCTCAGAATCGGGGTTGCCTCGCCAAGCGGATTTGCCAACAATAGGAGTCAGTACGGGTCGTGCTTACGCGGCACGACGGGCCGGCGAGAGGAGCGGCAAAGCTGATCTTCCCGCCCATATCTCCGCGAAGCGGCCGGATTATGGCGAACCGGTCGAAGCGGTTGACCCCGTAAGAAAGGAGGTGATCCAGTGGAGTGTTCCTGTAGTTGCCAGAGAGGTGGCAGCGCTTAGAGGACAGCCGGCGGGCTGTCTCCTCTGACGGCCACCGCCTCGTACGGATCTACCTTGATCCCCAATACGAGCCACAGAGCCCCCGATGCCCAGCGTCGGCGGGCTCTGTCTCTTTCTTTTCTGAGCCAACGTGCGGGTTGGTCTTCCTATTTGCCCCGAAATCGCTCCCGCACGATCTTCTTCGTCTCTTCGAGCCATCCGGCCCTTTGTTCGGGCGTGCTGAGGATGATCGACTCGTAGTTCCGCCGCGTGAAATCCTCCACGCCGCACATCCCGAAAACACACGTCTTCCAGAAGTTCTCCAGCGGGTCGCCGTAGACCGTGAGTTCCACGTCGCGCGGCGTATTGGAGGTGGTGAAGACCACGGCCGTCTTCCCGGCCAGGTGCCCCACGACGCCGCTCTCATTGAAGGAATAGGCCAGCCCCTGCCGGACGACCCGGTCGATCCAGCCTTTGAGAATGGCAGGGGGTGTCGCCCACCAGTTGGGATGAACGACCACGTAGCCGTCGACCGCCATCAATTCGTCGCAGTGCTGCTGCACGGTCGGGTCGAGCCGCACGTCGCGGCCGATCTCCGCGTCGGGCAGGATCGGGTCGAACCCTTCCTGATACAAGTCGTGGACAATCGTCTCGTGACCGTCGGCCTGAATCTGTTCGACCGCCGCCTCCGTAATGGCGTGGCAAAAGCTCCCTGGACGCTGATGACCGAGAATGACGAGTACCTTCATCGACAGTGTTCCTCGAATCGTGCAGATCTATTCAAAACGTATCCGGCCGCGTCTCGACAAGCTCGAAGGACCCTACCACTTCCGGCAGGATGCGGCGGGGTTGGCGAGCGGCGTAGTCGATGAACGCCCACAGTGTCTCGGCCTTGGCCAGCACCGCGCCGTCGCTCGGACGGATGACTTCGTATTGGCGCACCGACGTCACTCGCTTCATCGTCGACACCCAGGTGCGGACCACGATTTCGTCGCCCGCGTGGGCCGGCTGGAGATACTCGATCGTGTGGCGGCGCACGACCCAGCCGTGGCCCACTTCCCGATAGCGCGACCCGGGCCACCCCTGGGCCGCCGAATGGGCCACGGCCGCCGCCTGAAGCCACTCGACGTAGGCCACGTTGTTGGCGTGGTCCTGCCCGTCGATCTCGCTGTCTTGAACCGTATGTTCCCAAAAGAAGACTGCCGGCATCGATGACTCACCCGTGATCCGTTGAAATACGAAATCCGAATTCCGAAACCCGAAACAAATCGCAAATCATAAACCAGAATGTCTCAAACACACAGTTTTGTTCGCGAATCGCCGTTTTGAACCTTGGCATTTCTCATCTTGAATTTGTTTCGGATTTCGTGTTTCGGATTTCGTGCTTCACATCCCGTTCAGTCCTTCTCGTTATCATCTCGAGCACGGAACCGTGCGTTCGTCGTCTTCTCCTCGGCAATCAGGCCGGCCAGCGTTTTGGCGGCGCCGTCGAGATCGATCATCTCGGTCTCCGTGTCCCAGCGCCACTTGACCTCCAGCTTGCCCTCTTTCAGTCCGCGAGGTCCGATGACCACTCGGAGAGGGAACCCGACCAGGTCGGCGTCGTTGAACTTCACGCCCGCCCGGGCGTCGCGGTCGTCGACCAGAACCTCGACCCCGGCGGCCTCCAGTTCGTCGTGGAGCGACTGGGCGATCTTCATCGTCTCCTCATCCTTGACTTTCATCGGCACGAGCAGCACCTCGTAGGGAGCCAGCGGCACCGACCAGATGATGCCGGCGGCGTCGTGGTTCGTTTCGATCAGGCCGGCGAGGATTCGGGCGATGCCGATGCCGTAGCAGCCCATGATGATGGTGTGGAGTTGCTCCTTGGAGTCGGCGAACCGGGCTCCCAGGGCCTCGGAATACTTGGTGCCGAGCTTAAACACGTGCCCCACCTCGATGGCCTCGCGAATGGTGAGCACGCTGGGGCAGCGGGGGCACGGATCGCCGGCCGTGGCGTTGCGCAGGTCGGCGTAGGCCTCGGGCTCGAAGTCGCGGCCCGGGTTGACGCCGGTCAGGTGGGCGTCGGCCTCGTTGGCCCCGGTCACGCCGTTGCGAACGAACTGGATGTCGGCGTCGGCATAGATCGGTATCTTCTCGGCCATGCCCACGGGCCCGGCAAATCCGACCGGCGCCCCGGTCACCCGCTCGATTGTGCCCGGGGCGGCCAGTTCGAGCCGGTCGGCGCCGACCATGCGCCGAATCTTGTTCTCGTTGGCTTCGTGATCGCCGCGGGCCAGCACGGCCAGCGGCTTCCCGTCGGCCTCGTAGAGCAGGGTCTTGATCAAATCCGCCGGACGGCACTTGAGGAACTGGCTCACCTGCTCGATCGTCGCTGCGCCGGGGGTGGCAACCTTCTCGATCCGGGCCATTTCTACGTCGGGCGCCTGCTGGCGCCGCTCGCCGATTTCGGCCTTTTCGGTGTTGGCCGCGTAGCCGCACTGGGGGCAGTGGACGACCGTGTCTTCGCCGTTGCCGGAGGGGATCATGAACTCGTGGCTGGCGTCGCCGCCGATGGGGCCGCTCTCGGCCTCGACCGGCAGATACTCCACCCCGCAACGGTCGAAGATCCGGCAGTAAGCCTCGTACATGGCGTCGTAGCTCCTGCCGAGCGACTCCAAGTCGGTGTCGAAGCTGTAGGCGTCCTTCATGAGGAATTCGCTGGTCCGCAGCACGCCGAACCGGGGCCGCTCCTCGTTGCGGAACTTGTTCTGAATCTGGTAGAGCGTGATCGGCATCTGCCGGTAGCTGGAGATCTGGCGGCTGACCAGGTCGGTGATGATTTCTTCGTGGGTCGGGCCGAGCACGACGCGGACCTTGCGTCCGCCTCTGGGCAGATCGAGCTTGACGAGCACGTCGCCGAAAGCCTCCGTCCGTCCCGTCTGGTCCCAGAGAGCGATCGGCGACATGGCCGGCATTACCAGTTCCACCGCCCCCGCACGGTTCATTTCCTCGCGAACGATCTGGGCCGCCTTGCTCAGCGACCGCAGGCCCATGGGCAGATAGGTATAGGCGCCTGCCATGACCTGCGAGATCAAGCCGGCTCGCAGCATGAGGATATGGCTGGGAATCTCGGCCCCTTCGGGCGTTTCCTTCATCGTGGGAATGAACGTTCGCGACCAGTACATGGGAGTTGGCAGGGGTCAGGGTTCGGGGAGTTGAAGAGGTAGGGTGGGCCAAGTGGCCCCGACAGTCTCAAGTCGCCTGGACGGAAAACGTCGCATTCCGGAGGAACTTCCATCTCCAAAAATCGAACGCGGCCCACCAGGTTGTGCTTTCCATTCGGCACGGGCCGCATCCATTCTCAAGGCCCGTCGCCACAAAACAAACCATCATTCTCAAGGAGTTGCAGAGGTAGGGTGGGCCAAGTGGCCCCGACAGTCTCAAGTCGCCTGGACGGAAAACGTTGCATTCCGGAGCAACTTCCATCTCCAGAAATCGAACGCGGCCCACCAGGTTGTGCTTTCCACGTGACACGGGCCGCTATTCTCAAGGCCTGTCGTCACAAGACAAACCGCCATTCTAAAGGAGGGAGCGGGAATCCGAAAGTGGAGTGCTTGAGGCACGTCAGGGCACTGTGCCATGCCAGCGGCGCAAGAACCGCATGCCCGACCATCCGACCCCGCTACTTGTGGGAATCTAATAACCACCCTAAAATCGGGCAAATAACTCGGTTTCTCTGCGAATTTGCCTTTATCGTCCTTCCCCGGCCTGTTTCTTCTTCCACGGGTCCGGCCGGGTACAATCGGAGCAGTCTCATGGCGCGTCGGTACGTGTGTGATCTTCGGGAACAGGAGCCCGTCGCCGAGGTCTTTCGAGTCACCGGTAAGCAGTTGCGGCCCAATCGAAACGGCAATCTCTACCTGCAGATGGAACTGTCCGACCGGACCGGATCGATCCAGACCCGGATGTGGAACGCGACGGAAGACGTCTACCGCACCTTTGAGAACGGCGACTACGTCCGCGTCGAGGGCACCACGCAGCTCTTCCAGGGCGCCCTGCAACTGATTGCCACCCACGTCATGCCGCTCGAGCCCGCGGAGGTCAATGAGGAGGAGTTCCTCGCCCTCACGCCGGCCGACATCGACCGCCTGCGGACTCGGCTGGTTGCCATGCTCCGCGGACTAGGCGATCCGGAACTGGTCACCCTGGCGGAGTGCTTTCTCATGGACGAGCCGTTCATGGAGAAGTTCACCCGGGCGCCGGCCGGCATCAAGCTGCACCATGCCTACCAGGGCGGCCTCCTGGAACACGTGGTCAACCTGATGGACGTGGCCCTGCGCGTGGCCCCCTGCTATCCCCAGATCGACGGCAACCTGCTCGCCATGGGGGCCTTCCTCCACGACATGGCCAAGGTCGACGAACTCGTCTACGATCACGACATGGCCTACAGCGACGAAGGCCAATTGATAGGCCACCTGGTCATGGCCGTCGGCATGCTCGAAGAGAAACTCCGCGAGGCGGAAAAACTCTCCGGAGAACCGATCGGCAAGGAGAAGGTCCTGCGGCTCAAGCATATGATCGTGTCGCACCACGGCCAATACGAATACGGCAGCCCCAAGCTGCCCATGACCCTCGAAGCCCTGGCACTTTACTACCTCGACAACCTCGACGCCAAGATCTTCTCCTTCCATCAACAACTCCGCGACGACCCCAACGTCGACAGCCCCTGGACGCTCTACAACCAGAACATGGGCCGCAAACTGTTCAAGGGGTATGAAAGCGGTGAGCCTTGAGCTTTGAACTTTGAGCAGTGAGGAGAGAGTGAAAGACTACGTGATGCAGCGCTGACACGGTTGGAGATCCTTGGTGCGGCAGAATTCAAGGGAGGTGTTCGGGCAACCGTCTTGACATCGAATCGCGGCGAGTTTGACTCCGAATCTGTCGGTACCGATATCCGTTGACTGCGCCAAAGAGGCTACATTCCATACGCCGAAGGCGTTACATCCCAAAGCCCGGCGTCGCGCAGCGCACGCTGGGAATCGGGTAATGACATCAACCTATACCCCAACGGGGTTTAACAAGTCCAAAGCAGGGTTAAGCGGGCCTGTTGAACCCCTTCGGGGTACCGCGGGGGCGGCGTCTCGTTCCCCGGCGTGCGCTGCGCGACGCCGGGCTTTGGGATTCAACGCCTTCGGCGTAAGCGGCTGCATACAAACAGAACCGGCGCTTTCGCACGGAATGTCTGGCAGACAAGGCAGAAACAACAGCAGAACTCGAAGGTAGTCCTCGCGCGACCACAATGCTCATTGTTGAGCAAAGGACCACACATGCAACCAACCGAACTGACCGAAGCCATCCTGCAACTGGTGAGTCGGCCACAGTATCGCCCGGCCAAGCCGCGGGTGATCGCGCAGAGGCTGGGGCTGCCTAAGGCCGAAGTGGCTTCCGCCAAGAAGATCATCAAGAAGCTGATCGCTACCGGGCAGCTTCGCTACGGAGCGAACCATCTGATCCAACCGGCCGCGGCCGGAGAAACGGCGGGCGAGCCGGTCCGGGCCGGCAAGCAGCGGGGCAAGCGGATCGTCGGTCCCTTCCGCCGCAACGAGGCAGGGTTCGGTTTCGTCCGGCCCAGAGGGGTTACCCGGGGCGAGGAAGGCCGCGAGGCGGACATCTACATCCCCGCCAAACGGACCAAGGACGCCGCCAACGGCGACATCGTGGCGGTCCAACTGCTGCCGCCGGGGCATAAACACCCCGGCCCGCGAGGCGAGATCGTCGAGGTCATCGAGCGCGAGACCAACCAGTTCGTGGGCACCTACTACGAACAGAGCGGGTACGGCCTGGTGCAGATCGACGGCACCCTGTTCACGCGGCCGATTCACGTGGGCGATCCCGGGGCGGCCGGCGTCGCACCCGACGACAAGGTCGTCGTCGAAATGATCCACTTCCCCTCGCCCATCCGGGCCGGCGAGGGGGTCATCACCCAGGTGCTCGGCCCGCGCGGCAAGCCGGGCGTCGACACGCTGGCCATCATCCACGAATTCGGCTTGCCGGGCGAGTTTGCTGAAGACGCCCTTCAGGAAGCCCGGGATCGCGTGGCCTCCTTCGACGAAGACAACCTCGAAGATCGCTACGACGCCACGGGCGAGACCGTGCTGACGATCGACCCGATCGACGCTCGCGACTTCGACGACGCCATCTCGCTGGAGAAGCTGGAGAACGGCCATTGGCGCCTGGGCGTGCACATCGCCGACGTCTCCCACTTCGTTCAGCCCAACTCGCCGCTCGATCGCGAGGCCCAGGAGCGGGCGACCAGCGTCTACCTGCCCGACCGCGTCATCCCCATGCTGCCCGAACTGATCTCCAACGGCGTGGCCAGCCTGCAGCCGAACAAGGTTCGATACACCAAGACGGTCTACATCGAATTCACGGCCGATGGCGTTCGCACCCACGTCGAGGCCCACCGGGCCGCCATCAAGAGCAGCAAGCGGCTCGCCTACGAACAGGTCGACGGGTACATGGCCGATCCCAAGGCTTGGCTCCGCAAGCTCGGCAAACCGGTCCACGCCCTCCTGGGACGCATGTACGAGCTGGCCATGATCCTCCGCCGCCGGCGGTTCGAGCACGGCGCCCTGGCCATGGACATGCCCGAGGTGAAGATCGACCTGGACAGGCAGGGCAAGGTGGTCGGGGCCCACGCGGTCGTGAACACCGAGAGCCACCAGATCATCGAAGAATTCATGCTGGCCGCCAACGAGGCGGTTGCCGAACTGCTGGCCGCTAAGGAGATTCCCTTCTTGCGCCGGGTCCACGAATCGCCCATCCCGCGGAAGCTCAAGGCGCTGACGGAGTTCGTCAACGAGCTCGGTTTCGAGACGGCCAGCCTGGAGAGCCGCTTCGAGATCCAGAGCCTGCTCGAGAAGGTCGCCGGCCACCCCCAGGAGCAGGCAGTCCACTACGCCCTGCTGCGGGCCATGCAGCGGGCGGTCTACAGCCCCGAGCCGCTTGGGCACTTCGCCCTGGCCAGCGACTGTTACTGCCACTTCACCTCACCCATCCGCCGCTATCCCGACCTGACGGTGCACCGGCTGCTCGACGCAGTGATCCGCGGCGTGCCGCCTGTCTCCGACTTCAACGCACTCCTCACCCAGGGCGAGCACTGCTCGCAGCGCGAGGAACGGGCTGAAAAGTCGGAGCGGGAGCTGATCAAGGTCAAGCTGCTCACCTATCTTCAGAATCGCGTGGGCGAGGAGATGAACGCCGTGATCACCGGCGTCGAGAGCTTCGGCCTGTTTGCCCAGGGAATCGAATTGCCTGCAGAAGGTTTCATTCATATCAACTCGCTGGCCGACGACTACTACCAGTTCGACCGCACGTCCCACACCCTTTCCGGCTTCCGCTCGGGCAACCGCTATCAACTGGGCGACGTGCTCCGCGTGGCGGTCGCCCGGGTCGATATCGACCGGCGCCAGCTCGATTTCAAAGTCGTCGCCCGCCCGGCGGCCGCGGCCAAGCGTCCGGCTGCCGACAAGGGGAAGCCGCCGAAGCAGAAGGGCACGCGGAAAGCGGTCTCGGCCCGGCGCAAGCCCGCGGAGAAGCCGGCCAAAAAGAAGACCGTTCGCCGGAAGAAGCGATGACGCTCCATTTAGAACAGTTTTCTGGAAAGGGTGTATCCGATGCGTACGACTCCTCCACCTTGTCGTGATATTGTCCGAGTCTTTCCCGACTTCCGCGGCAAGAGGGCAATCTCGGTTCGCCTGCATCCGCGACGGGGGAGTGTCAAGGAGTTGGGGGGCAGCAAGATCGGCGGGCGTTTCCTTTGGCCGATTGAGGAACCTTGGCCCTGGTGCGACACGCACGAGATTCCCTACGTAGGTGTCGTTCAGCCAGCCCTTTCAAGCCGTTATTGTGTGTCTTGTGCAGTTTACGTTGAGCGAGAATGCGAGCGGTAGAGACATGCGGATGATGTTTGGCACTACTTCGCTTGGGACGCGGCTTCTTGGGACCACGTATGTGTTTTCGGAAACGGTCGGGACGGACCTTAGCCGCCAGTGTTTTCAGGATCGAAGCCAACTCAGCAGGCGTCAACGATGCGAAATGGCGTGTCCATTCCGCGGGCGGAACGGCAATCATCATCCCGTGATACGCGGCAGCGAGTTCCCCCGCCAGATAGTAACCAGAAATCATCTCGCGTTTCGCCGCTTCTCCATGCACCGCTGCCATGGCGGTCTTCACCACACTGATCACGTTGTAGGCCAAAATCGCCACGCAGAAACTCAACAAGGCCGCCCCGGGATAGCCCAACGTCTTGATTTCCCCATGCAACGCCTGGTCCAACTCGTGAAACGCTCTTTCGAACCTGCGACGTAACGCTTAACAGGCGCCCGCCCGTACCAGCACAGGCCCAACCGCAATGGATCAGTCAGGACGGCCGGATTTGAACCGGCGATCTCGTGCGCCCGGGGCACGCGGAATACCAGGCTTTCCTACGTCCTGTTCATTGAGTTCATCGAGAGCGCCCAGCGGGAGTTGAACCCGCGATTCCTGCATGGCAAGCAGATAGGTTTCCGCTACATCATGGGCGCGTCGTATCGTGTGCCGTATTGCCAAGGAGCAAGAGCACCGGGCGGGACTCGAACCCGCGTCACCGCATGACCAACGCTTCGCGTCGGTGCCCGGTGCGGTAT
>JAAYAY010000209.1 GCA_012719125.1 Planctomycetaceae bacterium | reverse complement strand
TGGCCATGAAGTCGATCACATGTCCGGGCTGGGTCGTGATGGCGCCGCGTTGGCGAATCACGGCGGGCCAGCGAACCACCAGCGGCGTGCGGATGCCCCCTTCGTAGGCCCCCAGTTTCGTTCCGCGTTGTTGTAGAATTGTGTGAATCGCAGCCCGTCGCGGGCCAGGGCGTCGATGTGCGGGGTACCGATCTCGCCGCCATAGCAGCCGATGTCCGACCAACCGAGATCATCCGCCATGATGAGAATGATGTTGGGCCGCGCGGCTGTTTCGCCAGCAGAAGTCACCGACGCCGGCACGAGTCCGAGCGCTAGGCACGCCGTCAACGCCAATCTGTTCATGGCGATTTGCTCCTTCGTCGCAGTTTCGAAATGGCCTTGCGCGATTTCCCGCGAAAAAGGTGACAGTCACCAAATATGGTGAATACGCGACAGCTAGGCACCTTTCCGTGTGGTGACGCGAGAATCGTGTTCTTGCCTGTCTTCTCAAGTATCGCCAGATTTGGTGGCTGTCACCTTTTTCTTCGCGCGCAGCGAAAGCCCACGAAACCGTGAATATCCTTGCCGAAACAGGCGTCGGTATAGCCGGGGTCTTCGTAGTTCCGATAGGAAGAACGGCACATGTCGGGCTTGGAGTCCCAGCATCCTCCCCGGACGACCCGGTTCTCGGCGGTCTCGGGCCCTCGAGGGTTCTCGGCGGGGCTTTGGCTGTAGTAATCCTCCTGGTAGAAATCGTTGCACCATTCCCAGACGTTGCCGTACATGTCGTGCAAGCCCCACGGATTGGGCTCTTTCTCGGCCACCGGGCGCGGCGCTCCGGTGCTGTTCCGCTTGTACCAGGCGTGAGCCTCCAAGTCTGAGGAGTCGTCGCCGAAAGAATAGGCTGTCTTGGTGCCGGCTCGGGCCGCACATTCCCACTCGGCCTCGGTCGGCAAGCGGTATCCGTCGGCCTCGAAATCGCAGACCCACGTCTGCGGATCGTAGGCCGGCTGAAGGCCCTCCAAACGAGACCGGGCGTTGCAGTAGGCCGCGGCGTCGGCAAAGCGGATCTGGTCGACGGGGTGGTTGGGTACCTTCTTACGCGAAGGGTTCTTACCCACGACCCGCTCGTATTCCTCCTGGGTCACCTCGCACTTGTCCAGGTAGAACGGGTCGACGACCACCTCGTGAGGAGTCTCGTCGGTCTCATATTCCCGGACGCTTCCCATCTCGAACGAGCCCCCCGGGATCAAGACCATCTCCACACCCGCTTCCGCCTTGACCACAGACGGAGCGGCGCCTTCCTGCCCCCGGTCAACCCGCCTGCAGCCGGTCGACAACAGAATGGCAAGAACGATCGGCTGGAGCAGCGCCAGCGCAATCACCATGGCCAAGCGTCTTTTCACTTCCGTGGCCCTCACTTTTCAGACTCCGGCGGAAGCCAGTCGTAGTCCCAATGATGTCCCAGCCATCCGGGCGGACTGAGGGTGATCATCTCGCCGTCGGCGATGCGGACGATGCAGATGGGGCTATGCTCCTTCCAGCTCCCGTTATGGGAGATCCTCACGTAGGCAATGTATCGCCCGCAGTGCGACCAGCGTCCGCACGGATCTTGTCCCAGCTTTTCCTTGGGCAGCGTGACGATCTTGCCGTCGGTGCCGTCCGGCAGAGTGGGATCGAACTTCCGTACGCTCAAGCTACCGCCGGAATTCCAGCACATCCATTTGCCGTCGGGGGAGAAGGCCGGGTGGCACTCGCCGCCGCCGGCCGGATGGTTCGGCATCTTGCGGATCTCGCCCCCCGCGGCCGACATGAAGTCGATACTGTACTTGCTACCGCGAAAATCGCGGATCTCGAAAATGAACCACCCGGCGTCGGCCGACATGTCGACGATACTGACTCTCTGCTCGATCCGCGTCGGTTTGCCGGTCTGGCCGGTGGCAACGTCCGTATAGACGATGCCGTTCTTCTCGCACTGGGCCGTGCGCTGGCTGTCGGGCGTCCACACGTAGCCGCCCCAGAGTTCCCGCTCCTTCAAGGTCTTGGCGTCCACCAGGATATCGCCGTAGTTGTAGGTGAACATGGTCCCGTCCGGCGACGTGCGCGGCACCCGATCCTCGCGGTCCGGCGTGTTGGTGAGCTGCTTCAGGCCGGTCCCGTCGGCGTTGATCAGGTAGAGATCCCGCGGTGGGTATTCTACGGTTGACGGGTCTCGCTTGTCGGGATGGATCGCGATGACCAGCCGGTAACCGGTCTGGCGCAGTTCCTCCTTGAGGTCCTTGATCCGCACGGGCCCGAAGGGGTCGCATTGGGGCGGCATCTTCCATTCCGCCTTGCTCGACGAGCCGTCTTCGGCCAGACCGACGCCGGCCAAGCCGATGGCAGCCGCCAACGAGAAAAGGAATCTCAGAAGACTCTCCACGTCTCGCTCCTTTGCGAACAGAAGCTCAGTGAATTCCGAAAGGCCGACGTCCCACCGCCCTTGACACCCACAAGGTTACGGGATGGCGGAGATGTCCGCAAGATGCGGTCGCAGTCGTCGCCGCCTCCTCACTGCCCGAAGGTGCGAGAAAGTGGGGGGGACTGAATCTGACAGCCGGAATACACAACGATGTGTTTCTGACTGTGTGGCTTCAATACCTGTCGGTCGGCACTAGGGGTGGCGGTTATGCAATCCTCAGGAAAAAGGAAACGCTTGATGGTCAGAACGACCATTTGCGCGACAGCGTCTGCTATTTCACTGTTCGTTACTCCGTGGAGGTGCAAGCGGCATAGAAATGGTCAGTTCCAAGTCACAATATACTAGGTACATTCCGTTTGCCGAACGAAGCCCTTCACCGTCTTGGCTTTGCTTTGCCGGTTCCATGCCTATCCCGAAGGCAAAGGTGATCAGTGGCAACCGAACTCCACTCCGTGGGCGGTTTGGGGGAGAGAAGAACCTGTATTGTAGCAGTGGTGCGTGCGAGGTGCGAGTGAAGGTCGGTCGGGCAGTGGGCCAGGCTTTTGGGCATACGCCCCCTGGAAAACAACACACGTGGACTACCTTCGCAGGACTATTGCACGAGCGGTTTCTTCCGACTAGCATGTCAGTTCGTGGGGCCTCAGCTTCCGTTGTCGACTGAATGTGTTGGGATCCTCGGCCACGCACACCAGACAGATACGTTGCGTGCGAGGGTTCGTCTCCTTTTGTGCGGCCAGACAAAGCGATACTGGGAGGGTAGCCGATGAAATTGTGCCGGATTGCAGCATTCTGTGTGCCGTGCCTCTTCTTTTCCGGAAGTGCTAGCTATGGAGGCATGCTATACAACGAGAACATTTATGGCGACTTGCCGAGCACTGGGACTCCGAGAGAGTTCACGCTGACTGTTGGAAGCAACCGGTTCATTGGTCGTGTCGGGGAATCCGTTGGAGATCCGCGAGACCTGTTCACGTACACGATTCGCGCCGGCACACGACTCGATGCGGTAATTCTGCGCGGTTTCAGCGGCAACTACACCACGACAGGATTCAACTACTATTCCGGCAAGACCTGGGCTGCGTCGGCGAGCATTGGCTACAGTAACATGAATAGTGCGAACGTCGGCACGAACATTCTACCCGTTCCGTCAGGCACACTCCTTGGACCTTTCACGGTGAACGTTCGCGAATCGAATGGGCTCGAGACCTACGATCTGGATTTCATAATGTCCGCGGTGCGAGTTAAACATGTTACTCGGGTGAACTTCGGGGAGAACATCGTCAATCCTCGTTTTGTAGGTCTGGGCTCGGTCGATTTTCTACCGATTGTTGGCACGGGCCTTCAATACGAGGCACAGATACCTGCTGATTTTGCAGATACGTTGTCGGATGGATTCAGTGTGATTGCCGAAGACAGTTCTGGAAATCTCGTCCTCGGATTGCCTGTCGGCGTCCTAACGAACGGTCAGCGATTCGGCGACGTCTTTCCGGGATGGACTCCCCAGCAGGCGATTGCCAACAGCACGGCGTTCTTTGAGGATGCACAGGTTCGAGCGATTGTAGGCAATCCGCTACCCGACGTTGGTGATTTGGCATTCGACGTATTTCGCTTCGATGCAGAGGGTGCCGCAGAGTCATTTGGATCGGGCACAACCACCAACATCGTCCCCGAGCCGGCCACACTGGCCATCTGGGGCACGTTGAACGCGCTGGGTGTGATCGCCGTCCGGCGTCGCCGGGTGCGTCGTCAGCGCGAAATGATGCCCGACGATGGATGCCTTGCCTCAGACGCCGCAGCTAGGTGACGTTCACCGTACAATCCAGTCTTACGTCGCCGTCAGACACGTCGTGCCAGCGCACGCATTCCTGCACCACCCGCACCTGGAGTCGATACCGACCGGGACCGGTGGGAGCTTCGACGAGGCCATCGTAGTTCCTGGACGCTCCCGGTTGGAGGGCAGGGCATAGCCTTGAATGGCGGCTGTCAAAAGTGACCATCCCACCGTCTTGTGCGTCCACCCATTGATAGGACAGATGGACCGGGTGAGGACAACCGGAAGAAAGCGTGGTGGTCGTACCATTGTGAACGCCGACGGCAACGCGGAACAGCAATTTGGGTGGCACCTGTTCCGGACAGTCCATGGTCACAGGGATGGAACCCCCACCGGCTTTTGAGAGTCGCGATTGCGGTATTCACAGCTATCCTCGCTTTCGTTTGAACAAGTTTGTGGATTGGTGTTTCCAATCGGGTACTTCCGACGCAACAAGAGGGAGGACCTTGTCACGAGGGGCTTCCCTTTGGTGCAGGCACTGGTACCTGCGGAAATGGCGGCGCTGATGACCTCGGACCGGTTCCGTGGCAATGGCCGTCAGTTGATCGCCCATGTCGGACTCGCGGAACGGTGCGCAGGCGATTTCGGCAGCTTGGAGACGGGCAAGAACCGCCCAGAGACTCGGCTCGGACTTGACGCCGAGCAGAACGAGATGGGGATGCTCGCCCGACGGCGAGATCAGAGAGCGTGCCGCTTCGATGCACGCATGGCAAGCCTGAACGGCTCGCTGAGAGGGTGACAAATCACGACGAACGAAAGCGTAGACATACCAGGTGTCCGCTTCCTTTGCCCGTACCTACGTGAAACCGGATTCGTCCATTTTGTCTCCTTTCATGGGTGATGGAGAGAGTAAGTTGGTACCAAGCAAGCATAACCGATTCACGGCGAAACGCCAAATTGGCAGTTTGGCTTTTCGTTCACAGATATGGGCAACTCCCGTGCCGAAAGGCCAAGTCATCCTCGGTTTTCAGGAACCAGTTGCCATGGATCAACGCAGAGATCCTCATTTTTCCTCCACCCGTTTGAGCCAAGCCTCAAATCGGCTGGCCAGCTCTTTCACTCGCTCCGGTTCTCGCTGGGCAAGATCGGACGTCTCCGTTCCATCCGACTGGAGATCGAAGAGCTGCCACGGTCCGCCTTTCCGAGGGCGCACCGCCTTCCACCGCCCCATGCGGATGGCATCGTGCTGGGGCACGCTCCAGCAAAGCACTTCGTGCGCTTCCCTCTCGTGCCCCTGGAAGATGGGCAGCAGGCTCTTTCCCTCCACCGGCAACGGCCGGCGGCCCTGGAACTGGCTGGGATAGCCGGCACCGGCAACATCCAGGAAAGTGGCCATGAAGTCGATCACATGTCCGGGCTGGGTCGTGATGGCGCCGCGTTGGCGAATCACGGCGGGCCAGCGAACCACCAGCGGCGTGCGGATGCCCCCTTCGTAGGCCCCC
>JAAYAY010000208.1 GCA_012719125.1 Planctomycetaceae bacterium | reverse complement strand
CCCCTTTAATCCGCCCCAGTCCAAGTCTTATAGCCATCTTTGATCAGTGTGGCAGCAGGGGGGTAGGCTGAAGTGTAAGTAAAGAAGACCCGTGCCGGGATGTGTCCGAGAAAGGCCCTAACGCTTGCATACAGCAAACACCAACTGCCGACAGTAACTAATATCGTTAGAGCCAACAGGATGTTGCCGCGCAAACCCACTTCTCCTAGGAAAATCCACACAGTGGGAAATACCCCCAGCCCGACAAGGACCGCACCGACGCTTGTCCTGTGCGCGCGCCGGCAGCGTGTGCAGCGCGGCACAAAGATGGTTGCCTTTTCGGTTAGCCGGCCGTTCGACACCCGTGTCTCTCTCTTGAGGGCAAGTTTGACCGGCGCATCAGACGGTGTGTTTCCGCAATAAAAGCACGGACGCGCTAGGCACTGGGAACACAACTTGCTCCCGAATGCGGCGGCCCGCCCGCAGGCTATGCAGTCTTCGTGCGACCAAAGATTTGTCTCAATGTAATCAGCACTTATCACCTTTCCGTGCCAATCGGCGCCACATACGAGGCACTGTTGGGACTTTTCCGTACGAAGGCGTCGTGTGCAATACGGGCAACGTGCATTAATCAGTTGAGCCTTGTCGATCGCCATGCTTGACCTCCCGCTACGAATGCTCCATTGAAAGCAGCCAAGGCGAAAAGGGTGCTCTCCGGGCACATCTGAGTTGGATTCTAGTGCAATCTCTACGCCGATGGTACTGATAAGGCACACTGCTGTGTGTACTGCGTCTAACTCCGTCTTTTCTCACCCAGTGCGATTGGATCCCGGAAGCGTCAATCAGAGTAACGGGCGTCAAGCACGGAACGCCACTCGGCAGCATCAGTTCGATGGTAGCGTCCTTAAGAATTGAGTTACTGATCACGTGGGCATCCGTGCCCGAACGCACATCCCAGCCTGGCGGATTGACCTTCACGTATGGAAGCTCTGAGAGGATCTTGAAGGCAGTCTGTTCATTCCGACATGCCGCCGTCAGCGCGTAGTCGCCCAACGCCATAACTCTGCCGATGGCCTCCTGAAGCGAGTTCTTCTGTTTTGGCATGGACTCACCTTTCTGAAATGTCAAAAGGCAGACGGTGCAACTGTGATCGCCGAACGATGTTGACCGGGCCGCGACAAGTCAACCTCACCATACCGCTGGACCTGATCGCGGCTTCGGTCCAACATTTTGAACAACCGATTAGATTGCGGCTAGGCTTCTCTCCTGTCAACCTCTACTCTGTAGTTGACCTTCTCTTGCGCCCGAGCTCGTCTCCTTCGTTGCCGCACAATCTAATCCATCATTGGTTGGGCGGGCCAGCACACGCCTGTAGCCCACGGACAGCGTTCACCAATACACCGCCTCAAAGTTGCCTCGCTGTCAACCTCTCTTTATTTCCGCGTCAGTGACTACCGCGAAGATCTACCCACGTACGGGCAGTGGAGATGCGAGGAAATCCACCGATCAACAAGCCAAAGAGGAAAGGCGCGCTCAGTCCCGTTCAACTCGCGTTCTGTAGACGAATGTGGCAGGGCCTGTGCGAAATACCTCATGGATGTTGCCACCGTAATTGGACCCAATCCTAAAGCAATTCCCGGTCGGCTTACAATACATGTTATTCAATTGAATACGCTTTATCTGGTCCATAATACCTTCGATACTCTCTTCCTTATCAAATTGATGTTTGGCTGTGATTGGAAGGGAAAGAAGATCTGCTTTGATTTTGGACTGTTCCATGTGATGTCTCCTCGCATAAGGTAACGACCGGCGTCACCGGTCCGCGACGATGACGCCATCCCTTTGCGAGGACCGGATCGCGGCTCCGATGCACGCCTTAGTTCGGTCCTAATCCTGGACGTTGTAGATCCGGTCCACAAGTCTACCCGCCAACAAGTGCGGCTTGTCTGCCGTTATTTCGTGTACCAGTCCCCTACGCTTCGCCTCTTGGGCATCCCAGACGACTCCCTTCCGTATCAATTCGTGGATCTCTTCAAATGGGCACTGGGTTGCCGCCGAAATGACGGTCGCGTGTGACGCGTCATCGGATCGCAAGATATCGGCGATTTCCTGAGCCCGTCGAAGATCGACCAGCTCATTAATTTTCCAGGTCGCCTGGTGCATTTGAAATCGCGTGTGTGGAAGGCAGAGCCGTCGCTGTCCGGCGCACAAGATGCTCACGGCTGCCGAGTCGACCGTTCCGCAACCACAGGTGGTCAGATGCACGCTTTCCGGGAGATTAGCGAGCGCGCTGAATGCTGACCGTGCCCACTCATTGGCGCCACCGGACGAGCCAATCAACAGGAGGAGGTCGCAGTCCTCGGCAGGCAGTTTATTGAGATGCCCCAGCAGGGTTCCTACGGAGTTGCGATTCACCCGCGAGAAAAATTCGATGGCAAGCTGTTTCATTAGGCTGTAGTCCTATGGGCCATGTCCGACAGACCGAACGACCATCGTCACCGGGCCGCGCCGGATGACGCTTCCATTTTCCAAGACCGGATCGCGGCTCCGGTGCATGATTTGGTTCGGCCAGGCTGGTGCCCCCTTGGGTCTTGCCTCACACGAGTCTTTGGTCGGCTGGCGTGCCCAGACGCCCGTACGCGGTGTCGCAGAGGCTTCGGTAAATGGCATGTCCCTCGGCCGTGCGGAAAAACGTCGATTCGTCACAGAATGGCCCTTCAGTGGGTTCAAGTGGACGATACAGTTCCCGCTCCTCACAGAATCGCTTGATGTTGTCTTCCAGTTGATCACGGTATTTGTCGGGTTGGGCGATCGTGTTTTCGTTGTCGCGTATGAGCGCCGCGTATGCCGTACAGAACTGCTCAGGGAATGCGATCTCGTCGGCGTCCTTTACCGCGCTGCATTTTCGTGCAAGGTCAGCGAGGATACCCAAGTGCGTGATCATCCAGAGCCTGTCTGCCTCACGAAATGCAACGGCAAGCCAGTTCGATCGGTGAATTGGGATATCCAAAGAAGGATTGTCGTGGATACGAATGGCCTCGCAGACACGATCTATGGCCTTCGAGTCGAAGACGATTCTCCCGAGTGATTTGTTCAGCGCGAGTAGATACCGGTGCGCCACGGCACTTCCCTCGCGCATGTGAAGAATTCGATTCTCCTGCCTCTCGAGTTCGAGCGCGTCGCCTTTTCCAGGTCCAGCAGCCGTTACCATCTGTTTAGTGATCTTCGGTACCGCCGAGATATCGTGGAGCAGTGCAAGCGCCGCTGCCTCCGCGAGCACGAGGTACGGAGACTTGATCCTCGTGGCGATCTTCAGCATGTGTGCGAGGACGATGGGGTGATGCTCGATTGGGTTTCCGACGATCGCCTTGTTCAAGTCGTCGTAAATCCTTGAGAAGAGTTCTTCCGCGATAACGGTAACTTCGGCTTTGGTCTTGGAGTCCTCGATCACCGCGAGCGCCTCGTGAAGCTGGTCTTTGTCCTTTTCCGGCACAGTCATCGGGTTTGCTCCTTCAGAAATCACTGCATTCTTGTGGCCGAACGACCCGGATCAATCGGCGGCGACAGGATAGTCTGGCCATGCCGCTGGACGCAACCGCCGCTCGATTGCATCCGTTTGTTCGGCGATTCGTTGCGGACCCTCCGCGCAACCGGGCGTCTGTTTGCGTTATTCCGGTCGCACACCCCGCAAAAACAGGCGATCCTCGGAAGACAGTTTGCCCAACGGAACGGCGATTTGTCTACCGTCATCTTGTCGCTCCAGATGAACGCTCTCACCATCGAGTTTAACGAGTTTTGCAATCACCTGAAATTGCCCGTCTGCACTTGTCCACGTTCGAAATTCGGCCGCTACGTCCGGCGTTTCCGCGTTTTGTCTGGCGTTGCTCGTTGGAGTCTTGGACTTTGGCGAACTGTCGGCAACCACATCGCCGGTCGGCTTGTTGAGCCAACCCTTTGTCTTTCCACCGAACAAGAACAACGTGTTTTCGGGAGAAGCCAGCATTAGCGCGATCGTCGCATTGGCGAGGGGTGACAGACCGAGGTATTCGTCGCCACCGTAGTTTCGCTTCGAGCCGCAGTAACTGGCTGCGCCCTGGGCAGTACGGCACAATTCGAGGTACGGAAGCCAATTCTGCAGATGGCGCGGTAGCTGTCTCGTATTCGCCTGTTTGATGCCCGCGGTGCCGAAGAAGAGCCCCATCGAGCAGTTTGTATGGGCATGACGCATGCGATTGTTTTTCAGGATCAGCCAGGTTCCCATTGCGGCCGCGGCGTCCAATCGCTGGCCGCTGATAACCAGTGCCGTGCCCATCCCACCGGTTCGCGCGGGCGCGTCGTTGTCGCCGCGGGCCGCCGACGAGTAGCCGACAGCGCCGTTGTTTGTCATGGCCTTGATGACTTCCCCTAGCGATCGGTTCCAGGCGGCCAAATCGACGCGACAGCCGCACTTGTCTGCCAGCGCCCACGCGAGGTGAGCATGCACGTTGACAATGGTCAATCCTCCCCCGCCATACGAGATTTCCAAGTGATGCCCCATGCGCCCGTTGGACGCGACACGTAACGCCAATAGATCACAGCACTTCTGGATGTCCGGCAGCACCGACTCATCTTCCGTCGCCAAGTGATATTCCGCCAGAAAGATTGCCGCTGCCGCGGCAATCCAGTTCTTCGGACCGGCATTTGGATTGTTTAGGTCGATACCCGTGATTCGATGCGTGCGCACAAATCGAACCGCCTTCTCGATCGCTGGAAGATACTCCCGATCCCCGGCGCTGAGCAGGGCGAGGCCGACGTAGGACACTTGATAGTCCGGGGAATCGCCTCCGATATGCCCAGGCCAAGTTCCGTCGGACCGCTGGTGATCGATCAACCATTGATAAGCCGCCTTGCGATAGGCGGTCGCCTTCGGGCATTGTGAAGGAAACGTCCGAGCGTAGCGGGGAGAGGCGGGTAGGGGAATATCGATTAAAACCTGCTTCCCGTCGCGAACAACGGTCAACTTCAGCTTTGGCTCGGTAAGAGAGCAGCCGAGATCCAGAGCCGAGGCCAAGGCGGCTTGCGGTCCCATCAATCCCGCGTCGAGATCCGTGGAGTACGGCGGCATGCCTTTGCCGTCTATGGCCACGATACCATCGCCGGTCTGTAAGCCGCCTAGCTGGCCGGGACCATTCGCGCCAACGTCCACAACCTCAATTGCCGTCGCGCGATCTCGCAGACGCCCCGTGGCCGACAGCACCCCAAGCGGGAAGTCATGTACTTCGCCTTCTTTGCTGTTTTTGAGTTTGGGGGCGTAATACGGGTACGATGGCTGCGCGAACGTACGAGAACCCGTGCCGAGCACAACGGCTGCAACGAGGAGTAACTTTACAATCTTGCTTGCCATCTGTCGGACCCTCTCGCAGAACGTAATGCGATCTATCCGGCTGTACTCAGCCGGATAGATCGTGCGTTGAACTGGGCCGACTTCGCGGGAATTCGGGAATTCGGGGATTCGCTGATGCGGATTG
>JAAYAY010000207.1 GCA_012719125.1 Planctomycetaceae bacterium | reverse complement strand
CTCCGGGATTCAGCAGCGAGGAGATCCAACTGCTGACGAGTCGGTTTCACCAGCCAACCCGCGATCGCAGCCACAATCCAAAGCGAGGGAACGCCAAAGAACATCGCGGCAGCCATAGTCCACACCCAATCCATGAGACTCAACGCGACGAATCGTCGGGCAACCAGAAGTCCGGCGAGTGTCATCCCGCAGACCAAATATGCGGCGCCTTGGTGCATGGCGCGCGTCGCCCGGAAGCACATGAGCCGCGTCTTGGCCGCCTTAAGGTCGGCCGTAATACCTGATTCTCGGTTAGGCTCACCACTTGCCACTGGCATTCACCTCGATTTGTTTGCCTTCAGCTGATTGCCCCGAATGATCGAAGCAGTTCTCGTTCATGCTTGGCTCAGACAAGACTCGCCAGCTTCTCCGCACAGTCGCTATCGAGGACGAGGTAGTTCACCAGGCCCCGTTTGACACACTGTAGGACGATTTCGGCGCGGACCGCGCCGACAGCGAGGACGGTGACGCCGGGCAGGCTGTTCTCGCGGGCCCGGACGGCACAACGGCGGAAGTGGGTTTCCTTGACGCCGGTCCACCGCTCGTTCACCGCCATGACGTACTCGCGGTCGGCCTTGTTGGCGGTCGGATTCACGATGAAACCGCCGCCGAGATCCCCGAAGGCTCCGCGGCGTAGCTTGGACAAGTCGATGTCGCCTTGCCGGAAGAACTCGCCGCTCCAGAACCGCCCCGGTTGGTCCTTCGAGCCGACCGAAGTCAAAATGCCGTCGAGGTGATCGATCAGCGGACGCTTGCCCTCTTGGATGGTCACTTGGCCTTTGGATTGCCGGCCGGATCTCGCTCGTCCGGCGCCGGTGACGGCTCCGTCCAGCCAGTCGTCCGGCACAGGGAAGATGTCGCCGTAGGAGCTGACCGAACAAGCGAACTCCAAGACGGCATTGAATTTTTCCTCCGGATAATGCTCCGGGCGGAAGGCCGGCACGAAGTCCAGGCACAGCGGTTGCCTCGTCAGTGTGCGTTCGCTGCCCTGCGGGGTTCCCTCGTTGAGGATCCGGTGCATGGCCGCGGCCAATCCCGAGGAACTGAGCTTGGCAGGGTCGCGGAAAACGGAACTCTTGGGCTTCTCCCACGGGCTCAGCGGTTCGCCCCACAGGGGAACGCAGACGACCGGCGTCCTGGTCTTTGCCGGAGTCGCGGACAGTTCCGCCAGTCCGATGGCCAACGCCGCGAGCGTGCGACCGTACGTGACGCCAAAGACTTCGCATTGGCGGATCAGGTCCAGACAATATGCCGCCGCTTTGCGGCCAAACATGACGACAGCCTGGTCCCAGGACGGGTCGCCCTTGATCTCTAGCCCAGTGGGGATGATTTGAAGTTGCGTCAGGGATGCGACGCCGTCGGCGTACGCTACGTCTTTCAGTTTCTTCAGGAGTGAGTCGCTACCGTAGAGTTCGCCTCGAAGCCGCATTTGCTCTTCGGCGGCCAGCTTGCACGTGACGGTTTCTTCCAACAGGCCGCTCTGCCTGGCCTGATCGACCAGCCTTGAGACCATCGACGGACTGAGCGAAAGCATGCCCGCAATCCGCTTCTGCGCCTCGCCTTCTGCATAGAGGTAGGCGATCTTTTTGAGCGTAGCGTCCTGGCGTTCGGGTGGTTCGGAACGGGCAGTTCCGGTCATCATTACTCCCTCTTGCAGGAAATCGGGGTCGAGGATTGGCAACGACTCTCAAATCGTAAGGAGAAACGAAATTCGATTCAAGTGGTGCCTATAAGAAAAATGAAACCCGTTGCACTAACTGCAATCGATTGAATCTCCGGCAGGTCTGCCTAGAATCGCCGATAGGGCGGGCGGTGGGTGCCTGCAACGAGCCCTGTGTGTCTCGAATCCGTTCTCTTTTCGGGAGGCAGCGATGAACGAACTGGCATTGGGGTGGCGGACTTTTCCGGGTGACGACTATCGGCGAGTCCGGCAACTGGAGATCCTGCGTGTGGTGACGGCGCTGTACGACGTGCCGACGGACCAGGTTTGGCCGCTGGACAGGCTTCGGCGGGAGTTGTGCGATGCGATCGAGGCGGCCGGGATGCGGTTCGATGTGGTCGAATCCCT
>JAAYAY010000206.1 GCA_012719125.1 Planctomycetaceae bacterium | reverse complement strand
CTTTGTCAAAACGGCTTTGCCATTTCACACCGGCGACACTTCGCCCCGAACCCGGTACGACTATTCTTCGCGGCAAACCGTCTCAGGGCAAAACGCCGCTCTCTCTTTCTTCATACCCGGTACGACGAAAACGGCAACCGCATCGGCGGCAGTTACGTCGTCGGCGACAACAACCAGCTTCTCTCCGACGGCGTCTACAACTACCAGTACGATGCCGAGGACAACCGCATCCTCCGCACCGAGATCGCCACCGGCAAGGTGATCGAGTACGAGTGGGACCACCGCAACCGGCTGATCCGTGTCACCGAGCGCGCGAGCGCCGCCGGCCCGGCCACTCAGGTCGTCGAGTATACCTACGATTACCTCAACCGCTGGATCGCCCGCGCCGTCGACACCGACGGCGCCGGCCCCCTCGGCTTCGACGACACCTATTTCGTCTACGACGGCACGCCCGAAGACGTCTCGCTCACCGACCGTGCGGCTGTCACCGAGGACAACATCGGCCAGATCGTCCTCCAGTTCGACGACGACGCCCAGGGCGCCCCCCAGCTTAGCCACCGCTACCTCTGGGGCGACGCCGTCGACCAGGTCCTGGCCGACGAGCAGGTCGACGACGTTTCGGTCGAAGGCGACGTCCTCTGGGCCCTTACCGACCACCTCGGTACCGTCCGCGACCTAGCCGAATACGACGACTCCACCTGCGTCACCACCGTGGCCAACCACCGCACCTACGACGCCTTCGGGCGACTCGTCTTCGAAACAAACGCCGCCGTCGATCACTTGTTCGGCTTCACCGGTCGTGTTGCGGACGAATTCACAGGCCTTCAGAACAATCTCAATCGGTGGTACGATCCAGTAGGTGGTTGCTGGGTAAGTATAGACCCGATTGGCTTTGCAGCGGCTGACTCGAATCCTTTCCGCTACGTCGGAAACCAAGCTGTAACACGCATGGACCCCACCGGATTGGTGGCAGATCTAGTCATATACATCAACACTAACGGAGCCCCCAAGGAATTCAATTTCGAAAGGGTACGGGAGAAGATACTGCAGGCATTCAAAGATGCAGATGCTGACTTCAACGTGTATGTCATTGAGGTGAAGAGCGAGCCACCTGGCATCGGTCGGTCCTTCGATCGGGAGCCTTTCTGGAATGGTTACCCATGGCATCCCTACAGTCTTTGGATTGTATCGGATACCGTGGTTATGCTTGGTGGCGCGGCAGTACACACCCCATTCTGGTATTGGCCCACACGAAATCAGCTCTACCATAACCACTATGTCTTCTTCAACCGAACCGGCCTTGCGCTTGGCCAGGGCGGAGCATATAGGGCACCACTGAATATTCAAGCCCTTGGATTTGCCGACCTTTGGCTGATCAATTCGTCTGGGAAGACACCGAATTGGGATGTGTCTTATGCGAACCTCATTATTCATGAAGTACTCTGGCATGGCGTTCTCGACCATGGGAATTCATTCGCGTCTGTTCATTCGGGTGACCCGGGAACACTTGGGTATGGCAAGGCGGATAGTCAAACACTCCTCGATCTGCGCGATTTCATGGATGACATCGAGGAAGAGTTGGACTAGCATGAATACGTGCGAAGATCTCGGATAGGCGCGTTTGGTCATGAGATTGCAGTATCGTCTTCGTACCGTGTTCATCCTGACGCTTGGGATCGCAGTGCTGATGTCACTTGCGGGCATGTGGTTCCGGAGTTCTAGACGCCAGCAGTCACTTCTGCGCCCCGTGCTTTCGAAGGGAGCATCTGTGTACTATGAAGAGTGGCGATTCGGTGGCATGATGGAATCGTGGGCTGCAACTGTTGTTGGGTGGAATGCAGTTGCGAAGGTGTCTGCGATTGACCTGAGAGACAAGGCCGTCAGCGGTACCGAGCTGAAGCCTCTTGAGTACTTGAGTGGGAGCATTGACCTGCATCTCGAACGCAGCGGCGTAGGTGACGCCGATCTTGCATCGCTGAAGAATGCTCGGAACATTAAGCGGTTGTTCTTGGATGGATGTCCCATTTCCGACACTGGGATCAAGGAACTGCTTGGCTGGGACCAATTGCAGTTGTTGAGTATCGACGATACGAACTGTACGGATGAAGGCATTCGTTCAATCGCGAGATTGCCTCAGTTGTACCTCTTATCACTTTCGGGAACGAACATAGGCGGCGATTGTTTTGCTGCTTTTGGGCAACACAAGACGTTGCGTTGCGTGCGCATGAATCGTTGTCCAGTGACGCCAGCGGGAATCAGGGAGTTGAGTCGGCTGCCGCAATTGGTGAGTGTGGACTTGGATGGCACGCCCATCACAGACGAGTACCTCATCTCCCTGGGAACCTCAGAGTCACTACGATTCATCAATGTTAGAAGTACGTCGATTACGAAAGAGGCGTTCGATTCTCTGCGGCAATCTCGCCCGAGAATCACCGTGATTTCCTCTCTGGATTAGCCAATCCGCGGGGATGGGCGGGTGGCCCTGATCGGGAATTCCAGATACCATGAAAGAGCCGGGGTCTCCAAGAGAAGTACGCTTGGGAGCGGATACGGGGTCACCTCTTGGGATACGGGGTCACCTCTTGAGGAAGCCCGGCGATACGGATACGGATACGGGGATACGGGGTCAACTCTTGCTCTTGACAGAATCGGCGTTTCGACGCAGCCTTCCAGCATGGCAAGACCCGTCCGAGTCGAGTTCGTTCAGAGTCAACACTTGACACACACTCGACACAATGTGGGGCATTTCTGTGCCTGACAACAGCTAATAGGGGTGTTTTTGTACGCCACTTGATGTCCGCTCACGCAATTCCCAAAGCGGGGCAAGCCCACAATCCATCCTTCACAAACATGCACGCACCATGCGCACAAGTCCAGCACAAAGACACTAAACCACCCCCATGGCCAGGCCCATTCACATCGAATTCGAGAACACCGTCTACACATCCACCTCAACCCGGTTCGTCCGGCTGACGAACGACGCCCGTTGCCCATCGATCGGAAAGGGGGCAGGTGGCCCTGCGTGACCGTGTGAACCAATCAGCGTGCGCCACTGCTTGCTTGCCAAGCAGTGCCGACGGACGATAGGATTGTCCACCCCATCACGCCCTGTATTAGCATTCCGGTTCTGTGTTGGTTTCCGTTTCCTTCTTGCCCATTCGCATGCGCACTGCTTGGCAAGCAAACAGTGCCACACGGCGAGACTCCCCAACAGCCCACCAGCAGCGATTCCCCTGCCCGAAAAGTTCCCCTGCCTGTATCCCCGTCTCCGATCGCTCCGTCAACTCATGTTCAAAACAACGTGCCCGCCAAATCCACCCATCGAAGCACCGGCCCACTTCGTACGCATGAACACGCCCCGATCAGCCGGATCAGCGAAGATCAGCGTTCCCCCCTCGTGCGGTCGGTAGTCCGACCTCCCCAGTTTCGAACTCCCCGTCTCTGTCAAGTCCTCCGCTACGACCGAAGCCCCCTTCGTAATCATCCTCTCACTCATCCGGGGGTGTTCAAAAAACCTCTTGACTTTTCCTCCTCACCTGGTAACATCGTATCTGTGTACGCATGTATAACACCAAACCAATCACTGCCCTTTCAAACTCGCGAAATCATCACCCCCCAAGTGAGCCAAAAGTACCCAAAAACTTCGCGCAACAATGCCAACAATGCAAACTAGGTGACATGCCACTGTCGGAAAGTGCATTTTCCTCGGGAAAACAAGCATATTCCTCATTTTCGGAACCCAAGGGGATTACCCTGTTTATCCCCGCTTTTCCCCGTTCTCGGGTGTCATG
>JAAYAY010000205.1 GCA_012719125.1 Planctomycetaceae bacterium | reverse complement strand
GTCCAGCCTACAATAGTCCAACTCTCGCCCGATCGCCACTCGACGCTTCTCTGGTTGTCCCCAACCCCCGGCAAACCAGCCCTACCACCGCTGACAAACTGGTACCGATCCTGACTGTCGCTGACACGTTCCGTTCTGCTTCGGACTTGCTCAGGCCGAAAGGTCAATGGACGAGGGCGGGTACATCTCCAATCTATCCGCGTCTCCCCATGATCGTTTGCAGTGAGGTCCCTTCGAAAGATAGGCAATGTCCGAAATCACCCGCATCCTCACCGCCATCGACCAGGGTGACCATATTGCTGCCGAGCAACTCCTGCCCCTTGTGTACGACGAGCTGCGAAAGCTGGCCGCCGCCAAGATGGCCCAGGAACCAGCGGACCATACGTTCCAGCCCACGGCCCTGGTCCATGAAGCCTATCTCCGCCTGGTCGAGAGCGAGCAGGCCCAGCACTGGAACAACGCCCGCATCCAACGCCACTGGGTCGCGCGGTGGATGGAGAAACCGAACCGCGCCAGAATGTCTTCTTCCCGATAGTACGGAATATGATCGGCGAAACGGCTGGCTGCCAGATAGGCCAGAAACCCAGCTCCCACGTAGCAGCGCTCGATCAGCGGTTCGGGGGCCGAAGCCGCCTGCATGCGGCTCTCGCCGGTTGCGCCGCCCTCCAAGGCTATGACTTCTTCATAGTGTTCCAGCACGCGCACCTGATGGCAGGGATTTCTGCTGGCAGCAGAGGGTGGGTGATGGCTCGGTCTGGGCCGACCCTTTTGCCTTGGGAGCGTTTCGGCGCGTGGCCACGGGCTGCCATGGTGAGGCGTAGGCTTCCCGGTGGTGCCGAGATAATAACGTCGGGGAGATGCAAATGACAACCTGGTGTCGTTTGCTGTTGTCTGCTCCACCTGGACGGCCTGCCAAGCTGGAATTCCCGACTTGTCGGCAAAACGACGGCTGCATAACTGTGACTCTCCAGGCCGCCCCCAGGGCTGAAGCACAGGGTCACAACCGGGCTGAGAATTGGCCGGGCCTGTTGGGCGCAACCGTATGCGCGACGGGCGCGGCCGATCGCGGTTGCAGCTTGGACCCGCGTATTTGCCTTCCCGGGACTAGCCCGAGCAAGGATGCGTGGAAAGGCCGCAGCGTCGGGTCGCCCCGCGCGCACTCGAAGGGCCACCAGGCAAAGCTATGGCTGAGAAAGTAATTCTCCACGGCGTGCAAAGAAAGATTTGTCACAGTCGCGATATTTGTGTACTATGGTGGCTCATGGTGGACACGAAACCGGGCCCGTGGCCGGAACTTCTCAACCGGAAGGCTCCGTCGGCGACAAGGATTGGATAAGCGAATAACGAGCCAGCGGATGGTTTTGGAAAGCGCGCCAGGAATACCGATCCTCCTCATCTACGATATCGATCCGACATGGACCTCGCGGGAGCGAGAGGATGCCCATCGTGACTGCCGGCGTGTGGGCTTTGCCATGCGACGGCACGGGCATTCCGTGAGTTTCCTACCGGTGTGCGATCCCGATCTCTCCGCCGCCCTCTCTGAGTACGACCCACAGGACGTACTCGTGTTCAACTGGTGTGAAAGTATTCCAGGAATCACGCGTAGCGAAGTGACCGTCGCGGAGACCCTTGAGAGGCTCTGCTTTACCTACACCGGGGCGTCGCCGGAAGCATTGGAATTGAGCTACGAAAAGGCCCGAGTCAAGGAGATTCTCGAATCGCACGGCGTGCCCACGCCACGGTGGAAGCTTTTTGACTCTCCCCGTGAGGGGGGGTGGAGTTGCTTCCCGGCTATTGTCAAGCCAGCCCGGGAGCACTGCAGCCACGGTGTGGATCCGGGAGCTGTCGTGACCGGTGCCTCAGAGCTTCGCGATCGCGTCGCCTACGTCGTGGACACGTTCCAGCAGCCGGCTTTGGTGGAAGACTTCATCGACGGGCGTGAGTTCCACGTTCCCCTCTGGGGCAACGAGCACGTGGAGCTCCTCCCTCCGGTCGAGATGGATTTCTCGGCCTTCGACGACATCCACAACCGGCTCTGTTCCTGCGATGCCAAGTTCGTACCTCAGTCCGAGGCATACCGGAGGATCAAGAGTTTTGTGCCGGCTCGTTTGACGGAGAAGGAAATGGCCGAGATCGAGACGACCGCGAAAATCACCTACGAAGCGATCGGCTGTCGGGACTACGGCCGAATCGACATTCGACTTCGAGACGGCGTATTCTACGTACTCGATGTCAATCCGAACGCCGACATCAGTTCGGATGCCAGTCTGGCATTGTCAGCATCGAAGGCGGGCTACTCGTACGGGGCGATGGCGAGCCGGATCCTCAGGCTCGCGGCCCGGCGTCACTGTCAGAATCTGGCCCCCCACCAGTAGCTGCACAGAACGGCCGTGAGCTGGGAAACGAGGATAACCCGGTCGGCGTCAGGAGAGATCCGGATCCCAGTGGAACTCGCCACGGTGGTGTAGTCGCGATAGAAGGCGCGCAGCTCGGCACGCGTCAATTTGCCGTTTCCAGTTGCCCAGTGGGTGATGATGTCCAGAATCAGATCCTCGTTTTCTGCGAGGACCTCGGCGAGGTGGGGGCCTTCCTCGACGAGTTGTTCGTCTGGACTGGCCACCGCAGCCATTTCCCCAAGATCATTGGCCATTCCCTCGGCCGTATCTACCGAACCTCGCTCGCAAAGCCGAAGCCAAGCCTCCGAGACACGCCATTTCGCCGGTTGGCCGTCGCGGCGGCTGAGCAGAATGGCGAAATACTGGTCGGGTTCATAAGGGTTCTCCTCGGTGGACGCGTTCCAGGCATTTCTGAGCAGGCTTGCTTCGGACCAGCGGAAGAAGACGGCGTTCTTCTCCTTGGGATCAACGATAATGAACTTGCGTTGCGGGGCCAGATATCCGATCACCGCCACCCAGTGCTCAAATCCCCTGGTGAGGAGGATGGCGGGATTGGCTTGACGCAGATGGGCTCGAAGCCGACGAACGAATTCCTTCCCCTTACTGCGCTCGTCGAGCAGGACGAACTCCGATTTCACTCCAAAAGCACGAGCCGCTCGGCGTAGTCCGACTTCGTCCACGCCGTGAATGAAGACACTGACCGGTCTTCCGGCGGCCGCGGCCAGCCGCCTTTGTGTGGCCGATATCCCCAGAATGAAAAGACATGCCGAAAGGCTGCACGGGCCACAGTGGCTCGGCAACTGGAGTTCACACAAAGGAGCAAACAACCGTCTTCTTCTGACTTTCATTCGTCTCTTCAGGTTTCGTCGCTTCGGCAGGTCTAGTGTTTGACCCAGTTGACTGTTCATTCGGCGTGGCCAATGACCAGGGAAAGGGCTGCCTATTCTAGCGTCCGCGAAGGTTGTTGGACAGACAGTCTCGGCGGAGGATCTTCTGGGATGGAAACCGCTACCCCCGAGTGCGTCTTGAAGAAGATACAACGAGCCGGCAACGTGGCGATCATGCGCGCGACGTTCAATATGGGCCCTGACCCAAATGCCACAGAACCATGGAGGCCCAGTTCAGCGTCGGTTCCAGGTTCATGAAACGCGATTTCATCTTGGAAGCCGGCGGAATGAAGTGCGCCAACTCGGTTTGTTGCAGGGTGGAACGTGTGGCATGTGGGCGTGGACCAACCTGATGAGAAAACCAGGGAATCTGTCGTTTTTCGCCTCGCCACCTATCTTGATCCTTGCTTTCACCCCCCCGTGAGCAGTAAATTGGCGGCTTACTGCGGGCGTTTATGGATACCGGGGAATGGACTCGGGTCACTCGGGAGATTCAGTATGGCAGTCTGGCTGGTTCGAGCGGGAAGGCGGGGCGAGCAGGAACAGACGGCCCTGATCGTTCAGGCCGGGGAATGGGTCCAGTACAGTAGCCCTTCGCCTGAAGGGGCCGAGTACGTCGCTGTTTGTGTTCCTGCCTTTCCATCCGAAATGGTTTATCGGGAGTGAGATATGCCGACGTTGTTCATTTTCCTAGGCGGTCTCTTGGCTGCGATGGCCGTATTTCTAAACGATAATAGGCGTGCACCCCGAGGACTTGCCACCCCCCCGGCAACCCCCGAGGTTCCGGCGGGCTATCATAAAGGGGGGCTGGCTCCGCAACATCTTGTGACTCTCCGTAATACTACCCGTTTCGGCGGTCCGCGAAGGAATCGAACACGGAGGCAACCGGCATGTACAAGCACATTCTCCCCCTGTGTCTGGCGGCACTGGCGCCGGCGACGGCCTGCGCCGCGGATCTTGTCCTCGCCGAAAAAGGCGCGAGTTCCTACCAGATCGTGATTCCCGACCAGTGCCCCGACGAGATTGTTGCCCACTGGCTGCTCATCTCCGCCAAGCTCATACAGGCGGCGTTCGAACGGAACGGATTCTCGATCGAGGTGGTGAAGGAGAGCACGCGGGCGCAGGACAAGGGCGGCCTTTTCCTCGGCGCGACCGAATTCGCCAGGAAGAACGGCATCCCAGTCGAATCGTACGACGACTGGACCTACCACCTCAAGGCCGTCGGCCGCGACCTGATCATCGTTGGCAGCGACAAGCAGGACCCGATCCACACGGTCCGCGGCTCGGAAACTCCGCTGGCACTCTTGGGCACGGTCAAAGGCGTGTGCGACTTCCTGCGCCAGTACGCGGGCGTGCGATTCCTGTTCATGAACATGGATCAGAGCCTGTATGCCCCGCGAAGCGGCGCACGGGGTGCCTTCAATGCCGACGGCTCGCTGAAGATCGACACGCGGAGCATCGCGTTTCTGCCGCTGGAGAAGATCGCGGTGCCCGACGGGCTCGATGTCAGAAAGACGCCGCTGCTGCAAGCCAGCTATGACCGCTCGCATGAGAGCTTCTACAACATCGCCATGAATTTCTTTCCGCGTCTGAGCAAGATCGAAGGAGGCCAAATTGCCTGGCAGGAGGTCCTGCCGACTGCCAAGTACACCCAGAGCCATCCGGAGTTCTTTGCGCTGCTCAAGGACGGAAAACGTTCCTGCCAGTTGAAGTGGGGCTTTGACTCCTACGTGCCCTATTGCGTGACCAACCAGGGTGCGCAGGACCTGGTCTACCAGCAGGCCGAGAAACTGATCGCCTCCGGCCACAAGACCATCTCGATCCATACCATGGACGGCTTTCGACTGTGCCAGTGCAACTGCGACGAATGCAACATGCTGTTCGGGATGAAGGCCGAGTCCTGGGACCAGATCCGCGCCCGGGGCCGGTCGGGCAAGCTCTGGCAGGCAGTATTTCGCATCACCGAGCGCCTCTGCGAGAAATATCCGGAGGTGAGGATCGTCCTGCTCAACTACCAGGACACGCCCGTCTCGGCCGATGTGATCAAGGCCTTCCCGCCGAACGTGATCGTCAAGATCCAATTCGCCTCGCAGTACGACTTCGATAAGCTCAAAGGCGTCGAATTCCCCGCGGGGATCTGCGGCTTCGAAGAGACCTTCACCGGATTCGGCCAGGCCGGGCCGTATCTGCCCGAGCGCACGCCCGAGCACATGGCCGATGTCGTCCGGGCCATGGCGAGGAACAACGTGAAGTGGTCGATGCGGGACGGGGCGATCGGCTACGTGCGCGGAATGCAGGCACCGGCCTACTACGTCTACGGCCGGATGCTGGACGACCCCGAGGCGGATTGGACGGCCATCCACGACGAGTTCTGTACGGCCGCGTTCGGCAACACGGCGCCGCAGATGACGCAGTTCTTCGACCTCTTGCACATGCAGATCGCCATCTATTCCGACTTCTTCGGCGTGTTCATGCCTGCCTGGAGCCGCAAGTATTCCCGCTCCCGCTACCATGACAGCAAGTGGCACGTGATGAGCATGTATCCCCCGGAATACTGCGCCGATGCAGGCGCGCTGCTGACTTCGGCGGAAAGGGCGGCCGACGATCCGGACGTCAGGGCGAGGCTTCATCTCATCCGCATCGAGTTCGATTACATCCGAAAAGTGTCGCGGATCTTCTTCCTCCAGAACGCCTGGACCATGAACCCTTCGCAGGCGAATCTGGATCCGCTCGTCGACGCGATCGACGAATGGCACGCCGATCTTGAAGAACTCGCCGGAGGCACCGGGCGGAGCACCTTCCAGCCGCTGGACGACTGGCCCGAAATGCGGCCGTTCAACGGCCATTTCTATCTGCATGCCGCGCTCGAAAACGAGGGCTACCAGCAGCAATGGAACAAAACGTGCCTCAACTGGGACACACGGGCGATCCGCGCCGGCATCCTTACGAACCAGCACCAATTGAAGGTCGCGGCGCTCGACGCCCCGCCAGCAATCGATGCGAAGGCTTGGGACAACGTGCCCGAATCGTTCTTCAAGGACCGCGGCGGCATGCCCTTTGGCAACGTGAGAACCAGCATGAGAGTGCTCCGTGACAACGACGCTCTGTATGTCCGGATCGAAAGCCTGCATCCGTCGCGACATCCGGAAGACATGGACGAGCGAGAGCCCGATGGGGATCTGTTCACGCAGGAATACGTCGAGTTGGGGATCATGCCGCCGGATTCGGGCGGAAAGGTCTATCGAATTGCCGTCAACCCGGTCGAGGGCTCACGCTACGATTCGGTCTTCTCGCCGGACCAGAAGAACCGGATGACGGAAGACGTGAAATGGAACGGCACGTGGGAGTCCGCCGTCAAGACCAGCGGAGAAAAGGGCCCATGGTCTCTGACCGGGAGGACTTGGACGGCGTGGTTCAGGATCCCGTTTTCCGACTTCGGCACCGGGACGCCGGCTGCGGGGGAGGCCTGGCGATTCAACGCCGCCAGGAACAGGATCGGCCAGTACATGCTCTGGAGTGACGCCCCAGGCGTAACGGATACCAAGGCGCTCGGTGAACTCGTTTACTAGTCCGCCTGAGCGGAACGTGCTGGACGTCCACCAGGCTCGAACCCGATGGGCCGCTCCGCTGGTGATCTTCTTCCTCGGTGGCGGATTTCGCGGCGGTGACGAGCGGCCCTTTGCCGATCGAGCCCGACTTCGCACGTGGTTATGTCAGCGGCTCGAGAAACTGCGCCGTCGCGCGGCTACCAGGGACGGGAGCGCGCCACGCTGATGCCGCGAACGGCATTGGTCGGGTGCGGCCCGCCTGCGTTGCAGACGGCGTCGTACCGGGTATGAAGAAAGAGAGAGCGGCGTTTTGCCCTGAGACGGTTTGCCGCGAAGAATAGTCGTACCGGGTTCGGGGCGAAGTGTCGCCGGTGTGAAATGGCAAAGCCGTTTTGACAAAG
>JAAYAY010000204.1 GCA_012719125.1 Planctomycetaceae bacterium | reverse complement strand
CTTTGTCAAAACGGCTTTGCCATTTCACACCGGCGACACTTCGCCCCGAACCCGGTACGACTATTCTTCGCGGCAAACCGTCTCAGGGCAAAACGCCGCTCTCTCTTTCTTCATACCCGGTACGACGGGCTCGGCCGCGTCACCACCGTCACCCTCGACCAACTCGGCCTGGGCCAACTCGTCGAGCTCGACTGCGCCTACGACGCCTCGGGCCTGCGAACCCAGCTCTCGGCCACGATTGACGGCACCCAGGACTTCGTCATCGACTACGCCCACGACCCCGCCGGTCGTCTTGTGCAGGTCCAGCAGTACGGCCAGACCGGCGGCAACGCCGTGGCCGAAAAACGGGTCGACTTCACCTACGACGCCGCCGGACGCGACAGTACGATCACCCGCTACGCCGACCTGGCCGGCACCGAACTGGTCGCCACCACCGAATACGCCTACGATCCGACGGGCCGGCTCACCGAACTGGCCCACCGCCAGGGCGCCACCACCCTGGCCGGCTACACCTGGACCTACGCCGCCGCCGGCCGCATTGCCCAGTTCACTTCGGTCCTCGACGGCACGGTCGATTACACCCACGACGACACCGGCCAGCTCACCGGGGCCGACTACGACTATCAGGCCGACGAAAGCTATACCTACGACGAAAACGGCAACCGCATCGGCGGCAGCTACGTCATCGGCGACAACAACCAGCTTCTCTCCGACGGCGTCTACACCTACCAGTACGATGCCGAGGGCAACCGCATCCTCCGCACCGAGATCGCCACCGGGCATGTCACGGAGTACGAATGGGACCACCGCAACCGGCTGATCCGTGTGACCGAGCGCGCGAGCACCGCCGGCCCGGCCACCCAGGTCGTCGAGCACAGCTACGACTATCTCAACCGCTGGATCGCCCGCGCCGTCGACACCGACGGCGCCGGCCCCCTCGGCTTCGACGACACCTACTTCGTCTACGACGGCACGCCCGAAGACGTCTCGCTCACCGACCGTGCGGCGGTCACCGAGGACAACATCGGCCAGATCGTCCTCCAGTTCGACGACGACGCCCAGGGCGATCCCCAACTCAGCCACCGCTATCTCTGGGGCGACGCCGTCGACCAGGTCCTGGCCGACGAGCAGGTCGACGACGTCTCCGTCGAAGGCGACGTCCTCTGGGCCCTCACCGACCACCTCGGCACCGTCTGCGACCTGGCCGAATACGACGACTCCACCGGCGTCACTACCGTGGCCAACCACCGCACCTACGACGCCTTCGGGCAGCGCACATCTGAGACAAACGCCGCCGTCGATCACCTGTTTGGTTTTACCGGGCACGCTGCGGATGAGACTACCGGCTTGCAGAACAACCTCAATCGGTGGTACGATGCTGAGGTCGGGGCCTGGATCACTATTGATCCGATCGGCTTCAGCGCCGCGGATGCCAATCTGTATCGGTACGTAGAGAACGCACCGGCAGATTCCATCGACCCGAGCGGATTGTGGAGTCTCTGGCGATGGATCTACACGGGCGACGGCAATATTGCCGACGAACACTACAACGCTGCACGGGAAGCAGCCGGCAAATCCTACAGCAACAATCACGCGCGCACCGCGATTCGAGCGGGGGCCGCCCTTGACCCGACGCCTGTTTTTGGCACCGTAGACTCCGTTCTTACCGGCGTTGAGGAGGGACAATCACCCCTTGAGGTAGCCGCAAATATCGGTCTTGAAGCAGTACCGGGCCCCAACCCGAAAAAGGGCAAGCAGGCCGGTAAGGTTGTCAACAAACTCGCCGACGGTGCAGATGAGGCGGGAGAGGCGGCAGGAAAGGCGGCAGGGAAGCTTGTCCCAAGCAAACCTCTGACTCCGGCACAGCAGGCGCGGGCGGAGAATATAGCCAAGGGCATTCCAGAATCACAACTTGGGCCGAGTGGGAAGCCAAAGATACACGTCGTCGAACACTCTTCTCTGAAAGAGGCAAAGGATGCGGCGCGAGCCGAGGTAGGACAAGGCGGCACAACTGTTAAACATCCATCCCCAGAAGTTGGAAACGGCCACTTCCACGGCGTGGATCGGAACGGCGACAAGTCCAGGATTCACCATGAGTACCCCGAATGAGCACTGCGATAAACAACTAGTGGCGTGGATTGGATTGGCGCGTGTAGAACCCCGAGCGGGGAATACGACCCTCGGTAGCGCTGCCGGTGCCGTTGTACCTATCGTTGCGCTTGCGTATAGCCAGGATGGTTTCGTAGCGAGGACGGTAGCGATTCTCAATGAATGTGACTTTGAGGTGGCCGAGATTGAAGACATTGAGCCAATCGCAGAGAGACTGAATAGGTGTGATGTAGCGAGTCATATTGTTGAACTCGCGGACTCATTGACCGAGGACAGTCCCGTCGCATTTGGCACATTCCAGGTGTACAGGCATGCGCGCTCAACGCCGGACATCGGACACGAATAGCCTCACTTCATCCATCCGGTCAAGAATGGCCCGCCTCAAATCGCGGAAACCACCCCGCTCTTTGCCATTCCTTCGTCATTTGAATCTCCTCATCCGTCATTCCGCCCACCGCACGCCCATTGGACTCCCTCGCCCCCATTGTGTATAACGGGCAGCATCTTCCTGGGGCGGTAGACCCCCTCCAACTCTTCTCCACGACGGGCGGACCATGAAGCGACAGATCATTCTCGGGATGGGCGCCGGACAGTGCGGCGGGAACCTCCTGGCCAGCGTCCTCGACGGACAACCCAACGCCAAATTCACCCACGAAGAACCACCCTTCCTCCCCTGGTATGTCAAAGCCGGCGCACCGGGCGTCCGCCAGCGGCTCGAGCGGATCCTCGAGCGCCGCACCGAACGCTTCATCGGCGACGTCGCCTCCTTCTACCTCCCCTACGTCGAACAGGCGATCCAGTTCGATCCCGACATCCGCATCATCTGCCTCCAACGCCCCTGCGAGGAAGTCGTGGCCGGCTTCAGCCGCTCCGTCGATAAGGCTTCCACGGTGCCGACCAATTACTGGTGCAAAGAACTGCCCCCCGGCTGGTTCGACGATCCCATCTGGACGCGCATCTTTCCCAAGTACGACACGCCGGACCGCAGCGAGGCCCTCCGGCTCTACTGGTCGGAGTATTACGAACGTGCCAAAGCCTTGATCCGCCGCTTCCCCGACAACATCCGACTTTGGGACACCACCATTCTTACCACCCAGGACGGCGTGCGGGAAGTTCTCACCTTCGCCGGCATCCCCCAAGGCGATCAGGTGCCTGTCACCGGCCAAGCCCCCAAGCCGGAGACTTTCGCCGGCCCGATCTCCCAGCCGGTGCCCCGCTATCCCCATCCCATGGACCCCCGCCGCTGCGTGATCCTCGTCCCCTTCAGCGGCTTCATCCACCAGGAGTGCGACTCGGCCCTCAAGGAACTCGAACGCCGCGGCTACCAGGTCCGCCGCGTGGGCGGCTACGCGGCCATCGACCAGGGCCGCAACCAGATGGCCACCGACGCCCTGATCGACGGCTTCGAAGAGACTTTCTGGATCGATTCCGATATCGGCTTCCATCCCGACTCGATCGACCAGCTCCGGGCCCACAATCTGCCCATCGTCTGCGGCATCTACCCCCAGAAGGGCAAGCGGGCGCTGGCCTGCCACATCAAGCCGGGCCTCCCCGGCATGGACTTCGGCACCCGCGGAAGTCTCGTCGAACTCCTCTATGCAGGCACGGGCTTCCTGCTCATCCGCCGCGAGGTCTACCTGACCATCCACCGCAAACTGGAACTACCCGTCTGCAACGAACGGTTCGGCCACGCCATGTATCCCTACTTTCTCCCCATGGTCCGGCCCATCGAGGAAGGCTACTGGTATCTGGCCGAAGACTATGCCTTCTGCGAACGGGCCCGCCAGAGCGGATTCCGCATCTTCGCCGACAGTTCCATCCGCCTCTGGCACATCGGCACCTACCGCTACGGCTGGGAAGACGCCGGGCTGGAACGCCAGCGATTCGGGGCCTTCACGCTCAACTTCGGCCCCGGCCCCGGCCTGGCCCGCGAAACCGAGACCGAACGCCCCCCCGCCCTGAAGAATTTCGCCGCCCAGTACTCCTGGCCGCCCGAGAAGCCCGACGTTCGCCCCTCCCCGCACCGGAACTGGCTCTTCCCCGGCACCCAGGAAGCCCTGGCCCGCTCCGTCTCGCAGGCCACCGAGCTGATCGTCGAGGTCGGCTCCTGGACGGGTCGCTCCACGCGATTTCTCGCCGGCCTGGCGCCGAAGGCCACCGTCATCGCCATCGACCATTGGAAGGGGAGTCCCGAACACGAGCAGGACCCCGAACTGGCCGAGCATCTCCCGCACCTCTACGAGACCTTCGTCTCGGAGTGCTGGAACTACCGCGACCAGATCATCCCGGTCAAGGCCGGTTCGACCGAAGGCCTCCAACGCGTCGCCGAAAACGGCCTCGAGCCCGACCTGGTGTATCTCGACGCCGACCACGCCTACGAGAGCGTCGTCAAGGATCTGAACACCGCGCTCGACCTCTTCCCGCGAGCAATCATCGTGGGCGACGATCTCAACTGGGAGGGGGTGAAGAAAGCGGTCGACGAGGTCACCACCCAGCGCGGCCTCACCTACGAAGCCTATGGTGCCGGCTGGCGGATCCTGCGGGGCAAACAAACGGGACAGGTCTAATATCGAGCCGGACGTTGACGCCGCCCGTCCCACCGGATCTTGATCCGGGGAGGGGACGTCATACACAACCCATAGCCACCGAAGTGACATTCGCGTATGGCGTCCCCAGAACCGCCAACTCTTCTCTTCATCTTCCTTTCCCCCATTTTCTTTTCTCCCTCCTTTACCTCCCAACGCGGCCTCGCATCGCATCGCGGGCGCGTGGCCCTGTGTCAGCAAACAGACCACTCCCCAACAGCCCACCAGCAGCCATTCCCCTGCCCAAACAATTCCCCTGCCTGTCTCCCCGTCTCCGATCTCTCCGTCAACTCATGTTCAAAACAACTTCCCCCCCAAATCCACCCATCCAAGCACCGGCCCACTTCGTACGCAGAAACCGCCCCGATTAGCGTGGATCAGAGAAGATCAGCGTTCCTACCCCCCTCCTCGTCCACGAAATAGTCCAACATCCCCAGTTCCGAGTCCCCCGTCCCTGTCAACTCGTCCGCCGCGACCGAATCCCCGCCTTCGCTCTCATCCTCTCACTCATCCGGGGGTGTTCAAAAAAGCCTCTTGACT
>JAAYAY010000203.1 GCA_012719125.1 Planctomycetaceae bacterium | reverse complement strand
CCGCAAACGGCCCAACCACTTGCGACTGCTACCAACGGCGCCCTCTTGATCAGAATCCGAATTCAGAGCATGCTGAGATGGGCCCACGGGAGGTCTTTTGCTCCCGACAGGTCAAGTCTCGGAGGAGGAGCGACTACTCCTCTTCCGAGGCGCTATTGAACCATTACCACGGACGACTCCCCGTCCAGCCTAAATCACGCCCGACCGCCACTCGACGCTTCTCTGGTTGTCCCCAACCCCCGGTAAACCAGCCCTACCACCGCTGACAAACTGGTACCGATTCTGGCTGTCGCTGACATCCATATCCCCTACTGACAGTCCGGCAGTTCGTATCCCTTTCGACGCGGGCGTGCGCGCAGAGCATTGGCCTCCTCGTCACCGGCAAACTCTTCCTTCACCGGGTCCCACTGCAGCCTCCGTCCCAACTGGCGGCAGATGTTGATCAGGTGGCATACCGTCGTGCTGCGATGCCCGATTGCGGCCGAAGCCACCGGCTTCTTCCGCGTCCGCATGCATTCCACCCAATTGCGGATGTGCTCGTGCGAGACGCTCGCGTACTCCGATTTGTCGGCGGCCGGCGGAGCGTCCTTGATCAGTTCCGGCGGATTGGAGGCCAGCCGGTTGCGGTTGATCTCGATCTTGCCTTTTTCTCCCGCAAAAACCCCTCCCATCTTGGGCCCTTTGTCTTCGGGCAGGTCCAGCTTCAGCAGCGTCCCGCCAGCGTAACGCATCGAAACCCGGCCGTTCGGTCCCGGTTCTTCCGGCCAGATCTCCACCGGCCCCGTGTCGTCCGTCCCAAGGGCCCGTTGAATCTGATCAAACGCGTGTACCCACCCTGTGACCAGCCAGCCGCAATACTCCCGATAACGGGCCCAGCGTCCCAGCCCGGGATGAAGCTGGGAACTGTACCTGGTCACCTCGGTCTGGTCGCACCACAGATTCCAGTCCATTTCGACAGGCACCGCCTCGACCGGCAGCGGCGGACGCGGAACCGGCCCCGGGAAATTCGGGCACGTCACGACCCCCACTTTGCCGATCGCCCCGCTGCGGATCAGGTCGCTGCCATAATTGTTGATCGCGATCGAACGCTGCTGCGTCCCCGTCTGAAAGACCGTCCCGTACTTCGCTTCCGCTCGCACCAGGTAATGCCCCTCCTCAATCGTGAGCGTCAGCGGCTTTTCCGCATACACGTCCAGTCCCGCCTCCATGGCGCGCGCGCAGGCCAGGATCCGGACATGAGTGGGCGTCGCCACAAACACGCCGTCCAGCTTCTCCTTGGCGATCATCTCCCGGTAGTCCTGATACTGCGAACACTTTTCAGCCACGATCGAGTCGGGCAGTTGTCGCATGGCAGTCAGGTAGTCGGCCATCATCCGCCGGTCGCAGTCGGCCACCGCCACCAGGGCAATGTCGCTGGGGCTCTCTCTGGTAAGGTCCTTCGAGCGGTTCCCCGCCCCGATCAGCCCCACGTGAATTCGATCGTTGGCCCCCGGCCTACCCGGCCCAGCCAGAGTCGTCGCCGGAATCCAACTGGGAACACTCAAAGCGGCCGCTGCCGTCTTGAGGAACTCGCGCCGTCTGGTCCCCTTGTTTCGCATGACCATCTCCCCTTCAAAGCTTCTGGCAGTTACCCCGGTCCGGCCAACACAATTGGCGGCCCTCGTTGGTCCACCATCATATCGCCCCCACCGGCCCGTCACCACGCCTGCACAAAAACCACGCCTTCTTCCGTGGCGTCCCTTCTCCGGGGGATACGGATACGGATAGATACGGGGGATTCGGGGTCAACGCTTGAGGAAGCCCGGCGAAAGCCCGGGGCGTGAACCGGGGCCGCCAAGGGTGATTATGCCATGCTTACGCGGCCGGTTTCAAGGTCATCGGTTGAAGGCGGTCGTGAAGGATCTTGTGCCACTTGAGGGTATTGATCATCACGACGGCCAGGCCAACCTGGACGCGAGCCAGCGCAAGGCCTTTCCACTTCGCGTGGCGAACGTGTTGGTGATTCATCAGGTTGTTCACAATCCCCTCGCTCATCGCCCGATGCCGGCCCATTAAGTCACGCGTCCGCTGCGGGTCGGCCATCATCCGCTCGGCTTGGATCGCCAAATCTTCGCGATAAACGTTGACACACAGCATTTTCGAGCCCTTGCCCGTCGTACATTGACTGCGGAGCGGGCAGTTCCCACAGTCGATTCCTTTCGCCTTGTAACGCCACTGTTCGCTGGAGCCGCGAACGAACACGTTCGGCTTACGCTTCAGTCGCTTGCCGTTCGGGCAGACTGCGTAACCATCCTGGATTTCGAAGTCCTCTTCGACAAAGATTCCTTTCTTCTTCCGGTCAACGTCGGAACGCGGACCGTAATGGAAAATGTCTTCCTCCTGCCACTGGTGGATCGCCTTGGCGATCGTGTACTCCCGATCGGAGGTCAACACCATGCGGTCCCAGCCGAAGGTCTGCTTTGCCTGAATGACCCAATCGATAATCGCCGGCCGAAAGCCTTCTCCCGCCGGATAGACGGCGAACGACCAGATCAGCCCGAACTTCAAGTCGGCCAGAAACTGGACTCCGTAACCGTGGATTGTTTTGCCCCGCTTGGTGTGCGGGCTGCCTTCGGGATCGTAGTACGTGGAACTATTGAACTTCTCACCAAATACCCCCAAGGGACCGAGGGGACCCAGGGGATATCTAATTGGCTTTTGATTGCTTTTCGAGAGCAGCACAGTTGCCCATGTTTTGACAGCTGTCTGGCCCGGCTCGGCTTGCCACCTGCCGTCGTGATCGTTTGGTCGAGCGTAAGTCTCTGGCAGGCCTTGGCTTGGGGCGAGAGGGTGAGGTTTGCCACCTACACGGTAGACCTCATGCAACAAACCCCCCAAGAGAACCGACTCCCCCGGTGAGGCTGGAACACCCACATTGCACGCACGCGGGTCCTCGCCTGCCTGGTATGCCCCAGCTCCACTGCAGTGGTGGCAGCCCCTGACTTTGAGGTCCATGACGGGCCGCAACTCTTGCAATGGAAGGGGCTTGAGAAGAAAGGGCGAGCCTAGCCGCCCTCGAAATATCCCCGCGGCAGACCTGCGCTGCCCGTGCGATCAGCCGTCGTGATGGCTGGAGCATCGGTCTCCAAACTGGCCTCCTCGGTTCGCCGAAGTTGCTCGGGTTGTACGGTCGTGAAACGGACCTCGGGATACACTCTATGTTGGCAACAGGCAAAATCCGTCTCGCCGTGGCGACGTATCAGGCGAATTCAGCGCGTTGTAAGCCGCATTCTTTGAAAACCGCATCCAGGAAGGCATCGACTTCGAACGACAATCTGGCACCTTAGGGGGAGAGGTAGACCGTGTTGGCATGAATTTGAGCGCCTGGGGTGCAGATACAATGCACGGCTGTCAGGAAATCCTGTTCCTCATATTCCAGCAAGAATCCGGATCGCAAGGGGGTGTCTCCGTTGTCGGCAGCCGGGCCAGACTCAGTCGGTCGAATCGCTGGGGCGGACTCCATCACCGCGTCGTTATCGGCGATTGATGTTCGGGGCAGGCTCCGTTCCCGGATCGCCTGGGAGAGGCCGTTTACGGCGGCCTCCACGCGCCGGGTGACGTGGGCGAGCACGTCAAGTGACGGCACGCCGTGTGACCTGGAGTACTGGCCCCACAGCCCGATTCGCCGCCTCGCCTCATGGCGCCGTATCTCGGCCCGGCGCAGGCAGTCGGTCCAGAATTCGGCGCGAGTCAACATCGAGCGGCTCACCTGATCCCCTAACTGCCTCAACGCCTGCACCCAGTAGGCAACTCTGCTGGTTGCCACTACAAGCCTCACGGCTCGTCGGGCAACGCTCCTTGAACATTCCAGGCGGCAATGTCGGCCCTGGGCCGCTCACACGGCCAGGCTATTTGGCGGGGTACCCCTGCGACCGCATGAACTCAGAGCGCAAGGGACGAGAGTCACAGTCTTCGGTATCACCATGCGTGAGATTGATACGTTTTGACTGTGATTGCCAAGAAGTGATACCAATTGACTAATCTGCCAGTGCCATTAGATACTCAGCCACCCCAGATTGTTGGTTGCTGCGGGATCACGGCTGCAGGCAAGTGTCTTTGCAGGTGCGTTCCTGTAACATTCGTGAAAATTCCCGGGCATGCTGTCCGATTCGCCTGACGCTTGTGGGGTGAACGTGGTATGATGTCTAACATGAACTTGCCAAGGCAGTTGTCTTGGCAACGACTTATGCCGAGTTTCACACCGGTCGTGTCGTTACGACGTCTGAAGTCGGGTTTCCGTGGGCAGTCCCCCGGAGCCACGGCAGTGTCGAGTTCACAACGACATTCCAACCAGATCAATCTGAGGTGCTCCTATGAAAAATGATAAACCCCAGCCGCCGCCGATTCCCGCCGGCCTGACGGCGGAGGAGAAACAGGAATTTCTGAAAAATCACGGCTACGCGTACAACTTGAAGCACAAGCTGGCCGCATCATACGTGTATGCAGCGGCTGCGACCGTGGCCGGGTCACACCTCCCGGCCGAGTCATGCGTAGTGTATCTTAATCAGATTCTTGACGAGGCCGGCCAGCCTAAAGACCCCGTCGAGCGGATGCTGCTGGAGCAGATTGTCATGGCCCATCACCACGTCGGCCGACTCCACGTCCGTGCCGCAACGGCAGAGTCGCCGGATCGTATCAAAGCCTACAACGCGGCTGCGGCAAACCTGTTGAGAGAACTCTGCCAAGCCGTCGTGGCCCTGAAGAAGTACCGCGAACCGGCGGCGTCCAAAAAGTTTACGGTGGTGAAGCAACAAAACGTTGCGAAACGCCAACAAGTGGCGTTCGTTGATAAGGAGAGCAGCGCAGAGCTGGAAACGCCCGGCAAAT
>JAAYAY010000202.1 GCA_012719125.1 Planctomycetaceae bacterium | reverse complement strand
TCCAGTGCCTACTGAAAGATCTGGCGACCCTCTGCAAAAACCGAGTGTGTTGGGAATCGTCACCGGACGCCCAGTTCGACCAATTGACCCTGCCGACCGATCTCCAGCGCCGCGCCTTCGACCTCCTAGGCCTGGCCATCGGAATGTAGCCAGAATCGCGAATTTCAAAATCCGCCGTTTTCGGCGTATTCCCCCCGCCTCAGGCCCAAAATCTTGCCCACGAGAAGAGAAAGTTCGGTTTAATGGCACTTTCTTGGGCAATCGCGTCCCCTCTGCTGGCGCGTTGGCATCTCGGACGATTGGCGATAAGCTCTTCCGGAGGTGCTTCGCCGGAAAGACATGTGAGGGTTCGACTTGGAGGTAAATGCCGTCTGACGGCGGAGAGTGTCGCTTCGTCTGACAAGAGTCGGCAGCCTTTCGCAGCAAGTGTACCCGATAGTTTGATTATCGGTGGACTATCGATTCTCTCCCATATCCCTTGACCCCCGGAGCCTCCAATAGCAGCGTGGCTGGGCGGGAAAAGCACAGTAGCGAAAGCCCGTCAACGAGTCTTGCCGCGACAGGCAATTCCTGTTCTGAGGTTAGAGTTACCACCAGGGGTTTGCAGGGGCGTGGTTTGCTGTAAAGCTCATTCGCATGACCGGTTGCCACGACACTGAGCAGCAACTGGGGGATGATCAGCAGCGGCAGAGCGGCGACCGCCGCCTCTTCGGTCCTCACCACGGTGGAGACCAGGAAGCCGAAGGCCAGCCCACCTTGATAGCAGAGGGACAGCACGACGAAGAAGATTGGCATTCTCAGATCTGCGTAATGCATTTCGGGCAGAATTGCCTTACAGCCAAGGCGGAGCACTATTAACAGCAATAGAATTTGAACCATTCCGGCGACGGTAAACACGCACCACTTGGCACCCAGATAGGCCTCGGGATGGAGACCGGCCAATCGCTCGCGCACGTATTGAGTCCGTTCACGAACCAGATCACGGGCACCGTTGTTCATACCCAGCCAGATGGTGATCACGGCGGAAAAGAAGGCCAAGGGGGCGATGCCTCCTGGAGCGAACTGCGTCAGGCAAACCAGGAGACCCAGCACCAGTGGCTGGGCCACCATTGTTGCCAAGAGGCCGCGATCGCGAATTACGAGCAACAGGGCCCGCCAGGCGACAAACAGCATCTGCTGCCAGGAGTTGCCCGGGATCGCCGCGTGGAGAATCCCGTTCCACGACCATAAGCTGTCGTCATCACGGCGCGAGTCCTGCGGCCGATCGGGTATTCGTGACGCCGAGCCCCCGGAGGAGTCGGTGGACGAGGTAAACGACAAACTCTCGCCTACCTGCCCTTGGAATGCCTCGAAGCCGCCGTTTGCCAAACGGCCAAAAACATCGGCATAGGTTTTGGCGTTGAAGTGCGGTAACAGACCTTCAGGCGAGCCACTGTAGGCGAGGCAACCAGACCCGGTAAGCGTTGAGCCATCCCCCTTCCGTTCCACTCACCACATGCATCCAACCATTGCTACGGACAACTCGCGAAGGTATAAAGCACGTTCCACAATCGCGACTGAACCTGTCCACCCATCACGAGGATCGTTCCCATGAAACTCACCTTCGTCACACTCGCCGCGTGCGTCCTGATAGCGTCGCCCCTCTCTGCCGCCGAGCCGCGGGTCGCCTTCCAAGACAATCCGACCGACGGCGAGATGCACATCGTCGTCGATGGCCAAGATGCACTCGTTTACCAATACCGAGAGGGCCAGGACCTCGTCCACTTCTTTCCCGTCCGGTCTCCGTTCGGGCAATCGATGACCGCCCAGAAGGCGGAACCCAACCCGCATCACCGCTCCTTGTGGTTCGTTGACATGGTGAAACTCGACGGAGGCCGGCCCGTCAACTACTACTTGGCACTCTATTCGGGAAGCGAGCGAAGCATCGATTCCAAGCCGCCCTACAAGGATCACGTGCGACATCTCGCGTTCGAAGCAGGCAAGGTCGAGAAAGACCGGGCGGAACTGACGGCACAGTTGATTTGGGAATGCGACGGCGACAGGCCGGTCCTGGACGAACTGCGTTCCATGCGTGTCGTCGCCCTCGGCGAGGGCCAGTGGCTTCTCGATATCACCTTCACATTGACCGCCAGCTACGGCGACCTGGAATTCGTCAGCGACGAGAGGCACTACGGCTGGCCCTATGTTCGTATGAACTCAACGTTCTCTGTGGAAGGCGGCGGAACCATAACGAGTTCCGAGGGAGGCGTGAACCAGGCTGGGACCGACGGCAGGAACGCCCGATGGATTGACTATGTGAATACGGTCGACGGAAAGACCTCCGGCCTGGCGATCTTCGCGCATCCCGGCACGGGGCCCGAATCTCCCAAATGGCTCACTCGCGACTATGGTTGCTTCGGGCCGCGACGAGCCGACGAGAAGAGCGGGAAACCGTTCACTCTGGCCAAGGGCGAATCGATCTCTCAGCGAGTTGGGATACTCGTGCACCGCGGCGACACGAAGGCCGGCAAGGTGGCCGATCGATATGCGGCCTTCGTTGCCGACGACCTGTAGTGGAACACTCGATAGAGTGCCGCTTCAACTCCAATTGGATCTGCCTTTCCCATGAACTCGTAAGATACCGACGAGGCAACGCGATCTCGTAAATGTGCACGGCCAGCGGTCGAAACGCGTCGCGGAACGTGTTCCCCTCAGGGCGAATCGTGCGGTTCTCGGCGGCGACGCTGATGGATCTAGGCTGGGACGGCAGGGTGAATGAGACTTCGCCTTCCCCGTCGCCGTCGTTGGCGGCGACGATCCAGAGCTTGCCGTCATGGGAGCGTGCCGTCCAGCGAAGCCACCGCGGCGCCGGTTGGCCCGCGGCCGCACCGCCCGCTGCGAGCGAGGGCGTGGGCTCGACGGAAAGCAGGACGGGGGCCATGCCGTCGATCTCCGCCGCGACCTGCTTCAGGGCCTCCCACTGCTGGTCGAACGGGACATCCGGATTACGATGCAGGTTGAACCACGAGAAGAACACCAGCCCAGTCGCCCCTTCGCAGATGCACTGCCACGCCATGCTTCGCTCTTCGTCGTACGTTGGCGTGCGGCAGTGATGCTTCTTCGGATCGACAACGGCGGGATAAATGGCCCAGTTATGAGCCTGGGGCACCTGCCACACGGGGCGCGAGCGGCCCACTTGCCGGAAGGTCTCGGCCGTCCAGTCGGCCACCATCGAGGCCGGCTTGCGGCCGATCGGATAGGGATCGGTGCCGATCACGTCGAAGGTATGCAGGTAGTCGGCGATTTCCTTATACTGGTAGAGCACGGCCCAGGTCGGATGATTCGGGTCTTCTTCGACGACCCAGCGCTGATGGGCCTCCAATTGCGGCAGAAAGGACTGCGGTAGTTCGTCGTTGAGGTACCACGCCAGCAGAGCCGGGTGGCTTCGCATTTCGCGCACGCGCCGGCGGACCATCGCCTCTTCATCGGCCTGGCTGCGGATCGACTTGGGACAGTAGTGCGAGCCAAAGTACCAGCCCTTCATCGAGTAAATGACTTTCAAGCCGCACTTCTCCGCCATGTCCATCTGCTGGCGGTCCGGCGACATGTAAGGCATGAGGCAGTTGAACTTGCTCTGGGCATAGGTCTTAAGCTCCTGCTCGTTCACCGACAGGAAATACATGCCCAGCGGAAAGAACGGCTTGCCGTCGACAAGGAGTCGCCGGTGCTCGTCGATCGTGCATCGCTGCCGGACATCGTCTGGAACCCGTTGCAGACGTTCATGTACCGTTTGCAGTTCCTTGCCGTCCCTCGTTGTCAGCCGGACTTCCAGATCGTAGACTCCCGTCGGCAGCGGTCCCAGGGGGACCGCCATTTCAATCTCGCCGTTCGACATCCCCGACTGTGCAGTTGTTTCTTGTCGAATCGTGCCCGACACGTCGCGCAACCGAAGGCTTAGCCGCACGTCGGACGGCTGGAGGTGATGGTCGCGCAAGCGGAGCTGCACGCCCACGCGAGCCTCGCCGGGCGTCCGCGACGTGAACCAGCCGCGGTACACCGGCGCCTTCAACATGACGCCCATCGGCGGATCGACGACGCGTTCCAGCTCGACATCGTCGAACCACGCGGTTCCGGTCATGTGCCGGCGCACGTAACAACTCAGCGTCACTGAAGCCGCGTCCTCGGGAACCCGGCAAGTCGATTCGATGTGCGTCCAGTCGCGGCTTTCCTTGATTCCCGACGGATAGCTGCCGCCGAGATGCTCCCCCGTTGCGCTCTTCCATTCCAGGCAGATCGTCGCCCCGGACTCGGGGCCCTGAAGGTCCTTGGTCTTTGCCCATACGCCGAAGCGGACCTTCCATCCCGGCTTCACGGCGATCTCTTGTGAGAAAAGCGAGTAACGGTCGGGATCGCTATTGACGAACCGCAGCGATGACTTGCCACTTCGGGACACCTCTGTGTCGATTTCGTACACCAGCGAATCGCCCTGCCAGCCATCCTTGGCAGCATTGCCAGACTGCTCGAACGACGGGTCGGCCACGAATTCCGATCCCCACGCTCCGACCGCCACCAAAGCCCAATGGCTGACAACCACCAACCAACTCCCACTTTGTAGTCGCATCACAGTTACCCCTCCAAAGCATAATCAAGTGTTCGCGGGGCCACGCCTGTTCTTCGTGGCCACCGGTACCCCCCGGAAGAAACGGGGTTGCGATTCACGGGGTCCGTAACTCTTGTGACGGCCTCTGGTTCTGCCGTCACGGGGAACATGGAGATCCTGAACTTCGTGCAACCGTATGGGATGAGCGTGATACGCTCGGAAGGCTGATCCTTGGCGAACGCCCCTTGCGGAAGCGTTGGGCTTTTCAGGTCAGGACGCCAGTCGATTGGGATCGCGTTGACCGTCACTTCCAGAGGCGCTGCCAGCGGCCAGTCCCAACGGGCGGGCCTGGCGCTGCGCACTACCTTCGCGGCGGGATTCTGCGCGTCGAGGGCAAACTTCCACCGGGCCGCCGGGTGCGGCGTGTTGGCGTCTTTCGTGTCGGGGAATCCGCCGTTTGCCGCGTAAAGGGCTTTCCAGGTCTCCGGATCGTCCCGGTCCAACCACCACAGGAACAGGATGCCGCTATCGTTCATGTTGTCGCCAACGGCGTGCAGGCGTCGCCTGGCTTGCTCCAGGAGGTCATGGTCCTTGAGCGCGAATCCCAGTTCAACTAACCCGTCGAACCAATAGGCACCGCCTTCAAGCGACCACGAGCCTTTTTGCCAGGCCAGATTCTCTCCCGTCGGCGTGCATTCGGGCGTCCAGGCGAGCCTGAACTCCTTGTGAACGTCGTCCATGCAGGCGGTATAGCCGTCCTTGACACTCAAGGCCCAATCCCGCAGCCACCCCCGCGGCTCGACGGCGCCGGGCGGCAGAGCCAACAAGGCGGGGCGTGCCGCCGTTTGGAAGTGTGGCGAGTAATTCGCCGATGTTCCCGGGGGAGTACTCTCGCCTGCCAGCGTAGCGACCGTTGGGGAGCCAGGACCACACAAGGCAGTCAGAACCGCTATCGTACACGTCAATCTCATCGTATCGCACTCCATTCCCATGTCCTGAGCGGTCTTTACCCCGGAATGCACCGCAATGCGCTTCAGGGAACGTTCCTCAGGTGGACGTCGGCTGCGGCTTTGCTCACGACAAAACAACCCAAACGACATGCTGCGAGACCTCGCCAGTCACGCGGGACTTCGCCGCGTAGCAGCAGTCGAAGAATCTCATTCTTGCTCGACTCCTTGGATGCACGTGGAATTCACCTTTGCGGCAAGCACTTCGATATTCGCACGCACAGCAATCCGCGGGGGAATCAGGATTCTCGTGGAGGGCAGTGGATGCTGGCAAAGCAACTCGTGGAGTTGCTGAACTGCCAGGTCGCCTTGTTCCGCCATACGCTGGTCGAGGGAGAAATGGACCAGATCTTCCTCCATGGCTGCCCGGATTTCCGGAAACAGCCCCGTGGCCAGCAGGCAGCTTCCCCATTTCTTCGGGTCGAGGGCATGGAGACTTGTCGACACTCGCTGATCGGCGAGGCACTCCACACCCTCCCTAACTCCTGCCTCAAACTGTCCGAAGAACGACGGGAGATGGTCCGGGTGCAAGTAGGCCAGCCGAACCGGATTCCTCGCCAGCACCTGGGCCGAGCGGTTGGGACGATAGCCTAATCGCTCGGCCTCGGCAAGAACCCGCTGCCGCGTCTTCTCGCTTACCTTCGGCTTGCCGTTAATCGCCTTGTTGACCGTACACACCGACACGCCCAAACGCCGGGCCAGGTCGGTGATGGTGATCTTCGCCATTTGTATTGCAGCCTCTGCCATCTGGTTCCCAAGCTGGAGCTTGGGAACGAGTAATAGGACAGTAGTCTCCTTGTAGATGCTCAGTTCCGCTTCTCCAGCCGTCCCTGTGGTTCCGTTACTTTTTGCGGGCGTTCGGTGACCGGGAACATCGAAACGCGGAACTTCGTGCAGCCATACGGAATGAGCGTGATGCGCTGCGAAGGCTTGTCTTTGGCAAACGGAACGCCCGGCAGCGCCGGGTCCTTCCAGTCGGGCGTCCAGTCGATCGGCATCGCATTGACCGTCAGCGCAAGCGGCGCGGCTAGCGGCCAGTCCCAACGCTCAGGCATGGGACGGCGCTCGACCGCGACCCGCGGATTCTGGACGTCGAACGCGAACTTCCAACGGGCCGCCGGGTCGGGCGTGTTCGCGTCTTTCGTGTCGCGAATCGGCAACGCGAACAGAAGCGGACCGTACGAGACCGACGCGTACGGCCGACCGGGCTCGGGATTGGCCTCCGGTGGGAAGAGTTTGGTCGCGTGATGTGAGTGGGTCGGCGCCGTGCCTTTCGCCCGATCGAAGCCCGTGGCGACGACCGGCGTTATCGGGAAACGAAGGCTTACCGTGTCGCCCGATTTCCACGTCCGGCTGATGCGGACGAAGTTTTGAGAATCCTTTTCGGCGAGCAACGGCTCGCCGTTGACGCGCAGCGAAGCTTCTTCACACCAGCCGGGAATGCGGAGCGAAAGCGGAAAAGACGTTTCCTTCTCGGGCGCCACCGTCATCTTGATTGTGTCGGTGAAAGGATAGTCCGTTTCGCAGTCGATCGCGACCGGCACGCGCTCGCCCACCAGTGCCCGAACCCTACAAGGGCCATAGCAGGTCGCCGCCAGTCCGTTGTCGTAGGTGGCCGTCCACATGTGTGTCACGTACCACGGCAGAGTGCGGTTCAGCGCGGCCGTGCAGCACAAAGGGGAATGATACAGCTCGTAGTTCCCGCCCTCCGCACGCGGCCCATGATCGAAAACCGGGGAATTCGGGACCATCCGGTTCGGACTCTGAAAATAGACGTGGTTCTTGAAATCGCGAGTCACGGTAGCGGGACCGGCGTTGAAGAGCGCGCGTTCCATGCGGTCGCCCATGGCGCCGTCGCCGGTGACGAGAAGCAGCATCGCCTTGCTCCAGACGTAGCCGGCGACGTCGCAGGTTTCGGTACCGCGAAACGCGCCGGTCGGCCCGTACCACTCGTCGGCGACCGGCACACCGGAAGGTTGCATGGCGACCCGTTCCAGGAGTGCGTGCCAGGCAAGCGTCGCGTCGAGGAGTTCCCGGTTGCCGGTCCAAAGATAACCCAGGACCCACGGGGTGGTGCTTTCGAGGAAATGAACGACGTGATCGTTGTCTTCCGTGCCCGGCTGGGCGTTGGGCAGCCTGCGGTAGCGGTTCCAGAAGTCGCCGCCGCGGCCCATGGCTTTCTCGTCCAGTGCGAACAGGGCGGTCAGCTTCTGGGCGAGGGCCTGGTTGCCCGTCCATGTATAGGCGTCGAATGCGGCCCACAGGTTGGACGGAGTCGACTTCTGTATCCAGTCGCCTTCTCCGCTATAGGCCGTTTCGAGCGCGCGGAGCACGGCCGGGTCTTGCGAACCGGCATAGTAGCCCGACATGCCGCGACTCAACAGGCCGGTGGCCCAAATCGACCACGAGCCACTCCCCTCCGTCACCGCTTTCACGTCTTCGGGCGAGTTCTTGTCGAGCCACCAGAGGAAGAGGATGCCGTTGGGGTTCGTGTGGGTGACGACGACGTCAAACCGGCGTTTCGCTTGTTCGATCAGCGTTTCGTCGTGAAGGGCGTAGCCGAGCCGGCCGAGGCCGTCGAACCAGTAGCCCCCGCCTTCATAGGGCCAGGCGCCCTTCGGCCAGGCGAGCCGCTCCCCAGTCATCCTGTAATCGGCAGCCCACGCCTGCCGGAACGCCTCGTGGACCTCGTCCATGTGCCCGGTGTATCCATCCCTGGCGGCGAGGCACCAGTCCCGGAGCCAGCCTTCCGGCTCGACGGCGCCCGGCGGCAGGGCCAGAAACGCCGGACGCGTCGGCGGTTCAAAAGGCCGAGCGTAAATTGCCTTGGCCGCGATCGGCGCCTCGTCGGCGACAACCGGCGGTTGAGCGTGCAACCCGATGCACGCGAAAAGGGCAGCCACCAACACAACTACTCCAGGTCGCTTCATGAACTTCCCCCTTTCCAAAACGCTTCGACACAATGAATGGCCGCAAAGGAGTCACGGTAGCTCGAGAGTCGGTTCAGAACGCTCATTGTCAGGCAGCACGATTCCCGCCAGTCACGGTTTCTTTCCCCGGAACACGGCGTTGACTTGCCGTAGACGCTCGGGGTACTCGTGCCAGACCGGGTCTTCCGGTCCGGAATTCGTCCGTGCCACGGCGCCCCACAATCCATGCTGGCGGTAGGCGCGGGCCGCGTGTTCGACGACTTCCCAGTAGGCGTCGGAACGCTCCTCCCAACGGAGACGGTGATCCGCGCAGTAGCTGACGCCTTCGCCCAGTATCAGCGGGATGCCGGGGAGAATCTCGTCACGCAGTTTCACCGCCTGCTCCACCGCGTCGGTGGCCTTCTGCTTGTACTCGTCGATGTGCTTCTCCAGATCTTCCTGAAGCAGACGCTCCAGTTCCGGCATGGCGTTCGGATCGAGATTCCGATACAGCCAGATGCGGCGATACCAGCCGTTTGCGATAGGAGGACGCCCCTTGCGGCAGTCGAGGATCGCTTGAAACGGCACGAGATCCCGTCGCAGAAAACGGCGGATCGGAGCGTAGACCTCGGGATCGGTCAAGTCCGTATCGCCACCCAGCAGATTCTGCTCGAAGACCTTGTAGACACTCCACAAGTAGTAGCTGTGGAACGTCCAGACCTGCGCGTTGCGCGGAATGAGCTCGGTATTGATCGATGCCGTGCTGGTGTCCAGCGAGAACCGAACGCCCGGATGCCGCGTCTCCAGGAAACTTAGGGCCTCTTCGTGCAGGCTCCGGAACTTGGGGAACACATCGGCGGCCTTCTTGTTCGCTCCGTAGCCGCCGAGGAAATCCATGCCGTTCACCTCGTTGAAGATCTCGGCAGTGATGACGGTGTCGGCCAGGCCTCTTTGTTTCAGCTCTTCGAGGATCCGGTCCAGCCCGCGAGCGAAAACCATGAAGCGTTCCTCCGGCGGCAGTCCCAGCAGTTCGGCCGTCACGCTTTTGTCGGTAAACCAGAACGTGTGCAGGTAGTACCAGCTCGAGAGGATCACCTTGACGTTGTGGCGTTTGGCGACCGTGCAGAGTTCGATCAGTCGCTTGAGGAGATCGACGCGGCCGCCGGTCATGTGCTCCATCTGACGAGTGAAATGGCCGTGGCCTGGGAGGGCGGCGTGGAATTCCAGTTCCCCGCGTGGCCGGCCCTCGGCGTCATGCGTGATTCCCGCACCACCTTCGATCCGGATGCAGTTGAAGCCGCGATCGACCAGTTCCGCCATGCGCAGTTCGAGGTCGTTGAAGAAACCGTTGGTTCCGGTGTCCCACAGCGCCCAGATCCAAAAAGAAATGGCCAAGCGTTCCTCTTTGGTCGTGGCTGTCGCCGACAAGGCGCTACCAACCAGCGTGGTGTTGAAGACCGCACCAAGCCCGAGTTTCAAGGCATCCCGGCGAGAAAGGCCGAAGGTCCGTTGTCTTGCACGATTCATGTCGATTCCTCCGTGGCTCATGGGCGGGACTCTGTGAGCCGCACATCTCTGGCGGTCGGGAGCCTGGGCGTGGACGTGTGGGCTGCTGGAGGGATGAACGTTCCTCCCGCCAGTCTACGCGGAGTCGTTCACCAGTCAAGAGACGCGAGACAAAGAAAACCCGATTGTGGCGGGGCCCAGTCGTCGAACTCTACGTTGACGTTCTCATGGACGATGTTCCGGATAACAGTCTTCGCGTGACCTCCAATGTCGAGAGCTCGGCCGGAAGCTCGACGGCCAGAAGCCAAGCGATGCTCGGAAGCAGCGATTTGTTCATAGTAGGAATCTCACTCGGATGGTGAAACCGATGGCCGTCCCGGCGTGGTCGGCACCGTCTTCTGCTACAAGACGCGCGGTGGATACCGGTGGATGGCCCATGAGTTTCACTCCCTCGCGGATGATCCCCTGACCGCTGTCTGGCGAGGACGGGAACAGTGGGCGTCCAAAGACGCCGGCCTCCAGTGGAAGCCTGTCCCCGACGCCCAGATTCCGGATGATACGCCGGTCAAGCGTATGCGGCAAATCCGCTCTCTCGCGCGACGGTTCAAGGCCCACAGCATTGACCGCGAAGGAGGACGCTGGGAGCTTCGATTGATTGCTACGCCGGTCTGCCGCTATCAGCCCAATCGGCCGGAAGAGACGCTCGACGGGGCCCTGTTCGCAATATGCCAAGGTACGGATCCGGAGATCTTCCTTGCCATTGAAGCCCGGCGGACGGCGAACACGCGCGACTCCAGAGGTGTGAGTTGAAGCCCGCCGTATAGCGGATCGAAAACTCGTATTGCCGAAGGTTCCATTCAGATTCTCTCACTACAGCGGTTGTACTGCATTGGTCATCGTCAACACCAGCCAGCGTGTCGTGGTCCTTGTCGCAATAGCAGTTCGAGCCAATGTTGGACATCAAGTCTATTTGCAGATTCAGCCTCTCCGCGGCGGCCCCGCTGCGGGCGTCATCGCCCGAGAGTCTGCTCTCGAGATTTCGTAGTTGTGCTCAATGGTGACGATGGCGTCGTCGACACGCTCTTGTCAAGTCGGCGTTGGAACTCGCAGTTGATGAGCCTGACATGTTTGCAGCCATTGAGGTTTTGGGTTTTGGGGGAAGTTCGACTTTACTAAGCTTACTCGATTTGCGGTTGTCCTGAAATCAGGCAATGCCCCTACGTTACGGCAGTCCCGTCCTATCCGATCTGTATGTAACAGCTATGCAGATTTTGGCTTCGTGCGTCGGCGTGAAACTTGCCGACGCGACTTGGCTGCACAGGAGGGCGTAACCTGTGTCGCCAGAGCCGGTTCCGTTCGTGCGTAAGGACGACAACACCTTATTGAGAAACGCTTGAGCGGCATTTGCCTTGAGCGGCTTTTCTAATCTGCGTCGGTCACATCGTCCGAAGTGTCGAACCGTCCCTTTGTAGCGTGCGGAGGTGTTCACGACCAAGCTCGCTAGAGATATTTGCCATTCTGCTTCGGTCACATCGACCTGAACAACGACGGGACCGGTGACCGCGGCTTGGGCTGGGACAAGAAGCGTCCCACCACAACAAGCTGCCAATCGCCGTACTCGGGGTGCGCTTCCGAGTAAAGAGAGCGGCCTTCGACTGCGAACCGGCAAGCCTTGCCGATTGCGTAACTTGGTTCCTTCGACTGGAAGGCCAGCACCGTCGAATTATTGTCGCCTTTCGCTCCGCGAAAGCAGCGCCCCTTTCGCGGAGCGAAAGACGACAGCCATTTCCTCGGCGATCCTAACGCGCTGAATCAGGTTGAACCACCGGTCTGATATTCGCCGCCCCAGCCTCAAGCTCTCAACAGCACCCCCCACCAGAAACCCAATTTCCCCAAAAACTGTACAAATGTTCAAATTTCCTATTGCATTGTGTCCGCAAATATGTATACTAATGTACCGTAGCCCAAAGGCCCGAGATTGACCCCTCGCGGCCCCTCCAGGTATCGATCCAGGCCCGCACACACAACCCGCGAGTACTGGCACGAGCCCGTCCAGGAACGACCGCCGTTCTTCGACGGGCTTTTTTTGTCCACCCCCCCTCCAAAGGAACCCAACCATGAATGCCCCCCACGCCCACGCCCCCGCCACCGACCCGACCGGCCCCCTCCCCGTCGCCGCCACCGTCCCCGACACCGACCCGCAAAACACCCGCACCGGCCGTCCTCCCGTCCTCGACGCCAACCTGCGCAAACGACTCGTCGCCCTCATCAATGCCGGCTGTAGCCGTCGTGCCGCCGCACGACGCATCGG
>JAAYAY010000201.1 GCA_012719125.1 Planctomycetaceae bacterium | reverse complement strand
GCCGGGGCTGCCGGTTCGGGCGCGGCCGGTGCTTCCGGCGTCGCCGGGGCCGGTGCTTCCGTCGCCGCCGCGGCCGGGGCCGGGGCTGCAAACGGATCGGCTGCCGGAGCCGCTGCAGCCGGTTCGGGCGCGGCCGGTTCTTCCGGCATCGCCGGAGCCGCGGGCTCAGGCGTGGCGGGTGCAGGAGTCGCAAAAGGATCGGCCGCCGGCGCGGGAACTGCCGGCTCGGGCGTGGCCGGCGCAGGAGTGGCAAAGGGATCGGTGGCGGGGGCGGGAGCTGCCGGTTCGGGCATGGCCGGTTCCGGTGCAGCAGCACCCGGCGTGGCAAAAGGATCGCTGGAAGGAGCAGGTGCCGCCGCAGGTGTGGCAAACGGATCAGCGCTCGGAGCAGGAGCAGACGGTTCGGCGGGCGTTTCAGCAGCAGCGGGCGCTTCGGTGGAAGGCGCGGCAGCCGGCGTTTCGGCACCGGCCGGGGCAGCACCCACACCAAATGGATCCTGGTTGCTGCCAGCGGCGGGGGCGGGAGTCCCTGCGGGAACCGCGGGCGCCGCTTCGATCTCGCGCTTCAGAATCGCGGACTGCTGGGCACGCATTTCCCCGTACATCTGGCGACGCCGTTGCATCTCCCGTTCGAGTGCCTTAGCACGGGCATCGCGCCGGTGCTCCTCAAGGAGCATGCGAGGCTCACCCTGAATTCGCACTAGAGCACGTGGGACCTCGTAATTGGCCGCACCCTCCTTCGCTTCGAACTCGGCGCCTTTCTCGAAATCCGCCTGCGCTTCGTCTTCCCGGCCCAGTTGCAGGTAGCACAGGCCGCGGAAGTAGTACGCCCGGGGATCCTGGCTACCAGCGTCGATGGCCTTGGTCAGGTGCTCGTAGGCACCCTGGTAGTCGTAGGAGAAGTAGGCGTGAACGCCCAATCCATAGAGCTGGCCGAACATTGCCTCTTGGGCATGGGCCGTGGGGGCAAACAGAAGGGTTAGCCCTCCAAAAAGAAAAGCGAGTCTCCGAACCATAACAACCGACTCCTACCAGCAGAAACGGTGGGCCCAACCGGGCGAACCAACCAGGCTGAAATGCACCAGCTCACCCGAATCGCTCTGACGCCTGTCCACCATGACTCCGGCGAGGAGCACAGAAAATCCGATTTCTCCTCGCGGGTCAACGGCTCTTCATGCTCCCCAAGCCGCGAGGAAGCGCTAATGCCAATCCTAATTCGCTTGTCTGGGAATATCAAGCAAACTGGGGAGTCTTTCCACGTCTCTCTCGAGGTTGCCACCTCCCCTGCAGCGGGGGGCAATGCGCGTCGGAAGACAAGTTCGTCGCGAAAATCGCGCTGGTGTCGCCCACAGCACCGAAAACGCGACACTTCCTCTCACAAGAGATCACGAGACTCCGCGGAAGACGGCACCACGCCGGGCCTCGAGGGTCGGCGTCGGGTCGTCTCCGCGGGCTCGTTGGACGCGAGTTCCGAGGACAAACGGCAGAGGCGGAAAGTAGTGACCCAGACACCGCTCGGGGGAAGCAGCCCCGATTTCCGCGAATCTGCCGGAACGAACGTCCTCCATGTTGGCCACTTGCCAGCACACAAGGGACCTGCCGGAGGAGACGTTGTCAGTCGCCTCAATCCGGCAATCTCACGCCATTTTTCAGAAGGCACCCATCCTTCTTATCTGTTCTATTTATCGCAATTATCCTGATTCAGTCTTGGCGGAAATGCGGACTATTCCGGAAGTTCTTATCTCGCCAACCCGTCTTGGCGCGATTGTGCGGCCTGGGCAGACTGTGACACCGGCTCGATTGCTAATGCCTGCAGAAATGAGACGAACCCACCTCGTAGAGGGGACGTTTTCCTTGACGGTCACAGTTTTGCCTAACTATACTGAATTACATTCGACGCGTCCTGTCTTTCCCCAGGCGAATCTCTCCCATGAAGACTACTGCATCCATGCGCTCCCGTCGAACCAGCCTCATGGTAGCCCTACTCACCGCCATCTTGGCTTGCCCGTCGTTTGGGCAAGCTGGACCATCGGCAGAGAATGCGACGGTTCCGCGGCGACTGGCGCCGGGAGTGATGGTCACCATCCCGCCGGACATTCAGGCAACCGACACGGTCAGTCAGACCGACATCATGGAACTGACTCGAGCGGACGCCGGCTTCGATTTCGCGAAGAACGTCCGCTTTCGCCGCGATATCTGGTACCTGCAATTCAGTTTCAAGCAGTCGGTGCGAATGGTTTGGATCGACATTCCCCAAGCTGATGGGCACATGAAGCGACGGCTTGTCTGGTATCTGTTGTACTCCGTGACCAATCGTGGCGACGGGCTGACGTCCGTCGAGCAAGCGGATGAGACCTTCAAGGTTGAGCCGATCCAGAAACCGGTTCGTTTCATTCCCGATTTCACTCTCTTTGCCCAAGACGCGGAGATCGACCGAGAATACCCCGAATGCGTCGTGCCGCTCGCTCTTGGACCAATCGCAACCCGCGAGAGAATAGGTCAGAAACTGTTCACCACCCAAACCATGCCTAAGACGGAGATCGCGGTCGGCGAGACTCGGTGGGGCGTGGCCATGTGGGAGAATATCGACCCACGTGTCGATTTCTTCTCACTCTACGTGGGCGGGCTGACCAACGCCTATCGCTGGCAGGACCGGCCCGAAGAGTACCGTCCGGGAGTGGATCCGATTGCGAAAGGGAGAACCTTCCAGCGCAAGACGCTCAGACTGAATTTTTGGCGTCCCGGCGACGAGTATGATGAGATGGAGAGCGAAATCCGATACGGGATTCCCGGACAGGTTGACTACGCGTGGGTTTACCGCTAAAAAATAGGTTTCCCTCGATGAATTGACGGGATTCCGTTCTTGAAGGGAGGGCTCGGTGCCGAAATGGATGCCGGGCCGTTGAGGGCTTCGCCACGCGAGAAGCGGAGTCCTTTTGTGTTGGATCTCCTTACCCCACTCCCAATAGGAGGGGGCGAGTGACCCAAGCCCTGTCCCGCGCGGCAGATTTCCGGAAGCCAGCCGCTGTCAAAGCCTTGGCGGCTTGGCTGGTCCGCGATGACGTCCGATTGAATACATGGTGAGGAAGCTGAAATGGCACATAAGAAAGGACAAGGTTCCAGCCGGAACGGCCGCGACTCGAACGCCCAGCGCCGCGGCGTGAAGCGATTCGGCGGACAGCAGGTTCAGGCCGGGAGCATCATCGTTCGCCAGGTGGGGACGAAGTTCCATCCCGGCAAGGGCGTCGGCATGGGGAACGACTACACCATCTACGCCTTGGTTGACGGAACGGTCATGTTCGATCGCGAAGGCCGACGGGTCAGCGTAGTCGAGTCCGCCAACTGAGGCCGGCAGTCGAGCGCCCGCTCCACTGGCAGGGCCGCTGACACCTGACCGATGAATCCGTATTGCGAGGGGATGGCTCCAAAGAAGCCATTCCCTTTTGTTTTTGCCTCCGCTTGCCTTGCATTGTCGGTCGAGTGCCCATGTTTGTCGACGAAGTGGAAATCCGCGTGGAATCGGGCAAAGGGGGCGACGGGTGCGTCAGCTTTCGGCGAGAGAAGTACGTGCCCCGCGGTGGGCCGGACGGCGGTGACGGCGGCGACGGCGGAAGTGTCATCCTGCGCGCGAAGAGCGGCGTCAACAGTCTGGCGGCACTCGCCCACCACAAGCACTGGAAGGCCAAGAGCGGCCAGCCGGGCGAGGGTGCTCAGCGACACGGCGCCTCGGCTGAGGACCTCAGGATCGACGTCCCGCCCGGCACCGTCGTAATCGACGCAGAACGGGGCTTCGTGATCAAAGACCTCAAGGACGAAGACGATGAGTTGGTCATCGCACGGGGGGGAAAGGGCGGTAAGGGGAATCTGCGGTTCAAGTCGGCAACCAACCGCACTCCAAGACAGTCAACGCCCGGCGGCGAATCCGAGGTCCGCCTGATCCGCCTGGAACTGAAGATCATCGCCGACGTGGGACTGATCGGCAAGCCGAATGCCGGCAAGAGCACCCTGCTGAGCCGCCTCTCCCGTGCCCGGCCGGAAATTGCGCCTTATCCCTTCACGACGAAGTACCCCAACCTGGGACGAGTTCAGATCGATTTCGACCGGTCGTTCATCATGGCCGACGTGCCGGGGTTGATTGAGGGGGCCCACGAAGGGGCGGGTCTGGGACACGAATTCCTTCGCCACGTCCAAAGGGCGGGAATCCTCGTCCATCTGGTCGAACCGGCGCCCGCCGACGAAACCGACCCTATCGCCAACTACCAGGCAATTCGCCGGGAACTCGTGGCATTCGATCCCGGGCTAGGCTCTCGCCCGGAAATCGCCGTGGTCACCAAGGCCGACCTGCCGGGCGCAGCCGAGATTCGCCGCAAACTGGCCGAAGTCGCCGACGGTAACGTGCTGTTGATCTCGGCGGTCACCGGCCAAGGCCTCAATCAACTCGTCGGCGCCATCGCGATCCTGCTCAACCCGCCGAAAGCCTGGTAGGCCCCACGGCCCGCCCACCCCGCCCTCGGATATGCATTTTGTGGGGTGTTTATCTGTGGATTTCCTGGGCGGGTACTTCCATTACCATAGAGAGTCCCCTACAATGCCCCCAGTCGTCAACCAAGCAAGCATGATCTCGACGGGGGAAGAGCCTCATGGAGTGCGTGACGAAATCGTACTTCCACGGTCGCTCGCGGCAACGTGGGCAAAAGGAAACGGGCCGATCGGCCTTCACTCTGGTGGAACTGCTGGTGGTGATCGCGATTATCGGCGTCCTGATCGCCCTTCTGCTGCCCGCAGTCCAGGCCGCCCGCGAGGCGGCCAGGCGGATGCAGTGCAAGAATCACCTCAAACAGATCGGCCTGGCAATCCTGAATTACGAGTCGGTCCATCGGGTCCTTCCCATGCCGAAAACGGAAGACCCGGATCATAACCTGCTGACGTTCCTTCTGCCCTACCTGGAGCAGCAGGCTATCTACGACCGCTACGACTGGAACACAAACTGGAGTTCCACCAAAAACCGGCCGGCACGCGAGAACGAGATCGCAACCTTTCTCTGCCCCACGGCGCCGGCTGATCGGACATGCGGAAACCGTCGCTACTTCGCCACGGATTACGCTACCTGCGAAAACATCGACCGCTCGATTTCCCGTCCCCTGGTCGCGGCCGGAGTGATCTCCGATCGCGGGAATTGGTACAACCTGTTCCAACCCTTCGGGGAAGGCCCATCGACCGTCGCCGCCGTCCGCGACGGCCTCTCGAACACGTTCATGCTGTTCGAATGCTCGGGCCGGCCCCTGAAGTATCTCCAGCACGGCCGGCGCGGGGACCCCGACGCCAGCCCGAAAGAGCCCATCTCCGGCGCCGAGTGGGCCAGCTCCGACGCCGAATTCTGGATCCACGAGGTCTGCAACGGCTCACAAATGTTCAACTGCAGCAACCGCAACGAAATCTACAGTTTCCATCCCGGCGGGGCGAATTTCCTGTACGGAGACGGAACCGTTCACTTCCACTCCGAAACCATCGACGCCGAGACGTTCGTCTCGTTGTTCACGCGGGCGGCAGGAGATGTGCCCCGGTAGGACCCTACGAAAAGCTCTTCACCGCCTCGTCGGCATCGGCCTGGATGTCGAAAAGCCGATCGACCTGGGTGATGGTGAACAGCGAACGGATATCCGGGTTGAGACCGCACAGTTTCAGCACGCCGCCGCCAGCCTGAACCTTCTTCTGCAGGGCAATCATGGCCCCGATCCCCGTGCTGGTGAGGAATGAGACCTCACCCAAGTCGACAACAAAGCGCCTTCGCTGCGGCTCTTCCGCAACCTCCCCAAGTTCCCGGGTCAGCCGCTGGAGCTTGGTTTCGTCCAGTTCACGAACGCGCAACCGAAGGACCATGACACCGTCGATATCGGTAACGTCAAACATCTCGTAATCAGCCACGAGTTCGCTCCAAGAATGTCCAGGCCAAATCGCCGCGGGCGGCCAAAACAACCGTTCTGCCACCACGAATCTAACCTCAGCCCAAACTCGATGCAAGTGAGTGGGCTGTGTGGGGCTAGACCGGTTGAAAACACCGTGTTTCGACGGGCCAATCTGGTCCGAAAGCAGGCCGGCTGAATAGGGGGGGACCCATTGACCGATCGGCCGGTGCGGGCGAACATGGCAAGGCAGCCTGGGCAATGTCCGTCGAGTTGGGAGCAGAACCGTGAGTGAGATTGTGCGTTTTTCCGTGTCGGTCGAGGACGACCTTCTCGATCAGTTCGATCGCTTCTGCAAAGAGGAGAAGTTCGCCACACGCAGCGAGGCCGTCCGGCAATTGATTCGCGACAAACTCACCCGTCAGGCCTGGGAAACGGGTTCCCACGAAGTGGCGGGCACCCTGACCCTCGTCTACGACCATCACCGGACCCAACTCCGCGACCAGTTGATGGACCTGCAGCACGACAACACCGACCTGATCATCTCCGTCCTCCACGCCCACCTGGCTCACGATCTGTGCCTCGAAGTGATCGTCCTCCGCGGCCCGGCCAAACGGCTCCAGAACATCGCCGCCCGACTCCGCGGCCTCAAGGGGATCTTCAAGGGCGAACTGGTCATGGCATCCGCCGAAGGGGGATGACAGTGAGAGAACCCAGGATGGGTGGACGCTGATGGAGAAGGGAGTTCACGTAATCGCATAAGCGTGAACGAGAAAGAGACACCAACGGGCCATGAGTCCGTTGACAATCCCCAGGACCACTCCGGCGAGGATCAGGTGCTTGGGCTTCCGGCACCAGTTGCATGCCCCGATCAGAATGGCCGGGAGCCACGCCACCGAGAAGATGCCTCCCATCGCAAACCCGGTCGCTCCGTCACCAAGAAGGGCGCCCAGGAACATTGGCGGGACAATCGGCAGAACAACCAAGGCGAACCAGCCGGGCGGCATCCAACTTCCAGGAATCGCCACGAGATATGTGAACAGCAGAAACAGCATGAGAAGCAGTGCCAAACGCGAGGCGAAACCTGGAGGTGGGGACTCAGGCATGACGGCACTCTCCAGAAATCGCTGAGTGGTTTCCCGACACCGCACCTACCATATCCGCCCCGGTACACAGATGCCAATCCGCTGCAACGGATCTGGATCCCGTGAATAAGGGCCCGCGACATTCGCAAACATTCCCTTGTCGTCCAATCCCCTGTCATTCAGTCTGACAAGGGAATAGTACGACAGGGGAATGGTCTATCGGCAAATACTCCGTATCGAGAACCACCTACCTGAAACCGTTCGACGCCTTGGAGAACAAGTCATTCAGGCAACGGCTACGTCAACCCAAGTCACGAACACATCGCCACCCAACGATTGCTCGACCTCTTCGCGTGAGGCGCACTCAAAGAACAACTCCAAAGCCTCTCGGAGATTCTCGCGAGCGGTTTCGATCGTGTCGCCCTGGCTGGCAATGTCCAGTTCCGGGCAGAGCGAGACAAACCCGTCGTCTTCGCGTCGGATGATCGCGGTGAGATGTTTTTTCATGGTCGCTCCAATCGTTCTTGATCTCTGAGGCGACGAAACACGCCGCAATCTCGAAATAACACATGGACCGACCGGTCGTCGGAGTCGCCACCTCATTGACACCTTCAGTGTAGCACGCCGGGGGCAAATTGACACCCACAACCCATCCACGTCTCAGCGGCCCTCACTCGCGGCCGCGGTAATCTCTTCCGGGTTCAGCGCCCGATGATAAACCTTCACCCCCCGGATCTGCCCGTTCACCTGAAAATCGGCGTTCGGCCCCCCGCTGTATTGCCCCACGTGGAGTTCGCCCGGCCAAGGGGCCGTGTTGAAAGCCCCGGAGGTCTCGGCGAGCAGCTTGCCGTCCTGGTAGACGCGGGCGGTCGTGCCGTCATACGTACCGGCCATGTGCAGCCACTTGCCCGTCTCGGGCCTGCCCCCGTCGCAGTCGACGCCGCCCACGTGCCAGCGCCACGAATTTCCCAGCCACTGCAAGAACCAGCCCGCCTGGCGCCAATGGCCGCAACTGACGACGACAGGCATCTGGGTCCGCTGCTCGAAGCAAACCCAACACTCGACGGACAGCGGTTGCGAGAGATCGAATCGCCCGTCGTTGGGATAGGTGAGGAATCCACCGGCACAAACGTCGAGCGAAGAGTCCTGCCACCGCACTTTGCCGTGGCCTGCCCCCGGAAGAGTCGCCCCGTCGAGAAGAGCGGCGTCAGAACTCTCGGCCAGCGGCGCCACAAAGACAGGACCGGGAATTGCCGCCACCGCCGCTTCGACGACATGGCTCGGTCCGCTTTCGATCCCCCGCCGGTTCACGGCCCGCACGACATAGCGGTAACTCTTGTCCGCTTCCACCCGGCCGTCGATGAAGGACGGCAAACGAACCGGCGTCTCGGTAACTCGCCGGAAATCATCGGTCCCCGCCGGCGCTCGTTCAACGTGGTAGCCGGAAACGGGCGCAGCGGGGGCGGCCCACTGAAGTCGCACCGACGCCATCGCGGAAACAACCTGTAGTCCGGCCGGAGCCGGCGCGGGCTGCGGGGCAGGCACTGCAACCGCTGCGTAGGCGGGCAAGCTGCGCTTCAGCGGCGAACAGAGCACGAGTGCATAGTGCTGCTCACCCTGGGGAGCATCCCTGTCTTCAAAATGGCCCAGGGCGGTCCGCACCAGCCGCGTCTCGTCGCTCGGGGCAAAATGCGCACGCGAAGCTCGATGGAGTTCGGCCTCCAGACCGATCGTCGCGGCCGACACCTCCCACGAGACCTGGACCACACCGTCGCCATCCGGCTCGGCAATCGGCTTCGGGGCAAAGGCCGGCACCGGCGGCGAGCGAAACGTGCGGCAGGTTCCCGCCATCACCTCGGCCCCCGGCATGTCGACCCGCGGATCGGCCAGCGCCACGTCGCGAGCCCCGCGAATGATCGCCAGCATCCTTCGGTAGTGTTCGTCTTCCGTCGACGCAAAGCTCACCACGGGCTGGCCGCTTGGATCGGGCGCGAGCACTTCGTTCTTGGGAAATGCCTCGGGCGGCTGGACCGCGTGAGCATAGCCCTTCCAGAGCAGATGGATCCGCTGGCGGCGCGGATCGATCTTGCGATCGCGACAGCTCGCCAGCCCGAAGCCTTCCCCGTCTTTCGCCAACGGTGCGCGAAGAATGCGGCTCCACTCGGGCCGCTGCAGGTTGATCCAGTCGTTCTCGATGAAGGCGATCTTGCCGCCGTTGCCGTGGCACTCGAGGCAGCCGGCACTCTGCATTTCCCGGACGAGTGCCGCCTGCATGCTCTTCCATTCCTTGATAGCGCAACCTGCGGCCGTTTCGTCCCAGGTTCCATGGTAAAGGCCGTTCGAATCGATCCAGGCCATGAGCAGGTCCCGCTCGGTGCGGGTCATGTCGGCAATGTACCCGTCGTGCCCCTCGACGAGCAGGTCGGCCAGCGGAGCGGCCCCCGAGCCGTGCTGCCGGGGTGCGAAAATCTGCGACGACCAGGGCGCCGTTCCGTTCATGCAGTCGATTCCGGCGATCCAGTAGGCGATCAACTGCGTCTCCCGCCGGTTCGCCAGGTTCTCGTAGCTGATACTGAAATGCTCGGTCCAGCCGCCCGAGAGATCCATGCCGGCAGCGATCCCTTCGGGACCCCCGTGACAGCGCACACAGTGCTTGTCCAGCACCGGCTGGACCCGGCTGGGATAGTCCACATACCCGCTGCCCCACGATTCGGGCTGCAACTGGTCGGGCTGCCTGCCGGCCAGGTTCGCCGCCTCGCTAACCGCGGCCGAGGTGCTGTATTTGTGCTCGTGGCAGCCGATGCACGATCGCGTCGTGCCCGGCGAAGCCTGCACGAAGGTCCGCATGCTCTGCACCAGCCGCCCTTCAGCGTCCAGGGCCTGAAGATAAACCGCCCGCCCGGCCGGCACCTCAAAGTAGGCCGAACCGTCCTCGGCCACCGGTACGATCCCCAGGTAGTTCTTCGCCCCAAACGCCAAGGCGGCGCTGACCAGGAAGGTCTGATTGTAGGGACTGCCGCCCATCGTCGACCCGCTCACCCGCGACGTCTCTTCGATCACTCGCAAATGTTTGACCTCGCCCCGTTCGACGCCGGTCAGTCCCTTGTAGATGTCCTGCAAAAAGAACCGGCCCGTCGGCGCCGAGCGATCGACCACGTCGGCGATGGCGATCGGCCTCCGCCGCGGCTTGACGAGCATGGGCGAGTGCAGACAGATCTCCGGATCGCTGACGAGCGCGATCTGCCGCCCCCCGCGATTGATCATGCGAATGGCGTTCCGTGCATCACCCGCGACACGGCCGCTATACAAAAAAACGTCGGCAGTGACGGGCCACGGCTCGCACGAATCGCCCGTGTCGCAGGTGGGATTCTCGGGATGTTCCAGGTTCTCGATGGCCTTCGGATCGTTCTTTCCCAGCCGCGGATCGACCAGGGCAATCGAGCCGCGGGGCGTGGAGTTGTGTTTGGCGAACGTGCCGACGATCAAGTGCGTGCCGGGCACCGGTCGCGCGTCGAGGATCGCCTCGGGAAAGACCATGTTGTTGGCGTAGAAGGCGGTTTCCTGGGTCCCGTCGGGATTCATCGACCACAGCGACTGGATCGTCAACGCGTTCTTGTCCACGTACTCCCAGCGGCCGAACAGGATCCGCCCGTCGGGCAAGACGGCCGGATCAAATTCGTTGACGTTGTTCACCGAAATCGGTTGCATATCCGATCCGTCGGCGTTCATCACGTGGAGAATCGCCACACCCGTGTTGTTGCACGGCACCAGCCCGCTGGGACGGGTCGACAAAAACACGATCCGATCGTCGGGCAGATAGGCCGGGTAGACGTCGTGTTGACCACCGTTTCGCCCCTGATAGCAGGCCAGCGTGCATTCCGGATTGCTTACCAGCCTCAAGCCGCGGCCGTCGACTCCGATCTCATAAATGCTGGTGCTTCCCTCGGGTTCGCCCTTGAAGGTGAATAGGATCCTGGTCGCGTCCCAGGAGAGTTCCGGTTCGTCGTAGACGCCGAAACCCAAGGTCTCGGACGTGTCGGGATCGATGACGGCCCGAATCCGCCACTGGTCGCGCGGCGCCGACGGATTCTCCAGCACGTAGATGCCGCCACCGCCGGGCGGCCACTTGTAGTAGGTGTCGTAGATGTGGATGCCGCTGTAGGAGTGGCGTTTGGTGAACAGCAGCGGGGCGTCGAGCAGCGAACGCATCTCGGCGTCGGCGTTCGGGACAGCCTCATCCGCAACGACAAGGCCTGGCAGGAGCAGAAGCGTACCGAGCAGGAAAGTCCCGACAATCCGGATGAGTCGGTTCATGGCTGGTTCCCTGATTTCAACGATTCAGACATGTACGGTCGGTCGTTGGAGTACAGGTTTCAGCCTGCCTGCTGGAGTACAGGCTTTAGCCTGCTTTGGATACGATTGTGTTCTGTTGAACGCTGAAGCCCTGTTTCACGCAGGCTGAAGCCTGTACTCCAACAATTCTCAACGCTCGGTTGCGTTCACTGGATACGCACTCAAAACCTCACCCCCTCGACGTGTTCGCCGATCTGCACGTTCTTGGACTCCGCCGTGAGCGGCTCCCCGAGAATCGACACGTTCTGAAAGCTCACGTCCTTAACGTTGTGCTCTTCGTCGGCGCCGATCAACTGCACGAGATACTCGCCCGGCCGGCCGGTGAGGGTCACGTTCTCAAAGCGGATGTCGGCGACAAATCCGGGGGTCTGCTTCCGCATGTACTGGTTGACGACCGGCCGCAAGCGGATGAACTCACGCTGGCCTTCGCCGTGCATGCGAACGTCTTGGACAGTGACTTCCTCGAGCCGCATGTCCTCGCCGGGCTCGAACAGGAAAGGCGTCATCGTGAAGTGGATGATGTCGAGGTTCCGCAGCGTCACCTGGCGCATGTACTCGGCGCGGCTTTCGTGCCCGAGCAGAAAGATCCGGGCCCGGTCGCACCAGAGAATGCAGTTCTCGACCGTGATCCGTTCGACGTTGTTGTTCTCGCCGTCGAACGTGAGCCCCTTCATGGCCACGCAGTCGTCGTCGCTGCGGATGAAGCAGTCGGTGATCAGCACGTCCTGCGAATTGCAGGGATTGATCCCGTCGTCGTTCTGCACGCGGCTGTTGCAAAGCTTGACGTTTCGCACGGTCACGTTGCGGCTGTGGCGGGGAACGATCGTCCAGTGCGACGCGCCGCGGATGGTGATCCCGCTCACCTCGACGTTCGTGCCGTGAATGGCGATCACCGTGGGCGTCGGCCCCTTGCGCCATTCCCAGTCGGAGCCGTCGAGAATTCCGCGCCCGCAGATCCTGATGTTGTCCCCCTCGGCGATGATCCCGCCCTTGACGACGGCGCCCCCCGCCAGATAGACCGTCTGCCCGCTGCCGATCTCGATTCTGCCCGGCTTGTGGACGCCCGGGCCGAAGTAGACCACGCCCTCACCATCGGGCTTCGGCGGATTCTCTTCGGGCGGATTGGCAAACAGCAGCAGCGGGCCTTTCCGACCGTCGGGTTCGATGCTCAACTTCCGCGGCCGGTCCAGGCGGATCGTGAGCGTGTGGTCGTCGTCGATCGTGGGCGTCACGCCCGCCGAAACGGGACGGACGATCGTGTCGCGCAGCGAACGTTTCGACGTGACCCTGACCGTCACTTCGCCGGTCACGTCGAAGCTGGCAAAACTGTAAGGCCCGCCGTAATCCCATTGCTTGCCGGCGAACGGCGGATCCAGGGTCCGGGCCGTATAAACGTCGACCTTCTTGCCGTCGGCCCAGACCTCGTAGTCGGTCGATAACGCCTCGCCTTCCGGTGTAGGGTAGACGACCACTTCCGCAGCAACGGTCATCGCGCCGCCGGCGAGGAGTGTCAGACTCAAGAGAGTGCGGAACACGGGGTTCTCGATCGTATGGGCACAAACGTACATAGCTGCTTTCTCCAGGTCGTACTTTCAACGAATCGTTCTGCCACAGACCCACGGTCCGGGCGGCGTTCTGCGGAAACGCTCTGCAATTTGGACGGTTGAGAGCCTATTGTAGCCGTCCGATCCGGCCCGTGCCAACTCGGCCCGTAGGGTGGAGCCAGAACGGACCAACGCCAATCGAACCTCGCGAAATCCCTGACCGGCCAACATCATAACGGCATGAACAGACGGTTCGCGAGTGGCGGCCCACCATGAGCGATCTTCCACGTCAGATTGCGCGCATCCAATTAGACTGGATTCCCGGTCAACCGCTTACCGCCCGTTGACGAGCGAGCCAGATGGCAGAGCCGATTCACGAACCCTTGAGAGATCCACGCGATCCAGAATCTCATCGCACGCTCCACACACGTCTTCGATCGAGATCGCGTCCATCAGCGTCTGGGGCGCTTTGCGTCGCCCGTGGCGTCCGCCCTGATAGGTCGCCTTCTGAAGAGCGATGTGCTGGGGGCCGTAGGGGCCGTTTCGCTCGGCCGGCATGGGGCCGTAGAGGCCCACGCAGGGCGTGCCGACGGCGGCCGCCAAATGGAGCGGTCCCGTGTCGGAGCCGACAAACAGCGTTGCCTGCCGGCACAAGGCCGCCAACTCCCGCAACGACGTCTCGGGCGCCATGACCGCACACGAATCCGACTGGGTGACGACGGCCGTGGCCGCCGCTCGCTCTTCCACGCCGGCCCAAACGACGATCGTCGGCAAGCCCCAACGCCGGCCAAGATGCCGCGCGACGACTGCAAAACGCTCGGGACGCCAGAGTTTCGACGGCCATCCGGCGCCGACATTAAACAGGGCAAACGGCCCGCTCTGCCCGAGTCGGTCGAAAATCTCCCCGCAGGATTGCCGATCGGCCTCGGTTTCGGGAAGATCGAAACGAACCTCGGGCTCCTCAATCCCCAGCGGCCGCAAGAGTTCCAGATTGGCGTCGATGATGTGGGGCGCCGTCGAGCGAACAAGCTCGTTGTTCAGCCAAGGGCTCAACTCGCGGCCTTTCTCGCAACCGAATCCGATTCGACGTTTCGCACCCGAAAGCCACGCGGCCACGGCACTTCGCATCAGCCCTTGAACGTCGATCGTGACGTCGGGCGCGAACCGGCGCACCTCCCGCCGAACCTGCCGCACGGTACGCAGCGACTTCAACCAGTGACGAGGCACGGCAATGAGCCGATCCAACGCGGGATGTCCTTCGAGCAGACTACTCGCTCGCCCTTCAACGATCCAAGCGAGTTCGGCCCCAGGCAAATGGTCGCGCAAGGCACACAGAACGGGCAGACCATGGAGCACGTCGCCGATGGCCGTGAGGCGAACGATCAGGATTCTCGGGTTGCTGGACATCGTGGGCTCTGGAAGCAACTTGGGGTAAGAGAGCCAGATAATGATAGTTCGAGCCAGCCGAGTTCAATTCGCCGGCGGCGGAGGGATCTCCAGCTTGTCCGGTGCCTGGGTGAGAGTCGAAGCGTAATGCTGCAACAGCCCGTAGGTCGATTGAAACTCGGCCCGCTGGGCAAGGCCCATATACCGGGCGTCGCTCGTGACGGCCTTGAACCGCCCCAGGCAGCGATTGAGGGCCTCCGGCGCCGGGTGCCCCTGGCCGGTGAAGATCTCGGGCGGTAAGGCCAGGTAGGTGCTCCATTGGGAATCCAGCAGCGCGTAGAGCTGTGGGGCGACCTGGGCCAACTGGTTGCGGACAACCTCGGCCTCGCCGACCGACGGAGCCGGCGCCGGATGGACCGCCTGCCCGGCCGGATAGTCCGGTGCGGGGATGGTGGGGGCGCCGCAGTACTTGACCACGCGGCCGACCAGGTCGATGGCCGGCTGGGGCGTGACCGGCGGAGTCCCGGGCGCCGGACTCCGGTAGTAGGCGGCGTTGGCGATCTGGTCCAGTTGAAGAACCGAGCCGTCGATCGACACCCCGGCGAACAACCCACGACTTCGCGAATATGAATAAATCTCCGCCTTGAACCGGCCGTCGGTTGCCGCGGCGGCCTGGCGCCCCACCGGGCCGGCGGCCGCGGCCGCATCGGCGCCCAAGGTGAATTTGCCGTTGAGGATGCCCTGCACGCTCTGACGCGTTTTGAACACGAGAATCACGTCGGTCGTCTGCACGCCCACCTGCCAGCCGATGCTCCCGCCGGTCAATGAGACAAATACCGGTGCATGCCAGCTTTGGTCCTCGTCGCGCACCAGCAACACCCCCCGACCGTGCCGGCCGCCCACGACAAAGCCGCCTTTGACCATGTTCGGGATGATCACCAGCCCCTGGGCGTCGGCCAGCATGCTCTCGGGGATCGAACTGAGCGGAATCGCCATGATTTCGTCCAGAACGGCCGACGACGCCTCGATGATCGTGTCCTCCTTGCTCTGGGCCATCAAACCCTTGCCCAGAATCAACCAGCAAGCGGCCAGAATCAGGGCTGTCACCGTCTGCTTCCTGCTCATTCTCACTGCCTCCCTTCAAGTGATGCCTGCCCTATCTCCACAAGCCAGCGGGCATTATAGAACCCACCCGCGAAAACCAACAATGCCAAGGTGGCGGCCCCAATTCTCGAGTTGCCTGGCAAGCTGCTACCTGCCGGACTACGATGGTGGGCAATGCCATGAATCCGGGGCCAGCACGCGAAGAGGGGGAAGTCGGTGGGTACAGCACGTTCTCCGATCCGTGACAAGGCGGTTGGCATTGCGATCTTCTTGTCGATCTTCCCGCAGTTCGCCGTTCTCATCGCTCTTCTGCCGCCTGAAGAGGCGGTGCCGCAGGTGACAAACAACGCGGATGGAGCGCCCGTCTTCACGCTGCAAACCGCCTTTGAGGCGTGGTTCTCTCCGGCAGCAGTGCTGCTGCTGGTGGGCAATGTTTCAGTCTGTTCACTGTTTCTCGCCAGAAGTCGCCTGAATTCCCGCGATTCGCACGAAGAAACGGCCCCTTCACCCACGACGATTCTCGTTGGCGCTGTGATGGTGTTCTTGCTGTTCCTTGCCGGCCTGGCTGTCTGTGAAGGGCTGGCCGAACCTTTTCGGACCTTCAGGTCGGTCACCATAGCCGGAGAAACGATCGAATTGGAGTCGCTGGCAGGCGAGCGGAGCATCGACCGCGCAAGCATCGCTGACGTCGTCGTTGGCCAGGAGGATAGAACCAGCTATGACGCGAGACACTTCCGGCGCTACTACGTCGAGATTCACACGAAGTCTGGGAAAACCTACCGCAGCGTCGATGTGGGAGGATTCGAGGGTCATGACCCCGCAGAGGGGGACTGGCTGCGCTTGCTCAGGCAACTCAAGTCGGCCATCCAGAACTGAAGATACGGTCATCGCCCACGGTCCCCTCAAGGAAGCTGAACCTGACCCCCTCTCCCACGGTCCTATCCTGAAGCCAATTCAGCCAAACGAGGGGCCCCCGAGTGACCTCCCCCAAACGCGGTGTATTCGATAAAATGGGATTCCTGCGACCCCGCGGACAGCACTCAGCAAACAAACGTCCCTTTCGCGGCTGGCCCCGAACCCTGCCCCCTGAACCCTGAACCCCGACCCCTAACAACTCTTCCGATGACTCAACGTCAAATCCTCGTAACCAGCGCCCTCCCCTATGCCAACGGGCACATCCACCTCGGCCACCTGGTCGAGTACCTGCAGACCGACATCTGGGTGCGGTTCCAGAGACTGCGGGGCCGGCGGTGCATCTACATCTGCGCCGACGACACCCACGGCACGGCGATCATGATCCGCGCCAAGAGCGAAGGCATTCCCGAAACGGAATTGCTCGCCCGGATGCAAAAGGCGCACGTCGACGACTTTGCCGGGTTCGACATCGAGTTCGACAACTACGGCAGCACCAACAGCCCCGAGACACGTGCCGTCTGTGAAGAGATCTGGGCCGCCATCCGCAAGGCGGGGTTGGTCCACGAGAAGGAGGTGACCCAGCTCTACGACGTCGAGGCCGGCACTTTCCTCGCCGACCGGTTCGTCAAGGGCACCTGCCCCTACTGCGGGCTGCAGAACCAGTACGGCGACAGTTGCGACAACGGGCACACCTATTCGCCCGCCGACCTGAAGGATCCGGTGAGCACGCTCTCCGGCACCGTGCCCGAGGTCCGCTCGGCCACCCACCTGTTCATCGAGATCGAGCGGCTCCACGACTTCCTCGCCGAGTGGACGCAGAGCGGCGAACACTTGCAGCCCGAGGTGGCCAACTATCTCAAGGGGCACTTTCTCCACGAACCGCTCCGCGATTGGGACATCTCCCGGCCGGCCCCCTATTTCGGCTTCGAGATCCCCGACTCGCCGGGCAACTACTGGTACGTCTGGTTCGACGCCCCCATCGGCTACATCGGCTCGACACGCGCCTGGTGCAACCGTACCGGCGAGAATTTCGACGACTGGTGGCGCAGCGATAAGACCGAAATCCACCACTTCATCGGCAAAGACATCACCTACTTCCACACCCTGTTCTGGCCGGCCATGCTCAAGACGGCCGGCTTCAGCCTGCCGAAAAAGGTCCATATCCACGGCTTCCTCACGGTCGACGGCGAGAAGATGTCCAAATCGAAGGGCACCTTCATTCAGGCTTCCACCTACCTGAAACATCTCGATCCATCCTACCTCCGCTACTACTACGCCTCGAAGCTCTCGCCCCGCGTCGACGACCTCGACCTGAACCTGGACGAGTTTGCCAACAAGGTCGATGCCGACCTGGTGAACAACGTCGTTAATCTGGCCAGCCGTGCAGCCAAACTCGCGCAGAAGACGGGATTGTCCGAAACCTACCCGGACGACGGCGGACTGTTCGAACAAGCTGCCGCCGACGGCAACCAGATCGCCGCGGCCTACGAAGCCTGCGACTACAACCGGGCCATGCGCGCCATCCTGGCCGCCGGAGATCGAGCCAACCAGTTCTTCAATGACAAAGCCCCGTGGGAACTCCGCAAGGTTCCCGACCAGCAGGACGAACTCCGCGATATCTGCACGATCGCCCTCAACCTGTTCCGCCAACTGGCAATCTATCTAGCCCCCGTGCTGCCGCGACTGGCGAAACAGACCGGCGACTTGCTGAACGACCCGATCACCAGTTGGGATCAGGCGAACAAGCCGCTGCTGGGCACCCAAGTCAACAACTTCACCCACATGATGACCCGAGTCGATCGGGAGAAAGTGAAAGCGATGGTCGAGGAGAGCAGACAGGCCGACGCCGCCCCCAGTGCCGCGCCCCAACACGACGACAGCGACGAGCCCCTCAAGGCCGAGCCGCTGGCCTCCGAAATCAGTTTCGACGAGTTCATGAAGGTCGATCTTCGGGTCGCCCGGGTGCTCGAAGCCAAACACATCCCCGAGGCCAACAAGCTCCTGCAACTGACGGTCAGCTTCGGCGGCGGCGAAACCCGCAACGTCTTCGCCGGCATCAAGAGCGCCTACGATCCCGAGCAGCTCGTCGGCCGGCTCGTCATTTGTGCGGCCAACCTGGCCCCGCGAAAGATGAAGTTCGGCGTCAGCGAAGGCATGATCCTCGCCTCCGGCAGCGGCGGCAAAGAGATCTATGTGCTCTCTCCCGACGAAGGCGCCAAGCCCGGACAAAGAGTGCACTGAGGTTGTCAGCCCACCTACATCGGCATCGCCCCCATTGCGATTGCCGGCAAGACCCCCAGTACCTTGAGCAGGTCCTCTTCCATCTCAACGCGGATCTTCTGGCCGTTCTCCAGCAGCGTCGTGGTGATCGTCAGCCGGTCCTTGCCCTTGCCCCCTGCCAAAGCATCGACGATCATCTTGGCGGCGGCCTGGGTCCCCGGTCTGGGTGCGTACTGAGCTACCAGCCCCGCCAGGCAACCGACGGACACCGCGACCTGCGAAGGCGGAAGCTGCCGATCCGCAGCCTTTCCGGCGTCGATCGCCCTCTTGAGCGTTTCCATGGAATCGGTGCCTATACTCAGGTAGGCGGCCTTGTCGGCGCCGCCGACCACAATCACTAGCTCCTCACCGAACAGCTCAGAGAGTTCCGGCACTCCCAATTCACTCGGAGATACCGTCAATGTGTGCAATCGGACCCCGGCGTGCTCCGCAGCGTTGAACTTGACCGCTTCCTTCAATTGCGGCTGCTCCTTGGCGGCCTCCTCGACAACCGCCTTGAGCAAATCCTCCACCTTCGCCCCGTCCGCCACCCGAGCGCCGCCCAGCACGGTGGCTCGCTTCTCGTCGGCGAGGAAGAGTATCCCCAGATCCATCTCGCGCTCCTTCACTGCCGAGGTTACCAACGCGAAAGCGTTGTCGACGAGCCCCTTGGCCGTCTTCTCGGTCTCTTCCGGCAGATTCTGCCCCTCCAATTCACTGTGGAGGTTGGTGCGAAACCCGTCGATCATCGCGACGGCCTGGTCGACCTGGTCCGGTTCGAGGCGGCCCACGCCGTTGTAAGAGATCGCCGCGTCGGGAACGACGAAGCCCCCGAAGTTCGTTTTGAGCCCCTTAGGCGACGTGAGCTGCCGGGCGGTTTCCGTGTCGGGCAGAGCGATTACCTCCGCATCCAGGTGGATCGCGGGCGTCTTCTCGTCGATGTTCAGTCCTAATTGAATCGTCTCGATTTCGGCAGCCGCCCGTTTGAGCCTCTCAATGCTCTGATTCGCCAATTTCGCACGCAGGGCGAACTGTTCGTCCGACTCGCCCGGCTTCTTGCTCATGCCTGCCTGCATGCCCATCTGCAGGAAACCAAGAAGCATCTCCCGGGTCGGCTGAGGCACGCTCTGCACATTCAGTCGAACGGCCAGATTGTACGACTTCTCCAACCCGCCCAGGACTGCCGCCGGATCATCGGACAGCGAGTCCAGCCCGTTCGGCTGATGGCTCAGAAAGGTCCAGCCGTCCTTGGTCTTCAGGTAGATCTTCTGATCGTTCAACGACGCCGTCAGCTTGCCGTCGGCCTCTTCGATCTCGGCCGCATTCGCTTCCAGAATGGCCTTCAGCTCTTCCTGGTCGGCGAGGGGAACGAAACCGAGGACCTTGAACTGGGGCCCGTCCGCCGTCACGACCAGTCCCCACGGCTTCGACTTGTCGAGCGACTTGAGTTCCTGCCCACCCGTGGCCAGCATAAGGCTCGCCTCGATCGCCTGGCCGAGGTTCGGATTGCCGGCCAGATTGCCCACGAAATCCAGGTCGGCAACCAACTGGCCGTAGCCCGAGAAGGCCACCGTGACGATCGGCTTGGGCTCCTCGCCCGTCGGTTCCTGGGCACTCGCGGCCGGGACAGAGAACAGGGCAATCGTGACGGCAACAGCCAGCGGAAGTGAGCAACGTTTCAGCACAACAGGCCTCCTTGCGGCGTAGAACGACGGGAGCATTCGGGAAAACAGCGGATGGCACGCAGCGTAGGCTCGATTTCGGCGAACCAGAGCCCCGCCGGAGTGAAATTATAGTGAACCCACGCCGATTTGATCCAGTGTCTTGCCAATATGCCGACGAAATCCTAGAAAAACAGGTGCACAAATCATGTCGTACACCCAGAAAAGCGAGGCAGATGCCATGATCCATCGTCGGATGTTCCTCGTGTCTATGGTCGCCGGCGGCATTGCAGCCGCCGCACTTTGCGTACCCGAACGGCTGGCAGCCGCCGAAACGGAAACCACCTTCCGCGGCCAGGTAACGGGCGACGGCAAGCCGCTGGCCGGTGTGCTGGTATCGGACGGGTGCCGCATAGTTACCACAGATTCACAGGGAAATTACGTGCTGCCGGTCGGAGACGACAGCGGCCGCTTCGTGTTCGTTGCAGCACCGCGAGGCTATTGGACCGAGCAGTTCTACCGACCCCTCGATCGCCCCCCCGTCGCAGGAACGGCCGACTTCGCCCTTCGGTCCTGCGAGCAATCCGATCGCTTCGATTTCGTCTTTATCACCGACATCCATCTGGAGTCGTCTGGTCCGTGTCTCACTAAGTTCAAGGCCAGCCTGGCCGAAATCAACCGGCTCGATCCCCAACCGGCCTTCATCCTCAGCCAGGGCGATATCTGCCTGCAGGGGAACATGGGCCCCCAGTACGTCGAGTGCATGAAGACGGCCCAGATGCCCGTTCGCAACGGACCGGGCAACCACGAGATGATGCTCAAGCACGAAAACCCGCGCGACGACTTCGAACGACTCTTCGGACCGACCTACTATTCCTTCGACTGGGGCCCCGCTCACTTCATCGTGCTCGACGGCAACAAACCGCTGCCCGGCGAAGAAGGTTGGCAGGCCGTCCACGGTGCCGTCGAAGGTAGCGAGCTAACCTGGCTCAAGGCAGATCTCGCGGCCCAGCCCAAGGGAAAGCCCATCATCGTCGGCGTCCACATCCCCATCGTTTCCACCTATCCCGAACGCCGCCGGCACAGCCCCGAAAACGCCCCGTACTGGGAAGTAACTAACAACGCGGCCTTGACCGAACTGTTTGCCAAGCACGGCGTCCGGCTCGTCCTCCAGGGCCACATGCACGAAAACGAGCGAATCACCGTCAACGGCGTCGAGTACGTCGAGTCGATCTCCATTTCCGGCAGTTGGTGGAAGGCGGGCGAGGGACTCGAACGCGGCGTCGACGGTTCGCCCCGCGGCTACCGCATCGTGTCGGTCGACGGCTCGAAAGTCGCCCACCGCTACTGCCCGAGTGCCGAGTCCCGCGTGGATCGGCAGGGTGAATGGTGCCCGATCAACGCAGCGGTCGAAGATGCCGGCACGACGGAGTTCGTCTTCAACTGCTACGACGCCCCGAACGACTCGAAGGCCGAAGGTCGCATCGACGACGGCCCCTGGCAGCCGATGCCGCCCCACCCAATGCCCAGCAAACCGACCCCCGACCTGACCATGGTGCACCACTACCGGCTGGCCGTCGAAACGTCAAAGCTGGCCTCGGGTAACCACTCGATCACCGCTCGGGTCACCTGGCCCGACGGAACGGTGGTCGAAGAGACTCAGCAGTTCATTATCGGCGCAAAACCCTGAACTCCGGTTCGCCCATCCCTGTCAGAACCGGGTGGCCACGCTCAGGCTCCCCCAGTGCGCCGCAGTCTGCTCGCCCCACTGGCCGTTGTAGGCAAACGCCGTCTCCAGCCGGCCCGGACCGCCGACGGAAACGGCCGCCCGAAGAAATCCTGCGTTCTGCAGAAACACGTCGGAAGGCATACTGAACGGACTGTCGCCGCCGCTGAAGCGAACCTCCGTCCGTTCGTCGCTCAAGCACTCGTGGGCCCACCCGGCGAGGATCGCGGGACAGACCGCGAACCGCCGAAAGCCGATCGTCCGGCCAATGCCCGCGCCCAATCTCCATCGCAACGAGTCCGAATCCCAGGGAGCGAAAGCCAAAGCCGCCGGTCCCGGCGAATCCTCGGAAAACGCCCCGCGCCCGCCGAACGTGTACTGCATCGACGCCATCGGCGAAAGAACCCAACCGGCGCTGCTGATGAGGCGTCTGGCGTCCAAGTAAATGGAACCGTCGCTGGCGGAGTACGCGGCGTCGTAGCCGCCCAGGGAACCCGCCGACCGCGCGGCGTCGTAGTCGTGGCGCCCGAACGTTGCCGCCCCGTGCAGCCGCCAGCTCTCAGCGCTCACGACAGCATAGGGGCCGACGCGATAGAGATCGACGGTTACGTGCCCAGAGCGGCCCGCCAGATCCGCACCGAGCCCCGCATAGCCGAACACGACTCCCGCCACAAGGCGATCGCCGATTTGCCGATCGGCACTCAGCAGGAAACCGGCGGATTCCGCGGTGCATCCGCTCGTTACGAGCGACGTCCCCTCGTGGTGGACAAGGCCAAAAGGCTCGACCGCGAACCGTGTCTCGCCCGATGGCCCGGCCGGGGAATCGTCCCCCGCAGACGCCGATCGCTGCATGGGCGCGGCCCCGCCGCAACTCGGCGCCGCCCGTTCGGCCAACTGTTCGTGCATCGAGAACGTAACCAGCCGCACAGCCCGGTCGAACACCTGATACGCATCCGGACGAATCGAATCGAGTGTCTCGTTCAACCCGGCCGCACTGGCAAACTGTAGCTCGGCCAGCATCCCGCCGTACACGCCGCCGGCCCCGGCCATGTCCGCGTCCAACGCCCCGGCTATCGCCCGGTTGCGATCTCCGACGGCCAGTTCGGCAAAGGCTCGCGCGTCGGCAACAATCAGCAGAAGCTGATTCCCCGAACCGGCACACTCAAAGCTCAGCACGTCGGATCCCGATTCGCACAGCGGCACGGCCGCCAGATCGAGAAGCCCCGCTTCAAGGACGTCGAACGAATCGCCCACCCTCAGCGGAAGCCCGCTCTGCGACGCCTCCCGAAGCACGTAAACCCCGGCCCCGTCGGCCAGCAAGGCCGTGCCCGTCACCGTCAGCCGGTCGCTCACCAACTGATCGTCGGCCGTGCGGGCAATCTCCACTTCAAGCACCGCGCCGGCCGACTGGGTGTAGTCGCCGGTGACCAATCCGGCCCCCAGGCTGTTGCCCGGCGCAATCCTGGCCCCCTGTTCCGTGCTCAAGTTGCCGTCGATCGCAAAATTGCCCGCGAGCTCGCCCGGCACATAGCTTCCCCCCGACGCTCCCACGACAACGTTGCCAAACAGCGTCCCGTTGAGAACGAAAGCCCCGTCGTCCGAACCGCTCGACCGCGAGACGACCGTCTGCTCGAATCCGCGAATCTCGCCGGTAACGGCCGCCGGCCCCTGCGCCTGCACCAGCAGCAGATCGCCGGTGCCGTGAGTCCCGCCGTCGACGTCGCCCCGAATCTCGCCGCCCACCAGCACCGCCGTGTCGTCGCCCCCGCCCATGTCGACGTCTCCGTCGACGAATCCTGAATTCACCAGCGTGTCGTCAAAAGCGCTCAACAGCGCGGCATACTGCCCGGCTCGCAGCATTCCGCTGTTCTCTACGAATGCCGCACCGCTGGCCGTCTCGGCGCAAACCGCCATCAACGGCGCGTCCACAAGGCCCCAATTGTCGAACCGCACGGGGCTCCGGAACTCGATCGTCCGATCGCGAACCGCCTTGTCGGGCCCATAAAGCCCGCCAAGAATCGAACCGCGATTCGTCAACCGGAAGATCCGCCCTACCCCGGCGTCGTCGATCAAGATGCCGTTGCCGACGGCCGCGCCCGCGGCCACGTCCACCACCGGCGCGTTGCTTCCCACCGGCGTGAAACGGTCTCCGGCCCAGATCGTCCTGCAGTCGCCCGAAACGTAGAAGTTGCCCACCTCCGGGCCGCTCCGCACATAATAGGGATAGGCCGTCGTCGGCACCACGGCGTGAACCGTAACGGCGTATTCCGCGCCGGGCACACTGAACGAGGCCTGGTACCAGTCCCCCGCCGCGTCGCGAAGCCACGTCGTGCCCGAGCCCCAACGTTTCACAATGAACTCGGTCGACCCGACCACCTCATCCGGCGAGCCGCCCCAGTCGTACGTGTATCCCAAACGAGTCCACGGGTAGGGCGGATTGCTGTCGGCGTCGTAGGTGTGCATCTGGTTGGCCCACCACTGGTCGAACGTGGGATAAGCCACCGACGCCTTTTCGTATTGAGTCGTGTCCCGCCCCGGTCCCAGACTCGCGCTTTCAATACGGGTGTCCTCGGCCGGGCGGAAGATCATGTCGGGGTGCACCAACAGTTCCACGATCCGGTCGTCGCTGTGATCGGTGGGCATCCCCATGTACTGCCGATACCGCAGCTCCAGGTCGTCCACCTGCCCGGTCTCGGCGCGGAAGAACTCGGCCGTCTCCCCAACGGGTGCTACCCAAACCTCGGGCCGATAACGGCTGTCGCTGTAATAGCGGTCGTATCCGGCGAAGTCGGTCAGCATCGTCATGATCAGCCGATCGCCCGACCACTCCATCCGCGAATCGCCCAGGTGGGCCAGATGGTTGAATTCTCGTACAACCTCGTTCGGCACCGTGCCCGACGTGTTCTCCACCGCCTGAACGTACCGCGGGTCGTAATCTTCGGGCCAGGCGGCCGACGCTTGCCCGGCCAAACAGACGGCCACCGCCGCGGCAACGCAGACAGACTGCGCAAGACGCGTCGATACTGGGACACCTGGGCAAATGCGGACCATGGTGATACTGGCGAGACTGCCGCGCTCGCTATCCTGTGCGAGTTGCCCATTTGCCGGAAACGGCGATTCGATAGGCTGAAACTCGATAGCGTCTTATCGGCCGTCCGTCACGGCTTCTCCAGACGACCTGCCGGCGGAAACCGCACGACCGAACGCCTCATCGGACAAGCCTTCGCCGACAACATACACCGGCGTCCCGTCCGGCCGGAACGCACCGCCCTGCACTGGTCGCCCCATCAGGTCGAGAACCCGCACGCGGTCATCGGCAATCCGAATCGGCTCCGCTCGGACGCCCTCCGGGGCCCACACGACCACAACGGTCTGCTCACCGTCGCGGAATCGATAGGCCCAAACGCCTTCGCCCAACGCCGGCCGATCGACGAACCGGCAGGTCGCTGGCAACAGCCTTGCCATCACCGCCTGGGCCGCATAAACCTTGTGGGGCTCGCCGCCGTACTCGAAAAAGATGCCTTGCAGGCTGTCGCGGTTGACGCCGTCGCAGGTCCCGGCGTGGTAGAAAATCTTCTCCACACCGCCGCCCAGCATGATCGTGTTCCAGCGAACCACGTAGGCCGCCTGAAGCCGCTCGCTCTCCAGCGGAATATTGAAACCCGAGTTCGGCATCGGCACGATCGAGGGATCGTCGTCGGCATAGTAGCCGTATTCCGTCAACCAGATCGGCTTGCGACCGCCGTGTTCGTCCATAACGGCGTTGAACTTCTCCAGCATCTCTTCCATGAACTCCGGCGGTCGGACCCTGGGATAGTGATGGATGTCGACCGCGTCAATCGAAGCCAGCCCGCCGGCCCTAAGAAACTCGGTCCAGTCGCGGGCAATTGCCGCCTCGGAGATTCCACCGATGCCCGCCAGAATCTTGCACTCCGGATTCGCGCTCCGCGCGGTCTCGGCGAACACCCGGACCCACTTCGCGTAGTCGGCGCCCGTGTAGCCGAAATCTCGCGGAAGAGAATACGACGTGTACAGCGGCTCGTTGAACACCTGCCACCACCTGATCCGGTCGCCATAGTGGCCCACCGTCTTCCGAACGTACTCCTCAAACGGCCCCTGCGCCCGCGGCGCGTAAGAGATCCGCTCGCGGTTCTTCGTATAACTGGCCGACGGGTTGTAGTCGCCCGGCGCACTCGACGACCAGTAACTCGACGGAAACGGGGCCAACCCAAGCACCTCCAGACCGTGCGATCGCGGGCGGTCGATCTGCATGTCGGTTTCGGCGAACGTGAACCGCCCCGGCTCCGGTTCCACCTCGTGCCACTTGCACGACCAGTCGCGAACCCATATCAATCCCGCTTTGCGGCACAGATCGAGCAGGTGCGGCCAGGGATAGGCGTGATTCATTCCAAACCGGGAATCGCTCGCTTCGCAGACGGGAATCGACGCCAGCCGAATCGAATCCGTGGCCGATGGCGGCTCGCCCACCACCGCGGCCTTCAACCGCATCCACCCCCGCCGCCCTTCGTCCGGCGCCAGCCGAATTGTTTGAATGCCGCTTGCTGCACTCCCTACCGGCACATCAACGGTCTCCCGCCAGATCGCGTCGTCATTGAAGTCAACGAGACTCAACTCGACCTTCACCGCCCGAGTTGCGACGGAAACCGATCGGCTCGCATGCAGCGTAAACGCAAGCGGCTCGTCCCAATCGAACACATTGCCGACTCGGTCCGTCGACAAACCGATCTCAACCGGGTCACGGGCGACAAACGGCCCGGCTTCTCCCGACGCCTCCAACTGGACGGCATCAATCCATACAGTCGCCTCAGCAGGTACCTCGGCTCCGCCCGACTCGCGAAGATCCGGCCCCACGAGCACGTAACACCATTCCGATTTCGGGGTGAAAGTGATCACGTAGCGTTGCCAGTCGGTTCCCACAGAAACCGCGCGGCTGAAATCGCCCCCTTGCAGTTGGCGGACCACGAGTTGGCACGGCGTGTCCGCTGCTGCCGCCCGCAGATAAGCCGATAGCGTATTCGGCTTGCCCGGCGTCAGTCTCATGAATCCCAGGCTGGCCGCCAGAGGGGCCCGAATCTCCTGGCGACTCAGTTCAAAATAGTCGAACCACGAAACCGGCCGGCTGTCGGGAGACAGGTCGATTCGCAGACAATGGCTGCCGTCGTAAGGATCCTGCGAATCGAGCGAGCCGAACAGGCAGTTCATGCTGCCGCCCCAGTGCGTGTTGCGGTCCAGTTGTTCCGAGCCCCAGTTGTAGGTACCGCACTCGAAACTTCCGTTGGGCACCAGGTTCGCACTCGATCCCGGCTCGAATCTCGCCCCCGGCCCATACTGCGGCCGGTCCGTCTTCACCAGTTCCGCGTCGGCCAGCCAGAGCGTCCCGGTCGAACTGAACCAGATCTGCAGGCGACTGCCGGTCGGGCAGTCCTGCGGAGCCTGAAACACGAACTCATGTCGCTTCCACTCCGCCATGGGCACAAAAGCCTCGTCCAGCCCCAGGCTCACCCAGTTGCGGGTGTCTCGCATGCCGATCTGCACGATGTCGCCCGAAACGCCTTCACCCCGAGCGCGAAAGGCCAACCGGTAGTAACGGCCGCGCTCGATCGGGATGTCCATCTGGCACAGCATGACGTGCGACGCCGGCCCGGTCGCGGTGAACGCGGTACAGGCAAGCTTCACACAGGGCCCGCCCTCTCCGTCGCGATCGATCGACAAGGTCTGCTTCACGCCCCCGTCACCAGAAGCCCGCCAGCCGTCCGGCACACCGTCCTTGTTTGCGTCCTGTTCAAAGGCTGGATTGACCAGAAGGTTGGAATTCTCGTCGGAAGCGGATGATCTGTTGGTCGCGAACGTGATAAGCAGGCAGAAAGGCACGAGAAAGGCTGGCAGGCGATTCATGGCAGGCCCCTTCATTCGGAAGTGAAACGGTTGGCGGGCAGGAAGCCAATTATCGCGCCGGCTCAATCGGGGAGCAACAGTCTCGCTTGTGCGACGCTGCGGTGTCCTCCGTATCGGACGATCGTCAGGAACGATCAGAATGACGGTAATCTACCGAATTCTCTGCTCCGCTCTGAAACGTTCAACGCACCTGGAGCGTTGTCGTGAAGCGGGATATCGCGTGGCTCGTGTGCCCACGGTCGTATCCGACGACGGGCGGACCTATCTCACCTATGTCAACGCGATTCTCGACCACCGTCGCGGCAAGCGATTCGTCTATCTTCCGGCCTACTCCGGCGCCGACTCGCTCAACGAGCACGCGGCAAGAGTCTGGGAGAATCTCGGCTACGAAGTCCGCCCCGTCGACTGCACCACCTGCTACCGCCACTTCGGCACTCTCCGCTGCCTGGTCAACGTCCTCCGTCGCGATCGCTGATCGCCGGGGTGGAAACAAACCGCCCGGTGCGAACGTGAAAACGGGACGCAACTCCCGTTTTCCGTTCTCCTGGCGCGCCTGCGCTACAACTGATCCGCCATCTTCTTGGCCTGCGTCTTGATTGCGGCCGGATCGCTGAGCGACTTGAGGGTCTCCAACTCCTTGGCCATTGCATCGCCCTTGGCGGCGTCGCTGGCCTGCAACTTCTCGACCGCTTCCTGCAGAGTCTCCACGCCGCTCCCCAACTCACCGCTTTGGGCGACTTCCTCGAGCCCCGCCTTCAGCGTCTGCTCCGGGCTGACAGAGGTCTGCTCGACCTTGACCGTCGGATCTCCGCCGCAGCCCCAAACGAGCCCGAGAACCGCAACAACCGTCAAATACTTCAATAGATGCATACCTCGTATTCCTTCTTTCCTTGGAATCGTTGCGCCGATTCAGCACCACAGAAATCATCGCGCCGCGGCGCAGTCTGCGCCGCGGCGCACTAAGACGCTAAGCGTACTCCGATCGCCCTGACTGCTAGGGCAACTGGACCGATTCGCCGCCATTGCGGCTGGTGATGCCGTGCCAGATCAGCAGGTCGACCGTTTCGGAAACAAAGCTCACCGAACCATCGGCCAAAGCGTGGTTCGCCCCGCCCGGATGCCGGCTGCGCGACGGGTACACGCCGGTGTTGTCTGGGGCGCTGCACGTACTGCACGTCGTGCCGGACGGATACTGCCAGTTCGGCGGGGCCAGTGTGTTGAACACGGAGTACGTTCCCGCATTCCTTATCCACTCGCGGCCGGAACCGCTAATGTGGCTGGTTGGCCCACCGCTAAGGCAGTTCTTCCCGTACTGATCGATTTCTGCCTGAGTGATCGGACCTTGCTGCGTCGACTGGTTCGTTGCCGTCCACGGCTGAGGCCGCGCGACATCGGTAACGGGGTTCCAAGATCCGTCGTCGTTGTCTCCCGTGAGGATTTCGCCGAACATAACGGTGTTCGACGTCCCGTCAGAGATGTCCGAAAAACTCGTGGACGTGTCGCGGCGGAACACGCCGTTCTGGCGATTGAGGGCAATACCCCAACCGATGTTCGGGCCAACACACATCGCGTAGTTCGCGTTGCCGAGATATCCAGTGTTCGGAAAGGCGCTATCGGACGGACACTTGTAGGCATTGAGCCGATTGAGCCGGTGAAGGGGGTGAACGGCGCCGTTGGAGTTAGCAAGGTAGAAATTGTTGGAAGCCGCCTTGATCGAATCGTACAGCGGCTGCTGCTCGACATACGGCAGGATCGCCGTGAACGCGCTGTAACTCTCCCAATGGCTGTAGGCGGGAGACTTGAACACATACTGGGGAAATGTCTTGAACGAGTCGTGATAGTTGTGCTCGGCAAGCGCCAATTGCTTCAAGTTATTCGTGCACTGGGAACGGCGGGCCGCTTCGCGCGCGGCCTGGACCGCGGGTAATAAGAGGGCGATCAAGATCCCGATGATCGCGATCACCACGAGCAACTCGACGAGCGTAAACGCCCGTCGCCGCGGGAAAAAGGCTTTCATAAATAGTGCTCCTGAAAAAGACATGACGAGTAAGCAAGAAAACGCACAAACACGGCGAAAAATGCGCAGATGGAAGCCCGGCACACAACGACAAGACTATATCACCATGTGACGGAGTTGTCCAGCGCCGCCCTTGGCAAGGGGAGATACCGACCGTCCCTGGAAAGGGTAATAGCGCTATCATACCAAACGCTTATGGTGGTAGAAATCGGTGGTCAGGCACCCCTCGGGTGGACTGAACAGATCGCTCCTCCAGGCAACTCAAATCCAGGCAGGCAACGCCAACAGGGTCGTGACGATGGGTATCGGGGTCAGTTCCAGCCTGGATACGCTCCCTGACAAATGGCGGGGCGTGTCTGGATCTCATGCGCAGACACTGCGGCGGCCCTAGAGGTCGCTTGACGCCGTAAGCACCACCTGCTGTATAGCCCCCGTGGCGAGACCTGTCCGCACCAAATTCGGCAATACAGCCATCGTGTCGCGAGTCGCGGAACAGCCGCAATTACCATGTACATTCGCCACCCCAGCCGCCGGCCCTTCGATTCCGTCCAGAAAAGTCTCGTTCCCGTCCACTTCTGCCTTGGATTGATCGTCGCTATCAGGGAATAGATATTCAGCCCTGCTTGACCTGGAACGGCTGCCCCACCCAAGAGCATCCCCTGGACCGGGACGGGTGGCCCTGCGTGACCATGTGAACCAATCATTGTGTGCCACTGCTTGCTTGCCAAGCAGTGCCGAGTAACGATAGACAGTCCACCCCATCACGCCCCACATGACCACCGCGGTCCTGAGTCGGTTTCCTCCTTCCCCTTCGCCCATTCACAAGAGCATCGCTTGGCAGGCAACAGCGACACACAACGAGACCCCTCAATAACCTGTCACCATCGCCAATCCCCCTGCCCGAGAAATTCCCCTGCCCCGATCTCCCTCTCAAATCCGTGATACAAACGCGCAGTTTCTTCGTTTGCCGCGAAGATTTCACGCCGCGATTTGCGCAAGTTGTTGTGTGCTGGCGTCTTGTGCTGCCAGGACTGCCGTGATGGCGGTCCGGCCGCGTTTGGTAACTTGGTAGCGGTGCGTTTTGAAAATCTTCTTGATCAATCGATACGCGCGGAGCAGACGCAATTGGCGTTTGATCTTCGCTGCTTGCCGTTTGGCTTCTGCATCGGAAAGGGAAATCGCGGCCCTTTCCGTTAAACCCCACTCCCTTTGTTCCCAAAACGCACGCCCCCAGCTTCGGCTGATTCTCCATTGCCAGATAGGCTCACCGCCACCAAGTAAATCCTCTCCTTGGGCTGCGGGCGAAGCCCTCGCTGGGTTTCATCCGTGGCCCGATTCCGCCCCTCCCCCCTCAGCAGAGAGGTTTCTGCAACGCCCCCCTGCCGACGGAGCCCCACTTACGCCCACGCCATCAGGTGTAACCACATCAGGCACACACACTTCCGTCACCCCACACCGCCCGACCCTTTTCGCAACACCCCAAACACGGCGCAAAACCCCAACGCCCCAATCGCGCCCACCGCCCGCGTCCACGTTCTCCTCTCACTCATCCGGGGGTGTTCAAAAAACCTCTTGACATTTCCTGCCCGTTTGATACCATCGTATCTATGTACACATGTATATAACCAAGCCAGACGCCGCCACACCATGCCCGACCCAGCCAACTATGCGCCCCTGCCCCGATCCCACTTCCGACCGCCCATGCCGCCGCCCGCAACTCCCTTTCCTCAATCAACGCCCGTCACCGCTCCTCAGCCGTTCCTCCTCTGCAAAAAAGCCTCCCGTCCAAACCTCTACCCGGCACCCACAAGATCGCCCCCCAAGTTAGCCAAAAGTGCCAAAAACTCGGCGCAAACAATGTCAACAATGCAAACAATGACAACAATGCAAACAACGCAACGGCTGCCGTATTCACCACGGGCTTGCCGGTCGGCGTCCAGCTCATGCTGCGAAGTCGACGCTGGAAAACCGATCCCCCCATTGTCACAATAGGCGTTCCAAACATACCGCGTAGTTCTCACGAGAAAACCGCCATGTCCTACCGCTTCCCTTGCCTGCTTGCCGTACTTTTCGCCGCGTTGATCACCGCTCCCTGCCGGGCCGAGTTGCCCCCGGCTCTCCAGGCCGCCGCCGGCGAAAGGACGATTCGCGACGATACCGTCCGGGCGTTCGTCACTCCCAAGGCCATCCTGTGGAAGTCGGACGACTCGAACGAGACGATCGTCGATGAGGACGTTCTGCTGGCAAAAGGTACGCGACAGCCGGCAACCGTTCGAGCGGGCCTCTGCACCCTCAAGAGCGTTCCCGGCCGTCCGGCACCGGCCCTGCTCTTCGACTTCGGCGTCGAGTTGCAGGGCGGGCTGCAACTGGTCATGGGGATGTCGCCCGGCAAGGAGCCGGTCCGGTTTCGCGTTCGCCTCGGCGAATCGGTCACGGAAGCCATGTCGGACATCGGCGGCGACCGCAACGCGACCAACGACCACGCCATGCGGGATTTCGAGATCGACGCGCCGTGGCTTGGCAGCGTGGAGGTGGGCAACTCCGGATTCCGCTTCGCACGCATCGACCTGCTCGACGCGGATCGGACGGTGTTTCTCAAGGAAGTGATCGCGATCGCTTCCTATCGCGATATTCCCTACCTCGGCTCGTTCAAGTGCAGCGACGAGCGGCTCAACCGCATCTGGGCGACGGGCGCGTACACGGTTCACCTCAACATGCAGCACTATCTCTGGGACGGGATCAAGCGGGACCGGCTCGTCTGGATCGGCGACATGCACCCGGAAACCATGACGATCTGCGCCGTTTTCGGTCCCGATCCGGTCGTGCCCGCCAGCCTCGACTACGCTCGCGACACGTTTCCCCTGCCCGGCTGGATGAACGGGATCAGCTCCTATTCGATGTGGTGGGCCATCATTCACCACGAGTGGTACCGCCGCTACGGCGATCTCGAGTATCTCCGGGCGCAGAAGGAGTACATGGTTCCGCTCCTGCGGCAATTCATGGCCAAGATCAACGACAAGAACGAGGAGCAGCTCGACGGCCACCGGTTCCTCGACTGGCCGTCGTCGGAGAACAAACCGGCGATCCACGCGGGGCTTCAGTCGATGATGGTCATGACGATGGAGGCCGGGGCCGAGATGTGCCGCGTATTGGGCGAGCCCGAGTTGGCCGACGAGTGCCGGCAGTCGGCCGCTCGGCTCCGCCGCCACGTGCCGGATCCGAACGGCTCGAAGCAGGCCGCCGCCTTGATGGCCCTGTCGGGACTGGCCCCGGCGGAGAAGATGAATCGGGAGTATCTGGCGGTCGACGGTTCGCAGCGGATGTCGACTTTCTACGGCTACTACATCCTCGAAGCCATGGCCGCGGCCGGGAACCATCAGGGGGCAATCGACTGCATTCGCGAGTATTGGGGCGGCATGCTTGACCTGGGAGCGACGACATTCTGGGAGGATTTTGACCTCGACTGGACGAAGAACGCGGGACGGATCGACGAGTTCACTCCCGAGGGCAAGAAGGACATCCACGCCGACTTCGGCAACTACTGCTACAAGGGTTTGCGGCACAGCCTCTGCCACGGCTGGGCTTCAGGGCCGACGGCCTGGATGAGCCGTCACGTGCTGGGAGTCACGATTGCCGAACCGGGCGGCAAGCGAATTCGCATTGAGCCGCACCTGGGCGACCTGGGTTGGGCCGAGGGGACGTTCCCCACGCCGCACGGGGTCGTCAAGGTCCGGCACGAGAAGCGATCCGACGGGTCGGTGGCTACCACCTTCGAGGCGCCCGAGCAGGTGGAAGTGCGACTTGCGGGCAAGTGAGTTTCGAGGCGTGCCCTGGATGCCCGACTGATGCGTTATCCCATCCGACTCCAACTGATGTTTGCCACACTCCTGGTTGCGACTACGGCCATTGTGCTGGCCTGCGCGGCGAGCGTTTATCTGGGCGTTTCGGCTGCTGCCCGAGGCAAAGCGGAAGAGCTCAGCCGAATCGAGAAGATGATGTCGCAGGCCAGTTTTCGGTTGACGGACAATGTGCTGCGGCAGATGCGGGGGCTGTCGGGTGCGGAGTTCGTGCTGCTGGATGCCGATCGCGACGTCGTCTCGGCGACGATCGAACTGGGCGGCGAAGATCGAGACGTTTTGAAGTCGAAACCGCCTCGCCGGCCGCTCGACAGGCTGGAAGAGGCTTCCGAGGTTCGGCTTGCCGGGCGCGCCTATTTCGGGCACGTCATTCCGGTGGCTCGCGAGGCGACACCTTCTGCGGGCCGGCAACTGGTCGTGCTCTACAGCAAGGATCAATGGTGGGCGGTTGCCCGGCGAGTGGCTTTGCCGATCGTCGCGGCGGGGTTCGTGGCCATTCTGCTGGCGGTTGGGCTGACAACTCTGATTGCCGGTCGGCTGGTGCGCCCAATCCAGGTCCTCAAGGCCCAGTCCGAACGAATCGCCGCGGGTCAGTTCGAACCGGTCGCCCTGACGCCGCGGAACGACGAACTGGCCGACCTGGCAAGCTCGATCAATCGGATGACGGAGCGGCTCAAACAGTACGAGCAGGAGGTCCGCCAGAGCGAGCAGCTTCGCACGCTCGATCAGCTCGGAGCCGGCATGGCCCACACGTTGCGGAATGCCGCCACGGGAGCCCGCCTGGCGATCGAGATCTTCCAGCGGAAGAATCCGGACAGGGCCAACTCCGAATCGCTCGGCACGGCTCTCCATCAGCTCGAACTCATGGAGTCGTTCATTCAGAAGTTCCTGCGTCTGGGACACCGGTCGCCGCAGACTCCCGCACGGCTCGATCTGGTCGAAGTGATGGACGGGGCTCTTCAATTGGTGCGTCCGGCGTTCGACCATGCACACGTGCGTCTGGAATCCCGGAGCCCTTCGGATGCGGTTTTCGTGAAAGGCGATCCGGAATCCTTGCGGGAACTGGCGTTGAACCTTCTACTGAATGCACTCGAAGCCACCGGAGGAACCCGCAGCAGCGACGCCTTCGTGCGTCTGGAGACGAGTGTGCCGGAACCGGGCGCGGCCGAGATCTGCGTCACCGACTCCGGCCCGGGGCCCGCCCCTGCCACGAGCCGGCACATGTTCGAACCCTTCGTGTCGGAGAAGCCGGAAGGCACGGGGCTGGGGCTCCACCTCGCCAAACAGATTGCCGAGGCTCACGGCGGGTCGATTGACTGGAAGCGTGAGGACGGCCTGACGAAGTTCCTCGTGCGGATTCCGCTTGCCACCACGGAAGACCGATCATGACGCGCGTATTGATCGTCGACGACGAACAGAGCATCTGCTGGGGATTATCGCAACTGGTTTGCGATATGGGGCACGAGGCGCAGACGGCCGCGTCTGCCGAAGAAGGGCTGGAAGTCGCACGCCAGGCTCCTCCCGACGCCGTCGTGCTGGACGTGCGTCTTCCCGGTATGGACGGCCTGGAAGCCATGGAGCGTTTTCGCGAGATCCTCGGCGCGGTACCGATCATTGTGGTCACGGCCTACGGGGGCCTCTCGACGGCGGTTACGGCGGTGCGAAACGGGGCGTTTGACTACCTCACCAAGCCGTTCGACTTGCGGACTGCCGAACATACGATCGGGCGGGCGCTGGCGAGCACCAGGATTGCGGTCGAACGTCCGGCGACCGCCGAGGCGATCGAACAGGGGCAGATTGTCGGTGCGTCGCCCGCCATGCAGGAAGTGTTCAAACGCATCGCCTTGGTGGCCGCCTCGGAAACGTGCGTCCACGTGCGCGGCGAGAGCGGCACGGGCAAAGAGCTGGCTGCTCGGGCGATCCATCGCCACAGCCGCCGGGCCGACGGCCCGTTCGTGGCCGTCAACCTGGCCGCGATCAGCCCGGCCCTGGCCGAAAGCGAGTTGTTCGGCCACGTTCGCGGGGCGTTCACGGGCGCGGAAGAAACGCGCCGGGGGCTGCTGGCACAGGCCGACGGCGGCGTCATCTTTCTCGACGAGGTGGCCGATATTCCCCTGGCGCTTCAGGTCAAGCTGCTCAGGGCACTCGAGCAGGGGGAAGTGCTTCCGGTAGGCTCGAACCAGCCGGTGCGATCCGATTTTCGGGTGATCTCGGCGACCCATCAGAATCTTCCGGCACTGGTGGCCAAGGGTATTTTTCGGCACGATCTCTATTTCCGCCTGGTAGCTTTCGAGATCGAGATGCCCCCCCTTCGCGATCGCCGGGGAGATATTCGCCTGCTGGCCGAGCATTTTCTGGGGCTTCTGGCCGCCAAATCGGGCCAGACGCCGCCCTGCCTTTCGCAGGAAGCGATCGCCGAACTTGAACGTTTGCCGTGGTACGGCAACGTGCGCGAACTCCGCAATGCGATCGAACATGCCGTGGTGCTTGCCCGGGGCGGAGTGATCGCCGTCGAGCACCTGCCGCCGCCGGCGACGGCTTCAATGACAGCCGCCGCCGTTCACGGCGAAGCCTTGCCCGCCCTGATCCGGCAATGGACCGAGAGCCAACTCGACGCCCAGGATGTGGACGACCTCTATGAGCGTTTGCTCCGCATGGTCGAGCCGCCCATGCTCAAAGCGGCGATGGCCCATTTCCACGGCCAGTGCGCCACGGCGGCCCGGCATCTGGGACTGCATCGAACCACGCTCCGCAAGAAGCTGGAACAGTACGGGATCGAGGACGAATGAATGTGTTGGAGGGACTCTAAGGTGAGTGGCTGGGATCTGACGAGACACTACTCTCGCTTCAACCGATCTCCAAACACCTTCTGGAACTTCTCGACCTTCGGCGCAATCACCGCCCGGCAGTAGCCCTGGTTCGGGTTGTCGCGGAAGTAGTTCTGGTGGTAGTCCTCGGCCTTGTAGAAGTTCTTGTACGGGGTGAGCTCCGTCACAATCGGGCTGGACAGGATGCCGGATTCGTCGAGCTTCTTCTTGGACTCTTCGGCCAGGGCTCGCTGTTTCTCGTTGTGGTAGAAGACGGCCGAGCGGTACTGGGTGCCCACGTCGGCGCCCTGGCGGTTGAGGGTCGTGGGGTCGTGGGTCTTCCAGAAGACGTCGAGAAGCTGCTCAAAGGAGATGACTTCGGGCCGGAAAGTGACCTGGCAGACTTCGGCATGGCCGGTCGTGCCGGTGCAGACGTCCTTGTAAGTCGGGTTTTCAACCGTCCCCCCGGAGTATCCGGGCGTCACCGACTCGACTCCCTCAAGCCGCTGATAAACGGCTTCGACGCACCAGAAGCAGCCGGCGCCCAAGGTGACCGTCTCCAGGCCGTCGTCGGGGGCCGGATCGGGCGAAGGCGCGGTCTCGGTCTGGGCGGGCGGGTCGACATCTTCTGCTTTGCTCACGGGTTGATTCTCCGCGGTGGCCTGACGGTTCGCTCGTGTGCACGCGGTCGTCACTGCAAGGGCGAGGCACAGGAGTCCGGTGCAGCCGAGATAGCGGGCGACGTATCGCAAGACGGATTTCTCCAGAGTGGCGGCTGTTGGGGGACTGTCACCATTATTGCAGTCCGACGCCCACAGAGTAGACGGCGGCCCAGATTCTCCGGCGATCCTTCAGAGCCAACTCGAAGCTGCACCAGCCTTATGTGGGCGCGTCGTGAGTCGCGATCTCGCCGGACACGGTGCTCCCCGGCACGGCCCATCCCCCTGCCGTACTGCCGGGTACCGCCCATCCCGTAGCCGTGTTGCCCGGCGCCGTTGGGTACGGCGCAGTGCTGTTTGGCGCGGTGCTGTTCGGCGCTCCCAAGTTCCGCGCGCTATTGCCCGCAGAGGGCCAGCCGACAATGAGGACGCAGACGACGACCAGGGCAACACAGCCCAGGATCAGGAGCGTTGCTCCATCGAATCGTGAAGCCATGGGAAGTACTCCTTAGATTTCGCGGAGAGAATGGTGGGTGACACCTGCCGGGTGTCACTTCTGCAAAGGAACCGAGGTGTTTCCCTTCAAAAGGCATGCCGAGCGCGCAGCGCCAGCGCATCGCACCCATGTTGTGTGAAAAACATCCACCGCCTTTTCCACTTCGCACCCGGCAGGTGCGAGCCACGGGGCGAGTGGTCGCCCCGCCCGCTATTTCTCTGTTTCGACTGCGATGATGTCGACGGTCATCGAACGCCCGGGCAGGCCGACCCCGTGGACCATCAACTTCGAGGCCGCCGGCGGACGCGTTTCGTCGAATACGATGAACCGCGTCTTGTCGATCCAGCGGGCGGCGTCGTCGTCGCTCGTGAAGTAGGTGGCCCTGACCAGGTGACGCATGTCGCTGCCGTGCTTCGCCAGGATCTCTTTCAACTGGCCGAACAGGTCGTCGGCCTGCGGCTGGCCTCGAGTCGGTTTGCTCGAGTACAGGCCGGAAATGAAAATCTGCTGCTTGGCCCGCATCAGGCCCACCCGGCTGAAGGTACTATCGGGGCGAAATTCGGGCGGATCGAAGTACTCCACGCCCTTCGCCGGCTTGTCGGAAGGAGGCAGTTGGGCGACCATCTCGATCTCCACCGGCATCGAGGCCAGCCATTCCACGAAGACCACGGGCGGTGTCGGTTGATCGGGGAAGAACGCTTGAATCTCGGCGAGCACGTCCTGGGCGGGGGTAACCGGGTTCAAGAACACTCGGACCTGCACCACGTCCTTGGGCGAGAGCTTCAGTTGTTCGAGCGTCTTCATCAACCTGGTCATCGACTTAGTTGTCGGCAACGTCGTGAGCGAGAAGACCTCCGGATTGCCGGAGAGGTAGGCGATGCCTCCGGCCGGAAGTACCGCGGCATCGGCACACTTGTCGTTGCCGGCCACGGTCTTGCAGCGTTTCAGAGTCACCGTCTTGCCGGCGTCGGCGGCCCCGGCGACGGCATCGACGGCCACCAACGCGCCCTGCTGAGGCAGCGGCGTCAGGATCGAGGTGGTCGCGGGGCGAACCGAGGCGTCCAGACGCTTGGCCAGTTGTTCATGGAAATCTGCCACGATCGCCTGGGAAAGGGCGTAGACGTTGACCCGAATGAGCTTGTCCAGGCCCGACCCGGAGTCCTTCAACACGGCCTCTAAATTCGTCAGAACCTGCTCGATCTGTTTCTCAGCGGACCCTTCGCCCACAAGCTTCCCCTCACCGTCCATCGCGTAGAGTTGGCGCGTGTAGACCAGCGGCATCTCGTCGACAATCACGGCAGACATCCAGATGCCCTTGGGGGCCTCGGCGGGAGCGGTGACGGGGACGTATTGGATCGACGGCTTCTGCGTTTCCTCCGCGGCCGGGCAATGGGCGGTCGCGATCGCGCAGCAGGCCGCCGCAAGGGCCAGAATGACTTGCCGCGTCACCGGCTTGTTTCTCGGTTGTGCGTATTTCATGGATTGAAGTTCCTGGTATTCGGTCAGGTATCTACATTGTGACAGTGGCCCGTTTGCCGGAACGCAGGCATACAGACTGCCAATGTCCGGCGAAGGTTATTGGTCGGCTCTGGAGAGCCAAGCTACTACAGGGTCGGCTCTGGAGAGCCAACCTGCGGGAGGCGCTCTAAACTTTGCTGGGGAGTTCGTAGGGTTTACGGCGCTCGAAGTCGAGGTACGAGTTAGCCTCCTCGTCGCCGGGAAAAACCTCCTTTTCCGGATCCCATTTCAGGCGGCGTCCCAGCCGGCGGGCGATGTTGCCCAGGTGGCACAAGTTGGCCACGCTGTGGCCGTTTTCGATCTTCATAATCGGGTCCTTGCGACTCACGACGCAGTCGAAAAAGTTGTGCATGTGGTTGTCGCTCTCGTAGACGCGGACCGCGTCCGACGGCAGCGGATCCTTGTCGAGGTCGACCGGGTCGCACTCGTAGCCCTCGCGGAAGATCGTGATTTTGCCTTTGTCGCCGATGAACGTTCCCCCGCCGCCCAACTTCTTGTCTCGGCTGGTCAGCGACAGCACCACGCCGTTGGCATACTTGTAGTGGATAAAGGTCTTCGAGCAGAGAGCGTCGCCGCGGGCGGGCGATTCCGGCTCGTGGTAGGTGACCGTTTCCATCTTCTCGGCGGGTTCCACCCACACTTCGACCGGGCCGCTCTCGTCCATGTCGAGGCCCCAGTGGACCATGCTCAGCCCGTGGCAGCCCCAGTTGGGCAACTCGCCGCCGGAGTAGGGCCGGAACGACATCCACCCCGGTCCCACTGCGCATTTTTCCGCGGGGAACGGGGCGTAGTACCCCTCCGGATTATAGGGGGCTCGCGACACATACAGATCGGTGTGGTACGGCACCACCGGGTTCGGCCCGCACCACGCGTCCCAGTTGAGTTCTTCGGGAATCGGCTGGGCGGGAAAATCGCACTCCCACGCGCTGGGGTAGTTGTAGCCGATGACTTGCCGGATCTTGCCGATCCGTCCGTTGCGGATCAACTCCACGGCCTTTCGCGTCGTCGGGTGGGATCGCTGCTGCTCGCCGGTCTGGAAAATGCGTTTGTACTTGCGAACGGCTTGGATCATCATCTGTCCTTCGGCGATCGTATGACCCAAAGGCTGCTCCCCGTAGATATCCTTGCCCGCCTGGCAGGCGTGGATGCAGGGGAGGTAGTGCCAGTGCTCCGGGGTGGCGTAGACGACGACGTCGACATCCTTCTGGTCCAGCAGCTTGCGATAATCCTGGTACTGGTATCGACTGCTGACGCCGTGGACCATGCCCCATCGGAAGGTGCGTCGCAGATTGAAATCGGCGAGGGCGACGATCCGGGCGTGGGCGGGCGGGGCGCCCTGCCCGCCGATTCCGGCCATCAACTGCCCGTTGCGCCGCCCGCAGCCGATGACCCCGATGCCGATCCGTTCGTTGGGGCTGCGGGCCAGCTTCTGCGATTCCGGCGAAGGGGCTGCACCGTCGGCCGACGAAGGCATGGGCGGATACGCGCAGGAAATAAACGCGGGCAACGCCAACGTCGCCCCTGCCATTTCGGCGAGCATTTTTCGTCGAGTGGTTTTTCTCTTCTCAGGCATGAGAGTTTCCTTGGGTTATCGGGCAGGTCCCCGCAGTTGGTGGGACTTGGACTGGTATGGCTCATACTAACCCGAAGCGCAGGCGAAGACAGACGACTGTCTTTGGTTGCACTTCGGGTTCGTGTGGGAAACAGGCTGGATTTCAGCACTAGCGGTGGCTGAGTTGGAATACCCTCTGTTCTCACTTGCGCTTCGGGTTGGTATTGGAGAGGCTAGGCCTTGTTCATGGCCGTGTAGACTTTGCGAATCGCCGCGATGATATCCTTCACGTCGTCGTCGCTGTAGTTGGGGTCCATGATCACGCCGCCGTGGCGTCCGAGGATGTCGATCGTCCGCGGGCAGCACGCGCTGCCGTATTGGATCGCCTTTCCCTCGGGCGTATTGAACGAGGGCCAGTTCGGATCGATGGTCACCTTGTTCTCGATCCGCGCGTCGGTGGGCAGAATTGCCGAACCGGCAGGTCCGCCGGCGCTGATTCCTTCCGCCCGCATAGCACGCAGGAACTGGTCTCGGCGCTCGCGAGTGCCCATGTCGAGGAAGACGCCGACGCCCAGATCGCCGTCGACGTCGGGGGTCTTTCGTAGTTTGAGCCCGGGCAGATCGGCGATTCCTTCGCGGACCTTGCGATAGTTCTTTCGCAGGCCGGCGCAAATCGTTTCGAGCTTGGTCAACTGGCCCTTGAGAACGGCGCCGGTGAACTCGTTCATGCGGAAGTTGCAGGAGGCGAAGGCCGCGAGCAACCCGCCCTTGAGATCCTCCTTGTACGGCGACCGGATCGACCCGACGTCGTGGAAACGAACGGCCCGCTCGAAGAGTTCCGGGTCGCTGGTGACCACGGCGCCGCCTTCGCCGGCGGTGATGCTCTTGCTGAGCTGGAAACTGTTGATGCCGATGTCGCCGATCGCGCCGACGTACTTGCCCTTGTACTTGCCTCCCAGGCATTGGGCGCAGTCCTCGAGCACAATCAGTTTGTGCTTTTTCGCGATCTCCAGGATCGGATCCATGTCGGACGTGGTGCCCTGCAAGTGAACGGCGATGATCGCCTTGGTGCGGGGCGTGATCCTGTGCTCGATGTCGCTTGCGTCGATATTGAACGAATCGTCGATTTCGGCGAATACCGGCAGGGCGCCCGACAGGACAATGGCATCGTAGTCGGCATACCAGGTCCATGCCGGGAGGATCACTTCGTCCCCCGGCCCGATCTCCATCGCTGCCATGGCCGTAAACAGGGCGGTCGTCCCCGAAGTAACTCCGATGGCGTGTTTCACCCCGATGTGGGCCGCGTAGGCCTTTTCAAACTGGAGCGACTTGGATTCTCTTGCGCTCCAGCGGAAGGGCGCCCTCGACTCGAGCACCTCGATCAGTTCTTGCTTCTCGACGTCGTCGTAGAACTGGGGCCCGTAGGGCTGGTGGTGCAGCGTTTGTTTGCGAACGGGCGTCCCTCCGTCGACCGCAAGCTTCTCCGTGCTCTCGGCGGCACGGGCAGTCGGCGCTGCCGCCGAGCCTGCAAGAATGGAGGCGGCGCTGGTAGCGCCGACGGCTGCCAGGAAATCCCGGCGACTCGTGTTTCGCGTATTCATGGTACTGTCTTTCCTCATTGAAGGCTGTTGTCTACACCAACTTGGCGCTGTGGGCGTGGATTCTCCGAATCGCTTCAATAATATGATCGATATCGCCGCGATTCGCCAGCAGCAGGTTCTGAGACAGCCCCACGGTTGTGGCGCACACCTGGCGATTGCCCTTCAGGTCTTTGAAAGCCTCGCGATACTCTTTCAGCCGCTTCTCGGGGAACAGCCGCTTGAAACCGCGCGAGGCAATCGCCTCGTCGAGCAGGCCGTCGTTGTACTGCTCACCGTAGACGGAGCTGCACGGAATTCCCTCCGCACGAAGGGCACGCATGAACTTGTCGTGCGACAGCCCGTTGAACTGGGTCGCATCGTATCGCATCGGGAACAGGTGCCACACCGCCCGGCTGTTCTCCGGCAGCCTGGCCGGTTCGATCCCCGGGATGTCCTTCAGTCCGGCGATCAGGTGATCGGCGTTCTGGCGGCGGATCTCGGTCTCCTTGACCAGCTTGTCGAACTGCTGCACGAGCATGGCGGCCTGGTAGTGCTGCATGCGGAAGTTGCTGCCGCGGGTGAAGCAGCCGCTCCCCTTGAATGTTCCCACGGACCGGCCGCAGTTGTGGAAGGCGGAGCACCGATCGATCAGCTCGTCGCTGTTGCTGGTGACGGCCCCCCCCTCGCCCGACGGGATGTGCTTGGAGTTCTGGAAACTGAAGCAGCCCAGGTCGCCGAGCGTGCCGCACTTCTGACCCTTGTATTCGGCCAGCCAGGCCTGGCAGGCGTCTTCGACGACGCCGAAGCCGTGCTTCTTGGCGATCGCCTTGATCGGATCCATATCGCACGGCATGCCGAAGATGTGGACCGGCAGGATAAGGCGGGTTCGATCCGTAATCCGGCTCTCGATCGTGGCCGGATCCATCGTCAAGGTTTCCGGGTCCGTGTCGGCAAAAACAGGCAAGGCCTTGTGGAGCAGGATCACGTTGTACGTGGCAATAAAGGTGTAAGGAGACACGATCACTTCATCGCCCGCATCAAGGCCGATGGCCTGCAGGGCGGTGATCAGCGCGGTCGTGCCGCTGGCGGTGCCCAGGCAGCGTTTGGCTCCAAGGAGTTTGGCATAGCCGGTTTCGAATTCGGCGATGCTGCCGCCGCCGCTGCCGCGATACCAGTTCCCGCTGCGCAGGATTTCGAGAATCTTGGGTTCCCAGGCCTCGCGCCACTCGGGCCATTTGGGCCAGCTCCCTTGGTGAACCGGCGTGCCGCCCAGCGCGGCCGGCTTGTCGGCATCCGCCGCCAGCGCCGACGGCGCACGGCGGAGTCGGAGCCCTGCGAGCAAGGCGGAACCCGCCGCCGCGGCACGCACAAATCCTCGTCGAGTCACACTATCTTTCACGGTATCAACTCCTTCTGGACTTTTTCTGTCTTAGGTCGGTAGCTTTCTCACACGGCATAGTGGCGTGCCACTTTGCGAATGGCCTCCGCCACGCCCAGGACGTATTCTTCCGTCATATGCTCGTAGATGGGCACGCGGATATTCGTCACCAGAATCTCCTCGGCTTCAGGGCACTTGTGTTTGGTGAAGTCCATGTCGGTAAGCCCCATCTCCTTGACGGGCCAGCGCCCGGCGAAGAATCCGTGGTTCTGGAAGACCGGCTCCTGGTAGAGCGGGTACTTGATGTAACCGCCCTGGACCGTGGCGCCTTCGGCCTGGAGGGCCTTGACGAACTCGGATCGCCCGCACTTGAACGCCTCGGGGCGGATGCGGAACATGTAGAACCAGTAAACGGCACGGTCTTCCGGACGGACGTCGTGGGGAATGATCCCCGGCAGATCGGCGATCTTCTCGGTGAGCAGGTTGCCCAGCTTGGCACGCTTCTGGACGATCTCCTCCAGCCGGGTGAGCTGGGCGGCGGCCACGGCGGCCTGGGGCTCGCTCATGCGGTAGTTGGTGGCAAAGCCGTCGAAGCCGCCCCACTTGGAACGATTGCCACCCTTGTCTCCGTACTTCTGCAGCAAGGGGCCAAACCGTTCGTCGCTCGATCCGACCATGCCGCCGTCGCCGCAGGTGATGTGCTTGGAGTTCTGCAGCGAGAAGCAGGCAATGTGCCCGACCGTACCGATGGGCCGGCCCCGATACTTGGCGCCCCACGCCTGGGCACAATCCTCGATGAGAATCAGGTTGTGGCGATCGGCCAGGGCCTTGAGGGCGTCGAGATCGCAAGGGTTGCCCGTCAGATGGACCGCGATGATGGCCTTCGTCTTGGGAGTGATCCGTCGCTCGACGTCCGCCACGTCGAGATTGTAGGTGCCCTCGCCGAGGTCGGCGAAGACCGGCACCGCCTGCTGGTAGATGATGCCGATCACGGTTCCGATGTCGGTGATCGGCGACGTGATCACCTCATCCCCCAAGCCGATTCCGGCCGCCGCCACCGCAATGTGAATCGCCGCCGTACCCGAAGAGCAGTTGTGCGCGTACTTGACCGGACAGAATTCCTGGAACCGCTGCTTCAGGATTTCAGTCTGCGGTCCCTTCCAGTAGAACAGCGAGCTATGCTTCAGCATCTCCTGGAGTTGCTTCTGCTCCACTTCGCCCCAGCGCGGCTGGGAAGGAGGCACCGCCTTGACCGCCTTCTCGCCGCCATCGACTGCAAGCTTCGACGTCTCCTCAGCGGCCCTGCCTCTTGTAGCCGCACTCGCCAACACCAGACCCGAAGCCCCGGCAACGAAATGACGCCGTGACATGGAATTCTTCTCACTCATTTCCCAACCCTTCCTTTCAATGTGCAACGACAAGCCATTCCCAGCTTCCCGTAGAATATACGAGAATTCTGGACCTTCCAGTACGGAATGCGCAATTCTCTTACCGTTTTGCGACAGCGACCCGATCCGGACGCCTTGCGAAAGAACGATAAGATTGCGCACAATGGGACGCAAGCCTCCCCTACTCCGGGTGGAGAGGGTGTATCGGGCCGAAAGGCTCAGGCAGGCGGACGATAGAAGTCTGCCAGCCGGACGCTCCAGGATAGGAAAAAGGCGTGGAACAGCCCCGTCGAATCGCCCTGCTTCTCGACCGTGGTTTGAGCTTCGTTCGCGAGGTCATCCGGGGGGTGCGGGTGTACGCCGCCAGCAAACCCAACTGGATCCTGCGCGATGCGCCCCCCAATATCCGCCTCGTTTCCCAGGTTCGTGACTGGAAGCCCCACGGGATCATTGCCGGACTCGTCCTCCTCCGGGTGGCCCAGGAACTGATCCGCCTGCGGATACCCTTGATCGACACCGCCCACACGTTGCCGGGCCTCGAGGTGCCCACGGTCGACGTCGATCACACGGCCGTCGGGCGTCTGGCCGCGGAACACTTCCTCGAGCGGAAGTTCGACCGATTCGGCTTTTTCGGCAGCGAAGCGGCGGCCTATTCGCGAGCCCAGGAGGCCGCCTTCTGCCAGCGTGTGGCTTCGGAGGGCCACATGGTCTCCTCATGCTACACGGAGTATCTCGCCGATCTCACCACCGCCGCCCTATGGAAGAAGTCGACGCAGAAGGCGCAGCGGTGGCTACGCCAACTGCCCAAACCGGTCGCGGTTCTCTGCTGCGAGGATGCCCCCGCCCGCTACCTGGCCGACGTGTGCAGTCAAATGGGCCTCCGGGTGCCCGAAGACGTCGCGTTGCTCGGAGTCGGCAACGACGATCTGGATTGCCGGTTGACCCAACCTGCACTGTCCAGCGTCGCCGTGCCCTCCGAGCGAATCGGTTTCGAGGCGGCTGCCTTGCTCGACCGGCTCATGTCCGGCAGGCCTGCACCGCAGAAACCACTGCTGTTGCCGCCTTTGCACGTGGTTACCCGCTACTCTACGGATATCCTGGCCATCGAGGACGAGACGATCCAGGCTGCCCTTCAGTACATTCGCGAGCATGCCTGGGAGGTGATGAGCGTCAACGACCTGGCCAACGGCATCGCGGTCGGTCGCCGGCTTCTCGAACGCCGGTTTCGTTCGGTCCTCGGTCGCTCAGTACTGGACGAAATCTGCCGGGTGCGGGTCGAGCGGGCGAAGGAACTCCTTACCGACACTCATCTGCCCATCACGACGATCGCCAGCCGAGCAGGTTTCCCCAGCGCCCGCCGTCTGGACGTTGTCTTCGCCAAGCAGACGGGCCTCTCCCCCAGAGAATATCGCCGGCAGTCGCAGGCCCGGTGATGCGGATTCTCACCCGCCTCGACCACCCCTCCACCGGCAAGGTTTTCATCGCCATTTCTCGCCACCGCACCGCCGACCGCCCAAGCCGTCGGCCCAACTCACATAACCAGAAGGACTTAGCAGAAGGACCGTCAATCGCCGATCCCCGCATTCTGTATCCCATCCGACAACATCGTAACCCATTAGCCGCAACACGATAACTGTCACCGTTCGATGGGCCAATCGATCGACAAGTGCATCAATCGCCAACACAGCCCACAACCATTTGCCCGCAGCAAATCGGTGGTCTTCAACGACCTTCCCCTTGATGGCGTGCTTCCCACCGCTCTCCTTGCGTTGCAGCACCGCTTCGATTAGGTTGCCTTGGATTCCCCACCTCCAGACCCGCCCCGCCGCCCCTTGCCAAGGAGTTTCTCCATGCGCTCCGCAATCGTCCTGGCCATCATGTCCGTCCTGCTGTCGCCCCCGCCACTCGCCCTTGCTGCCGACGCCTCCGAACCGTTCCCCTTCGTCATCTCCTACGACGCACCCGACAACGCGACCAACATCTCCGCCTGGCTGCCCAAACCGGCGGGTGGAAGCGGCTTCGTCCGCAACGCCGCGGGACGCCTGGCGACCGACGCCGGCCCGATCCGCTTCTGGGCGACCAACCTCTGCTTCGACGCCTGCTTCCCCACCCGCGGCGACGCCGAGAAACTCGCCGCACGCATGGCGAGAATCGGAATCAACTGCGTCCGCATGCACCACATGGACTCCCGCTCCATCTGGGGCGACAGCGAAAACAAAACCATCATCGACCCCCAGCGGCTTGACGCCCTCGACTACTTGATCTACCAGCTCAAGCAGAACGGCATCTATACCAACATCAATCTGCACGTCTCGCGAACCCTCGGCGATAAGGAAGGTTTCCCCCTCGCCGACCAGCGGCCCAAGTACGACAAGGGCATCGGCAACTTCGAGCCGCAAATGATCGAACTCCAGAAGAAGTACGCCCGCGACCTGCTGACCCACGTCAATCCCTACACCAAGACGGCCTACTGCAATGAACCGGCCGTTGCCATGGTCGAAATCAGCAACGAAGACGCCCTGTTCACCACCTGGAACTCGGGCGACCTCGACGACTTGCCCGATCCTTACGCCACGATCTATCGCGGGCTCTGGAACGCCTGGCTCGCCAAGAAGTACGCCTCCACCGCCGCTCTCAAGAAAGCCTGGAACGTCGGTGCTACGCCCCTGGGCGACGAACTGCTGGCCGACCCCGACTTCCAGCAGCCGATGGGCAAGGCCTGGTCAATCCAGACCGACGCCCAGTCGAAAGTCGACGCGTCCGTCACCGGCGACGGCCCCGACGGCCGCCGAGCCCTGCGAGTGGCGATCGAGCAGATGGGCCGCGAGTCGTGGATTCCCCAACTCTGGCACGCACGCCTTGCCGTCAAGAAGGATCAGCCTTACACGCTCAGCGGCTACGCTCGCGCCAGTGAGCCGCGAAAGCTGGGCGTCAACTGCATGATGGCCCATGAACCGTGGCAGCGGCTCGGCCTGTCGAGCAGAATCGACGCCGGCGCCGAGTGGACCCCGTTCCGGCTGACCTTCGTCGCCCAGGCCGACGACGACAACGTCCGCGTCAGCTTCAGCGAGTTCCAGCCGGGCGTCTACGAACTGTCGGGCGTCTCGTTCCGCCCCGGAGGAATCGTCGGGCTCGAACCCGGCCAGAAACTCGAAGACGCATCCGTCCCCGTCGTCACCCGCGGAAGCCTCAACCTCACTGAGACGGCACGCCACGACTTCGTCGACTTCATGTGGGACACCGAGTACGACTACTGGGTCGGCATGTATCGCTTCCTCAAAGACGATCTGAAACTGAAATCGATTGTTTCCGGGACCCAGTTAAACTACGGCCCCGCCACGATTCAGGCCCGGCTCGACTACCTCGACGCCCACTCCTACTTCCACCACCCCAGCTTCCCCGGCCGGCCTTGGGATTCCCGCGATTGGTACGTCCGCAACCTGGCCCTGGTCAATTCCGACGACGGCGGCACCCTCACCCGGCTCGCCACTCGCCGCATCGCCGGCATGCCCTACACGGTCAGCGAATACAATCACCCGGCCCCCAACTCCTACGCCGCCGAAGGCTTTCCCATGATCGCCGCCTTCGGCCGCTTCCAAAAGTGGGACGGGATCTTCACTTTTACCTACTCCCACAGCCAAGAGTTTGAACCCGACCGCATCACCGGCTTCTTCGACATCAAAGGCGACCCGGCCAAGATCGCCCACCATATCGCCTGCGCCGCCCTCTTCCTCCGAGGTGACGCTGCCGAAGCCAGGTCGACGATTCAGGTCGATTTGGATTCCGAACGGGAACGCGACATACTCCACCGAACCATCAATCCTCGCAGCCTGACGGCCGAGAATCTGGGCCTCGACCTGGACATGGCCATGTTGCATGCCGTGGCGTTGAATCTCGATCCCCAGACCGAAAATGAACTACCTCTTGGTTTGGAGAGCACCAAACAGATCGCATCCGACACGGGTCAGCTTCACTGGGACTTCAGCCAGCCGGATGCCGGCTTCTTCATCGCGGACACGCCCAAAACGAAGGTCTTCACCGGTTTTGTCCGCGGGCGGACGTTTGCCTTGGGCGACGTTCAGTTGAAAGTCGGCAAGACCAAACGCGACTGGACGACGATCACCATGACTGCCCTCGACGGCGCCGACCTCCGCTCCCCCGGCCGAATTCTCCTGGCAGCCACGGGCGACGTGCAGAACTCGGGCGCAGAACTCCAGGACCTCGGCGGCGACCGCGTTACCCTGAGCAACCGCTGGGGCGAGGCTCCCATCCTCTGTGAGGGCATCCCCGCCGCCCTGACCCTGCCGGTTGATTCCGGCAAGGTCCGGTTCCACGCCCTCGACCCGTCGGGCAACCGCAAGGCGTCAATCCCCGCCCAGTCCCAGGCCGGCAATTGCCTCCTCGAAATCGGTCCGCAACACAAGACAATCTGGTACGAAATCGAAATCCTTCCCTAGCCAGCCGAGTGGGAGCAACAGTCCGCCCGGGTTGTCCCTGAACTTCACTCGCGTCCCGTGTGTCCTACCCGTCGACCTATACGTCATTCCCGCGAAGGCGGGAATCCAGAACATGGCCGGTCTTGTCCGCCGGTGACTGAAACATCGTTCCCCCGCAGGCGGAATCCAGAAGCATGTTCACGGTCCTTTGGGATAACGACGGCGTGCTCGTCGACACGGAAGGCCTCTATTTCCAGGCAACCAAAACGGTTCTCCAAACCGTCGACGTCGGACTGACACCGGAACAGTTCAAGGAGATATCGCTCCGCCGGGGCGAGAGCACGTTCGTGCTGGCTGAAGAGCGGGGAATCGACCCGAACCGGATCGCCCGCCTTCGAGCTGAGCGGGATCGCATCTACGCCGAGTCTCTGGGGGCGGAATCGCGAGTGATGGACGGTGTGGCGCAGGTGTTGCGGTCCTTGCACGGCAGGGTGCGCATGGCGGTCGTGACCAGCACTCGTCGTGAACACTTCGAGATTATTCACGACAGAAGCGGTCTGTTGCCGTACTTCGATTTCGTCCTCACTCGTGAGGACTGCGAACACACCAAGCCGCACCCCGAACCTTATCTGAAAGCACTGGCGCGCGCCGGCAACGAGCCGGACGAATGTGTCGTGATCGAAGACTCCGAACGAGGATTGGCCTCCGCCAAGGCGGCCGGATTGGAATGCTTGATCGTTCTGAGCGACTGGACCAGAGACGGCAACTTTTCCCAAGCGAGCAAGGTGCTGCAAAACATCTCGCAAGTGCCCGACGAGGTTCTGCGGCTTGCATCCGATCGGCAGGAATCTTGGGAAAGGCGACCTCGATGAACGACCTGGGACCTGCTGCGAGACCGTCAGCGAGCTACCGGCAAACCTGCCTGGCTCCATTGATCGCAGCAAGTCTCGCAGGATTTCGTAGCCAGAGATTCGGTGTCGAGTCCCGACTCGCAACGCGTCTGTTCTGACGGTTCGACGACGGATGCTGGCACTTCCCGCAGGGTCACGTGCCTGGCGAAGCCGAAATCGACGCCCAGGTCGCGATTGGAACCCAGGTGAGATCGCCACGGCAAACCGTAGAAGGGGGAGACCGTCTTTTCGAACCGAATCTCGTCCGCCCCGGCCTCGCGCGCCATTTCAATCGCCCTCAACTGGTACTTGCGGCGTTCGTTCCAACGGAAGAGGAGGTACTTCCAGACGATGCGAGGGGATCTCTTGTCACCCCGATAGGCAACCAGGTCTGTCAGGTTCTGAAGGACCCGATCGAACTGGATCCCTCGCTGGTAGCGTGCCGCCATCTTCTGGTCGATGCCGTCCAGAGAGAAGTAGATCGAATCGAACAGGAGGGCCGCCTCGCGTTTCGGATCGGTGTCGACGAACATGCCGTTCGTAGAAACCACGAGCCGAAGGTTCGGGTTGCGATCTCGCAGGATCGTCAATTCATCGAGCACGCGGTCCGACATGAACGGCTCGCCGAGGTGATGAAACGTGATCTCATTCACCCCGATCTGCGCCAGCTCATCGGCCACCCTGCGCACATCGTCCAGCGACATCCGGCGACGCTTCCGCATACGCTTGACGGCATCGCGGCGGCAACTCAGGCAGCGAAGATTGCAGAGGCTCGTGTTCTCCAACATCACCGCCTTCGGCATCGCAATCTGGGCCGTCATCTGCCGAGCTTCCGGCTTCGGCACGGCGTGGAGGTACATGCAACGCACGCAGTCGGACGTCGGGAGCCGGCCGGCGGCGAGTTGCTCCCTGAAGGACTGGGCGACCGGTCCGAGAAACGCCTCCTCGAACGATTGTTCGCCGAGGTCGCCGATGTGTCCCGAGCCGTCCAGGTCGCGATAACTGCAGGAGAGCGTCAGGTCCGAATTGATGCAGACGCTGAACTGCGTGCAGCCCTGAAGCGAATCGCAGACGAACCCCTGCCGGCGGCATCGAGCCTTGAGGGTCAGAAGGACTGCACCGATTCTCCGGGAAAGCGACGACGTCTTGACGGCCAGGTTTTCCATGATCGAAACGAGGACTTCGTTCCCGGGGTGAACCTGATGGTCTTATCCGCCACCGAATGCGACGGATTTGCGGAAGTCCAGAGCCGGATCACCACATGACCCTGCACTGCCCAGTACGCTCACCCACCGAGTGAGGAATGCCTCCGCTCATTATCAGTATAGCTCACATTTCCGGCTGATCGCGGCCCGGCAATTCCTCCGATCAATGGGCCTGTTACGGCAATCCGGAAGGCGCCGGCACGGCAAGCAGCTTCCCGTCGGCGGAGACGAGGTGGGCCTGCGCCGCCCTGGGACGCAGCCATCCAAGAACATGCTCCAACGGGTTTTGCAGCCTCAGCCGCATCTCTTGCGGCAGAGATTCGATACAGATCCGTATCGGTACGAATCTGTATCAATACGTCCTTGTCTTGATCGGACACGGAAGTCATCTAGTTTCTTCGGCGTCAAGACCGCAATCAATTGGGGGATTTCTTCAGTCCCGGCCCACTCTGGGGGGCTTGTGTCAGATAGCCTTCCTCGTCTCTCGCAGGCAACCGTCAACAGCCCACCCCCCCCATCCAGACTGTTCAAAAAACTACTTGAACTCCGCCGTGATTTCCATATAATCACATCTATGTACATAAGTACATATAACCGCAGGAGCAAACCCCATGCTTTTCCCCAAGCCCGCCGCTACCCCGTCACACCTCACCGACCCCTTCACGAGAAGGCCCTAATCTGGGTGGAAAGTGTCAGATTTGTGAAAATCCGAGCAAAGTTGATAACTGTGCGATGCCAAGACATCTCCAATGACTAAACGCCTATTTTGCCCCAACCTCCCAGGCCCACGCCGACTTCGCCGGGAAGCTGAGTTCCTCGGCAATCGCAGACTCTTCCGAGCTCTCGGCCATCACCTTGCGCACCGCCAATTGGCCGCCCCGCAAACCGTACTCGCTTGCGTCGAAGACGAACTTCGCCGTCACCGGCTCGTCGCTCACATTTACGAACATCAGCACCACACGATTCTCCTCCGGCAATCGCCAGGCTCCCGTCAACACGGCGTCGGTCGTCACCGGCCACTCCCCGCTCCACTGCCAGTCGGCGGTGACTCGGGGGACGGTTGCTTGCGACGTTTGTGGTGGGGCGGAGGGGGACAGTCCCATTTTCGCGGGGCGAGAATCGGGACTGTCCCCGGCGGGGCGAAAATCGGGACAGCCCCCGAGTTGCGGCGGGCGGGCCATCTCACCGCGGACGAAGTAGTCGATCAACTTCGCCCGGAGATGAACGATCTGGCGGAGGAAGGCCATGTTGTCGGGCTCCTTGGTCACGCTCGGGTTGATCCAGCCGATCTGCTCGCCGTAGACGAGTTGCTGGCCGGCCTTCATCCGCAGGGCAAGGTCCTTCGTCGGCCCGCCCCGGTAGGCCCGACCGAACATCTGGATCGTGCCGCCGTAAACGGCCGGGAAGGCCGGCACCTGGCCGTCGTATTGCCAGTGCCAGGTCAGGTAACCGTCGAAAACGTGGGTGTAGGGTTCCGCGTTGCATTCCGTGGTGAGCATGCAATCCTCGGGCATGCCGGCGTAGATCCGCTCCAGCAGACGCCAATAGCTCTCCGTCCACCAATGTCCGCCCCCCAGCGGATGCCCGTGAGAAGGGTCAAAACACAACTGGGGCTTGGCGGCCGCAACCTGGTCGATGTAGACACCCTTCACGCCGCACTCGTTCATCAGCCGCAGCACGATCTCGCGGACCTTGTCCTGCCAGAGCTCGGTGGAAGGGCACATGGCCGCCAGGCTCACGCGACTGCCGTCGGTCTCCTTGCTGCCGTACATCTCCGTGTAGGGTTCGCCCGCCTCGCTCTTCGTGGCGGCAGCGCGAGCCACGTCGTCGAACTGAAACACGTCCAGCCCGCGATCCCGCGTGTCCCAGAGCCGCCCGTTGATGTAGGGCATGACGAATACGTTGTTTGCCTGCAACTCGGCCACTCCCTCGGCGAAGCCGGGCTTCGTGGGAAAGTAGTGCGGATAGTCGTTATCGAAGGGGATCTCGTGCCAGTTGTACCAGTGAACACCCACCGGCAAGCCCATCGCCTGCTGGAATTCCCTGGTCGCAGGCACGACCTGCTCGGCCGTTCCGCTGGCCAAGGCCCAGCAGGAGAGTTCCCGCATCCATTTCGGCGTGCTGTCGGCTCGGCCGGGCGCGGCGCGCCATTTCGCGTTCTCTCGAGCCCAGTCACGATAGATGACCGAGGCGTCGAACCAGTCGCCGCGCAGCAACTGCCACACGGCCGTCCCCTCCAACTCGAACCCCGTGCCGGCCTGCCCCATATTCGGTGCCGGATGATCAAACGACAGGTCGACCGCCCGATCCACCGGCCGGCTCTCGGCAAGCAGGTCCTTCGTGCCGCCCCACGGGTCGTGAACGGCCGCATACAGGCCTGTCCCCACCCTGCGATCGTAGGCCGCCATGAACGGCATCGACATCCAGCCACTTGGATACGTGCCCGAGAACCGAAACGCCTCGCTCCAGACGCCCGACTTCACCTCCCCTGCCCCTCGCGGGTAGAACACCTCGGCCGCAGGCCCCGGCTCGGCCAGGGCAACTTGCGGGAAGACGACTCGCCACACGCCCCAGGGCTTGGGCACGTTTTCGATGTTCAGATCCCAGGCAATCCGATTCGCCTGGGCGTCGGGGGTCGCGACCGCCGTGATCGTCAGTCCCGCCAGCCGCTCGTCCGCCGGGGCCTTCCACTGGAGTGTCAGCACGCCCTTGGCGTCGGACCGGGCGCTGGCTGCTTTCCAGCCGGAATCAGCCGCAAACACCGTTTCCGCCTTGGTCTCCTCATTGCGCACCGAGACGCGAAACAGCGGCAGCGGTTTCGACGCCAGAAGCTGCCTCCGCCGAGCCAGATCGGCAAGCTCCAGCATCCGCAGTCCCGCGTCGGTTTGCTCGAAGGTGATCGCCTGATCGCCGGCAGCGATTCGGACCCGGTTCTCGGGCAACCGCCCGTCGCACGCCTCAACCGCCTCCCGAAATCGCCCTTGTGCCTCCAACTGCTCGGCCGACGACAGATACTGCCAGGCCCTCCGTGCCTCATCGGGCCTAAGCTGGTCGAGGTTCCGCCGGGCCTCCGTCAACCGGCGCCAAACGCTTTCCGTTGTGACCGCCACATGCCCGTCCGTCGGCAGCGACCTGGCCGCCTCGCGGATCGCCGCGCCCGGGTCGTCGCTGCCGCCGACCCACAGCCAGGCCGCCAGTTCCCGCTCCGTGCCCGCAAATTCGCTCCACGCAACACTGCTGAAGGCGTGAAGATACGTTCCATAAGCCCCGCGGCCGTCGTGGATCATCAAACGTCCCGACCGCAACATGCCGATGGCGCTGCGGCCATCGAGCAGCGCTGCCCATTCGGAGAAGCTGGTCGATTTGCCGCTGCCCGCCACATCGCCCTGAGCCTCGGGGCTTGCACCGGTCCACTTGGTGAAGGACTCGTCGGGATAGATCAGTTCCAGGAAGTGCCACTCTTTCCAGGCAAACGGTTCCCGCTGTTTCTGAACCGTGGTGACATAGACCAGCGGCAGGTCGTGGAAGTAGAACCATTGATAGACGGCCGACGGCTGGCTTGCGGGCTGGTCCTTGCCTCGCAGATAGCGTCCTGCCACGCGAACGACTGTGCACAACGGTCCTTCGGCGACTCGCTCGACCTTCGCCTCGCCGTCGTCGATCAACCGATAACCGCCCAGTTCGGCATGGTGCGTGCGATCGTGCCAGCGGAGCGAATCGAAAACCTTGCCCGATCCGGCGAAGGTGATCTTCGACGGAAACCCGCCCAGCCGGTCGGCCTGGTGGACGACCTCGTAGTTCTTCGTGCGGACGGTTCCGTCGAAAGGCGGTGCGGTCGGTTTGCCGTTTCCGTCGAACGACAAGCGAAGCTGCCCGTCCGAGCCGGGCGGCAGTTGCAGCACGACGGTTCCCGCGATCCGCTCCGACCCATCGAAATCGGGATCGGGCACAAACTGGCAGGGCACCTGGCGATCGTTCGGATCGATCACTCGGACATCTTCGGGGGTCACCGCAGCGATCTGGCACCACCGGGCGGCGCCCGTCAGGTCGACCGGGGCGACGACCAGCCCGTGCTCGGGCACGTCGCGGACCCGAAGGAGTATACTATCAGCGTGCGCGACCGTGCCGCCCACGAACAGGACCAACAGCAGAGTTGCCAACAGCCGCCGCCCGGATCGTCCCATTGCCGAATCTCCTTCACGAAAAAGGGTAACATTTCAACCAAGCGAAGTAGCTGGAAAGGTCGGTAGGCGGCGGAGCCTCGGTCGATTACGAACACGCTCAGGTGCCTGGAACCGCTTTCCCAATTCAACCCGCGTTGCTCGCCTTCCGACCGGCAGTCCTGGTACTTCAGATGGCTGAATGAATACGAAAAAGGGTGTCGTTCGGCTCATGATACACAATCGGCGCCCGCCGGGCACCAATACGAGAGGCCTGCCGCTACCATGCCCGACACCTACCCCGCCTACCTGGAACTGCACGAGCAGGGCGAACTGGCTCGCCGCGCCCGGGTGGCCGTCGAGTCGCTGGCCGCGTGCGTCGGCTGCGCCCGACAGTGCGGCTCCGATCGGCTGGCACCCAATCCGGCGTCGTTCTGCCGCACGGGACGCCGGGCCCTGGTGAGCAGTTGCTTTCCGCACCTGGGCGAGGAGAACTGTCTGCGGGGGTGGAACGGGTCGGGAACGATCTTCTTCACCCACTGCAATCTCGGCTGCTAGGCTTTACCCGAGCGGGCCCTGACGGGTACGATGTTCAAGAAACAGGAGACGTCAAAATGTGCGTGATTGCCGGATATGCGGGTTCGCGTCTTGCCGCACCTGTGGTCATCGAGATGATCGAGCGTCAGGAGGGCCTGGCGGGCGGATTCTATGCGGGGGTGGCCGCCGTGGAGGCGGGCAGCCTGCACTGGAGCAAGGTGGTGGGCACCGTGGCCGACCTGCGCAAAACGGCGGATGCGGAGACCTTGCCGGGTTGCGTGGGCATTGCCCATTCCCGCTCCAAGTCCGGCGGCGATGAAGAATGGGCGCACCCTTTTGTCGCCTGCTTCGAATCGGTGGCGTACGTCGCCAACGGCAGCGCGGGCGTCTGGATCGACCACCCTGGCCGCACGGAGATTCCGAACCGGCTGGCCCGCGAAGGGCATGTGTTTCACGCGGTGAGTCCTCGTCCCATCGGCCAGTATCCCGTGCTCGACGACGGTCGCTCGGTTCATATCAGCGACGTGATGGCCCACCTGGTCGAAGACGCCTTGAAGCGAACCGGCCGGCCGGAGAAGGCCATTGCCACGGCCATGGTCGAGATACCGTCGGAAGTAGTGGGGCTCTTCGTCTCGCCCCAGCACGCCGATGCGGTCTATGGCGCCCGTTGGAATATGCCGGCCTGTGTGGGCATGGACGATGACGGCGCCTACGTGGCCAGTTCACCCGAAGGCTTCCCGCCGACCGTGCGGTGGTGGAGGTGGATTCCTCCTTGTTCCTCCTTCACGATGTCGAAGGACAGGCTTTGCATGTCGCCTATGGGTCCGGCGTCGGAAGCCATTGTCGACGACATGGACCGGGGGCAGGCTCGCCAGGCGATCCTCGATGCCTTGTCCGGGGGCGAGGCGCTGCACGTGGGGGCATTGCTCAAGGCCGTGGAACCGCTGTGTTCCGCGCCGGCACCCAACGTACGCTACGACGCGGTCTACGATGTGCTTCACGCCCTGATGCGTTCCGGGCAGATTTGCCGCGAGGTCAAGCGAGTGCCGGGCGCCGCGGAAGGGATCGACGGGATCCGCTTTCTGCATCGACTGAAGGAATAGGAGTGGGAGCAGGGGCAGGCCGGTAGGTTTGCCGGACGGCTTGGCGTGGTATGGATGGGAGAGAGCGGTTCTCCGAAGAACCCGGGCTTTCGTTGTCAGCTCTCCGCTTATTGGATCTGCAGGGCTTGATAGGGGTTAACTTATTGAGTGCAAGAGTCTGCGTATGGAACGAGAGCGGGTTGGGCGCGGAGTTGGCGGATGGCCCCCGATCGGTGTGTTGATTTGCGCACAGTAGGAAGCCCTAACGTTTTTGACACAAGATGTTGGCTGGGCGAGAGTTGCGGCGGATTTCGGCGAATATCGGACGGCGCAAATAGACCCTTATTGTGAGGGGGATAGTGTGTTTCTTTGTCTGGCATGTTTTATTTAGGTGTGTACGTAGTCCTATATTCGTGGTAGCTAGTTTCATGGGGCGACGCCCCAGGCTACGGTGGCGAGAGGCCTTCGGCCAAGCAAGATCTGAAATGGCACAACTTCAAAACAGCGAGAGCGAGGATAGAGGTTGAGGCCGTTCCGTCCTCGCTTGCGCTTCGGGTTGGTGTTGTAGATCATTTCCGCCAGGAACCACTGGGCTCCGTGGACGGCGTCCAGGAATTTGAAGAGGAACGCAAGCGGATCGAAGGCGCGATCGCCGAGGCCGATCGCATCTTCAACGACGCCAGCGCCCGGCACGATGCCACGGTGGATCCGCTCGACATTCGGCTGAAGCAGATCAAGACGCTCACGAGCGAAGCCGATCTCGCCCGGCAAGAACTCTACAGCACCTGCCCCAACGCAGACCTCGTTTCCCGTCTGGAAGAGATTGCGCGGCCGTTGGATCAAGCGAAGCGTCGGCTGGGCTCGGCGGAAACGCAGGGCTGCAACCTTCGCAACCAGGCCAAGGCCGAGCGGGCGGATGCCGAGCTTTGCGTTCGCGAACCCAATGCCGAGGCCCACGTGAAGGGAGCCGAGAACTGCGACGCTCAGGCCCGCGAGCTTGAACGGGAATTGCGCGGCCTGCGTCGGCAGGTTGTGGACCTTGAACGGCAGGACGCGGAGATTCGCGAGCGGTTGCTTGTGCCGTAAGGCAGCTCTGCGAGCGGTTGATCTTTGAAAATCCGGTTCGTGTTGAAAGCCGCTGGGTATAGCGAGCCCAGCGGCTTCATTCAGGGCAATTCTCCAGTGGCCGATCACGAGCTAGGCGATGGTTGGACCATTGCCTATAATACGGCAGCTGATTACCCTTGGTATGACAGCTTCCCCAAATAGACAACATGCGATTCCAGCTCACAGGTGAGACAAGGAGCACCTCGTTGTGACAACTGGGTGACGCACGGTGGCAAATCATGAACCTGGAAAATGGAGATGTTCGAAACGACCTCGAAGTTGGCGCCTCAACTAGCGAGGACGATCAGGAACAGATGCACGGCTTGAGCGCGGCACATCGCGGGTACGTGTATCAGGATGTTGCGACTGCATATCTGCTTGCGAAGGCCATCGTTGATGGGACAGAGTCGGTAACCGTCGATCACAAGGAGTATGGCGGTGACCTCTTTGACGATCTTACAGTCAGACGAGAAGGCAGAGTGGTTCGCAGGCAATTCAAGTCAAGTGCAAACATTGACAAGCAATTTGAAGTGGAGGCGATTAAGACAAAGACAAGTGATTTGAGAATCGATGACATCGTACAATGTTTTCTGAAAGCAGGTAGCGATCCCGCGGACGAATATCGGATCTGCACTACGTGGGCTGTTCCGTCGGACGAGGACGTCGCAACACTCCTCTCTCCCCGTGATGCTGAACCGACGTTTGAGACGTATCCGACGAAGCTCTATCGGCTGAACATTCAGGAAATCTGGCCGGAGGATGGAAAGCTGCGATGGAAATTGCGCAATCCAACACCCTTCCAACGGCAAGATCTTGTGACGTTTTGCGATCGGCTGATTATCGAGTTGGAATGCCCCCAAATCACGCTCGATTTTTCAAGCCCAGGGCCGCTTCAAGTCCTACTCCGTGATTTCCTTGACGATCGAATCGGCGCAGGCCGCTATCCGAACCGCGAGATTCGACCGGAGGAGGCTGCCGTGCGCTTGACATATCGCGCCAGCCTCGCGAGAGCCAAGCAGGAGTCACTTGATCCGAATACAGTCCTGCGAGATCTGGGGTTGCGAACTGATTTCGGGCGTGTTACGCAGAAGTTCCCGGTAATCCCTGGTCACCTTGTTTCCCGCGGAGATACTTTGCGAGAGCTACGCCAACGTGTCTTCGCAGAAAAGACCGTTGTCCTGGTTGGCCCACCAGGCAGCGGGAAGTCTTGGGTCCTTACGCCGTTCGCCGAGGAATGTGCGAAGAGTGGAATGCTGGTTGTCCGTCACTACTGCTATTTGGAGCCTGGTGACGCACTCCGGGAGCGGAGGATCACTAGTGACGTACTATTTGGAAATCTTGTTGCGGAACTCGTCGAAGCAGACCCAACTCTTCACGCACATCAGTTTCCGCGTTTCTCTGCGGGACCAAGCGAATTGGAGCGTCTTCTTAGAACGGCCCGTTCCAAGCAGCCACATCGCAACGTCCTACTCATTGTTGACGGCCTGGATCATGTTGAACGCGTTTTGGTAGAAGCCAGCGACGTGGCGCCGGCCGAGGCCCAGATCGTCGAAGAATTGGCAAGTTTAGAGTTGCCGGACGGCGTGTGCTTGCTGGTGGGATCGCAACCAGGAGAGCACTTAACTCCTCTCACAGGCAACGCAGCGCCACTTCAACTTCAAGGTTGGAATGAGGAAGAGACGTGCCAGCTGGCACGTCAACTTGGAACCCTGGAAGTAGTTGCAGAAGTGTTTGACGACAACGAGATTGACTCATATCTTCAAGCGCTCCATACCCGATGCGGCGGTAATCCTCTTTATACCACGTACTTGTGTCAGGAGACTCGGTCTGCACTTCAATCGGGCGGTGCCAAGGGGCCAATGCAGGTAATAGAGGAAGCCCCTCCGTATGATGAGCACCTGAGAGGGTACTATCAGTATCTTGTAGGGTCGGAAATGCCGGATGTAGTCGCAAGCATCTTGGCATATGTTGATTTCGCTGTGTCCGAAGATGAACTCACGGAGATTTGCCCCGAAGTTTCCACGCAGCTTTCCGAACTTCTGACGAGGCTGGCTCCAGTAGTTCGAGATGTCACAGGCCAAGGCGGCCTCAGGGTGTATCATGAGAGTTTCCGTCGGTTCATTTTGGAGGCATTAGCCGCTCATCCAGTTCATCGAGATGCTGTACTGACGAAGATCTCGGATTGGCTCCTTTCTCGTGGGTTCCCTGCTGACGCTCGGGCATATCGATACTTGCTGGTCTACATGTTTCGCCGATCTCGCCATCAGGATATCTTGCGTCTTGTTGATGCAGACTTCGTCAGTCGAAGTCTCGAAAGAGGGTATCCAGCAGATGCGATTCTCAACAACATTGGCTTGGCAGCAAAAGCCGCAGCGGCGGTCTTCGATTGGCCGGCGCTCTGTCGCTTGACAGAGGTTCGCAAGTCGATTGAAACGTGCTTCCAGGAGAAACTCGACTTCGAAATCTACGCAAAAACGCTTCTCGCTGTAGATGGCCCCGCTGCACTTGTCAACCAGCTGCTTTTCGAGGGTAAGCCCACCCGCTCTCGTGACGAGGGTTTGATTGCGTGTTCCATTTGTGATGATGCTGGCGTGACGCCGCCCTGGCGAGAGTATCTCGAGTTAGACGGACCTACGGGCCTGCATGAGCGACAAGCCGCCGCCTTGGCAGACTTTCACGGCAGAGCGCGCCTATCCACCGTTGAGCACATCACGGACCGTGTTAGTAGTTGGATGCAGCACGCATCAAATGCTCCAGCCTGGTATATGCGAGGTGTTCTAGCACGGTTGGCAAGTCTCCATGGGGCCGACACGCTACAAACGTTAGCACAGTCTCCCAATCTACCCAGTCGTGCTTTGCTTTACGTTCATCTGGCAATGGCCGAGATCATGCGTGATTCAGATGGGCCAGAGGACCCAGCTGCATATGCGAACAAAGCTGGGCAGTTCGCGGTTGATGTTGTCGAAGCATTTGAGTGTGTCCAACTCGGAGCGGATCCCACGAATCTAGCAGCACACTGCCCGGATATCCGTGAAGTGACCAATCAGCTTCGGGGGCTCTCGTATCCGGATGAACAGAAGACACATGAGTGGATTGCCGCAATTGGATTATCTGCTTATCTTGATTCGGAATCGCTAGTGGCGATTCGCGATAGCATCGAGATCGAGGGCTGGTATACGGCGTGGCTGCGATTCGCGATTTCCGTGTCACTGGCGTTCGCCAATGAGAACGAGAATCTGGTCTTGCGCGAGAAGGCGGTATGTGAGGCACTGGCGAACATTGCTAATGAGAAGAGCCCTTTTCGCGGATCGCCACGGGCGTGTGATCTCTACTCGATCCGGGACGAGATTGCCGTGGTATGGAAGACAGCTATTTCCATGCTTCAGAGTCCAGGTGCTTTGTCCGATGGCCTAAACTACCTCTCTGAGATAGCATCGTCGACGACCACCTATCTGCGGGGATCTCCGGGAGGGCCACTAACCATGGATGCGCTCGTGGCTTTGGGAGAGATGTTTCTTAATCCAGAGAATGTCTCTTCTGCAATCATGAAGCTGATTGAAGAGCAAACGCGCATGGTCGAGACTGGACTCTACGAGATCCAAGCCAGACTCGAAATGAAACTCACGGCAGCCTACATCGTGGCAGGCAGGCATTCGGAGGCACAGGTCCGATGGCAACGAGCATGCCAGTGCCTTTGTGCCTATGGGTTCCGAAAGGACATCACGGTTTTCGAACTTGTCAACAGCCTGCCGTCTCTCATCGACTGTGACAGCAACCGGGCAAGGCTTTGCATAAGCGATCTGCACATTCCTGTCGAGTCTCTTGATGAACGCACTGACGGGAGCGAAACAGACACCGCCCTGGTGCATTGGCACGAAATGTGAGGTGGCTCCAGTTTGACAGACACTCCAAGTGCTTGGGTTATGGGTGAGGCAACGTCTCCTGTCAGCTCAGAGTACCGGTGCCTCTTCTCTTCTGTTCCTTTAATGTGGAAGTATCACCAGCG
>JAAYAY010000200.1 GCA_012719125.1 Planctomycetaceae bacterium | reverse complement strand
AGGCCTGGAAGTCGGGGCGGGGGAGAGCGAACCGCGTCTGCCACTCGGTGAACATGGGCGTCGGCTCGGCCAGCATGCGATCGGAATCGGCCGGCGCGGCGACTGAACGGCCGGAGAAAGAAACGAGGACCACACTGAAAGCAACGAGCAGCCGGCATTTCATAGAAGCCTCCTTCCGTGCGGAGCGGTAATCACTCTCCCAGCTTAACGCAGCAGGACGGTCATATCCAGCGCCGCGCCGAAGCTGGCGTCGGAGCCCGCCGGACGTACGACCGGCCGGGCGAACACGCCGCTGATGATCTGCAGGTGCCGGGGAAGTGAGAAAGGGAAAAGGGACGAAGGTTGAGGGGCTGGCACGGCTCGATTTTGCCCCGACGATGGTCTGACGGGAAGGCCTTGGGTCGTGCAGAAGGTGTCTCCGTCAGGACTCACCAGGGGATGGGAACGAGCTGTTTTCCCGGTGGCGGTGTTCAGCCGCTCATCGCGAAATGTCACCGATACCGCTTCCTTCGTCCTTTCGACAAACGACGGATGGCTTCTGGACTTATCGCTCTGGGCTGTCGAGTGGAGATCTGAGCGTTTTCTGAACGGCCACGGTCAGGGTCGAGAGCTTGAGCCGTTCGGCGGGCAACGTCGTCGCGGCAAGCCGCGCCGTCCCGGGACTGGGGACAAACTGGGGACAGGGTTGGCCATGTAAGCCCAACTTGGTTACAATTCAAACCACGCGTCAGTTTCTTGTATCCGACACACTGGCAGGAACTTGCAGCACATCATCCACGCAAAGGCGACCCAGCCCCAACGCCGTTAAGTAGCCTTAGGATCCAGTCCCGAAAGGGGTGCAGGTTCAAATCCTGTCTCTCGCATCTTGTTACGAAAAAAGGACTTGCGGCACAAAACCGCAAGTCCTCCGTTCTTTCTTGGGCCAAAGTTCTACATCGAGTTCTACATTTCTCCTCCAGGGCTAGGCTTTCCAGCGTCGCCGGAAGTCTGTTGAGTCGATGCGTCTCCATTCGCGGGCTTGTCGGCATCCGGCGTACCGTCCTCCAGTCGGACCGTGCGGGCATTAGCCGCAGCTCGGAGAGCTGGCTTTGTGTTAATGTAGTACGTCTCGGTGGTGGCCACGCTCTGATGGCCAAGGAAGTCCTTGACGACAACGGTCGGAACATTCGCGGCGATCAAAGCCGAGGCACAGGTCGACCGGCAGTTCTTCGGCACGTAATGTTCACCGTCTGGAATTCCCGCTGCCTTCATGATGAGGTGCCAGTCGTCGTAAAGCTGGCGGTAATTGTCGTACGGCCACGGGAGCACAGCGTCGTTGGCTCCAGGATTCCCCTGCTCGCTACGCCACTGCTGCAAGACTCCGGCTAGGTCCGGTGCCATGGGAACGACCCGCTCCTTTCGTCCCTTCGAGGTCGGTGCCAGCACGCGGACTTCCAACATGTCGAAGGAAACCTTGGTCCACGTCAACCCTAGAATTTCACCGCGACGAAGTCCGAGGTAGTACGCCAAATAGAGGAACATTCGCCACCAGCCCGCTGGGCGTCGGACGAGCTTCAGATCTGGACTCCGGAGTGACTTGATAATCGCGACGAAGTCCTGTTCCGGCATCACGACCGGCTGCTTGCGATCCTCCCGGATGAAGACTTCCTTGAAGTCCGGGACGGAGGACAGGTACCCGCGACGCATCGCCCAACGCAGGGCGGCACGCAGATGCCGCAGATCCCTGTTGACAGTCGCCACGGCCTTCCCTTCATTTAGTCGCCAGTCGGCAAAGTCTTCCAGAACACCGTGATCGACCTTTTCGAGGACGGTGGGCATCCCGAACTTGGTGAACGCGTTCAGGCTGTGCCGGTAAAGACCCATCGTGGTCGCCGGCTTTCGGGAAGCGTGCTTCTCCAGGAACTCCTCAACAAAACTATCCCAAGTCAAGTTCCGCTCCGCCTGCCGGGCCGACTCCAGTTTACGTTCCAGGTTCCGTCGCTGCCGTTCCGCTTCCTTTCTCACTTGGGTCCGAGTGGACCGCCATCTTTCCCGCCATGTCCGTCCGTTCGCCTTCAATTCCCACCAGCGAAGATACCAGTTTGGCGACCTGCCGTTCGGGTGCTTCAGAATCTCGACTTTGCGTACTTGCTGATCCATGTTGGGTGCTCCCCACATCGAGGCTTTGATCGACTTGACCGCTGAGACTGCGGGACAGTGTCTCTGCGTACCCCGACGAACGCTCGTGTGCTGTGGTTTTCGGGTGGTTTTCGACTCCAAGATCGAAGGAGTTTAACCGGTGTATCGGCACCGCCTTCGTCTTCGTCGACGAACGCGTCGGGCAGATTCGCTGTAACGCCACGCCTAGCCTTCTGGTGCCGAGAAAAAAAATCTGGATTTTTCCTAAGTCCTATTGACAGCAGTCCCGGAGTCCATCGAACTCCGCCGCTCTGCGGTTTTCAGCGATCGCCAAGTCGAGGCGGTAGGGATTCTGCCCGACAAGGGCTTCGCAGCCCGATGGCCACGCTTCCCTAGCTGACTTGCTTTGGGCGTTTGTTACACTGATGCGGTATCCGGTGGCTGGGCCGAGGGGCCAGCCGTGTGACTTGTGGTGTTTGACCAGGAGGAACTTTCGAATCCGGGCAGCGGATCGCAGCCCGGCTGACAACTTGAATTGACGCGTGTGCGTCAAGAACTGCTTCCAGACGAAACCGCCAACCTGGACCTTCGGGTTCTTGTATTCAGCAGAAGCAGAACTTGCTGCCACGCCCCCGCTTGGGGGCGTCGGCCAGGTTCTGTTCTGCTGCGCCCCTTGGCGGGGGCCGTCTGGAGCAGGCTTGGTTCGGCGTCCCCTTTTTCGTTGGAACGTCGAAAGGTTCACCACCAGATCGGCACGCTGACCCACCCGTGTCAGCCGGCTCACGTACGTTTGGAAACGCGTCAAGGAGCCGCTGTCAGTGAACAACGCAGTTCTCCCCGTCCTACAAAACGATGCTCTTACTCAGGTGAAAGGACCAGACGATGCCATCCTACCCGCGATATCTCAGCGAGGAATTCCTGAACCTGTTGGTTCCAGGGGGCCCACTCAACTTCTTGGTGTCTGACTACCCCCAGTCAGCGATCCCAGATCGCTACGCACTCGACGTGCAACTTCGTGACGGGAACACGCTTCAGTATTACCACGGGACGAACTCCCTGATTCGAATCGCCTTTAACGGCACATCTCTCCAGGCAGATGCGGCGAACACTTATCGGAGTCTGCCCGGCTTCGACGATCTATTCATGCCCTGCCCGCTCGAACCTGTTGCCCTGCAGGAGTACAAACGCCGGTTACCTAGCTATCTTGCTGCCGCCTTTTCCGCGGCCGATCCAAGGTGGTACGGTAACAAGAGCGAGGGCTACTGGCAGAATCGTCTGTCAATTTGCTTCGGACGTGATTGGCGTCCGGGGATGGACTGGCTAGTGCTGGATCGCGAAGCCTGCATCGCCTTCGAGAGCAGGACAGCACAGGAGCAACTGTTGAACCCACACCGGGCAAAACTTCTCGCGATACGTCAACAACTCCGGTCAGAAGCCCCGATTCTTTGGGGAACGCCTGCAGCGGACGATTCCTTGGGCGGCAAACTCGATTTCCTGGCCCTAGGGCCGGACAAGGAACTGATCTGCGTCGAACTCAAGCACGGGGCGAACGCAAGTGGAACATACTGGGGGCCGCTCCAGGCATGTGCCTACCGCGAGGATTTTCGACTCGTCATCGATCACGTGACGGAAGACATCAAACGCCTAGTCCGACAAAAGATCATGCTGGGCCTGCTTCCTGCTGAGGCAGCTAACCGGATTCCGGTCGAGAAGTTCCGGGGGGTCGAATGCGTTCTGGCCGTAGCTGCACCGAACGACGACAGTTCGTGCTGGGACCGGCTACGAGACGTGATGTTACGGTACCCGGAGACAAGGCTCCCGGTCGTTCAAGTGCGGTCGTACGAGGATCTCGGCCT